>JBJESV010000047.1:0-13138 GCA_051882975.1 Emergencia sp.
GTGCTGCTGGTGCAGAATCTGTATGCGCTGACCAGAGAGATGAGGAAGATCAGTCCTTCTTCAGATACGTAAGCATCTGTTCTTCCATGGTTTCACTGAATATGGCATATTGCGGAACCAGAACCGTTCTTTCTGAGTAGTCAAAAATATCTTCCAGATATGCATAAGTATCTCTCAGCACCGGGATTTCCGGATCATATGTGACAGGTGTGTCTCCCATGATCTGAAGCCAGTAAAAGAGTTCTTTTCCTCCCTCTTGCGTTCTGAACCCTGCTTCCAGAATCATCCTGTCCTTTTCCATGATCAGCTGGGCCTCATGGCCCCTCTCGTTGAGAAACTCCAGAAACTCATCCAGCATTTCTTCTTTTCCTTCCTTCGGAACAAGACGCATGATATGCATCCGAAGATTTCCGGGAAGTTCGCACGGTTTATATGAATTATGTACTCTGATATTCATTTTTTCTCCTTCTTACTACTTTCTCATCATCTGATATGCACTGGCTTCCGGTATCGTTCCGGCAGCCGCCTTTTTCAGCTTATCCGGGCTGTATGCCCGTCCTCCCTTTATTACGGTCTCAATGGTTTCCAGATTTTTCAGATCTTCTGCAGGATTTTTCTCCAGAATCAGCAGATCCGCCTCCAGGCCCGGTTCCGCCGATCCGGTGATGTCTTCTATTCCCAGTTCCTCTGCGGCCTGAACGGTCATGGATGCCAGCACATCCATCTCACTCATACCGAAAGATCTGAGATGCTCCGCCTCGCAGACCATGTTCACACCGCCAGACAGATAAGGAACCGAAGGATCCGTTCCTGCAAAGATTCTGCCCCCTCTCAGATGCAGTTCTTTCATCAGTTCTTTCTGTTTTTCCAGAGCCTCCTCTACAGCTTCAGAGACTCTCCGGGCCTCATCGGTCCTCATGCGGCTGATGTAGGCACCTCTCAGCTGTTCTCCAAGGTTTCCCTGGTACAGTTCCCATATTCCCCTGCTGTCAAACCAGTCCAGACTGTCACGGAAACTGAGCAGCACCGTGGATGCCGTCGGCGTTACAGCCGCATCGTTTCTGATCACAGCATCCAGATACCGTTCTGCCTCTCTTTTGTCCGTCTTAAAATGCTTCAGGCGCAGAACTGCCGGAGTTCCCTCCTCTGCTTCCTGATCCCAGAATTCTGAAGCATAGAAGATCCCATGCTCTACTCCGTCCAGACCGGCTTCCAGGGCCTCTGACGCCGCGCATGTTCCCAGATGTCCGTAAACTTTAAGTCCCTTCTCATGGGCCGCCGACGTCAGTTTCTCTATCATCTCTGCGGTCGTAAACTGGTATACCTTCACCAGATCGACCTCATCTTTCCATTGTTCGAAAATCCGGAGCATCTCATCCCCGTCTCTGCAGGTCAGGAATGCATCGGAGAGATGAGGTGTGCCGTTCAGGAACGGACCGGCAGCCAGGATCCTGGGACAGGGTTTTTCGGTTTTTCCGGCCATATCCCGTGTGTGCAGGATGTCTTTTCCGTTGAGTTCGCCTTTGGAGCACACCGTGGTTATTCCGTAGGCGAGGTACAGTTCTGCCGCCGTGTCCGTCACCTGGACAAATTTTCCGTTCTGGGCCGAGAAAAAATGTCCGTGGAGATCTGTAAGTCCCGGCAGAATGTATTTTTCTGTACAGTCGATTTCCGCTGCATTGCCTGCAATGCCGCTGCTGTTCTTCTGCCCGAAGGCAGAATCCTTTATTTCTCTGATTCTGCTTCCTTCCAGGATAATATCCATATGCCTGCGAAGTCTCTTTTTCCTAACATCTATGAGTGATGCATTTTTCAGTATAATCCGGCTGTCTTTCATTTCCCGGCGCCTCCCGTTCTGTCCATCTTTCCGTAACGACGGCAGAGCCGAAGATACTCCTCGACCCGCTCCATGCCGGTCTCCGGTGCAACGGGACCTCCCGTGCACATAATAAACCTCCCCCGGTTCCTTCTCCCCGCTTCAGCCTGCCTTTTCACTTCGGCTTCCAGTTCCCGGTCGCTTCCGTTTCCCAGAACCTCCACAGTACTAAGATTGCCCTGCAGCACTGCCTTCCCTCCGATGTATTCCGCCAGTTCCAGGATATCGTTTCCTCTGTTCCCTGTGCGGTCTTCGAAATGGTAGACATCAGCCCCTGCAGAAAGGGTGATGTCCAGAACCTTCCGGCAGTCTCCCAGAAAGTTGAGCAGAGAAATCATCCCTTTCTCCCGTATTCTCTCCGTCATGGCAAGGATTCCGGGCAGCGCAGTCTCTTTAAACACTTCCGGACGGGTCATGTCCATGTATCCCAGATCTATCTGCACGCACTCAGCGCCGCACGCCGCGGCTTCGCCGATTTCCATGAGAGCAATCTCCAGATATCTTTCACAGAAACGACGGAAAACTTCTGGCTTCTTTGCCAGCAGCAGCATGCCGCGTGTCATTCCTGCTGTCAGAAACCATCTGGCTGCAGGCGCAAAGACAATGGCATAAGGCATCTTCTCACTGTGTTTTTCGCAGAGGGCACGGGCCGTCTCCCGTTCCTTCCCGCCATGAGCAGCAATCTGGCGCGACAGGCACACTTCCGCATCAAGAAGTCTGTCGATGTCTTCTATGGATTCGATTTTCTCCTCTGCATATCTGTCTTTTTTCCTGAGTCCGCCCGGCGGCGGCATGAGCAGTTCTGTCTCAGAACCGTCAGTTTTATTCAGCTCGAAGACTTTTCCTTCGCGCACCTCTGTAGAAACTGTATCCGTGTCGAAGGTCATCGTGTGATCCCGTACGAACATCCAGTCTTCGTCCACAGATGCGATGATTTCACTGCCCCGTTCCATCCTCTGATCTATGCTTCCGGAATAGGTATACCACCAGGGAGTACGGCACCGGGCAAAGATATGGTCTCTATGAAAAATCTGATCATAAATCAGTGTGACAGGGAATTCATTTCCGCCCTCCCTGTCCAGGACGCTGTAGAACTTTTCTTTTCCGGTCAGACTCATCATTTTCCTCCATTCTCCATCCGGAATATCATACCATTCTTCATGACCATCTCCGGTTTCCGGCACATAACTCTAATATCCTTTTCCGGTTCACCCCTGACCAGTATCAGATCAGCATTCAGACCCTGTCTGATTTCTCCTGCGGAGTCTTCTATCCCCGCAATATATGCACTGATTTTTGTGGCCTGGAGCAGCAGATCTATGGCTTTCATTCCACAAAGCTCTGATCTCATCCTGAATTCTGCACCAGGGTTCTCTGCCCATCCGCCATCTGTCATATCGCTGCCGAATCCCAGTTTCAGCCCCGCCTCATATGCCTTCTTTATACGCGGCGCCATATTTTCCAGCATTTCGTTTCCGGAGGTATTCTGCACATAGGGTGACAGGGTAGGTACCAGATAACTCTGCTCCTGCTGAAGAAGCAGGATGTCTTCATCTTCGATAAAGCTGCCATGCTCAATGGTATACACTCCTTCCTCCAGGCAGGTGTGCACAGCCGCTGCACTGTGGCAGTGAGCTGCTGCCTTTTTGCCTCTGAACGCTGCCATTTCGACAGCTGCACGGATCTCCTCTCTCGTCATAATCGGGAGCTGCGGTTCACCGCCTTCATAATATGCTGATCCGGAGGCATAGAGCTTAATCAGGTCCGCTTTTGACTCTCCGATTTCTTCTCTCACTGCCCTCTTTATATCTTCCTGACCGCTGACGAGACGATACGCGTTGTTCTGTTCTGTTTCCAGCATTCCCGCCGGCATCAGCATCTGCCCCGCTGTAATGATGCCGGGTCCCTGCAGCATCCCTTTACGGATCATATTCCTCACAATACATGCAACACCGCTGGTGCTTCCCATATCCCGGACGGTGGTAAATCCGAAATCCAGATATTTCTGTGCGTTTTCACAGGCTCTGTACAGAGTGTCAAAGTCGCTGACATATTCACGGCCTGTACCGCAGCCGATGGTGCAGATGTGCACATGAAGATCGATGAGTCCGGGAAGCAGTGTATTTCCTCCGCAGTCTATCTCTCTGGCGTCTGTGACGACCGATGTGAATCGGGGCCAGATCTGTTCGATTTTCCCGTTTTCAATCAGGATAGAGGCACTGTCATATTGCCTGCCGCCTGACAGTTCCGGAATCAGACGGCAGTTTTTAAGAATTATCCGTTCCCTGTTTTCTCTCATATACGATTCTCCCTTCTTTTATGACCGCATGCGGACCGTCGGCCAGCACATGTATGTCTTCTTCAGGCTTTCCTTCAAAAACTGTAAAATCTGCACTTTTGCCTGCTTTAACTGTGCCAAGCATATTGTCCACGCCCAGAATCCTGGCGCTGCTGATAGTTGCCTGTTTCAGAATCTCCTGATTGGTGAAGCCTCTTTCTTTTCTGAGAAGGAATTCACATCCCGGATTCTGCTGGAAATATTCCAGACTGATATCAGTTCCCCATCCTGTCAGTATCCCCGCTCTTTCGGCCTGAACCATATAATCTTCGTTTTCACCATACTCTATTGCTTTCATTCTCCGCTTGATATCATGATCCCGACTGATTCCGGACACCATCGCTGCAGGCGACAGTGTGGGAACCACTGCGGTTTTTCCTCCTCTGCGCAGAATACTTTCTATACATTCCTCATCTATGCAGGACGCATGTTCTATGGTCGTCACGCCTGCTTCTGCACAGAGCAGGATTCCTTCTTTTCCATGACAGTGGACAGCCGATGGAAGACCCGCCGATTCCGCCGCATCTCGAAAGGCCGTCAGTTCTTTTACAGTTGTGATAAGCATTCCTGGATTTCCTCCTTCGTTGGCGGCAGATCCTGTTGCCATATATTTGAGAAAATCCGATCCGCCAGCAGCTTCTCTGCGGCAGGCCTTTACAATCTCCTCTTCGGAGTCGGCTTCCAGATACAGCCCGGGGAAAGTGCTGTTTCCAGCCGCAGTAGGCGAAATACACCTCCCGGCGGAAAATATCCGCGGACCCTCCATTAGTCCCTGTCTGATTCCCTCTCTGACTGCAGTCCCGCATCCGCCCAGATTGCCGCAGTCTCTCACCGTGGTAAAACCCCGTTTCAGAAGATCCCCCGCATACCGGAAGCTGTTAAGCATCACTTTGTTCTGATCCGTGCATTCCTGTGCCAGCCTGCAGAAATCCGATGAGGAAAAATACAGATGAACATGCAGATCTATGAAAGCGGGAAGCAGTGTCTTCCCCCGGAGATCATACTCTCTGCAGTCTCCTCCTTCCTCACCGCAGGGTCTTACTGCATCGATTCTGCCATTCTCTATAATCACATCTCCCTGTTTCAGGTCATAATCCTCAGTCAGAAATGATATCAGACGGGCATTTCTCAGAATCACCCTCAATCTGTTTCCTCCTCCCATTAGATTTTTCGGTGTACCGGAGAGGCCCAAAGCATCCCTGATACACCGAATCATCTCGCATTATTTACTTTATTATTACAGTGCCTTTACTCCTGAATCACGCCTGCGCAGCTTGGTTCTGCTTTCTCTCCTCAATCTCTTTCTTCATTTGCGGAATCTTTCTTTCATATCTGAGTATCACGATTGAAATCAGCAGACAGAGAATATACAGAATTCCCGGGAAGAGTGTACTTTCCATGAAAAACAGGTTGTTTACGCTTGCGGCCTGTACTGCAGCTCCAGCTTCATACGGAACTGTCAGCAGCAGATATCCTGCAACCGGTCCGCCTACCGCCATTCCGATCTTGTAGGATACGGAATACCCGGACATCAGAATAGCCTCATTGCCCGTGAACCCAGTCTTCCACTCTCCGTATATCTTGGAGTCGAAAATACACAGCAGAATTACGCCGCCTATCATTCCGACACCTATACCTTCAAAGGTCCATCTGACAGCCATGACCGCAGTGCTGGCATCTTTGAAAAGAAATCCGATGAAATACCCGACTATAGAAATAACACTGCCGAGCACAGCTACTTTAGCATTGCTCAGCTTCTTCACCAGAACCGTGATGAAGACCCAGATCAGAATTCCTGTGACTGTGGAAATGGTTCCGAAGATGGAATACAATGCCATGTTTCCGTCTTTTACATACTGCAGGTAGAACGGAAGTGCGGTGCTTTCTATGGATGAGGCGAAAGTCGGCAAAAAGCTGAGTCCGGCGCAAAGCAGCAGAACTTTATTCTGCAGCAGTGCCTTCACGGCAGATTCTTTCTTCCCGCCGATCTGATTTTCTTCTGCTTTCACAAAAATGACGGTCTTCTCCTCTGCCGGATCAGCTGGCTCAAAACCTTTTGTACCCCAGAATACGATCAGGTGGCAGACTGCATAGAGGATGCCGAAGATGATGCCCACATAGAGAAATCCCTTCTGCATATCCTGTCCGCCGAATATCATGACCATTTTCATCGTATAGGATACGACCACCAGCTGAGCGATCATGGATCCGATGCCCTGCGCCTGATTCAGCTGTGCTCTCTGCTGCAGGTTGTCCGTCAGCCTTCCCATCAGGGTGTTAAGAGGAATGAGCAGGGCTGTGCTGGCCATGCCCTGTGCTACATAGGTTACCGCAACCCATACAAACTTGCCTGTTGTCGTTATATCCGGCATGATGAAGCATAGTGCTACAATGACCCCTGCAGGCACAGATACATATTTCAGATAAAATCTGCATCTTCCTCCTGTTGATCTGGTTCTGTCCACAACTGCACCCATCATAGGGTCGTTGACGATATCCCAGATTTTCGCAATGAGAATGATTGTGGATGCGATTCCTGAGTTGAGTCCGCATATATCCACATAGAAATACAGCATGAACGCTGCCATCATAACTGCTAATAAGGCCTTTGCAAAGCCGCCGAATCCGTAGGACAGCTTCACTTTCATAGGGAGCGCCTGAGATGCGGCGCTATTTAATGTCTTTTCATTCATTTCAATTCTCCTTGACCTTTAGGTCTCAATTTTTGCTTTAAAAACCCCTACTCCCCTCTTTTATTTTTTATTAAGCGCCTTAACTTAATCTTGATGATAGCATATAAATATTGGAATGTCAATCCTTATTTCATACATATTTCAAAACAAATCGGCTTTTTCATAAATATTGTTTAATAACTGAACATTTTGTATTAAATATTGTTCAGCCGTCTTCCCGATCCATGATCAGATACATTCAAAAATGCGGTTCAGATTTTCTTTTCTGAACCGCATTTCTTCGCTCTGTATATTCCGCCTGCAGATACCGCAGATGTTATTTTTTGATATCCTCTTCCGACAGCTGCTTTTCTCTCAGCTGTATGCTGGCCTGCAGCAGATCAAAAAAGGCTTCTATCTCTTCGTCCGTGAATCTTTCGCGGAAAAAGTCGATCTGCTCCTCGATGAGCATCCTGCTTTTTTCAATGCTGGAAATCACAAGACTCCGGCCTTTTTCAGTCAGGAAAAGTTTCCCGACCTTTGCGTTGTCCGCATCATAGGCCTTCTGCACGATCCCGGTATTCAGAAGTCTTTTGACCAGCTGAGATACGGCGCTTTTCGTCCTGCCTGTCATCTCTGCCAGCTGCGTCACCGAGGCTCCCGGATTCTCCTCTATTCTTCTCAGCATGGCGATTTCTGCAGATGTATAATACTCTCCAGTTCCATAATCAAGCTTTGCGGTATAATCCTCGTAGCAGTCAATGGCAAATTCCTGCTCCATCTCCGCAATTCTTCTGTAGTCGCCTTTCAGCCAATAGTATTTTTTCTCCACTGTTTTCCTCTCTCTCATGCACTGCGGTTTCGTTTCGGCGGAACCCTCAGATTATCACAGACGGGTCCTTCCCCTCATGACGTTCTCCCCAGATCATCGAACGGACATCACTCAGATCTCCGTCACTGATGACGAGCGCCGTAAAGGGACCCGGTCCGAAATGCTCCCAGTGGGGTTCGCAGAATTCAAAGGTATAGCAGGATCCGGGTCCATATATTTCCTCTGCATCCGGATCATAGGTCTTGCTCCTCCCCACATATGCCGTACCCTCCAGAACCAGCACCGCCTCTTCCGCATAATGCACATGGACCCACTCCGGATCCACTCGGTCCAGCCAGTTCTGCTCAAAGGACACATAAAACGCGTTCATTTTCATAGGGTTTCCCTGATTGTCAAAGCACTCCGGCATGCCTTCCTTCTCTTCAATCCTGTGCAGCAGGAACCCCTCTTCGATTTTTTCAAACTCCAGATTCTCCAGCCGCAGGTGAAATCGTCCGGTTCTCATCAGCCCTCACCGCCTTCCTGCTCTTTTCTCCGCCACTGCGTGACATATCCGTTATCGTGGAAGTCATAAAGATCCATTCGTCCCATCCAGCATGCAAAAAAAGTGAAAGGCGTCTCGGGACTGAATTTCTCCCAGCATGGAACACCGAAAGGATATGACATGATATCACCTGTGCTGTAATGCCGCTCTTTATCTTCTTCGACATTTTCGCCATAGCCCATATCCAGATTCCCCTCCAGGATCAGTGCAATCTCCTCCATGGGATAATAGTGCACGAAAGCCGGAGGCAGGCTTCTGATTCCTTCAGGCAGATATGAGAACAGACACACGCCCATTCTGGTCCTGCTTGGTATATTTCCGTCAGCAAGGCTCGCACCTGCAATTCTACAAACTTCTACTCCAGGCAGTTCCTCCATTTCAAAAGGTCCAATGTCAACTTCAATGGTTTTTCTGACATATTCCATATACTTTCTCCTGATTCCAGAAATTTGTTAAGTCGCTTAATAATAATCTGATTCTATCACGCTTTGCCGCAGATGTCAATGCCGAAAAGCCGCTCTTTTTTCCTGAAGGCTGCCTGATTCCGGGCCGGAATCAGGCCCTGACCCGGATGATCATTTCCACCTCCAGCGGAAGGCCGAAGGGCAGTACATTCGTTCCCACCGCCGTACGTGCATGCCGTCCTCTGTCTCCCAGTACCTCCACAAACAGATCTGACACGCCGTTGATGACGGCAGGCTGTTCATAGTAATCTTCCGTGCTGCTGACAAACCCCTGGATTTTAATCACCTGCTCCAGCCTTTCCCAGTCTCCTCCAAGCTCTCTTTTCATAATCGCAAGCAGGTTGATGCCGGCCAGCCGTGCAGCATCATACCCTTCCTGTGTTGTCAGATTTTCTCCCAGTCTTCCGGATACGGCAGGCTTTCCGTCTCTGAACGGGCCTGCGCCGGAAAAGAACCACAGGTCCCCGGCTTTCTGGACGCTGACATAATTCGCCATAGGTCCCGGTGCCGCATCCAGCGTAATTCCCAGTTCTTCCAGTCTTTTTTCGATTCCTTCCATGATTTCCTCCTTGCCTCCTGATTATTCAGACGCTGTACTGTTATAACCATTATACCCTGCCCCAGAAGTTTTTCAAGGGAAAGGATGTACAAACCATGCGACAGCGGAAACCGGAAAAAAGTCATAAAAAAAACTCTGAAACCATTTCGGCTTCAGAGCTTTCTCTGGTGGAGCATACGGGGCTCGAACCCGTGACCTCTTGACTGCCAGTCAAACGCGCTCCCAGCTGCGCTAATGCCCCAGATTTTCTGCTTACTAAGCAATTATATGACATTTGCGCGCCGATTGCAAGCTTTTTTACGGATTTTATCAGGCACCTGGCCGGGAAAACACAAAGAGACGTTAAAGATGCGCTTCTCTCTTTCCCCGGATCCACTTTGCGCATTCTGATGCTCCTCACTCCATGTTTTCCAGTGTCTGCACAAACAGCTCATAGGACCAGCCTTCCTCTTCCTGCAGGGACCCGCAGGCCTCACGGCAGGTCGGACACCCTGCCGAAAGGGTGTATTCGTCTCTCCTGCTGTATGCCGAAGGCGTCTGAAAGCCCCGGCGCACAGCCCGTGTGAAACGGTCCAGCCATGTGGAGATCAGATATTCCGCATCACCTCTGCACGGATCGTCAAAATACTCCCGCATAAAATCCAGAAGCTCCCTGTCCGTCAGAAGCTCCATGGCCTCGCTTTTGCACTGGTAAAAGGCCTCCTGCAGCAGCCCCAGAGTCTGCGCATAGCTGTCCTGCTGCAGATACGGCGAATCGCAGAAGGTCCTGATCAGCTCCGGCATGATGCCCCCGTCAAACTCTATCCTTCCGCTGCCCTCAAGGGCTGTCTGCCGGGCAGCTGCCAGAGCAGCCGCATCCTCCTCTGTAAGCTGCAGTCCCCAGTCCTGTGTCATCTGATTGCAGGCAAGAAGCTGCTCCCTGTCTTTCCGCTGTGTCTCCTGCAGCATCATCGCCATAAATTTCTTTTCCATCCTACACCATCCTTTCCAGACACCGGTTCTCTGCGCCCGTGACAAATTCCGCCGCAATTCCCGGCACTGCCAGAGCCAGATAATCTCTGTGGTCAGCTTTCAGCCCGGGCAGCTTTTCCACCGCTTTCATCACAACTTCCCCGAGATTCTGCTGCCCCAGCTGCCGGATCCGTTCCTCCATCACCTCATATTCCGTCCTGTCAAAAGGTTTACGCAGGCTGCCGGTTCCGGCCAGAAGGCAGGCTGCTGTTTTGCTCAGCACAATCTGGGGCAGGTTGAAAATATGGGTCCTGAAGGAAGGATTCCACTGCCGCAGAATCTGAATCAGATCTCTTTCCGGCAGCAGATGCAGAAAATCCTGTTCCAGCCGGATGCATCGCAGATAGGCAATGATCCGGTCGATGCCCTGCAGGTGTTCCAGATGCTCCAGAATCGGGTAGTCCAGGGTCAGCAGATGATCCTGCGGAGCAAACTCCGCATCATAGCGCAGAAAGAACTGCGGCATACCTTTCTGCATGGTGTCCTCCAGGGCCAGGTTCCCGCAGCTGGTGAAATTCTCCATGATTCCGCTGTAAAGCGACTGAGCCTGCCGCACCTCTGCCAGGATCTGCCCTTTTCCTTCTTCGTAGACAGCTTCCAGCCGGACCTCCTTTGTGCTGAAAAGGGCCTCCTGCTCCCATCCCTGCCTGCCAAGAATGAAGATCACCGCCTCTGCCAGCTGCAGTGCAGTCTCTTCCGGAACGGAGGTGCTCTCTCCGGCGGTATACCTTTGTGTCAGCCTTCTGACCAGTTCCATGAATTCATCCATTTTCATCCCTCCCGTATTGATTCAGGAAACAGATTATACCCCGACTGCAGCGGCAGTACAAGACTTGAAAAAATTCCGAAAATGTGGTAATATAAAGGTGCGGAAAAAGAAAAAAAGTCACAGAAAACTGCTCTGTGGCTTTTTTTAATGCCCGTATGAATGCCTTCTTCAGTCCCAGAGGCTCAGCTGGGTTCCTCCCTGTTTTTCCTCGAAGGCGTTCAGATATTCAAAGATTTTATCATTGTCGTGGAGCATGCCGCTCTGTTCGCATCTGCTGTGAAACAGTTCCATCAGCTCCGCCTGCCTCGGGCTGCCTGCCATGTACTGATTCCCGTATTCTTTCATGTATCTCTCTTTGAGTCCCGGGAAAAGGCGGTCAAGCTGCCCGTAGAAATATTCCCGGTTCCCTTCCCGCAGAGTCAGACCCATGCCGAAACACAGCACGCCCCGAACCCCGGCATCCTCGCAGTAATCCAGTATTCCGTTCACGTTCTCCGGTGTGTCGTTGACATAGGGAAGGATCGGGCAGAACCACACCACCGCAGGGATACCCTCATCCCGCAGGATCTTCAGAACTTCGAACCGGCGGCTGGTAACACAGGTTCCCGGCTCTATCTTCCGGCACAGCTCATCGTCAAAGGTGGTCAGCGTCATCTGGACCACGGCTTTTGTCTTCCCGTTTATCCGCCGCAGCAGATCCAGATCCCGCAGAACCAGATCGGATTTGGTGATCAGCGTTATGCCGAACCCGTACCGGTCGATCAGTTCCAGCGCCTTTCTCGTATAACCCAGTTCCTTCTCCACCGGCATATAGGGATCCGACATCGAACCCGTCCCGATCATGGACTTTCTGCGCTTTCGCTGCAGGGCATCCTCCAGCAGTTCCAGAGCGTTCTCCTTGACCTCGATGTCCTCAAAATCGTGCTCCATCTGATAGCAGACGCTCCTTGAGTCGCAGTAGATACAGCCGTGAGAGCAGCCGCGGTAAAGGTTCATCCCGTTTTTGGCCGACAGAATGCTTTTGACTCTTTTATAATGCATGTCCGTCCTCCGTCAGGCTGCGGATCAGGCTTTCTGCAAACGCCCTCGCCCGTTTCTCTTTGTCTGCATCCATCAAAACACATACTTTCATCTTTTCCTCCCGAAATGCAGACCGGCGGCAGATGTGCGGTGCAGACTGCTGCCTCCGGCTGTCTTATTTTCCATAAAAATATTGTACCACCGGAATTCAGGCGGTACAATATCTGTTCTTTTCTCAGTCGATGTAAATGATCTTTTCCATATGTACGCGTGCTATCTGAACTTCACGATGACTTCTCTGCCGCCCGCCGCACTTTCGAACAGGCCCTTTACCAGATTCACCGCATTGTCGTCGGCAGCCTCCAGAAAACCGTACTCGTCGGAGGACGCCAGCTTCCTCGCCCGTTCCTCCGCCTCTCCGATGACCTCCAGGATCGCATCGGAATCAGGCTCAAAGATGGCAAAATTCGTGTCGTACATCTTGATATCGCTGGACTTGATCTTGATGCTGTCCTCATCTATGGTGCAGTGAGGTATGGTCACCGTCACCGCCGAATCGCTCTCCTTCACGGAAGCCTTTGAAACATCAAAGCCCGCCGTCACGGTTGTCGTATATTTGATGAGAAATCTGGTCTTGTTGATCAGCGGAATATTGCCCCGGGTCGATTCGAAGGCATCCGTTATGACCAGTTTCTGGGTGGTCAGCGCAGATGCTTCCTCCAGGACTGTATCCAGCGGAATGCGGTCCACGCCATGACCGCTGATCTGTCTGTATATGAATATCCCGGCGACACAGACCACTGCAATGACGATAATCAGTATCAGTTTCTTTTTCATGACCTTTTCTCCCTCTTACTAGACAGTTTATTTTCGTATTAAGATTATAGCATACCCGTCGGTATTATCAATCTGAATATATTATTTTTCCGCTTCTTTTATTTTCCTCAGATCCTCCCTGAACTTTTCCGTCTTCTCTTCGGCTCTTTCCGAATCGCCTCTCCAGAAGGGCTCTGATCTCATCCAGAGGGAAACCCATTTCTCTGCACAGCAGGA
>JBJESV010000048.1:0-1214 GCA_051882975.1 Emergencia sp.
CGCGGTGTGGTAGAATGTATATGGAGCAGGCACCAGTGCCTGAATATCCGAAATATTTTTTTAGGAGCGTGTTGTTTGAAGAAAATCAACAGGACAATGGAGATTGTGGCGTGACCGGGAGGTTTGCGCGGAAACAGTCTCACCAGACCTCCCAGAATTGCAGTCAACAATCATCAGGAGGAAAAAACAATGAATAAAAATGACTATATCATCCGTTTAGAAAAAGAAGACGAATACCGGCAGGTAGAACACCTTGTCAGAGAAGCATTCTGGAATGTCTACCGCCCGGGATGCCTGGAGCATTATGTGCTGAATCAGCTCAGAAATGACCCCGCCTTTGTTCCGGAACTGGACTTTGTGATGGAGCAGAAGGGCCGGCTGATCGGCCAGAATATGTTCATGCGTGCAGAAATCAAAGCCGATGACGGCAGATCGATTCCGATCATGGCCATGGGGCCGATCTGCATAACCCCTGACCTCAAGAGGAAGGGTTACGGAAAGATTCTGCTGGACTACTCCCTGGAGAAGGCGGCTGAGCTGGGCTGCGGAGCAGTATGCTTCGAGGGAAACATCGATTTTTACGGTAAGAGCGGATTCACTTTTGCCAGCAGCTTCGGCATCAGATACCACGGCGTGCCGGAAGGAGAGGATGCATCCTTCTTTTTGTGCAAAGAGCTGATACCGGGTTATCTCGACGGGATCACCGGAGAGTATGCCCCGCCTCAGGGATACTTTGTGGACGAGGACGAAGCAGAAGAGTTTGACAAAGCCTTCCCGAAAAAGGAGAAGCTGAAGCTTCCGGGACAGCTTTTCTAAGCGGAGACAGTAAAAGCAGAGATAAAAACGCACCGCGTGCGCAAGAGCATGCCAGAGCCGGTCGGTAGCCCGGCCGTCATGGAGAAATCCATGGTAAGTAACCTGCCCCTCCGGGTTGTCCCTTCTCTGTATGGAAAGATCATTTAAGGAGGGAAAGACATGGACAGTGTAAGAGGCAGACTGACAGTGTATTTTGAAGAACCGTTCTGGGTAGGCGTCTTCGAGAGAACCGAAGGCAGAAAGCTTTCCGCGGCCAAAGTGACTTTCGGCGCCGAGCCGAAGGATTATGAGGTGTACGAGTTCATTCTGAAACATTATTACAGTCTGCAGTTCAGTCCGGCTGTTACAGCTGCTGCAGAGAAGACGAAGAAAAATCCGAAGAGGATGCAGCGAGAGGC
>JBJESV010000048.1:1314-13087 GCA_051882975.1 Emergencia sp.
AGAAAAAAGACAGGCACAGAGGTCATTAGCTGTGCCTGCCGGAACGGATAAGACGCCGCCCGCAGTATTGCAGGCGGCGTCTTAATCTGTCAGAACGTATTCTCCGCTCACCAGTTCCAGGAAAAGCCGGACGGCCGGATCAGTCCAGTGATTTGTAGTAGAGCATGCAGTGGCAGTAGCCTTCAAAGGCCGGGTCGGCAATCTGGTCGCGGAACTCTTTGCACATGCACTTGTTCTCCGGTGTCTTCAGCACGCGGCACGGGCAGTATCCGTCTCTGGCCTTCAGCCCTTCCTGAACCTTTGCCACAAGCTCTTTATTTTCGTTGAGTCTTACTGACATGATTTCGCTTCCTCCTTATATCCGGCGGGCTGCTATGGCTGCGGCCCGTCTTCTGCAGTTTCGTCATAGCTACATCATAGCAGATATGCTGAAATAAAACAAGAATCCGGATAAAACTGCTGACTTTCCCCCGAGGGGATGCCATAGAGTATGAACTGTAAACAGGAAGGAGGAACATCAGATGCTCAAGATCGGTGAATTTTCGAAGCTGTCTCACCTGACGGTCAAGGCCCTGAGATTTTATGAAAAGGAAGGGCTGACAGAGATCCAGCTTCCGGCGGAATAGGCGGTATGCCCCAGGTAACCGGGGCACAAGAATGTGCCTGCTTTACAAAGAGAGTTTTCTCGTGTATCCTGAAGACAGAAACAGAAACGGAGGCAGACGATGAATCAGGAAGAACGGAGGAGATTCCTCATAGAGACGCTGCTGCGGGAACATTCTTTCAGCGGCGGCACGGAAATCCCGCAAGACGAGGATCAGCAGAGAATTCTGCTGCGGTCGCTGATGAATATCCGGCGTCCGGAAACAGTCAGCCGGGATTTTCTTGCGGTGCAGGATGAATACCTGCAGGAGGAGCTGAAGAAGAAAAAGATCACCCGGCTCAGGGAACTGAAACCGGTAAAGAAGGAAGTCTATCTGTGGAGGGGAGATATCACCACGCTGGAATGCGGCGCCATCGTCAATGCGGCCAACAGCGGAATGACCGGATGCTATCAGCCCTGCCACAGCTGCATAGACAACTGTATCCACACCTTTGCAGGGGTCCAGCTCCGCCTGAAATGCGCGCAGATCATGGAGGCACAGGGGCTTCCGGAGCCTGCCGGACAGGCAAAGATCACCCCTGCCTACAATCTGCCCTGCAGATATGTGATCCATACGGTGGGGCCTATTGTGGAAGGCGGGCTGACAGAGAGGCACTGCAGCCTTCTGGAATCCTGCTACCGGTCGTGCCTGACTCTGGCGGATGAGAATCAGACGGGATCCATCGCCTTCTGCTGTATCTCCACAGGCGTGTTCATGTTCCCTGCTGAAAGAGCGGCGGAGATTGCGGTGGAGACGGTGCAGAGGTATAAAGAAGAGACGGGAAGCGGAATCGAGGTGATATTCAATGTTTTCAGTGAACAGGACGAAAGAATCTACAGGGAACTGCTGGGAGCAGACTGAGCGGCTGAGGGAGGCTCTGGATGCAGCGGACGCAGTTCTGATCGGCGCCGGTGCAGGGCTGTCTGCATCTGCCGGTCTGACCTACAGCGGAGAGCGCTTTGAAAGGTATTTTTCCGATTTCCGCCAGAAGTACGGCATCACGGACATCTACTCCGGAGGCTTCTATCCCTACGACACTCTGGAGGAGTACTGGGCATGGTGGAGCCGCCATATTTTCTACAACCGCTATGTGGACCCGCCTCTGCCGGTGTACGACACGCTCCTTTCCCTGATGGAGGGCAGAGATTATTTCGTGCTGACCACCAATGTGGACCATCAGTTCCAGCGGGCGGGCTTTGATAAAGAGAGACTTTTCTACACTCAGGGCGATTACGGCCTGTGGCAGTGCCGGAAACCGTGCTGCCACAGGACCTGGGACAACGAAGAAAAGGTACGCGCCATGATTGCGCAGCAGAGGGACATGAAAATTCCGGCGGACCTGGTTCCCCGCTGCCCGGTATGCGGCGCACCCATGACCATGAATCTGCGCTGCGACGACACCTTCGTGCAGGATGAAGGCTGGTATGCCGCTCAGAGCAGATATGCAGATTTTCTGAAAAAGCACAGGCATGGAAAAATTCTGTATCTGGAGCTGGGCGTCGGCGGCAACACCCCGGTCATCATCAAGTACCCTTTCTGGAAATACACCATGGATAATCCGGAGGCTGTTTATGCCTGCGTGAACCTGGGGCAGACATTTGCGCCGGAAGAAATCGCAGACAGGTCCATCTGTCTGGACGGAGATATCGGGCAGATTGTGTCCGGACTGAAGCAGTCCCCGGCACTTGATTAATCCGAAATATTTCTCTATAATGTTATACGGTAAGTATTTTTACGCAGAAAAAATAAAACCCGGAAAAACTGATCGAGGGATCTGCCGGAGGCTTCAGGTCTGAAGCGGGCGGTTCTTCTGATGACAGGGCGAAAGAATAACCCGATCTCACAGTATATTTTCCATGGGACGAAGGAGGGTTATCATGAAAAAGAGTATTGTTCTCTATGTTGCTGTCCTGTCTGTCTTTGCGGGAAGCAACTGTCTCGGCGCAGGGACCTGTGTGGCCTTCGGATCCCAGTGTGTGCTCCAGCTGGCGGGAGGCATTCTGGCGGATGTGCGCTGGAACCTGGTGTTTCTGACCTATCTGCTTCTGATTATTCCACTCGTATTTATTGTCATATTTCTGCCGGAAATGGAGTGCGAAACTGCCGGCCCCAGAAAAGAGAAGGCTTCCGGACTGCCTGTCTCTGCTGTTGTGATGTGCATCATACTGGGTATCGTCTGGCTGAATATCGCACCTCTTCTGTTCGGGAGCGCCTTCTATACGGCACCGATATCCGACAGTGCAACGGTGGCGGCTGTGATTGCCATGCTCTTTTCCATAGGATGTATGAGCGGCGGCCTTCTCTGTCCGCTGCTGTATAAAAAGCTGAAAAAATATTCTTTTTCAGTCTTTCTGGCTGCTGCCGCAGCGGGACTTGTGATCAGCGCCCGCGCAGGAAGCATCGCTGTGCTGGGAGCAGGCTTCTTCATCGGCGGGGTAGGCCAGTCCTGTATGCAGGCGGGAATCATGATATTTCTCGGTTCCGTATGCACGCCGTCACAGCTGGGAAAGGCCTCTGCCCTCATGACTGTCTCCCTGAACCTGGGAGCTTTCCTGTGCTCCAGCTGGGGATCTCTCATCGGTTTCTTCACCGGAGATACGCTTTATGCACTGCTGTACGTCGGCACAGTAATCTTTCTCGTAATCGCTGCAGTTCTGCTTCTGAAGTCGCCTTTTGGGAAAAAGGAGGCGCAGGCATAAGGTGCATCTGTCAGTTTTCGCTGCCGATTTCCCCTGCCAGCTGAAAACCTTTTTTTGCTGCGATAACAGCGATGATCTCGTTGATGACCGCAGCTGCCGCGATGGTGCCTTTTACGATGACAGCGAGAGACGGCTGGGAAACGGCCAGCGATGTGCAGACGATTCCGGTAAAGACCAGAGAAACCCCGGAATGGGGAAGAAGGGTGAACCCCAGATATTTCTGCACAGTTTCCGGCATTCCGGAAACTCTGGCGCCCAGGCGCGCGCCGGCATACTTTCCACAGGCGCGGGCTGCGATATACAGGAAGGTATACAGTCCTGCGCCCAGGATCAGATGGTAGTCCAGGGGAGCACCCAGGTCGACGATGGCTGTCAGGAGACTGACGGCCAGGATGGGATGAAACCAGCCGTTGAGACGGGCAAGCTGTTCTTCCGGTATCATATTGGAAAAAACAGCGGCGAAGGACACACCCATGAGCATGTAGTTCAGCGTGATGCCGGTGAAAACCCTGGTGTTCAGGAAAATGCCGGCCAGCGCAGTAAGGGTGATACCCGCGAGAAGAACGGCCAGAGTTCCGGTTTTTCCAGGATCTTTTCTCAGCAGAAAGCCTGCTGCCGTTCCTGTCACTGCACCGGTTCCGATGGGAACCAGAATCATGACGGGAATCATATACATAGGGATGCTTCCCCCGGAGACGGCCCGGGCAATGAAGGAATTCACCGTGAAGAACACCGCGATGGCCACGATGTCATCCAGTACAGCCATGGGAAGCAGGGTATCTGTCACCGGACCGCGGGTATGGAATTCCTGTACGATGGAAAGGGCCGGCGCAGGAGCAGTGGCGAGGGCGATCCCGCCAAAGGCGAAGGCCAGATACACGGGAATGTCTGTAAGGCAGAACAGGACAGCAAAGGTCAGTGTAACCAGTGCAAAGGTGCCCAGGGACTGGGTCAGGGTCGTGACGATCAGCGCCTTTCCATAGGACCTGATTTTTTTCCAGATGAGTTCTGTTCCAAGCATCAGTCCGAAGGCGCACTGCATCCAGGTTATGACCAGCTTATATCCTGTGGAATCCATCAGCGCCTGGGGAAGCAGCTCCAGGGCATTGGGACCCAGCAGCATACCTGCGATCAGCCATCCGAGAATGGAAGGCATGTGCAGCTTTGCTGTCAGTTTTCCTGCGACGGCGGCTGCCGCCAGTGTTATGATCCATCTCAGTATATATAAACTCATTTTCTTTCTCCCCTTTCAAGCACTCCGTAGAGCAGGATATCCAGGTGCCGGTGGCATTTCTCCTCGTGTTCTTTCAGAAGATCCCGGGCCGGTCTGCCGCGGCTGCTGTCTGTTCCGAACCGCATATTGAAATAGTCCATATACATCCGGAAATCACTGACCAGCGTATCCGCAGAAAGTCCGGGGCGGAGAGGCTGGCTCTTCAGCAGGTCTGAAAGCACGGCGATATTCAGAGCGTCAAATTCCTGGCGCAGCGTGCTGATCTCTGATCTGAGCTTCTCTGGAGGACTGAAGACGGCATCTGTGAAAATTCCCAGATACAGAGGGTTTTCGGCAAAAAAACGGAGCCGGGCATCAAAGTAGTCCTGAAGGCGGGTGTACGGGCTGCCGGAAAGACTGTCCGCCGCTTCCCGGAGATATGCGCAGGCGGCCTCAAAGCAGATCCCGACACAGGACAGATACAGCGCATCCCTGTCTTTAAAGTGGTGATATACGATTCCCTTTGAGAGACCTTTTTTCGCCCAGACCGCGCTGAGAGAGGCGCCCTCATATCCTTTCTGTGAAAATTCCTCCATAGCTGCATCCAGGATTCTCTGTCTGGACAGAGCGCTCTTTTCTTTCTGTTTCATCTCTGCACCTCCATAAAACAGACTCTATAGTCTGTTTTATAGTATACCACTGCAGCAGATGAAGGTCAACCGCATCGGCATATAGAAAAGCGAAGTCTTCAGATGAAAACTTCGCTTTAAATCGTTTTCCGGTTTCCCGCGGAAGCAGGAAAAGGGCTTAAAATCTCAGGGACAGGCAGGTCAGGCTGCCGTCGATCTTTTTGAATTCGCCGGTGTCCATCAGGATGACCGGATATCCCAGATCTTCAATAATCTTCTGCGTTTTAGGACAGTCTTCCGGTACAAGCACAGTACCGTTGATGTTCAGGCTGTTGATGGCGTAGAGCTCGTCCGGGTCGACGACAAAACGGTTGAAGTCCTGAAATGCCGGCATATCGTTCATGACGGAAGAAACCAGCATGTTGTTGTTTTCCAGATAGATGACGAAATCCTTCAGGTGAAGTCCCTCTGTTACAGGAACGGTAGAAGAGGTGTAGCCGAACTTTGTCACGATTTCGTTGAACTGTCTGGCGCCTTCTTCGTTGGTGCGGTCGGAAAGACCGACATAGAAATGATCTCCGACTTTCATCACATCGCCGCCTTCCATGGTTCCCGGAGCTTCGATATGGAAAATCCGGGATTCATCGTAGAACCTGCGGATAGTGCCGATGATCTCGTGCTTCTCACCGTTTCTCGATTCTCTTGCAGGGTTGGTGATAACGGCACAGCGTTCCATGACCACAGCCGGATCCTCCACAAAGCAGGAATCCGGATATCTTTCATCGGCTTCCAGATCTGTGACCTCAAGGCCCAGACCTCTCAGGGTCTCTACATATCTGTCATGCTGTTTCACAGCATTCTCGTAGTCAGGGGTGCCTTCGCAGAACTGGGCTGTGGAAATGCCGTCGATCAGTGCTCTGCATGGTTTGCGTGTAATTGCTCTTGTAAACATGATCATATCTCCTTTAACTGGTAGTGGATTGGCTTTCTTTAAACTTAGGATACAATACATTTTTCGATTCGTCAAACGCAACATGATTATGGTTACCATGCGAAAAAATCATAATATTTCAGCAGAGAAGGCGACTGGCCGGCAGACTCTCTGAAAAAAGGACACATTTTTCTGCAAAAAACCTCTATCTTTTTCTGCAGAAACTGGAATATAATAGGGAAAACAGAAACAGGAGGACAGAAAAATGAAACACCCGGTTCACCAGATAAAGATCGACTTTTATGTCACACCGGAAATCAGGCGCTATGTATATGTATACCTGATCGAGGGGGAAACCTGCTGCCTGATCGATGCGGGCGTCGCCGGAGCGGAAAGGGTCATAGAGAAGTACATGAACAGCATAGGCAGAAATCTTTCTGAGATCAGTGCGGTTTTTCTGACTCATGCCCATCCGGATCACATCGGAAGCGCGGCAAGGCTGAAGGAACTTACCGGATGCAGGGTGTATGCCGGCGAAGGAGAAAGACCCTGGATCGAAGACATCGACCTGCAGTTCGCACAGCGGCCTATCCCTAACTTCTATACCCTGGCAGGCAGCTCGGTGGAGGTCGATGAGACCGTATCGGACGGAGATGTGATAACTCCTGAACCGGGTCTGACCCTGACCGTACTCGGAACTCCGGGCCATTCCTGCGATGAGCTGTCCTATATTCTTCAGGAAGACAGATGCATTTTCACTGGCGATGCCATACCGGTCAGAGGGGATATCCCTATCTGGATCGACAGGGAACGGAACAGGGAAAGCCTGGAAAAACTTGCATCCCTGGAGGAGATGGAACACTTTTATCCTGCCTGGGATACGGCTTATGAGAAAGAGCAGGCAGCGGAAAAGATCCGGGACGCTCTGCAGCTTATGGACCAGCTGCAGGAAGCCGCAGACAGGTGCAGAGAGAAGGGCGTTCCGCCGGAGGAGATGACCGCGGCGGTGTGCAGCGTGCTGGGAACACCGCAGTTCCTGTCAAATCCGCTGTTTGCACGGACGGTACGGTCCATGCTCTGAAAATATGAGACAGCTGCGGAGAAAAAGGAGGAAACCGAAAATGAGAATACTGATTATGGGTGCAGGGGTCCTGGGATGCAATCTGGCACACAATTTCTGGAAAGCGGGAAAAGATGTCACACTGCTGGCCAGGGGAGACTGGGGAAAATGCATCAGGGAGAACGGGCTGGTCATCAGACACAGGTTCTTTCCCGGGACGGTGCGGGACAGGATCCCTGTGGTAAACAGCTGTGAAGAAGGCGGACCTTATGATGTGATCTTTGTCTGCCTGAGGTATACCCAGCTGGATTCAGCCCTTGAGACCCTGAGAGGAAGCAGTGCGGATAATATCATTTTCATCGGCAACAACGTGAAAGCCGAGGCTTTTGCAGATGCACTGCCGGGCAGGAATGTCATGTTCGGCTTCACTTCTGCAGCGGGACATCGGGAGACAGATCATGTGGAGGCAATCGACCTGAAGCAGATCACCATCGGCAGTCTGAAGGGTCGACCTTCCGGCGAGGCATTTATCGGTGACCTGTTCAGAAGGACGAGATACAGCATTACCTATGAGTCCAATATGGGCGACTATCTGCTCAGCCATGCGGCCTTTGTGGTCCCGGCGGCCTTTGCATGCTATTATACAGACGGAAACCTGAAGAAAATCCGAAATGACCGGGAATTCATTTATAAGATTATCGATGCCAATGCGGAATGCTACGAAGCTGTGGAGATGCTTGGACACCAGCTCCTTCCGAAAGGAGAAACGGATTTCCGTTCCCCGAAATACCGGAAGATGTGTTTCAGATTCTACAAGCTGATGTGCGCAACGCCTCTGGGAAAGATCTGCGCCGCAGACCATGCCATGAATGCGGCGGAGGAGATGGACGCCCTTGCCGCGGAGCTGGAAAAGATGCTCCGGGCGGCAGGAGTCGAAGGAAAAAACTATTTTGAACTGAGACAGTATATGGAACGGTATCTGCCGCGGATCTGAGACGGTCACGCCGGGGTGCGGGCGCCCTTTTCGCAGCGGTTTCCCCAGCTGTCGATCATCCGCTCGCCGCAGTAGACGCAGATGATCTCGCAGTTGTTGGGACATTTTCCGCAGTTCACTTCCCGGGTCCTGTAGGACAGATCCCGGATCGAGAAGTCAAAGGCGGACCGGATGCCGCTCCGTCTGGCCAGAATCGCCGCACCGATGGCACCCATGAGATGACCGTTTTCATCGACGATGATGTCGGTGTTCAGCTGTCTGCGGAAAGCTTCCGCGACGCCTCTGTTCTTGCTGACGCCTCCCTGAAAGACCACTGGGGAGGCTATTTTCTTGCCCTTTCCCACGTTGTTCAGATAGTTGGCCGCCACCGCGCTGCACAGTCCTGCGATGATGTCTTTTTTTTCGTGCCCCATCTGAATCTTGTGAACCAGGTCGGACTCGGCAAAGACGGTGCACCTTGCGGCGATCTGGGTGGGGTGCTGAGAAGTCAGAGCGATGTCACCCATGTCCTCCACTTCCACACCGAGCCGACGGGCCTGACTGGAAAGGAAGGCGCCGGTTCCCGCGGCACAGAGCGTGTTCATGGCATAATCCACTGCGATTCCGTTTTCCAGCAGTATGATTTTCGAGTCCTGTCCGCCGATCTCCAGAATGGTGCGGACATCAGGATAAAATGCGGTGGTTCCTACGGCGTGGGCCGTAATCTCGTTTTTGACGATGGAGGCGCCGATGACCGTGCCGGCAAGACGGCGGGCGCTGCCGGTGGTGCCGGATGCAGTGATTTCATACCGGGTTCTGTCAAACTGCTTTTCCAGAAGAGAAACCAGTTTCTGCACTGCAGCGATGGGATCTCCTTCTGTCCAGATGTATTCACTGGCAAGAATTCTGCTGTCTTCATCGATGATGACGCCCTTTGTTGAAATGGAGCCAACATCGATACCTAAAAATGCGCTGTTCATTCTAATCGTTCCTTTCTCATGGCAATCATGTCGTAAAATGCTTCGAGTCTGGTCTGCAGGCCGGTATCGCTGGTCTGAGAGTCATAGGTGAGGTACAGGATCGGGATCCTGGCAGAGGCGCCGATGTTCTCCAGGATCGGCATGATGTCGATCTCCGGGGTGCAGCCGGCGGATTTGACGTGTATGATCCCGTCGAAGCCTCTCTCTGCATAGTCTCTGGCACACCAGATGTTGGCCGTGGACGTGGGTCCCATCTCGTAGGTGCACAGATCCCGGATCCTCACATTCAGATTTTTTTCGCCGCTGTAGTGGAGATTCCGGTTTGTCAGATTCATCCACCGGTGCACTTCGACACCCATATCGGCCAGCTTCTGCTCCAGATCCAGATTGGAGAAGGCATCCATGACGGTGAAGTATTCTCCTATGATGCCTACGCGAAGAGGAGATTCAGGTTTATCCAGCGGAATGCTGCCAAAGGTGTCCATGACCTTTCTGTAGGCATTTTCGATATCCTGCCTGCTGTCAGCTGTCCGAAGTTCCTGCAGAAACCGCTGCAGGGCGGCCCGGTGCTGTCCTTTGACTTTTTCGAAGCCGCAGTTTCTGTAATATTCGGCTTCAGCCGCATCTATATATTCCACCATCTTCAGCCCGTCGAGGGCTGCAGAGGTGACAGATGCGGCATGAAGCCTGGGAGAGATCTGTTTCATAGCCTTCAGATAGTCCTTTTTCTTTCCCGTCTGATAGTCCGACAGGTTGACGAAGTCGAACTGGTAGCCCAGATCACGCAGGATCTGCTCCTGAAGCTCACCGTAGTAGCCCAGACGGCAGAGACCGAAGGTCATGACAAGGGTGTCGGCGCCGGCCTCCAGGGCCTCGATCATGCTGCCCAGACTGGTCTTGAAAGGGGTGCACACGCTGTCCGGGCTGTACATGCATCCCAGTTCCATGGTCCGCTTTGTCATCTCCGGCTGCATGACGCAGTCTGCTCCAAGGCCCTTTTCGATAAAGTACCGCACGACGCTGTTGTACCGTGCGACCATGGGAAAAGCTACTTTTTTTACTCGTTCCACTGCTGCTGTCCCCCTTTTTTGAATCTGATGATATCCACAAAGCTTTCCAGCCGTGTCTCGATTCCGGTCAGACTGAACTGGCTGTCCAGAACCAGATTCAGAACCGGGATCTCCTTCACTCTTCGTGATATGATCTCGTTGGCCATGGAATCAGGTCCGCAAGGGAATGCGCTGAGAAGGATGAGTCCGTCGGCTTTTTTACGGTTTGCCTGGATGCCTCCTGCTATCTCTCTGTTCATCTCCCATTTCAGGGTGGGTGAAAGCTTCTCGCTCTGCTCCAGAGCGTTCTTTCTGTCCGTGAGATCCGCCCGGATGACAGTCACGCCCATGCGCTGCAGCATCTCGACGACAGGCCGGCCTACATATTCGTCTTCTGTGATATAGCTGTGCCCTGCGAGAAGGATTCTGGTTCCGCCGTTTTTCAGTGCGGTTTCCTGTTCTTTGATCTGCCTGCGGAGATCGTCGGTCTCTGCCTTTTTCGCGGCCTTGTATGCTTTGCGCACTTCTTTTCGTGAAAAACCAAGGCGGCTTCCCATGTCGGCAAAGGCTTTCTCCTCGTCAAGATCGTGATCGCAGTCCACGTTACAGACCAGAAATTTCTGCCCGCTGCCCCGGAATACAGCAGCTGTCAGATCCGGCAGCGCCTGAAAACGTGTGCACATGGTTCTCCGCAGGCCGAAGCCGGCAATTCGCGGGATCAGGATGTAGTCACACTTTCCCATCAGTTCGCTTACATGGCCCATGAATATCTTGACCGACAGACATGCTTCATCCACAGAAAGCCTCTCGCCTTCTGCCAGAAGGCTGCGAGTCGTCGGGCCGCTCTCTGCTGTCCGGATTCCCAGTTCACTGAAAAAGGTCTTCCAGAGAACGGAATATCTGTAATATAAAAGCGCCCGGGGAAGTCCCACCGTCATAGGCGCTGTCTTCCCCTGCGCTGAAAGTTTCTCTGACTTCTCTGTCATCGCAATACAGTCCTTTCCGATTTGTTTCAGGGTAAATCACCCGCATTATTTATTATAGCAGAACGGTCTGAGATTTCATTTTACAGAAAGAAGGGGCATGTCAAAAATTGAAACAAATCATCGGATTGTAATATTTTTTGACATTTCCCCATGTCTGTCCATAAAGAAAAACCTTTACCATGCAGCCGAAGATAAGGTATAATGTGAGAAAGAATAAAGCAGAAAGGAAGCGATAATCATGATACAGATCGAAATGCTGAGTGCAGCGGGCAAACCGGTTCAGGGCATCCGTCTGAACGCACCGGGAGGAGAGGGCCATCCCAACATGCTGATCCTGCTCTGCGAAAAGGGATACATCATGTGCGGTTATCTGAATACAGAAGCGGCAGAGAAATTTGACGATGCCGCTGCTGTAGTGGGCGGAAGCAGCTTCGAGGAGATCCTGGCCAACCCTGTCAAGGCAGTTACAGCCAAGGCGGCGGAACTGGGTATCGAAGTCGGAATGACCGGAGCACAGGCTGCAGAAAAGCTGAACGGCTGAGCAGAGAACAGAACCTGATCGGAACAGACATCCATGCAGACATCCTGCAGAAAGGATGTCTGTTTTTG
>JBJESV010000049.1:0-3092 GCA_051882975.1 Emergencia sp.
AGATAAAACTTGACCGCCTAATCCTTTCGGTTTAGACGGTCAATAAACCATTCTGGACTGGCCGCCCAGCGAAAGCGGCAATCCTCTTATATCTATATTATACAAGATTGTGTAATATGAAGTCAAGAAAAGAAGGCCGGAATTCCGATCTTCGCTTCTGGAGTTCCTTCTGGATGAAGATGATCTGCTCTGAGGTTTTCCTGCACCGGATGCGACAGACAAAAAACACCGGACGGCCTTTTGTCGAATCCTGTCGGATTATGGCGGAAACTGCGAACGAAAGAGAGCCTGGAACCATTGCTATTACATGAAGAAAAGACTAAAATATAGTCGTAGGATTTAAATTTATATAAAGGACGGTATTGTATTATGGAACCGGATGCTGAACTGGAAGAAGTTTTGAGAATTATCAGGACAACAGGAGAGACCCCGGCCAACTATGACTTCAGGTATCTCAGAGCGACCCTGGAGGAAGCTATTGCCACTGATGGAATCGCCGAACTTTTCCGCAAAGAGCGGGAGAAGATGCGTTCCGAGAGTAAAACTGAGTAACACAGCAAACAAAAAGAAGACAGGCTGTTCCCGTCTTCTTTTTGTTTGTGATGATTCAGTTATCTTCTACGGAGACCTCCTGGCATACGCATTCGGAAACCAGACGGCCTACGTTGCTGTTGGAGCCCATAACCCAGATGATATCGTCTTTCTCCAGCAGTGTGCTGGCGTCCGGCATGATGATCGGATAGCCTTTCTGCTGCAGACCAAGCACGATGCAGTGCCATTTGTCCTTGAAATTGCCGCTTCGCAGCGGTCTTCCCGCAAAGGATTCATCGCCGGTCAGTCTGACAGCGCAGAATGCAAGGGCGTTTTCTGCATCCGGATAGCCGCTTTCCATGAACTGCTTCAGGGTCCGTGGCGGCTTTGACGGCCGGATGCGGGTCAGACGATAGAAGTTTTCGATAGATTTTGGATCGCCTACCACAAAGATCTTATCGCCGGCGCTGATGACGGTTTTCCGGCCCGGCAGTATGATATGTCTGCCGTGATGCCGTATTTTTACCACATATACATTGAAGATCCGCCCCCACTGCAGCTCCTGCAGGCTTTTTCCCACAAAGTCTGCATTTTCCGGTGCGATGACAGATATAATCTGAAGCTCCTCGTCCAGCCAGGACTGACGCATACCGCCGGCTTCCGCCTCTTTGATGATCCGTTCATTGAGGTTGCTGAGAAAGCGGGTCTCCAGGCGGAGATAGGAAGTCGACATGAAACCGCTCCTGGCCGTGATGAGCACCGCAATGACGACGATGACGAACAGATAGCCGGGCAGGATGTGGAACAGACCGCTCAGCGGAATCATGGCGATGGTTGCGATAATGACCACCTTGATGGAGGTCAGGACCACCAGAGGCAGCCTGTTGGCCTTTTTTTTGAGCCATAGCGAGGTAAAAAGGCTGTTGTGGAAATTCAGCATCGGACGGATAAAAATCGCCATAACGAAGTAAATAAGGGCGCACACGGCAATCCTGCCGGGGATGCCGGGCATGAATCTTTCCGCCAGAGGCGCAGCGAGTCTGAGTCCTGCTGTCACAGTCACCAGCATGATCACACCGTATATGACGGTGCGGGAGAAAAACTGGCGGATATATCCGTTCCAGTCGTTGTCCTTTTCGTCGTCGATCTGGTCGTCAGAGGTGTACTGGTTCAGTTTGCGCAGCAGTTTCTCCGGCAGCTTCCTCTCCAGCCATCCGGTGACCTTCGGGGAAAGCTTTATCAGAAACGGCGTCAGGAAGGTGGTCAGGACCGCCGCCGACACGATGATCGGATAAAGCTGTGATTCCATCACGCCCAGAGACACGCCCAGAGATGCGATGATAAAGGAGAACTCACCGATCGGCGCCAGGCTGAAGCCGCTTTTGACCGCTGTGTCCAGGGTCTGGCCTGACAGCAGCATGCCTGCCGTTGCAAAGATCAGCTTGGCGATGACGGCTACTATGGTGATGATGATGATCGTCGGACCATAGCTGACTATAGCCTGCGGGTCGACCTTCATTCCTACGGACAGGAAGAAAAAGGTGACAAAGAGGTCCTTGACGCCTTTTGTGATATGCTCGACCCGTTCCACATGAACGGTTCCTGCAAGGAGAGAACCTGCCAGAAAAGCGCCCAGTTCCGAAGAAAAGCCCAGGGCATTTGCGACGAGGACCATGCCGAAGCACAGACCCAGCGACAGAACCAGGAGCATCTCGTCATTCATCAGCCGGATGACTTTATTCAGAAATGTGGGCAGCAGATAGATACCCAGAAGGAGCCATACGATGAGATAGCAGATCATCATGAGAAGACTGATGATAAGTTCCGAACCGGCCACATTCTGGCTGACGGAAATGGTGGAGAGAACCACCATCATGAAGATGGCAACGATATCCTCTATGACCAGTGTACCCATGACAAGCTGAGAATATTTTTCTCCTTTGATACCAAGCTCTTCGAAACTTTTCTGAATGACGGCGGTGGAACTGATGGACAGCATGACGCCCAGAAACAGACTGCTGATTGAAGAAAATCCCATGAGAATGCCCAGCGCATAGCCGGTGATCATGACGCCGGCCATTTTGATGATTGCAGAAATGATGGCAGTGCCGCCCATGCGGGCAAGCTTGTGCAGATTGAACTCCAGGCCGATGTGGAACATCAGGATGATGACGCCGATTTCGCTCCACAGACTGATGGAGTCCACATCTTCTGCGTTGAAGAACATGGGAAAGTATGGACTGATCAGGAATCCTGCCAGTATGTATCCCAGGATCAGAGGCTGCCTGATCCGCTTGAAAATGATAGTTATGATACCTGCTGTCAGCAGCATGACAGCCAGATCTGTGATCATATCAGGTGTGTGCATTATCATCCCCCTTTTCTGTTATTTTTGTATAATTCTATTATATAACAGATGAGGAAACGGAAAAAGCACTTTCTTTGGTTAAAGTGCCTTTGGAATAAAATAGGAAAAAAGTCGTATTTGTGCTGAAATCAGCGGTCCGGAGGGGTAAAGAGCGAAAAAAGAGGTAAAAAAGAAGGCCGGCGAACCGACCTTC
>JBJESV010000050.1:0-12707 GCA_051882975.1 Emergencia sp.
CTTTTTTCCTCCCTGAAAGTATATATTACCTTTGACAAAGGCACCTCTTTACGGTTATAGTATACCTATAAAAACAATTTTAACATATGAAGGAGATGATTGAAATGTCAAATATACCTACACCGCATATTTCAGCAAAGCTGGGCGATTTCGCCGATACTGTCCTGATGCCGGGAGATCCGCTCCGTTCTAAATTCATCGCGGAGAACTTCCTGGAAGATGCCGTCCTGGTCAACAATGTGAGAGGCGTACAGGGCTACACCGGAACATATAAAGGCAGGAAAGTATCCGTCATGGCATCCGGTATGGGCATGCCTGCCATCGGCATCTATTCCCACGAGCTGTTCAACTTCTACGATGTAAAGAACATCATCAGAATCGGTACTGCCGGCGGTCTGAGCACCGATGTCAAGGTCAGAGACATCGTCATGGCCATGGCCTGCGTGACCAACAGCAACTGGGCGGCACAGTACGAGATCCCGGCCACTATTCCGCCGGTATGCTCCTACGAACTGCTGAAGAAGGCTGAGGCGGCCGCTCTGCAGATCGGCGTGAAACCGCATATCGGAACCATGTTCTCCTCCGATGTCTTCTATGACACAACCAGAGACTACGATAAATGGAGAGCTATGGGAATCATCGCAGTGGAAATGGAAGCGGCAGCCCTCTATATGGAAGCTGCAAGAGCCGGCAAGAACGCGCTCTGCATCTGCACCGTGTCAGACCACATGGTGACCCACGAATCCTGCAGCTCCGACGAGAGACAGAACTCCTTCACAACCATGATGGAGATCGCTCTGGAGACAGCCATCGCATAGAAATCCGCATACAGAACCGGAAGGCAATTTTGGACTTCCGGTTCTTTTTTCTTTCCCAGTGCATAGACTTTAGCAGACTGATTTTGAAAGGGGAAGAAAGCTATGACCCATGAGAATGAAATACCTGAATATGCGCTGCAGCCGGCGAAGGCCCCGAAGGCAACCGAAGCGGAAGCTGTCTATCATACAGAAAAAATCGTCTGCCCTGCGGAGGAGCAGACGGTCGTCTATCAGTTCGAGGAGGATATCCTGGTTCCGGACATCCGGCCGGATATGCGGGATATTCTGCTGATGGACGCTTCCTGCGACATCATGCCTGGGGAGAAAAAAGTATCGCCGAAGACCGATGATCTGCTCAATCTGACAGGAAACATCACCATCCAGACCCTTTACGGAGCGGAAGGCGGCGAAAGGGAGCCGGTGGCGATCACCTCCCGGGTACCGTACAAGTATCAGTGGAATCTGAATCCGGATGCTCAGGGCGAAGGTGTCTTCGGATGCCGGGTGAAGAATCTGGAGCACATGATCATCAACGAGAGAAAATTCCGTGTCAAGGTGACTCTGGAATTTTCCGCCCGCCTGCTGTACAGCAGAGAGCTTCAGTTTTTCGGCGGGCTGAAAGAAGAACAGCTGGAGATGAAGCAGGTGCAGAAGGAGCTGACCTGTCTGGCTCTGGTAAAAAAGGATGAGGTCAGTATCGACGAGAGGTTCAGGCCGAAAGACCCGGAAATGGTTCCGGAAACAGTTCTGAAACAGGATTTTGTTATTACAGAAAACTACCGTCAGGTGACAACGGAAAAAGTGGTCATCAACGGTTTCGTGTTCTGCAGTCTCCTGTACAGCGCGCGGAGCACGGAGGAAGAGGGCTGCCAGATCTGCCAGCACAACCAGCGTATCGAGTTTACCCAGTTCATCCCTATAGAAAAGGAGCAGAGAGGAAAGAACTGGCACTCTGTCAGCGCGGATTTCCAGGGTCGCGACATGAACGTTTCCGTGGTCTGCGATGAAGAGAACCCGGAGGATATCAGTTTCAGGATCCACGGAACCGTCGCGACCCGGGTGGAGCTTTACGAAAACCGGCAGAGGGAGATAGCTGTAGATGCCTATCACAGGGAGAAGCGGTTCCAGTGCGACATCTCGAAGACCCGGCTGACCGGCTGCTCTGATGCAGTCATGGCTGAGACTTCGGTCAGGGAGATCGTCAATCTGCCGGAGGGCGCAAAAGCTGCCGGGGCAGTCTACTGCAGCGCCAGAGTTCTTGACTGCAGCTGCCGCTGCGAAAAGGGAAAAGCGTCCGCGGAAGGGGTTCTGTCCTGTTCGGTTCTGTGGAAAGGGCAGGACGGCATGTATCATGCTGAAAGAGTGGCGCCAGATTTTCGGGGAAGTGTGGATATGGAAAACGCGTCTGCGGGGCAGAAAGCCGTCTGCAGACCTCTGATCAGAGCCGCCTGGGCCGAGCTGATCAATGAGAAGCAGCTGGAGGTCAACTGCACCATCCTGCTCTGTGCGGAAAGCCGCCGGGAGGAAGAACTGGTTATGCTGGAGCATCCGCGCTTTGTGGAAGGACAGAGCGAAAAGGAATATCCTATGGTCATCGTGGCCGTGAAGCCGGGTGAGACCCTCTGGGACCTGGCAAAGCGGTACAGGACCACCGAGGAGCACATCCGCATGGCGAATCATCTGGAGTCGGAGGCAGCTCCGGGACAGAGACTGCTGATCATCAAGTAGAAGGCCGGCAGCGCTGCACGGCAGAAAATCCGCCGGAACTGTATAATTTCCGGAAAGTCGTCCATAATCCTTTCAGAAAGGAAGGAAGCTATGAGACTGACAGTATTACAGAAGGAATTGTGTATCTGGCTGGTGTTTTTCCTGACAGCGGCCGCAGCGGGGGCGTTTTACATAAACCGCACCCCTAACGACCATCCGGGCATCATAAGGCTCCATGTGGTAGCCAACAGCGACAGTGCAGACGATCAGGCGCTGAAGCTGGCTGTCCGGGATGAGATCATCAGAACCATGGAGGGTCAGGAGAATATCGAGGATGCGCGGCAGTACATCGACAGCCATCTGACGGAAATAGAAGAGACAGCGGAAGAGGTCATCCGAAAGGAAGGCTTTGACTACGGCGTCAGTGCAGAGAGGAAGGTGACCTTTATTCCTCAGAAAAGCTACGAGGATCTGACTCTTCCCGCAGGAAACTACGAGGCACTCAAAGTGACTCTCGGCGAAGGCCGGGGCCAGAACTGGTGGTGTGTCATCTTCCCCCAGCTTTGCCTGATCGGAGAAGTACCGGAGCAGGGAATGGAAGACGACGGCACCGTTGTGAAAACAAAACTCATATTGAAATCTAAAATAAAAGAAATGCTGAAAAAAGAGCAGCACCGTTCCATCGGGCAGTGAGCGGTCCGGATATGGGATAGCTGCCTGAATCAGAATCAAGCAGAAGCACGCATGTTTTATGCGGCCTTCTGCTTTTCTTTTTTGTCTCTGTCCCGTCTGCTGACGGCAATCAGGACAACGGTGGAAACTGCGTATGCGAGGAGCAGAGCCAGATCTGTGTTTATCATGCCCTGCAGGGGACCGGGTATGCCGGACAGGAAGGATATCACACCAATGATACCGCCTGCAGCGGCAGCCGCAAAGGCGCCTCTTCGAGTAGCACCGCTCCAGAGCAGACCGCCGAGAAGAGGAACCAGCATACTACCCATATAAGGGTAGTTGAATATGATCATAGCATCAAGTATGTCCGTCATATGAAAGGCAAAGAAGATGCCTGCGATGCTTCCTCCCAGAACAGCAAGCTGAGAGATTCTCTTTGCATGGGGAAGATCATCCAGCCTGTCGACTTCAGGATGCAGCACTCTGTTGTACAGATCCCTGGAAAAAGAAGAGCCGAGGGACAGGATGATACAGCTTGCGCTGGACATGGCAGCTGCCAGAACGGCCGCGATGACAACTCCCGCAAGTACAGGAGGCAGTACACCTGATGCTGTGACAGTGAAGATGCCGTCCGCGACGCCGGGGAACAGCAGCTTTGCAGCCGCACCGATGGTGGAGCAGAGAAAACCTGCAAGCATTACGATGATACCGCCGCCGATGCAGCCCCGTACTGCTGTTCTGACATCTTTTGCCGCCTGAATTTTGCTGTAGGCGTCATAGGATACAGAGATAGACAGCAGGAACGGGAGCACCAGATATACGAATCTGCTGAACATGCCCTCCGGAATAAACGGAACTGCATACAAACCGGTGAAAGTGCCGCCGGCCTCCAGATATTTCATCAGAGTTACGACGGCAAAAACAGGGATTCCGGTCATGATGACCGCCGTCTGAACGATATCTGTAAAGACCACGCCCCAGAGACCTCCGATCGTACAGTAAAAAAGCACAACGACAGCACAAAGGAGAACACCTGCTTTAAATGGAACGCCAAAGCCTGCCAGTATGGAACCGGCAGCCAGCATCTGGGCGGTGAAAATACCCAGGAGACTTGGCACATTGCTGAGCCAGGCCCAGAACCTCATGCCTCGGCTGTCTCCGTATCTCTGCGCGAAAAAGTCCAGAGGAACATAACTTTCTCTGGCTCTCAGCCTTTTTGCTGTCACCACACCGGCAAAGATGAGGCCTCCTCCGCATCCGAGGGAATAGTATATGCCCGGCCAGATGCCGTCATTATAGCCGCCCGCGGCACTGCTTAAAACGATGCCGACACCGATCTGAACCGCGGCCAGAGTGATTGCGGTCATAGGAGTATTGAGTTTTCTGCCTGCTACAAGAAAGTCGGAAGCATTCCGGTTCCTTCTGGATACGACCAGACCGATAAAGATCATGCTGACCATATAGACGGCGCAGACTGAGATTATGATCCGGCTGCTGTTCATAAGGACTCCTTCTCCAGCTTCTGCTGAAATTCTCTGTAAGAGTTGATAGCGTAGACCATGTTGAACTGCAGGTGAAGCCTCATTGTATCAGCAGCTTCTTCAAAGTCGTTTTTTCTGATGGCCTCCAGTATGGCGTTGTGCCCTTCGTTGATATTTTCAACATGGACAGGATCGTCATAATAGTAGAGATTGGACAGCACCTCGATCTTGGCATGGAGGCGCCTGGCGGAACTGTACAGGTAACTGTTCTGGGCATGGCGGTAGAATACCAGATGGGCTTCGTTGGAATACCGGCGCCATTCATCGATTCTGTTTTCGGCGTAAAGGCTGTTCCCTGTTTCTACAATTTTCTCCAGTTCAAAGAGGAGAGGAGCATGGGTGAAAGTGTTGCGGCAGAAAAGAATCGCCAGAGCATCAAATTCACTGATGCATTGAAACAGCTCCCGGATATCCGCTTCCGTAAAGGTGGTGACAGTGACCCCCAGATTGGAATAGTAGGTGATCAGACCGTCTTCGGTGAGACGGGTCAGAGCTTCCCGGATCGGAGTCTGGCTCACACCAAACCGCTCCTTCAGTTCTTTCAGCGTCAGCTTCTGTCCGCAGATGAAACGCTGCTCGGTGATATCCTCATAGAGTTCCTGATAGATCTGTTCTGATAATGTTATTTTGTTTCCCATAATGTTCTCCTGACAGGTATAGCTTAATTTATTTTATCATGATACCCAGAAAAAATCAATTAATTTGCAATATAAAATAAAATTTTGCAAAAAGTTAGAAAAAGTATTGAACAGAACGGCGAAATATGATATTTTATAAAAAAAATAAAAATTTTGCAAAATTTGCAGGAAAATCTGGTTTGTTAATCTGAAAGGAGAAGATGATGAAAGAATACAAATGGCCTTATGATAATGAAATCGGAGATTTGCAGACTGATGAGTCTGATGTTCTGGTTCTTGGAGGAGGACTGGCAGGATGTTTTGCGGCTATTGCAGCAGCAGAAAAAGGTAAATCCGTCATACTTGTTGAAAAAGGTGCTACTGTGAGAAGCGGAAGTGCCGGGACAGGCTTCGACCATTGGGAGTCTGCATGCACTAATCCATGTTCCCGTGTCACTCCTGAGGAAATCGCGGAGGCTTATGTGGATGAACAGAATCACTACAGCAACGGGATTGCCCATTATATTGAATGTCGGGAGGGCTATGACCGGCTTCTGGACATTGAAAGCTATGGCGGAAAGATCAGGGATACCGAAAACGAATTTGAAGGAGCGGAATTCAGAGATGCTGAGACTAAACTGATGTTTGCCTATGATTATAAAAACAGATTTACTTTGCGCGTATGGGGTTCCACATTCAAACCCGCACTTTATAAACAGCTGAAAAAACTGGGCGTCAGGATTTTTGACAGAACGGAGGCAACAGCCCTTCTGACTGCAGTGGAAAACGGGAAAAAAAGAGGAATCGGTGCCTGCGGGATGAATGTGCGTACAGGAAAGTTCCATGTATTCAAGGCTAAGGCTACAGTATTGTGCATGTCAAGGCCTGCAAGGGTCTGGCTTTTCAATCCTGATCTTGTCGGTCTGTGCGAGTTCCGCCCGATGCAGAGTATCGGAAGCGGGCATGCCATGGGAGCACGCGCAGGTATGGAATTTACCATGATGGAAAAGTCGGTAAAGGGAGAGTTTTCGGCATCGGGAAGGAGTTTTCCTCCTTATGGAGCCGGCAACAACCACAACACCTGGTACGCAGCAACTATGGTTGATGCAAGAGGGGTGGAAATTCCCTATCTGGACAGAGACGGCAATGTGCTTGAGACAGTTTCCCAGAGATATTATCCTGCACCGGGGCAGAAATTTTTCCTTAAAGGCGGCGTTATCGATGAGCCGAAATACGAATACAGAGGACCGGAAACCATGCCTTTTGATCAGCTGATGGAGAGAGGCTATCAGCTGCCGTTTTATGCTGATCTTTCCAGAATGCCCGAAATGGAGAGGAAGGTAATCTGGGGCATGATGGTAGGTGAGGAAGGAAAGACAAAAATTCCTATTTTGCAGAATTACACCGAGAGGGGCTTTGATCCGGCAAAACATGCTCTGCAGAGCTATGGAACAGGCTGGCAGTCAGCAGCGTTTCTGACACAGGAGCGTCAGCTCTTTGGAGCTCCGGGCGGCATTATGCATGACTGGGATCTGAAGACCAACATCGATGGAATCTATGCAGCAGGTGATCAGCTCTTTGCTTCCGACTGCTGCGGGTATGCCTGTGCCACCGGCCATTATGCGGGAAGAAAAGCAGCAGATTATGCCGATACCGTGAACTTTGCAGAGCCTGATCAGAAGGATGTCGATGCAGAGATGAAAAGACTGTATGCACCGCTGGAAAACGAGGAAGGTATGAACTGGCGCGAACTGAACATGGCGATTTCTAAAGCTATGCAGAACTATTGCGGCGGTGTCAAGTGTGCCGATCTGCTGAAGGAAGGACTGGATCTTCTGGAAAGTTACGAGAGGGACAAAGTGCCTCAGCTGTCTGCAGTGACGCCGCACGATCTGATGAGAACCCATGAGGTTCTGGATATTCTGGAGGTTGCAAAGCTGATTCTCAATGCATGCCTAATGAGAGAATCCAGTTCCGTGCCGCTCTGCTTTGAGAGAAGTGATTTCCCTGAGATGGATCCGGAGGAAGACAGACACTTTATTACCATCAGAATGGAAGATGGGAAGCCGGTCAAAGGCATCGTGCCTCATGACTATTTCGGAAATCTGAAGGAAGAATACGAGAAGAGAAATCAGGATTATATCGGAGGTACACACTAATGGAAAAGAAAGAGTTATATACATCTGTCGTCAGCAGCAGCGCAAGACCAATTATCTACAATCAGGATCTGTGTATCGGATGTAACCGGTGTGCAGATGTGTGTCAGGTGGATGTGCTGGTTCACAGTGTAAACAAGGGAGAACACCCTATCGTCATGTACCCTGGTGAATGCTGGTACTGTGGTGCCTGTGTAATGGAGTGCCCTGTTAAAGGCGCGATAAAATTACAGCATCCGCTGATGAACGAAGCAAAATTCGTACCTTCTAAAAATAAATAAATGCATCAGAAAACGCTGTGCGGGTGAATTCCGTCACAGCGTTTCTGCTAATCAATAATATTTTCTTTTCCAGTGGTTCAGCCCTGAAGAGAGGACTTGTATTTTTCGAATGCTTTCAGAGCCAGGTGCAGGTCATACTGAAGATGGGAACGCATCAGAGAGGCCGCCTCATCGAAGTCGTTTTCTCTGACACGCTGAAAGATGTTAATGTGATCCTGGTTGATTTTTTCCACGTTGGCATCCTCCGTATAATAAAGCACGGACAGCAGTTCTATTCTCGGACGCATTCTCTTTGAGGCATCGCTGAGGCACTCGCTGCCTGCATATTTGTAGAATGCCTTGTGAAAATCCTGTGAGTATGCTTTCCACTCTGATATTTTTCCTTCAGAAAGAAGATGACTGCTCTTTTTTACGATTTCTTCAAGTTCGATAAGCAGAAGATTGACGGATGGAATATTTCTGCAGTACAAAATGGCCAGGGCATCCAGATCGCCGGTGAAGCGGTAGATGTCATGTATATCTTCGGCAGTAAAATCTATAACGCTGACACCGCAGTTGGAATAGTACGTTACCAGACCGTTTTCGATGAGCCGTGAAAGGGCTTCGCGGATCGGGGTGTAACTGGTGCTGTACTTCTCAGACAGGTACTTCAGTGTCAGTTTCTGTCCCACATCCAGCCTCTGATGGGTGATATCCTCGTAGATATCATCGTAGATCTGTTCGGACAGCGTCTGCTTGTTCTTGGCCATAATACCTCCATCTTATTTTGATTATAAATACAGTCTACACGAAAACTTTGAGAAATGCAATAGATATTATAAAATTGATTTATATTTAATAAAAATCAGAATTTTATAAAATAAAACTTGATTTTATAAAAAAATATGCTATTATAGTTACAAGGGAACCCTGAAAAACAAGAATCGGAGGTGAGTGATGGACAGTCAATTCGTACTGAACAGAGACATTCCAATCGAACGGTACTTCGAAGAGATCTCCCGTATTCCGCGAAACAGCGGAGAAGAGGCGGAGATCAGCAAGTATCTGATCCGTTTTGCAGAAGAAAGAAACCTGCAGGTCCGGACGGATCATCTTTATAATGTCATTATACGAAAACCTGCCAGCCCGGGCTATGAGAACAGCGAGCCGGTCATGCTCCAGGCCCATACAGACATGGTCTGTGTGAAAGCGGCGGGCAGTACCCATGATTTTAAAACAGATCCGTTAAAACTGTATGTGGAAAACGGAATTCTCCATGCAGAAGAAACCAGCCTGGGTGCCGATGACGGATTCGGCGTCGCATACATGCTGGCGATTCTGGACGACAGAAGTCTGGAGCATCCTCCGCTGGAGTGCGTTTTTACCACGCAGGAGGAGACCGGAAACTACGGTGCAAAGGGCCTTGACTTTTCGCAGATAAAAGCCAGACGGATGATCTGTCTTGACGGCGATGAGGAGAACGGAACCTTTGTCTCCTGCTTTACAAGCGAGAGGATTGTTCTGGAAAAAGTCTGTTCCTGTGAGCCGGCAGAAGGACAGAGGGCGGAAGTCACCCTGGACAGTATGTTCACAAATGTGTATGGCGGCGTATGCCATCCGGAAAACGGCAATGCCGTAAAAGTGATTGCAAGACTTCTGAAAATGCTGACAGAGAAAGAGATTACTGTCAGGCTGGAGGAAATGTCCGGAGGAACCGGAGAGAACTTTGTCCCGGAATCCTGCGCCTGCAGGTTCTGGTTCGCAGGCTGTGATGCAGAGAAACTGGAGCATGTTCTGCAGAAAGAGCTGGACACTGTCTTTGCAGAAGCTGAATGTGAAATGTTCTGCGGGAACCTGTCGGTGATCACAGAAGAATGTGAAGGAAGCGCCATGTCGGAAAAAGACAGCAGAGAACTCATAGATCTTCTGTATCTCCTGCCTAACAACCTGATTCAGGCTTCTATTCCGGACAAACATCTTATCGCCGTCAATAATCTCGGCACTGTGGAGGTGAAAGGCGGCAGTATCCGAGCGGTGCTGTCTACCAGAGCAAAACTGGAGTCTTCCGGAAAGGAGATTCTGCGCCAGTGCAGAACACTTGCCGGTCTCTTCGGGTATGAGATGGAGACAGCCGTCAGATACTCTCCATGGCCTTACAGGAAGGATTCCTCCCTGCGGAAACTGGCAAAGGAAGTGTACCGGGATGTGCTGGGAACGGAGCTGGAGGAGGTCGTCTGCCCGGGAGGGCTGGAAATCGCTCACTTTGTACGCGGTATTGAGGGAATGGATGCCGTGGAGCTGGGGGTCAACAATGTGGAACCTCATTCCGTTGAAGAAGCCATGGAGCTGGCATCTTTCCACAGAGTATACACAATCGTTACAGAAATGCTGAAAAGAATGAAATAAAGGAGAAAAACAATGACAGCAGAAGTATTTTTATCCGTAGTCATCATCTGCGGCATCTATGTCGTCTGTGAACTGGTCGGCAAATTGCTGCACTATAAAATTCCGGTACTGGTCTTATTCATGGCGGTACTGATCATCTTCGGCGGACAGCTGCATCTTCTGCCGGAGGATATGTTCACCACATCCGGCTTTGCGCCGATGATTTATTCCTTCGGCCTTCCTTTTGTGCTGGCGGGCTTTGGAACCACCATGTCCGTATCCAGCCTCAAAAGTGAGGGGAAAACGGTTGCCACCGCTCTCATCGCAGTAGGTACTATCCTTGTACTGGGTCTCATCGCAGGATTCCTGTTCATGGATAAACAGACAGCCATCTACGGTGCGGTTGAAGTAGCCGGAGGCGGACAGGCAGGACTGATCTTCCTGACTCATCTGCAGGAGACCGGCGGCAGCGAGAAACTCATCGCCCTCATGCTCTGTCTGATGAACATGCAGTCCCTGTTCGGATTCCCTCTCAGCATCGTCTCCATGAGAAAGAGTATGAGACTGAGAATCCAGAGAAACGATATTCCGAAACTGGCTGCAGTATCTGCAGCGGAAGGAACAGAGAAAAAGACTCTGTTCAGAATACCGGCGGAGCTGAAGAACAACTTCTATTATGTGTTCCTGATGCTGGGTATCATCTGTTTCCTTTCTGCGAAGCTCTATGCACTGACCACCCTGAGCGCATATCTGTGGTACATACTGCTGGGATTCCTCTTTGCAGAACTTGGACTTCTGGAGCACAACTGCCTGGCAAAGTCCGGAATGCAGAACATGCTGTTCAGCATCATGTTTGTCGTCGTATGCAGTGCATTCCTGACCCTGAATCTGGGAGATGTGGGAGCAGTGGCAATGAACTTCACCGTTCTCATCGCTTTTGGAATCATCGGCTGTGTCATTTCCGGGTTCATCGTTTCGAAGATCTTCAAGGTGGATTTCTTCGAAGGCTTCTCCATCAGCATCGGCTGCATGGTGGGATATCCGATCTCACAGAAGGTTACAGAAGAGGCTCTCAATGCTGTACGTGCAGACTGTGAAATCAGCGATGAAACAGCACAGTGTCTTCACAGCTATTATGAGCCGAAGATCATCATTTCCGGTATTGTATCCATTTCACTGATCACAGGACTGCTTGCCGGATTGATCGTCAGCTTCCTGTAAAGAAAGGAGGAAATGCAGATGCAGGTTATCAGCAATTGCAATGTGATTCCGATGACGGAAGATGCTGTACTGAAAGGATATGACATATTCTTCGAAAAAGGCGTTATCACTGGAATATGTCCCCACGGAAAGCAGGATCTGTCCGGCCTGGAGGTCTATGACGGAACAGGGAAATATGCCATGCCGGCGCTGATGGACAGTCACGTCCATGTATCCACTCCGGAGGATTTCAGATGGTATCTGGCCTACGGCGTGACCCGCATCAGCTGTATGATGGGTACGGCAAAGGCACTGACCTGGCGAAAAGAACTGTCCGAGGGAAAACGCCGTGGACCGAAGATGAAGGTTTCTTCACCGATCATTGACGGGACTGACAAGTATCTGGCACCTACCATGGACTACGGGAGAACGGAGCAGTATCTGCCTCTGGAAGAGGAGTACGGCGATCTCCTGAAACGGGACTGCATCATCGAGGCAAAGGATGAGAAGAATGCCCGCAAAGCCGTACGCTATGCGAGAGCGGCCGGCTATGATTATGTCAAGCTGTATAACAATCTGAAGAGAGAAGTATATTTTGCAGCCTGTGATGAGGCGGAAAAGCAGGGAATCATGGCCGTCGGACATATGATGGACTGTCTGAATGAGGACAACTTTGACGGTGTCATCGAGCCGTTCCGTTACGGGCAGAAAAGTATAGAACATATCGCAAGTATCAATGAGACGATTATGGAGCAGTGTCTTGCAGAAGGCGTTGCAATCGGCACCACCTTCGCTGTGGAGAAGCTGAAACTGGAGAGATATGAAGAGAGCGACTTCTATCAGGCCTTTATGAAGGATATTCCTGAAGGGGAGAAAGAAGAATGGCGTCAGTGCGGACTGAGACGGAGAGCAGTCTATGCAAATGAGCCGGACCGCAAGCCTGTGAAACGCCGGGGAATGGAGTTCTATCAGAAGATCACAAAGGAATTCCAGGACAGAGGCGGTCTCCTGCTGGCGGGAACAGACAGCGGAATCGACGGGCTGCTTCCGGGTGTGGATATGCATATCGAACTGCAGTGTCTCTCCGAATGCGGACTTTCCAATTTTGAGGTTCTGAAGACTGCGACGGTCAATCCTGCAGGCTTTTACTGGAAGGGAGAGGCAACAGGAACTCTGGAGGCAGGAGCGCCTGCTGAGATCCTGATTCTGGAGGGTAATCCTCTGGAAAATATCTCCAGCACCTGGGACATCGATGCACTGGTCTGCGGGACAGAATTTTACGACAGAGATTCTCTCAGCGAGATGAAAAAGAACCGTCGCTTTATCATCTACAACGAGGAATAATTGCAGA
>JBJESV010000051.1:0-30246 GCA_051882975.1 Emergencia sp.
ATAGTTATGCGCTTTTTTGCACAAAACTTACAAATGAAATGATAGTTCACAATGAGTATAACTCAAACCTACCCATCTTGGCAAGCATTTTTTCATTTTCCTGGTAAAAAAATTACCAAAAAGAGGCTGATTAAATACCTTGAAAAGCCTTATGTATCAATGCTCGTACACAATCTGGATTGACTCTCGCCATGCATCATTATGCACATATATTTCATTTGTTCACATTATACCATAATTTGTCCCGATTTCCAATAGTAAATTATCCCAACCCCGTAAAAAAAACGGATTTTTTTCCATAAATCTCAAGTTCCTGACCCCTTAAAAACGGCTGAATTCTGCCATTGCGGCGGACCCGTCCCTCTGCTTCCCCCACTGAATAAAAGTTGCAGATTTTTATTTTATCCGGGTACTAACCGCAGCCGGCCCTTCTGCACCGGCCGGGTTACGCTCCCGGTCACCCCGGCTCTGAGATAAAAAACACAACCGGGCGGCTCAGGCCGCCCGGTGAGTCTGCTTTTAGAAATGCAAAGCTTCTATATTAATATACAGGGTCAGATTACATCATGCCCATGCCGCCGCCTGCAGGCATTCCGCCGGCCATGGCAGGTGCATCTTCCTTGATGTCAACGATGCCTGCTTCAGTAGTCAGCAGCATTGCGGATGCGGATGCAGCGTTCTGCAGAGCGGATCTGGTAACCTTTGCAGGGTCAACGATACCTGCTTCGATCATATCAACGTATTCTTCAGTTGCAGCGTTGAAGCCGTAGCCTGCCTTCTGCTTCTTGACCTCGGCAACGACAACGCTTCCTTCGAAGCCTGCGTTCTCTGCGATCTGTCTAACAGGTTCTTCCAGAGCTCTCTCGATGATCTTTGCGCCGGTCTTCTCGTCGCCTTCCAGAGTCTCAACATATTTGGATACTGCTTCGATGGCATTGCACAGAGCAACGCCGCCGCCAGGAACGATACCCTCTTCAACTGCAGCCTTTGTTGCGTTGAGAGCGTCTTCGATTCTCAGCTTTCTTTCCTTCATTTCAGTTTCTGTAGCAGCGCCTACCTTGATTACAGCTACGCCGCCGGACAGCTTGGCAAGTCTTTCCTGTAATTTTTCCTTGTCGAATTCGGATTCGGTCTCTTCAACCTGCTTCTTGATGGAGGCGATTCTTGCCTGGATGTCTTCCTTGCTTCCTGCACCGTTTACGATAACAGTGTTGTCCTTGTCAACTTTGACAGTTCCGGCCTGACCCAGCATGTCGACAGTGACTTCCTTCAGGTCGTAGCCCACTTCTTCACTGATAACGGTGCCGCCAGTCAGAACAGCGATATCTTCCATCATGGCCTTTCTTCTGTCGCCGAAGCCAGGAGCCTTGACAGCTACAACGTCCAGAGTTCCTCTCAGCTTGTTTACGACCAGAGTAGTCAGTGCTTCGCCTTCAACATCTTCTGCGACGATGAGGAGCTTTCTGCCCATCTTGACAACCTGCTCCAGCAGAGGCAGCAGTTCCTGAATGTTGCTGATCTTCTTGTCGGTCAGCAGGATCAGAGGATTTTCCATAACCGCTTCCATCTTTTCTGTGTCGCTTACCATATATGCGGACAGGTATCCTCTGTCGAACTGCATACCTTCTACTACATCTAATGTGGTTCCCAGGGATTTTGCTTCTTCAACAGTGATAACGCCGTCGTTTCCTACTTTTTCCATTGCTTCTGCGATCAGCTGGCCGATCTGTTCGTCAGCAGCGGATACAGCAGCAACCTGAGCGATGCTGTCTTTGGATTCAACCTTCTTGGAGCTTGCTGCAATCTTTTCAACTGCAGTCTCTACAGCGCCCTGGATACCTCTCTTCAGGACCATAGGGTTTGCACCTGCAGCCACGTTCTTGAAACCTTCCTTGATGATGATCTGTGCCAGCAGTGTTGCTGTGGTTGTTCCGTCACCGGCTACATCGTTGGTCTTGGTTGCAACTTCCTTGACCAGCTGTGCGCCCATGTTCTCAACGCCGTCTTCCAGTTCGATCTCTCTGGCGATGGTCACGCCGTCGTTGGTGATCAGCGGGGAGCCGAAGGACTTGTTGATCAGAACGTTTCTGCCTTTAGGTCCAAGAGTGATCTTAACGGTATCTGCAAGTTTATCTACGCCAGCCTGCAGTTTTCTTCTGGCGTCTTCTCCATAAAATAAATCTTTTGCCATTTTTCTTTACCTCCCAATTTCCTTTATTATTCTACTGTTGCCAGGATATCTGACTGGCTCATGATTGTGTATTCTTCTCCGCCGTATTTGATCTCAGTTCCGGCATATTTGGAAAATACGACTTTGTCGCCTTCTTTCAGTTCCATAGGTTCGTCCTTGGTTCCCGGACCGACTGAAACGACCTCAGCCATCTGTGGTTTCTCCTTTGCAGCGCTGGCAAGAATGATGCCGCCCTCTGTCTTTTCTTCAGCTTCCAGTTTCTTGATGACAACTCTGTTGCCCAGTGGTTTGATTCCAAAACTCATTTTCTCTACCTCCTGATTTATATGATATATATAATGTACGGTTTTGACGAAGAGCATTGACTCTCCGTGTTATTAGCACTCATCTTTACCGAGTGCTAATCACTTTCTATATCTTAAGACTTTCCGGCCCCAAAGTCAATATGTTTTTGCAAATTTTTTCAAGAATTTTTGCGACGGTTTTTTCCGTCAAAAAAACGCCCCGCCGGACTGCCGGCCGAAGCGTCAGAAATTCTATCTTCCCAGGCTGCGTATATAATAGAACAGATACTGCTGGGCAAAGCCGCCCAGCTGACCGAAATGCTCGCGGGCATAGTCCTCCATGGCCCTTCTGTCCTTTTCATCTATGCCGTAAAGCTCATGCATGACCCGGGCCACCCACACGTCGATGGGGAATGCGCTGTGCTCCTCCATGCCGAACAGACGAATGCAGCCGGCCACCTTGGGTCCCACTCCCGGAAGCTCCGACAGCTGCTCCCTGTCTTCCGGCAGTCCCTTTTCCGCCACAGCCTTTGCGGTCCCGATGAGGTATTTTGCCCGGTAGCCCAGTCTGACCGGCGCCAGATCCTCCACGCTGAGTCCTGCAAGGACCTCCGGTCCGGGCAGCTCGTGCCACAGCCGGCCCTCGCAGGTGCACACCGGTTCTCCGAAAAGCTCCGCCAGCTTTTCGATGCAGCCCCTGATGCGGGGTATATTGTTGTTCTGCGATATGATAAAGGAAAGGATCGTCTCCCAGAGATCCTGCTGCAGAATACGGATTCCTTCTCCGTGACGGACAGCCCGGCTCATCACCTTGTCTCCTCTGGACAGCTTCCGTTTGATCTTTCCGTAATCCCGGTCCAGATCCAGATAGGGACGCCAGATCTTCTCGAACTCCTCTGCAGTGCAGTTGTCTATGACCAGCCTGCAGCCTGTCGCTCCGCCGGTCCCGCTGCCGGACTCCGGCTCCGCCTGCTCCAGCCGCATGTTCACCGCCTTACCCATGGCGATCCCGGTATAGGAGCCGTCTTCTCTCCGCTCCCACCGGAAACACTGGCCGCAGTCAAAGATGTGATCCAGATTGAAGTCCCGGATGTTTTCCACTGTGTATCTCATGGCTCTTTCCTATTCCACGCCCCGGATCTCCACATTGACCTGCACCACATTGAATGCGGTCATGTACTCCACGATCTCGGCCAGCCGCTTCTGGAACTCTATGGCCGTGTCCCAGATCGGCGCCCCTGCGATGATGGAGATGGAAACATCCATGATCAGATTGTCCGGCGATGTGTTCTCGTACACCTTCATGATGCTGCCCACGCCTTCCACCTCTCCGGCCACGCACCGGGCGATATCCTTCATGACCGAATCCGATATGAAGAATTCCCCCATATAGCTGAAGGTGGGACGGACCACCGTCTTTTCCGAATACTGGTCCTTTCCCAGCACGTTGATACCGCGGAAGATCCGCAGAGGGTCCAGGAAATATCCTGCGAAATCCCTTTTCAGCTGCAGGGTCGGGACAGGGATCACGTGTTTTCCCTGCAGGTGACGCTGCTTGTCCGCCACGTCCCTTTCCTCTTCCGTAGTAATGTCTTCTATATATATACGTTCGCTGACCGGGGGCAGGCCCAGCCGCGCTATGATCTTGTCGGTCATCCTGTCGCTGGTCCCGATAATCAGCAGGGACTCCGGAGCCAGCTGGCGGATCCTCTCGGAAACGGATTCCGCGTGGTCGTCCTGTGTGAAAAGTGCTGTCTTGATTGCGCCCACTGTGGTCTTCTGACGCTTGGCGGATATGCCCGCCTCCACACGGTTGCGGTATATGAAAAGGCCGTCATCGATGATGCTCTCTATGTTTCTGTCTCTGCACAGGTTGATGGCCTGGTAGGATTTGCCCGTGCCGCTTTTGCCCGTCAATGTGTAAACTTTCATCTTTACTTATACTCGTCCTTCTGTTATAATAGTGATTGTATTACAGACATGTCTAGAAGGAGGATATATCATGGCTTACAAAATTACTGATGCTTGCATCTCCTGTGGAGCTTGCGCAGCAGAATGTCCAGTTGAAGCAATCTCCGAAGGCGATAACATCTATGTAATCGACGCTGATACTTGCATCGATTGCGGCGCTTGCGCAGGTGCTTGCCCGGTTGACGCTCCAGTGGAAGGTTAATCAAAAGTAACATAACCAAACGATAAGGCCGTTTCCATGCGAAACAGCCTTATTTTTTTATCCGGAAAAGACCGCTGTGCTGTGCGCCGCAGCGGGAGACCCGCAGAAGCGGATCCTCTGATGCGCGGGCAGCGGTCCTTCTGAAGCCCTTTCTATTCCTCCCTGTTCTTTGCCGCTTCCTTTTTCTTCTGGATATCGTTCATATGATACGCCAGAGAATGGAGGCTGTCTGACAGATGCACGCTTTCCAGAGCCACGTGCTTCGGCACTTCGATATCGGTCAGGGCGAAGTTCCAGATACCCTTGACCCCTGCGAAAGAAAGCTTGTCTGCAACTTCCTGGGCGCTCTCCTGCCCGGTGCAGATGATGCCGATGTCGATGTCCTCTTTCTCCACGAACTCCACGATATCCTCGAATTCCATGATCTCGATTCCTTCCAGCTCGGTGCCGATCAGGCTCGGTTTGATCTCAAAGATGCCGTAGACTCCGAATCCCTGCTTATTGTAGGAATGGGTATACTTGGCAATAGCCTGGCCCAGATTTCCTGCGCCGATGATGATCATCCGGTATTCCTTGTTCAGTCCCAGTATGGCGCTGATCTCGTCGTAGAGACCCTCCACGCTGTAGCCGTACCCCTGCTGGCCGAAGCCTCCGAAGTTGTTCAGGTCCTGACGGATCTGAGACGCTGTGTATCCGATCAGATTGCTGAACTCCTTGGAGGAGATCTTCTCCACACCCTTCTTGCGGAGCTCGATCAGATATCTTCTGTACCGCGGCAGTCTCTTGATGACCGCATTGGATATCTTCGCATTTTTCATGTTCTCTTCACCCTCTCTTTTACAATCTTTACTTTTCCTTACTGTTCACCGCGACAAAAAAACAACCCGCCAGACCTGGCGGGTTCTAAATGCTGCTATTCCTGTTCACGATGCTCTTCTACATATCTAACCAGGTCACCTACTAACTGAAACTTCTCAGCTTCTTCATCCGGAATCTCCATATCGAACTCATCCTCGATCGCCATGATGATTTCCACAGCATCCAGAGAGTCTGCCTCCAGATCCTTCATCATGTTCGTATCCATAGTGACCATGGATTCGTCCACGCTGAGCTGTTCCATAATAATCTGTCTGATTTTATCAAAAGCCATAATCAACCTCCATTTGTCATTACTAATTACAAACCATATTATAGTAGACCGCTTTATGTATTGCAAGAAAAAAATTCTATTTTTTTAACATTTTAAGCCAATTCCATCCATTTTTCATAAGCATCTTCCAGTTCTTCCTTGCATTTCACATTTTTTTCGTCGAGTTCTGTCAGAAGCTGATGGTCTGTAAGGTTTTCCGGAAGGCACATCCTGGCCTCGTTTTCGGAGATCTCTGTCTCCAGTTTTTCGATCAGCTGCTCCAGCCGTTCCTTTTCACGGGCCAGCCGGCGCTCCTCCGCCTCTTTTTTCTTCTTCAGGGCTCTCTCCTGGGCCGAATTGAGGGGTGCGTCCTGTTCCGGACGGCTCTCCTTCTCCTCGGACATCTCTTTCAGGTATTTCTTCCCCGATTCGATGGACGCCTTTTTCTCCACGTAATAGTCGTAGGTTCCCAGATACTCTCTGAGGCCGTCCTTCTCCAGCTCCAGTATCCTGGTCGGGATCTTGTTGAGGAAATACCGGTCGTGGGACACCACGATGACAGTTCCCGGATACTCCAGCAGAGCGTCTTCGAAGACTTCCTTGGACTCGATATCCAGATGGTTGGTGGGCTCGTCCAGCAGCAGCACGTTGGCGCCGCTCATCATCAGCTTCAGCAGAGAAAGCCTGGCCTTCTCGCCGCCGGAAAGGGATCCCACCTGCTGGAAGACCTGCTCGTTCCTGAACAGGAATCTTCCCAGGATGGAGCGGATCTCCGCATCCTTGTAAAGCCTGTAGGAATCGTGGACCTCGTCCATGACCGTGGCGCTGTCGTTGAGCAGCAGCTGCCCCTGGTCGTAGTAGCCGAATTTCACGTTGTGTCCGATCTTCAGATATCCCTCTGCAGGAGCCAGCTCCTCCATGAGGATCCGCAGCAGAGTGGTCTTGCCCACGCCGTTGGGACCGACTATGCAGATTCTCTCGCCCCGCTTGATGTCAAAGCTGACATTGCGGAAGAGCTCTTTGCGGGACGCACCGAAGCCGAAGGACTTTGCCAGACCCTCTGCATAGAGGACATCGTTTCCGCTCTGATATTCCTGGCGGAAACGGATCTTCATCCTGCCCTGCTCCGCCTCAGGCCGCTCCAGTCTTTCCATGTGCTCCAGCATCTTCTCTCTGGATGCCGCCCTCTTTGCCAGCTTTTCCGTGCCCCGCTCCTTGAAACGGCGGATCATGTCCTCCTGGCGGCGGATCTCCGTCTGCTGCTTGCTGTAGGCCCGCATATCCGCTTCCCGGAGGGCCCTTTTCTTCTCGGCATACTGGCTGTAGTTTCCCTCGTAGGTCTTCAGTCTGTGATGCTCCACCTCGAAGATCCGGTTGGCCATCTGGTCCAGAAAGTACCGGTCATGGGACACCATGACGATGGTTCCCCTGTAGCCTTTCAGGTACTGCTCCAGCCACTTCAGAGTCCCGATATCCAGATGGTTGGTGGGCTCGTCCAGGAACAGCAGGTCCGGCTTTTCCAGGAGCAGACAGGCCAGAGCCAGCCTGGTCCGTTCGCCGCCGGAAAGGGTGCTGATCTTCTTGTCGTAGTATTCCTCTCCGAAGGCCATGCTGTTGAGGATACCGTACATCTCACTCCTGTAGGAGTAGCCGCCTTCGTTTCTGAAGGTCTCCTGCAGGGCGGCGTACCGGTTCATGTGACAGCCGGCCGAAGCCCCCATCTCGCTGATCTTCACAGACAGCTCAGACAGCTCCTGCTCCATCTCCTCCAGCGGGCGGAAGATCTTCTCCACTTCCTCTATGACTGTGCTTTCCGTGTCAAAATTGTTCTTCTGTTTCAGATAACCTATGGTGGTGTCCTGAGAAACGAAAAAGCTTCCGCCGTCGGCGGACAGCTCTCCGGTCAGGATGTTCAGCAGGGTGGTCTTGCCCGCTCCGTTGGCGCCGACGACGCCGATCCGGTCCCCTTCATTGATATGAAAGGAGACATTCTCCAGGATCACATCCACGCCATAGGTCTTGGTCAGATCTTTTGCTGATAAAATAATCATGTCTTTCTCCGTCAGATTGCCAGGCCCGGATCCGCATCCAGGGTCAGATCGTCCGGCCCCTGAGCCTGATATTTATAGTAAGCGGCACAGGCGATCATGGCTCCGTTGTCCGTGCAGAGCACCGGCTCAGGCACATAAAGCTTCACGCCGGCTTTCCGGCACGCTTCTCCCAGGTCTGCCCTCAGTCTGGAATTGGCCGCAACGCCTCCTGCCAGAACCAGCTTGTCCTGACGGCGCTGCTTAACCGCCTCCATGGTCTTGGTCACGATGACTTCGATGACCGCCGCCTGGAAGCTGGCCGCAACGTCGGGCACGCTGATCTCCCTGCCTGCCTGTCTTTCCGTATTCAGATAGTTGAGCACCGCCGTCTTCAGCCCGCTGAAGCTGAAGTCCAGGCTGCCCTTTTCCAGGAAGACTCTCTTGAAGCGGATGGCGTCCGGATTTCCCTCCTTCGCCGCCCTGTCCATTTTCGGTCCTCCGGGATAGCCCAGTCCGATGACCCGGGCCACTTTGTCGTAAGCCTCGCCTGCCGCGTCGTCCCGGGTTCCGCCCAGCACCTGGCAGACGCCGTAATCGGTCATCTCCACGATGTTGGTGTGGCCTCCGGACACGATCAGACTCATGAAAGGCGGTTCCAGCTCTCTGTACTGGATGAAATTGGCGCTGATATGGCCGTGCATGTGGTTGACGCCCACCAGAGGGATCCCCTTTGCAAAGGAAAGGGCCTTTGCCGATGCCACACCCATGAGCAGAGCGCCCACCAGACCGGGACCGTTAGTCACGCCGATGAGGTCGATGTCGTCAAAGGTGACGCCGGCCTCCTGCAGGGACTGGCGGATGACCGTATTCATATTCTGCAGATGGTGTCTGGAGGCGATCTCCGGCACCACGCCGCCGAAAGCCGTGTGAATATCGATCTGAGAGGAGATCACATTGGAAAGCACCTCTCTTCCGTCCGCTGTCACAGCCACTGAAGTCTCATCACAGCTTGATTCAATTCCCAGTGTCAAAAATTTTCCGTCTTTCATAGCTTCCTTCCTTCTGACGCCCCGCACCGCAGAGCTCACCGTCTCTGCATGCACCGGTCCTCGGCCCCCAGAAACCTGCAGTTCTCGCAGGACTGGTAATCGTCCATGGAAAAGGCGTCAAAATCATATCTTCTTTCGAAGCGGCTGCAGGGTGTGCTGACCTCCATCAGTCCCCCGTACCGCTCGATATCGTCATAAGGTCTCTTTTCTTCCATTTTATCCACCTCCTGCAGATAGTCTTGCCTCTGCAGCCGGTGAATATGCGCCCCGAAGGGCCGTTATTTCTCGTACCGCCACATGATGATGGCGTCTTCCCCGTTGTCCTCGTAATAGCCTCTGCGGATGCCCGCCTCCTCGAAGCCGGCTTTCTCGTAAAGCCTCCTGGCAGCCAGGTTCCCCACGCGAACCTCCAGGGTAAAGCTGGTGATACCTTCTTTCCGTCCCTCCTGCAGCAGCGCATCTATGAGAAGAGTCCCGATTCCCTGCCTCCTGCAGTCGGGCGATACAGCCACATTGTTGATGTGACCTTCATCCAGAATGCTCCAGATGCCCACATAGCCTGCAGGCTGCCCGTCCCGGTCCGCCACAAGGTATTCGGACAGGGAATTTTCCATCATATCGTAGGAAAGGGATTCGCGGGACCAGGGTGTGACAAAGCACTGCTCTTCCAGCCTGACGATGGCATCGAGGTCTTTTTCTTCGGCTTTTCTGATGAAAATCTCTGCCATGGCCTTACCTCGATCTGAACCGGGCCATCTTGGCCTCCCGTTCTCTGGCCAGGCTTCCGTCCTTCAGCTTCTGCTCCGCCTCCGTGGCTCTCATGTAGTCGGGAAGCAGCTCCTCCACCGTCACAGTCTCCCCTCTCCGGTATTTCTCCAGGGCACATCTGGCTGTCATCCCGGCGGTCTGATACCGCTCTTCTTCCGGCGCCAGGGAAATGGAGATGGTGCTGTAGACGGCTGCAGTCTCTTTAGTAAAGGCATCCAGCTGGCTGCCGTAGGCGTCGATGCCGTCTCCGTAAAACAGGATTCGTCCCGCTGCCGGAGCGCCGCATGCCGTTTGGCCGCTTCGCTCATCCAGGGTGCTGCGCAGCGCATCGAGAACATCGGTCAGCATGTAGGGGCCGCTCTTCAGGATCGCAGCGCCCTCCTCGTCAAAGACTGCACCATAGACCTGCCCTCTGCGGGCGTTGAAGATGGGCGCTATGATGGCAGAACCGTCGCATTTCAGCCGGAAGGAGTCCAGAGTGGGAACCGCTATGGCCGGGATCTCCAGGGCCTGGGCGATGGCTCTGGCCGAAGAGACACCGATGCGGATGCCCGTAAAGGAGCCCGGACCGATAGAGGCCGCCACTGCAGACAGATCTGCCGGACGGATCCCCTTTTGCGCCAGGAGCTTCTCCGCCATAGGCATCAGATCCTTCAGATGATTCATGGCTTCTTCTGATACGGCCTGGATCACCGCTCCCGATTCATCTATGACCGCTGCAGAGCCTGCAGGGCCCGTTGTCTCCAGTGCTAAAATGTACATTTGTAGATTCGCTCTCCTTCTTTTTCGCCGTATTCGATAAAGATGCACCAGGTGTCATCGGGCAGGATCTCTGCCGCCTGGTCGGCCCATTCCACGATGGATACCCCGCCGGCGCTGAAATACTCCTCCGCACCGATTTCAAAGAGATCTCCGCTGTCCTCGATGCGGTACACATCGAAATGGTACAGGGGAAGTCTTCCCGAATGGTACTCGCGGACAATCGTAAAAGTAGGGCTTGTGACCGTCTCGCTGACGCCAAGCCCCTCTGCTATATATTTTGTCAGTGTGGTCTTCCCTGTCCCCAGGTCGCCGATGAGGGCCAGGACGGTGTCGGGAACCAGACGCTGTGCCAGCTGGTGACCGAAGGTCCTGGTATCTTCTTCATTTCTGATGATGAATTCTCTCATGACCGGCTCCTTTTCAGCTTCCCTTGTGAAGGAAACCGGAGATCCTCTTGTAGATCAGGAAGGTGACGAGGGCGTTGATGCCGCCCTTCAGCAGGTTGAACGGAATGATGACCGGAACCAGCATGGCTGCGATCACGCTTCTCTCCACGCCCATGAACATGGCTGTGATAAAGTAGTTGGCCACGCACATCATGGCAGTCATAGCGATGACGCCTGTGATCAGGGCGATGACCGCCTCTTTCTTCGACTTCTTGTGTCTGTACAGATTTCCGGCTATGATGGCGAAAAGTCCTGTAGCCAGCACGTGCATGATAAATCCGTACACGCCGTCTCCGCCCAGGATGAAGGCCTGGATGAAGCTGACCACGACGGTCAGCACCAGCCCGGAAACCGGTCCGAAGGCGAAGGTGGTGATATAGATAGGAATGTCCGCCGGATCGTACACCAGGAACGGCGCCGGCGGAAACGGAATTCTGATCAGCAGCACCAGCACGCAGGATATGGCAGCCATCAGCGCCAGCTTGGCCAGTTTTGCCGTACTCATTTTGTTGTTCATTGTTCCTCCGTAATCGTAAACTCTTTCTGTGTAAGCTTGTATATCGCATCTGCATAAATCTTCGTCATCAGCATGAACCGGTCTATGGAAAGACGTTCGTTCTTCTGGTGCATCAGATCCTCGTCCCCCGGGAACAGTGCGCCGAATGCCACGATATTGCCGGTGGCTCTGGCGTAGGTGCCTCCCCCGATGACCAGGGGACGGCTTTCTGTGTCGCCGGTGTTTTTCGCATAGACATCCACCAGGGCGCGGATCATCGGGCTGTTCTCATCCATATAGATGGGATTCTGATTCCTTCCTCTGATGATGCCCATGTCATATTCATTGATGTAAGGCAGGATGCCGTCATAGATCTGCTGATCCGTAAAGGTGACAGGATAGCGGATGTTGATGGTCAGCGACACCGCCTCTCCGTCGGCCTGGATCAGGCCGCTGTTGAGAGTCAGCTTTCCTGACGGCTCGTCCTCGAAGCCGCAGCCGATGGACTGGCCGTTGTACTCGAACCCGATATGCCTGTTATAGAAATCTATGAACACGTTGACATCGTCGTTTGCAAAATTGAGTCTGCCCAGAAAATCCATGATGATGGATATGGCGTTGAGACCCGCCTCCGGTACTGCTCCGTGGGCGGATTTTCCCTCGGCAGTGATCTCCAGGGATTTGCCCGTTCCCTTGACCTGCAGTCTGTAACCGGTCTCAGCTCTGTACTCCGCAGCCTGCTGCCGGATCCTGTCATAGGCTTCCGGTTCCTGGGAACGGACCACAGCCCGCGCTTTCTCCGCAACCATATTGGCCGCGCTGCCGCCTTTCAGACTGCGCAGTTCCAGACCGCCGGCGGGGGTTTTTGTGAACTTCTTTGCGATCTCGTAGGTGACGATCCCCTTCTCTCCGTTGAGGGCAGGGAAGTCTGAGTCAGGGGTGAAGCCGAAGTCCGGTCTGGGCTCCTTCTGGAAATAGTAGTCCATGCCCTTCCATCCGGTCTCCTCGTCCAGTCCCAGGATCAGCCGCACCTTTCTCGCCGGTTCGTAACCTGCATCCTTCAGCGCCTTCATGGCAAAAAGGACCGCCACCACCGGACCTTTGTCGTCCTGGGTGCCCCGGCCATAGATGTATCCGTCGCTCACCGCTCCGCTGAAAGGGTCGAAGCTCCATCCTCCGCCTTCGGGAACCACATCCAGATGGCCCAGAATGCCTACGGTCTCGCCGGTCTCCTCTCCCGTTCCGAAGTCGATATGCCCGCCGTAATTGTCCACGTTTTTTGTTTCAAAGCCCAGTTCTTCTGCCTTTTTCAAGGTGTACGCAAAAGCATCCTGCACGCCTTTTCCGAAGGGATAAACCTCTCCGTCTCCGGCCTGTGCAGGATTGTCCTGTACGCTATTGAGAGAAACCAGTTCCTGCAGCACCTGAATCTGCAGATCCCGGTTTTCTGTAATCTTGCTGATATAGTCCATCAGTCTACAGCTTCTACTCCTGCGATTTCAGGATAGCTTTCCTGCAGAACTCTCTCTACGATTCCCTTGAGGGTCATTCTTGCGCCCGGGCATCCGGCGCAGTGTCCCTGCAGTCTTACCTTTACGATATTGTCGTCTGTCAGTTCAACGAATTCGATGTCTCCTCCGTCTCTCTGCAGAATCGGTCTAATCTGTCCTAATGCGTCTTTGATTTTCTCTTCCATTTGTTTTCTCCTTTGTATATAAATTTATGTTTTATGACCTGTTTATCTGGCCGTGTAGACAGTCACCAGGCTGCCGTCTGAGACCATGCTCACATTGATGGTCTTCTTCGGCTCTCCGGTTTCGTTGAAGGATATCTCTCCCGAGGCTCCCTGGAATCCCGTTGTGGTCTTCAGGGCCTCCTTGACCAGATATCCGTCGATGGACTGCGCATTCTCGATGGCCTGCACGGCAATCATATATGCGTCGAATCCCAGAGCCGCGGCCTCCGGCGGGTTGTCTATACCGTATTTGTCCTTATATGCTTTCAGAAAACGGCTGTACAGACTGTCGTCTGTCTGCGCTTCTGAATCTGCCTGATTCACGTCTGCCTGCGCTTCTGCATCTGCCTGATCGACGTCTGCCTTTTCACCGGCTGCAGCTGCCTCCGGTTCTGCCGCCTGGCCGGTAAAGTCAGAAGCCACCGCGATCCTGAGCTGAGGATACTCCTTCTGCAGGCTGATCACATCTCTGGTGCTCCAGTCCTTGGTGCCGATGAAGGTCACATCGGTGACACCCTCCTTTGCAGCTTCCTTCAGGATCTTCTCCGCTGAGGAGAAAGGCAGAGCCATGAAGGCCGCCCCGGCGCCGGATTCCTTCAGTTCCGCGATGTATCCGTCGCATTTCTTTGCGTTCTTCTCCACTTCTATGGTGTCGCAGACGCTGTTCTCGTCTTCTGTCAGTTCCATGAGCCGTCTGCTGAACTGGTTGACAGTGTCTCTCACGGAATCGTCGTCCTTCTGCATGATGACGACTGCCTGCTCCAGCTGCAGATAATTATATGTGAATTCGGCCAGGGCGCTTCCCTGACTGGCGTCGGTAAAGGTGACGCGGAAATAATATTCGTTGTTGGCTGTGATCAGCGGGTTGGTGGCTGTAATGGTGATAGCGGGAATCTTGGCTTCTCCCAGCTGCCGGCTGGCCACCAGGGAGACCGCATCTCCATAGCTGCCCAGAACCACGGCAGGTTTCTTGTCTATCAGGTCCTCCACTGCGGTTTCTGCAACATAGATGCTGCTCTGGGTATCCGCATAGACCAGCTCCACTTCCTTGCCCAGAACCTCCGGCACCAGCTCGCGGGCCAGTTCGATCCCCTGGATTTCCAGATCGCCTTTGTGGCTGTCGTTTCCGGTCTGGGGCTCCAGCACGCCGATGCGCACCGTATCCGCTGCCGCGCCTTTTTCTGAGAAAAAGGCTTCTTTAAAATTATCAAAAGTTGTGCATCCGGCCGCCATGAAAAGGGCGGCTGCCAGCATGACCCCCAGGGCCGCTGTCCGGACTGCAGTCTTACTGTTTCTCATAGTATCCCCTCATTATCTTCCGTGCATAACGCCCCGCTTCCCCGGCCGCAATGGTCGTCTGTGGAATGTGCCGAACCGGTCTGTTTTAACAGGCGTTACAATTCATTATACTTATTTTTACCGTAAATGTAAACCTTTTTTGTGTGAAACCCTCTTCAGCCCGCCTTCACATAGTTTTTACAAAAAATCTGTTAACATTCTCTGAAAATGTGGTACAATAAAGCTATTAAAAAATCTAAAATCAATTAAGGAGGAATCAGTATTATGAAATGGGTATGTTCAGTATGCGGATACGTTCACGAAGGAGATCAGCCACCTGAAAAATGTCCTCAGTGCAAAGTGCCTGCAGATAAATTTATCGCTCAGGAAGAAGGCAAGGTAGAATTTGCTGACAAGCACGTTGTCGGTGTTGCTCAGGGCGTTGATCCTGAAATCATCGAGGGACTCCGCGCAAACTTCGAAGGCGAATGCTCCGAAGTCGGCATGTATCTGGCTATGGCAAGAGTTGCTCACAGAGAAGGATATCCTGAAATCGGCCTGTACTGGGAAAAGGCTGCATGGGAAGAGGCAGAACACGCTGCAAAATTTGCAGAACTGCTGGGTGAGGTTGTAACAGACTCCACCAAGAAGAACCTGGAGATGAGAGTAGAAGCAGAAGCCGGCGCATGCGCAGGCAAGAAAGCTCTGGCTACTATGGCTAAGCAGCAGAACCTGGATGCAATCCACGACACAGTTCACGAAATGGCTAAGGACGAAGCAAGACACGGCGCTGCGTTCCAGGGTCTGTTAGAGAGATATTTCAAATAAAAATCACTGAAATAAATACAGTACTTACAAGACCGTCGGATTTCTCCGGCGGTCTTTTTATGCGCCGGACACGGCACAGTAAAAGCCGGAACCATGGCGATAATGAGGGCTAATGAGAGCAGAATCAGTTAATTCTTTCTCACGAGCTATATTTCCTTGTTGTTCTTCAGAATGAGTCTCTTGAATTTACTTGAGTATGTCCAGTACTTGGAGCTCAGGCCCGGGCAGTTTTTGAAGGTGATTGAAGATACTTTCTTAGGCTTAGCCTGCTGGCTCTTTACGTAAGATGCGTTGACGATGCCCTTGCCGGATGTGTAGTAGGTGTTCTTCACAGTGTTCTTGCTGTACGGCACCTCGTAGAGGCCTGCGATGGCAGCCGCTCTGATTTTGGAGTCTCCGCCGCCTGTGACCTTGCCTTTGTTGTAGAGACCGCTCACAGTCTTACCGCCGGCGTCCAGGTATCCAAAGACGCCGCCCACGCAATAGCCTTTGTTAAGACTGATGGCACCGGTATTGTAGCAGTTGCTTGCAGCCCCCAGAATGTCGCCTGCAACGCCGCCAGCATTCATGCTGCCCTCAGTAAGGGAAACTGTGACCTTGCCTTTGTTGTAGCATTCAGTGAGAGCCTGCGGCTTGGACGTGTAGTTGCCCTTGTGGCCGACTACGCCGCCTACACTTGTATCGAGTACGCCTCCGCTTACGCGGCCTCCAACGCCCTTGTAGCTCACAGCACCGGTGTTGGAGCACCTCTTGACACCAAATGCACGACATGCAACACCGGCAGCGCCGACGTAGTCACCGCTCCACATGCCGCTGAGCGCGCTGGTATCGACGCTGACCTTGCCGCTGTTAGAGCAGTCGGTAAGGGAGTCCGCCTCAAACGCCACACCGGCAGCACCGGCTGTGTCGACAGCCCACCTTGCAGGGGTCGCTACATATTTGATCTCGGACTTGTTCCTGCAGGAATTCAGTGAGGTGGAACTGCCCGCCGTTATGCCGCAGACAATCCAGAGATCGTCCGTGCCGCCGCCGTTCACCTTGACAGGAGCCGCATTGGTGCAGCTTGTGAATTTGTTATAGAAGCCGCTGGCTGCCACACCGGCTGCATGGCCGCCTGCCGCAGTGCTCACCACGCTGATGCTGATCTTGTTGGTGCACTTTTTGAAAGTACAGCTGGTGGCATTGGCCACGATGCCGCCGATCTCCTGCACTGCATATTCAGAAAGGTTCGGAGTGCTGATCGTGACGGCGCCGCTTGTGCTTATGTCGGTGAAGCTGCAGTTCTCTGCCTTCTTCACAAGGCCCGCAACGGAGTATGTGGATCTGATACTGTCTCTGATGCTGGCTTTGAAGCCGGTCACCTTGATATTCCTGAAGGTGGCGCCCTGGGCCTCACAGAAGAGCGCCGTGTTCTCCGAGGTGGTGATGCTGTAGTTCTTAAGTGCGTGGCCCCTGCCGTCCAGTGTGCCTGTAAAAGGGTTTTTGCTGCTTGTGAAAAGGGTCAGATTCTCAGGTACTTCGATATCGGCTGTCAGGTAATAGCTGCCTGAAGGATTGTTTTCCATCGCCTTCAGATCTTCTGCTGTCGAGATGGCGGTTCCTTCTCCTGCATACACTGATGTTCCCGCAAAGCTCACGGTGAATATCAGGATAAGCGAAAGAAGAGCAGAAATCAGTTTACGGTTTATCGTATTCATTTTCGTTTTACATTTCCTCCTTCGAAAGTAGTATGTCTATATAATTATACTTTCAAAAAACATACTGACCGGAGCAGCGGAATGAAATGCACTTTTCAGGGAATGAAATGTTTATTCCGATGCCGGTGTATACCGTTTCAGGGCGGATATAAAAATCAAAACAGCCGCAGACGGTGCCGGACGCATATAGCGTCCGCGCACCGCTGCGGCTGCCTGAAGCCGGCCGGAAAACGGCTGGCGGATAAACATATTCCGTTCGTATTCAGTTCAGATCCGGTTCAGAGTGCTGCCGCCCTATTTCCGGTTCCTGCGGTATGCCGCAACTGCGCCGGTGGCTGCAACTGCAGTCACAAGAAGCAGGATGTACATGCCGATGGGTTTGCTGTCACCGGTTGCCGGTACGGAGCCGTCACCTGAATCCGACCCATCTTCGCTGCCGCCGGAAGCCGCAGCGCCCTCTTTATCATAAACATAGCGGAGCACCAGACCGAAGATGTTGTCATCTCCGCCCAGGACGAAAGAATCCATCTCATACTGGCTCCACTTGAAATCGTCGTAAATCACCGTACTGTCATAGCTTCCCATATATGTATAGGTCCTGCCTTTGTAGGTGTCGTTTCTGAAATCAGCGCCGCGGATGACATCCCCCGCCGCACCGCTCATGAACCAGGTTTCCGCCAGGTCGCTGTATTCGCCTTCATAGACGACGCTCACCAGCTTCGTCTTGCCGTTCACCTTCTCATAATACCTGTGCTGGATCTGATAGGACATGATCTCAGGGCAGTCACAGGACAGGACGGCACCTGCGATGAGCACGCCGGTGAAATCCTCGCTGCACATGTATTCGATGACAGCGTCGATATTCAGAATCAGGTCCTTTATGGCATCCAGGGTCTCCTGGGTGATGCCTGCTGCAGCAAGCTCTTCCCAGTCTTCGGCAGTCATATCCGAAGTATCGAAAATCTCGTCCAGGGTCAGGCCTGCGTCATCGAGGAACTGCTGAATCAGACCGGAAAAGGTGTCAAACTGTCCCACTTCCTCTTCCAGGATCTGACGGAGCATGTCCACAGCCTGTCTGTATATCTCGTTTGTGATGACCACAGCGCTGCCGCCGGTGACATAATGCCCCTCAGGAAGGCCGTTGACCCTGACGGTGAACCCGGAGAGCAGACCGTCTGCCTCTTCCAGAAATTTTTCCGGGCTGTCCGCATATGCACCCAGGTCGATCTTCCCCTGGATCTCGTCCAGCTTCTTCATGACCGCGTCGCTGATGCGCTCCTCCGGAACTCCCAGCCACATGGTGACCAGTCCGTCTGCATCGTCGATCTTCTGCACAGGCACCGTGATATCGATTCCCGCCTCTGCAGAAGAGAGGGTGACGGAAAGATCCCCTACCTCCGGCAGAACCGTACAGTCTTCGCTGGCTACAGTCACAACAGCCATGGCGTTGGGCTGATTCTTCATATCTTCAGGGCTCCAGGCATACACTGCTGTCTGGAAAGCGGCAAATACCATGACCAGAGAGAGCAGCACAGCCAGCGTTCTTTTCTTTTTCATTATAATTCTCCTATCGCATCTAAAAGTTCTCCCGCGTCATTGATCTGATTGACCCGTCCCCGCAGCTTTGCACTGCCCGGCAGGCCTTTCAGATACCAGCCCATGTGCTTGCGCATCTCACGGACTGCGACATATTCCCCTTTCAGCTCTATCATATCACGAAAGTGCCGTTTCATCATCTCTTTTTTACTGTCAATATCAGGCATTTCCGGACAAGGTTCGCCCTTCCAGGCGGCCTTCAGCTGCTGGAAGATCCACGGGTTGCCCAGGGCGCCCCGCCCCACCATGACGAAGTCGCAGCCGGTCTCCTCCATCATCCGCATTCCCGAAGGACCGTCCACCACATCTCCGTTGCCGATGACCGGAATGGAAACCGCTTTTTTGACCGCGGCGATCTGACTCCAGTCAGCTTTTCCGCTGTAATACTGCTCCCTGGTCCTGCCGTGTACGGCTACCGCCGATGCTCCGCCGGCTTCGATGGCCTTTGCCGCCTCCACCGCAACGATGGAGCTGCTGTCAAAACCGATGCGGATCTTGGCCGTCACCGGCTTGGCTGTATTAGCTGTCATGGCCCGGATCAGATCGTACATCAGATCCAGGTTCTTCAGCAGGGCGGAACCCTCCCCGTTCTTCACGATCTTCGGCACGGGACAGCCCATGTTGATGTCCAGGATGGCGTTGCCGCAGGATTCCAGCTCCCGGGCCGTAAAAGCCATGATCTCCGGTTCGCTGCCGAAGACCTGAAAGGCCACCGGTTTTTCCTCCTCATACATGAAGAGCAGTTCCCTGGTCTTCTCCGCCCCGTAGTAGAGACCTTTGCCGCTGACCATTTCCGAATAGACCAAAGCCGCCCCCATCTCGCGGCAGATTCTGCGAGTGGGAGCGTCTGTGATTCCTGCAAGGGGGGCCAGAATGAAAGGGTTCTCAAGTTCCACATTTCCTATTTTCAGGCTCTCTTTATTCATGTTCTTTTTTTCCTCTGCACGGCCTTGTCGGCTTCTTGTTCTTCTGATAGATGAGTTCAAGACCCTCCAGGGTCAGCATCTTATCCACGTAGTCGATGCAGTCAACCCCTCCGTCGATCAGGGTTGACAATCCGCCTGTGGCCACGACGGTGACAGGCTTGTCCGACTGGGTGATCTCCTCCAGCTCCTTTTTCATCATGCGCACGATGTAGTCCACCATGCCCATGTGGCCGTAAACCAGTCCGGACTGCATGCTCTGTATGGTGTTCCTGCAGATGGTGTGGCCCGGTTCCTCCAGTTCCACCTTCGGCAGCTTGGATGTCTTCTCAAAGAGGGCTTCCGAAGAGATCTTCAGGCCCGGAGCGATGGATCCGCCCAGGTATTCCGCCTTCTCTGTGACAGCGCAGAAGGTGGTGGCCGTTCCGAAGTCGATGATGATCAGCGGTCCGCCGTACTTGTGATAGGCGGCCACGGCATTGACAATTCTGTCAGCGCCCACCTGCTTCGGGTTGTCGTATTTGACGACGAGTCCGGTCTTGACGCCGGATTCCACGGTGATAGGACGCTTGTTGAAATACTTGATGGCCAGGTGCTGCAGTGTGAACAGCACGGAAGGCACTACTGTGGAGATGATGATGTCTTCCACGTCTGACGTCTTCAGCCCTTCGTAGGCGAAAAGCTGATTCACGATCATGCCGTATTCGTCGGCACTTTTGCTTGTGTCGGTCTTGATTCTCCAGTTGGTCAGCAATTTTCCGTCTTTAAAAAGTCCAAGTACGATATTGCTGTTGCCAACATCAAAAGCTAAAAGCATTGTTTTTTCTCCAATCTGAATTGCTGTTAAGTTGTGATGCCGCCGCTATTTGACGACTCTGTCCAGTCTCTTCAGGGCCAGGGCCATAGTCAATCCCGGAATTACCCGGTTTCCGGTGATCTCTGCGCCCAGCACCTCGTTGATCTTCTTCAGTCTGTACTGCACAGTATTGGTGTGGATGCCCATGAACTCGGAGGTCTTTCCGCTGTTCATGCCCGCATCCAGGACGAAGGTCTCCAGCGTCTCCAGAAGCTGGCGGGCCTTGTTCTCGCCCATTTCCTTGTAGAACGGATCCAGAAGATCCATGTAGTTTTTCTTCAGATAGCCTCCCTGGACCTGCAGATTGATGCAGTTGGACACCAGAGCCAGCTCGTATTTGGTGAAGACCCGCTTGTACGGGAACACGCTTTCCACAAAGGTCCAGGTCTCGCTGATGAGCCGGAAGGCGTCTCCGGCGCCTTCGATGCCGTCGATTCCCGTGGCGTGGAAGATGCGCACGGTCTTGCTGCCCTCTTTCAGCTTGTCAAAGAGATTCAGGCATCCGGCCTTCTGGCTGACCTCCTCGTCCTCCGTCTTCTCTCCGTTCTTCAGGATCATGCCGTAAGTTTCCTCACCTTCTGTGATCCGGAGGACTTCGATGTTCTCTTTCTTCTCAAAATCGCTGATGACCGCATTCCCCTGGTTGTTCTCGATGCCTTTGGCATAGAACACGCTGAGAATGTTGTCCGCCTTGATATTCATCTCGTCCTTGAGGGAGTATGCCAGAGACTTGTTGCCGCGGATCAGCGCCTTGATCAGCTCTGCCCGCACGTCCCGCTCCGGCGTGTATTTCCACATTCCCATGGCCAGCTCGATAATCTCCGCCAGCTTGGTGATCTCGCCGGCAGAGTAGTTGTCCTCGTTGTCCACGATGAAAAGGAAGTATTTCTCCTTGTTGATGGTGATAGGTCCCCAGTAGGTCAGCACACCGTTTACATCGATGAAGGTGTAGATGCCGGCCTTTTCCACATCCCGCTCCTTGCCCAGACGGATGGCGTCGGCGATGGTCGTCCTCTGCCTGGTCTCGATGGAAAGAATCGGGTTGAAGTCCTTTGAGAGAAGGACCACCTGGAATTCGTTGCTGACGGCGGCCTCTCTCAGAGCTCCCTGGAAGGTCTTGTGTTTTTCAAAGTTGAGCAGATGATAGATGGTGTTGTTGATCAGACTGTTCTTGAAGTTGTCCCCGTAAAGAATCTTATCCATGATCTGCTCGATGGCATCGGAATATTCCGCCTTGTTGTTTTTCGGAATCACGATCAGCGGGAGTCCCACCTGTTCGGCGGTCTCTATGACCTCGCTGTCCGCGCCGGTCAGTCCCTTTTCCACATGGAAAATCACCAGGGCGCTGACACCTTCTCTGGCCAGTCCCTTGACCACCTCGCACTGCAGCTTCTCTCTGCCTGTCATTCCGTAAAACGATGTCAGAACGATCTGCTCTCTCACCCCGTTGTGTTTGATGGCGGTCTCCACGGTGGTGGCATCCATGACCGAGACCGAACGGACCCGGTTTCCGATGTTCCGCTTGCCTGCCGCCAGTATGCTCGGAGTGAATGCCTCCAGACTCAGACAGTCATTTACAGTTATCTTCATAAATTACCTCTACTCTTCTTCGCGCTGCGGGGTATCCTCTCCGGCCTCTGCCTCGGATTCGTCTTCTGCAGCCCCGAGGATCTCATCCTCTTCGGCTTCCCCTTCCTGCGCCTCACCTGCAGCTTCTTTCCCCTCTCCGCTTTCGGTGGAAGTTCCGTCGTCATCCGGATCTTCGTCGGCCAGATAATCCGTATCGTATCTGGCAAGTTCCTCCGCCAGCTTCTTTTCTTCCTCCTGACGGATTCTTTCGTATTCTGCAGCCTCTTCGGCGTTGATTCTCTGGATTTCGGCATCCTTTTCGCGAACCTGTTCAGCCAGCTCCTCTGCAGTCACTTGGCCTGTATAAAGAGCCTCGAACTGCTCGCCGTCCAGGGTCTCCACCTCCAGCAGAGCCTGGGCCACTCTCTCCAGCTTATCCATGTTCTCGGTCAGGATTCTCTCTGTCTCCGCGTAAGCATCTTCGATGATGGACTTCACCTCGTGGTCGATTTCGGATGCCACGCCTTCGGAATAGTTCTTGCGTGTGGAGAAATCCTTGCCCAGGAAGACTTCATCGGAATCGCTGTAGTTGACAGGTCCGATTCTGTCGCTGAAGCCGTATTTGGTCACCATGCCTCTGGCGATCTCTGTTGCCCGCATGATGTCGTTGCTGGCTCCTGTGCTGATATCGTCTAAGGTCAGCTGCTCCGCCACACGGCCTCCCAGCAGGTGCTTGATGGCGTTGAGCATGCCCTTCTTCGTCTCGTAAGCCTTGTCTTTTTCCGGCAGCGCCATGGTGAAACCGCCTGCGCTGCCTCTCGGTATGATGGTGATCTGGTGTACCGGATCGGAATTAGGCAGCGTCCGCATGACAACCGCGTGTCCTGCTTCATGATAAGCGGTGAGCTTACGCTCTTCAGGGCTGATGACTCTGCTCTTCTTGGCAGGTCCGGCCATGACCTTGGTTGCGGCCTCCTCTATCTCGGCCATTCTGATCTTGCGTCCGTTTCTTCTGGCTGTGATCAGGGCCGCCTCGTTGAGCAGGTTCTCCAGATCAGCCGGTGTGAAGCCCGGCGTCCGCCGCGCGATGATCTGCGGCGAAACCTCGTCGGACAGAGGCTTGTTTCTGGAGTGCACTCTGATGATCTCCTCTCTGCCCTTGATGTCAGGCACGCCGATGACGATCTGTCTGTCAAAGCGGCCCGGTCTGAGCAGTGCAGGGTCCAGCACGTCCGGCCTGTTGGTGGCTGCCAGGATGATGATGCCGGAGTTTTCTCCAAAGCCGTCCATCTCCACCAGCAGCTGGTTCAGCGTCTGTTCTCTCTCGTCGTTGCCGCCTCCCAGGCCTGCGCCTCTCTTGCGGCCCACCGCATCGATCTCGTCGATGAAGACGATACAAGGCGCGTTCTTCTTGGCCTGATCAAAGAGGTCTCTGACTCTGGATGCGCCGACGCCGACAAACATCTCCACGAAGTCGGAACCGCTGATGGTGAAGAAAGGCACGCCCGCTTCACCGGCAGTTGCCTTGGAAACGTAGGTCTTTCCTGTTCCCGGAGGGCCTACCAGCAGGATGCCCTTCGGGATCCTGGCTCCCACTTCGTTGTATTTGCGCGGATCCTTCAGGAAATCCACGATTTCTTCAAGTTCTTCCTTTTCCTCGTCCAGGCCTGCCACATCGGCAAAGGTGATCTTCCGTCCCTCTCCCTTATACAGCCGGGCCTTGCTCTTGCCGAAGGAAAAAGCCTTGCCGTTGCCGCCCTGGTTCATCATCAGATAGAACAGGAATCCCAGAGCGATGACCATGATGATGGTCGGAAGCAGGCTGAGTATGGTCGCTCCCGAATCAGGCGGCGGTGACTCCACCGTCAGCTTTCCCTCGTCCATCTGCGGGAAGATGTACTTCTCCTCCAGATAGCTGATATCGATGACCGATGATGCGTATGCATAGATATATTTGTCCGTGCCGATCTTACCGGTCAGCTTGTTGCCGTCGATATCGATTTCGCTGATCTTCTCCTGTGCCAGATAGGTGGCAAAGGTTGAATACTTCACCTGCTTGTACTCCTCGCTGCCGCCGCCTTTATAGAAAAAGGCCGCCGCAAGCACCAGAGCAAAGATGATTAAGTAGATACTGATATTCTTTGCGAATTTTTTCAATTTGATTATTCTCCTCCCATGTCTATATTATCAAATCGGTTACAAATTTGTTCTCACTTAACAAAACAGTCTTATTATTTTAGCATATTCAACAAATTATTTCAATACATATCACCGTTTTTGTGTCCTCATCCAGGCGGAATCCGCTGCTGTATCTTCCCCGCCCCTCTGCAGGGAGGACCCACAGCACCTGTCTGCCGATCTTCAGCACCGGGATCCGGTCTCTGCGGTCCCTCGGAATCTTCTGGTCCACGAAGTAGTCCTGAAGCTTTTTGCTTCGTCCTTCTCCGATCTGCAGCATGTCTCCCTTCTCGCGCCCGCACAGAACCAGCTTCTGCGCCGCATCTTCGCCGAAAGCCTGCTTCAGCTTTTCCAGATCAAAGGCGGCAAAGGTGTCCTTTCTGTATTCTTTCCCCCTGAAGGTGTTCGTATCCATGACGGTGATGCGAAAATCAGGCCAGTCCTCCTGTCCGTCGTGTTCATCCCGTCCGATGCGGACATCGCCGTAGACCTTTGTCAGATAGTATCCCCGGGGCAGAGAGCACCGGGCGGAAGGTCTTTCGTTAAAAAGAATGTTCTCGCAGCTTTCAAAATGGGCAAAGGTCAGATCCTCGGTCAGTCCCGCTCTGGAGAAAGCCAGGGAGAAAACCCTCTGGCGGACCGCCCTGGGCAGAGCCGCAAGCTCCGGACCGCTGAGCAGGACGCTGTCTGCGCCCCTTTCCAGAGCCAGGGATTCAAAGGCCTGCTGAGCCTGCTCCCACAGGCAGCTGCTGTCCATGGCCGCTGCTTTTCCCATCCTGGTCAACACGGCCTGGATATTGCCGTTGTATTCCCTCTGCAGATAGGGAATCAGCTGCAGGCGGATCCTGTTCCTGGTATAGACCGGCTCTTCGTTGGTGTGGTCCATCCTGGGCTGCAGGCCGTTCCTGCCGCAGTACTCCATGATTTCCTCTCTGCTCACGTCCAGCAGAGGACGGATGATCCTGTTCCCGTCGCTGTCAGTCCGGGCATAGGAAATGCCTGCAAGGCCGTCGGTGCCGGTTCCCCGCAGGATCCGGAAGAGGATGGTCTCTGCCTGATCGTCTCTGTTGTGGGCCACGGCGATGCGGATGTCATCACCGCTGATTCCCTCTTCCCGCAGCATCCGGGCCGTATCGGCAAAAGCCTGATAGCGGACCTTTCTGCCCGCCTCCTCGCTGGTCATTTTCTCCTCCTCCGCTATGGCGCTGCAGTCAAAGGTATAGACGCGGGCCGGACAGCCTGCCTCCTCGCACAGCTTTTCCACATAGGCGGCATCCTCCTCCGCCGCGCCGGGACGGAGCATATGATTGATGTGCACCGGATGAAGGGTCAGATCCCATTCACCGGAGAGTTCTTTCAGAATATGAAAAAGGCACACCGAATCAGGCCCTCCTGACAGGCCCAATACAATGTGCTGATGTTTTCCGAGCAGATGATGCTCTTCAATTGTCTGCAAAACAGTCTCTATGATCATAACATAGTGATTATACCATATTCCTCACCTTTTTAAAAGCGGTAAAACCTTCACAGGCTCTATACTGACGCCACCATGACTGTCAGGTCGTCCCGCTCCCGGAGGCCGTATTTTTCCGCCGCCTTGTTGACGATGAGCTCCGCCACCGTCTCCGGATCTCTGCTTCCTATCTCCGTCAGTCTCCGGCGCAGCCAGCTGCAGTCCGGGTCCTTTCTGTCGCAGTCCGTGACCCCGTCGCTGACCATGACCAGCAGATCCCCTCTGTGCAGCTTCACATCTATGTATTCCAGCCTGACGCCGTCCAGGATCCCTGCCGGCGGCGCGGGCCGCTTCAGCATTGACACACCTCTGCTGTGCTTCACAAAGGTGGACGCGGCGCCCATCTTGAAGATCTGCGCTCTTCCCGTCTCCCTGTCTATGATGGCCAGATCCAGTGTCGCAAACATCTCCCGGCTGTTTTCCGCCATCAGAACGGCGTTGACCGTCTTTATGGCTATATCCACATCAAATCCGGCCTGCAGCAGCCTGGAAAGGGTCTCCACCACCAGCCGGCTCTCGCTTTGCGCCCGGCTTCCCTTTCCCATTCCGTCGCTGATGATCAGAGCCTGTTTGTTCTTTCCGAAGGAAAAGGAGAGACAGCTGTCTCCCGACACGTTCTCAAAGGCATAGGATGCGCTCCCCACCGCCAGAGATGCGGCACCCCTTGTCCGCTGGCGGGAGTGCGCTTCCTGTCTTCCTTCCTGTCCCCGTCCTGCAAGATCCTCCAGGATTCCGTCCACCGTCCGGACCATTCCCTCAAACTGACAGGATATGATCTCGGGGCTGTCGTGCCCGGTGCCGTGAAGCCTGGCAAGGGAGGCAAAGGCGTTCCTTTTCCGCATCAGATCCCGTCTGACGGCATGAAGCTGCACGTCCTTTTCTGTCGCCGCCTCCGGCATCAGCAGACTCTCCGCAGCACACCAGGCTCTGACGATAAGGGAAGACGGCAGAGCCGTCATCAGCGCCATAGCCGCCGCGACGCCGTAGATTTCCCCTTCTGAAGCTGCCGCTGCGGCTGCAAATACCGTGAGAGCCAGCACCGCTTTGCGGTACCTTCCCTCCAGAAGGCCTGCCAGGAACCAGCCTGTGATCAGTCCGGCAGCCAGTATGACAAAGAGTTCCGCTCCGACTCCTCCCTGGCAGGAGGAATAGACTGCAGCGGTTCCTGTCACCATCAGCGCCGGCTGAATGCCCCGGCAGTACTGCACCAGCACTGCCGCAAAGACCCAGAGCGGAAAAGAAAAACCGCCGCCGGCAGCGCCCAGCATGGACACGGCAAACACCGCCAGGGATATGCCCGCCTTTTCAGCAGAGATCCGCCCGCATCCTGCACCGCACACCATGCGCACCAGGGTGTTGAACACCCGTATGTAGACGACCACAGCCAGTGCTTCCCGCAGCAGAGTCTGCAGGCTGAGAAGGTACAGCATGTTCGCTGCCCCGTAGACGATGCAGTCTGCCAGTATCACCGCTCCTGCCGCCACTGCTGTTCTCTGGTTGATGGTGAACTTCTGGCTGTGAAAGAACAGGAAAAATACGCCGCAGAAGATCACTGCGGTCACATCACCCCAGATGACCGCCCCCTGACCGGCAAAGGTCCCCATGCCCAGGATGATGAAAGGCACCAGATAGATGTAAACGGTGGAGACGGCGGCCATGACTGTGATCAGCGCCGCCCCCGCCGGAAAGGTCCCGTCAAACAGATTGATTCTCCCTGCCAGAAATGCCACCGCCAGCGTGGCCAGTACAGTCTTCAGACTGATCCGGTTTCCTGCGAATTCCATATTTCTTCCCCTTTGTATCTCTTTTTTCTGTCAGTATACTGCAAAGGCTGCGGCATATGCTGTCGAAACCTGATGTCGAGGGGGAATTGTCTGTGAATCGGGCAGATTCTTTTTCTTTATACTGCAGCCGTCTCCTGCCCTTCTGCAAGGAGGGCTTCCACCTGCTCCCGCTTCTCAAAGAGAACGCAGCCGCCCGTGTGTTCTTCTGTCAGCACCTCCATCTGATGAAGTCTGGCGAAGAAACGGCTGTGAAGTCCCTCTCTGAGGGACGTCTGCGCCACATTGATGTCGGAATACGGTGAAAACGGACACGGCTCCGCACCGCCCCGGGCGTTGATGTGAAAGAACCCGCGCCCCGCGGCCAGACAGCCGCCGGAGCTTTTTTCGTCTCCCGGAAAAGCGATGAACACCATTTCGGAATGCTTCTGTCTTATCTCCTGCAGGCCTTCATCGAACAGGGCCCGTTCCTCTTCGCCGAAAGCCAGATGACGACTCTCCTCCGTCACAGGCACGTATTCCACAAAGATGACCGCCCTGCAGCCGTCGGCTTCCAGGCTTTCCAGGAAGCCTTCCTCCATGACCGCCTCCCGGTTCTCCGTGGTCACCGTGACGGAAGCGGCGAAAATCAGCCCTTCCTCCCGAATCTCTGCCATGGCTCCGCGCAGTCTCTGGTAGGTTCCGTCTCCTCTGCGGCTGTCCGTGGCAGCCCGGTCTCCTTCTATGCTGAACACCGGCACCAGATTCCGGTGCTGCGAAAAAAGCTTCAGCAGACTTTCATCCAGCAGGGTGCCGTTGGTGAACACCGGGAACAGAATCTCCGGCACCCGGGCCGCCTCCTGCAGCACATCTTTTCTCAGAAAAGGCTCTCCGCCTGCCAGCAGGATAAAGCTGACGCCCAGGCTCCGTGCCTCTGCAAAGATGCGCCCCCACTGATCCGCGGTCAGCTGCTCTCCGCACCCGCCGCCGCAGGACGTCCCTTTTGCCGGAACATCTCCGCAGGCGTGATTGGCTCTGGCATAGCAGCCTGTGCAGTGAAGGTTGCAGCTCTCCGTGATGCTGGCGATGAGAAAAGGTGGAATATGCTCCCCTTCCGCCGCCAGTCCGGCACGCACCGCAGCGGCTTTGCGGCTCTGGCGGGCAAAGCCGGCCATGAATGCGCTTTCTCTGGGATCCTTCAGGGTGGCGCGAAGCGCTCCTTTCACGATATTCTCCACGCCGGAAGCCAGATAGGATTCCAGGTCAAATTCTTTTCTGTCTTTTTTAATTTGTGTATGTACGGTCATTGTTTTTCCTTTCTGCTGTGTATATCCTGATCAGATCTGTAAACTTCGACGAACATGGCGATGTGACGATCCAGCATCTCTGCCAGCTCCTCCCTGTCAGCCCCGCTGTCATAACGGGCCATGAGCAGGGTGATGGGGCCGTAAAACTCCATGGCCATGACCCGGGGATCCTCTGCTCTGAAGCAGCCTCTCTCCGACAGTCTGGAAAACAGATCCTCCATGAAGCCGAGGGGTCCTTCTGTCAGATACTCATGGTACCGTCTGCGTCCGTCGAAGTCCTTGAACTGCTCGATCATGAGCATCCTGCGGAATCTGGAGGCGAAGGGATCCTCCGTCCAGAACCGGAACATGCCCCGGGAGATCTGCTGCAGCTCTTCTGTGGTGATGTCTGCATATACCCTGGCAATGTTCTCCATATCACCGCAGGGGGCATGAACACCCCTGCTCATCTCATCGTATTCCTCGTCCATGCGCTTCAGGATATGGTCAAATATATCCTGCTTGCTTTCGTAGTGTTTGTACAGGGAACTCTGCCGGATGCCCACCGCCGCCGCGATGTCCCGGACAGAGACGCCGTCATAGCCCTTGTCCGCAAAGAGACACAGCGCTGCGTCCAGGATTTCCCTTTTTGTATTCTTTTCCATGGTGTATCGTTCCTTTCTGCAGTCCCGCAGCTGCGCCCGGCTGCCCGGTTCCGCGGGCACCAGGATGCGGCCGTGAAAATGCGGAAGATAGGCTAACATCTGTTCGCCGCTTTGCCTTCTATTTTAGCTAACAATTGTTCGCTTGTCAAGGGGCTGCTGCCCTCCTCTGCAGGATAACGCAGACAGACCCTGTCCGGGATGTTCTCCCGGGACAGGGTCTGCTCTTATCTCAGATTTTCAGAAAGGCTGTATTTTTACTTCAGTCTGCCTTCTTTTTCCGCCCAGTAGCCCCACATCTCTGTGAGCAGCTTTCTGGCCGCGAACATGGCCGTCAGGGACGGATCCAGGGCAGGCGCCACTTCCACGATATCAAAGCCGATGATGTTCAGCTCGGCGAAAAGCTTTTCCAGAAGGGTCAGCGCCATTCTCGGCGTCAGGCCTCCGAACTGTGGAGTGCCGGTTCCTGCGGCATAGCCGGGATCCAGCGCATCGATGTCGAAGGTCAGATAGACCTTGCTGAATTTCTTCATCTGTGCGATGCAGTCGGCTGCCACAAATTCGATTCCCTCATGGAAACAGTCATAGGCCGTCTTCACCTGGACATCGTGGCTGCTCTTGTATTCGTACTCGTCCGGCTCGATGGATCGGATGCCGATGAAATACAGGTTCTCCGGTCCTGCCACATTGCTCATCTCCAGGGCCCGTCTCTCCGTTGAACCGTGGGAGAGGGGATCGCCGTAGAGGGCATTGCAGAGGTCAAAGTGGGCGTCGATATGGATGATGCCCAGCTGCTCGTCCACAGCCCGGTTGACGCCTCTTTCCACCGGAATAGTCACGGAGTGATCTCCGCCGATCATGGAGAACTTCACACCGGCTTTCACCAGCTTCTCCACATAATCTTCGATTTCCGCAAACATGGTGTCTCTGTCCGCATCGCAGAAATTACCGGCGTCCAGCACCTTCAGATCTTCCATGGAACGCAGGCGTTCTGTATACGGTGTTGATGTAAAGGTGTTCTGTCTCAGGCAGTCAGG
>JBJESV010000051.1:30346-38165 GCA_051882975.1 Emergencia sp.
GGTCTGCCGTCTGAGATGTCAAAGGTGAAGTGAATGGCAGGGCATGCATAGCTGACATCGCCAAGATCTGTGGAGCCCGGCATCGGTGCGCCGTTCGTCCGGATCACACTGACACCCAGTGCCTCCATGCTTTCTGCATGCAGACCTGCCAGATACAGATTGCTGGACATATCCTTGAAATCGCCAAGATAAGGTTCAAATGTCATGCTCGCACCCGTACCGAGAGCTGCACCCTTTGCACAGTCCTCCACTTTCTTCGTCAGTTCCTCCAGATAAGCGCATTTGCTTGCTCTGATGCAGAATTCCGCATCGGTAAATTCCGGAATCACATTGGATGCGGTGCCTCCGTGGAGGATTACGCCGTGGATTCTGGCATCGTCTTTTGTCTGCTGCCGCAAGGCATTGACCAGGTTGTAGAAGTTAATCATGGCATCCAGAGCATTGATTCCATCCTGCGGTGCCGCAGCGGCATGAGCCGGTTTTCCATAGAAGGATATTTTTCTGCAATTGATAGCCATGGTGTTTGTCGTGTCATACCAGGCATCCATCGGGTGCGCCATCATCGCCACATCGAATCCGTCAAAAGCCCCGGTTTTTGCCATGTCAACTTTTGCTCCGGCAGTTTCTTCTGCCGGCGTACCGATGACATAGATCTCTCCGCCGTATTCATCCGCATAGGTTCTCATAGCCAGGCCGGCACCGACGCCGACCATGGCAATCAGATTGTGACCGCAGCCGTGACCCAGTTCAGGCAGTGCATCGTACTCTGCCAGCATGGCGATCTTCGGGCCCGGCTTTTTTCCCTTGTAGCAGGCCTTATATGCGGTTTCTATGCCGCAGAAGCCCGTTTCCACTTCGAACCCGTATTTCTCCAGAAGCTCTTTCTGCGCCCGGCAGGCTTTGTGCTCTTCCATGCCCAGCTCAGGGTTGCTGTGAATGTATAAGGTGAGTTTTCTCAGTTCCTGAGCATATTTTTCAACTTCCTCGTGGATCTTATGTAAATCGATTTCACTCTGTTTCATCTTATTCTGCCCCTTCTTCTGCTGTCTCTATTTCCTTTGCCCCATTGTCTCCCGGCATCTCTACAGTGATCTTACCCTTCTTATACAGGTATTTGCAGCTGAAGTAGATGATCGGAATGAATACGACGGCGATAACGCCTTCCCAGGATTCGTAGCTTTCCGGCATGATGAAGAAGTAAAGCACCAGACCGATGATGATCGGGATGATATTCGCTTTCATTCTGCCGTAGATCTTTACGCCGCCGCCGACATCTCTGCTGAAGTTGCCGAGGACCATACATCCGAACAGTGCAGGCAGTACATAGCTTGCTGCTGTAGAAACAACCTCCGAACCAAGGAGCGGCTTCAGCGGAGTCAGAAGAAGGAGACCAGCTGCAAGAAGGACGATGGTAACCAGAGAGGATACGGCAACGGCGATACCTGTTACTGCATCGGCCTCTTCTGTACCAGCCTTGACATTTGCAACCTTCTGCGCATTCAATGCAGCCGGCAGCTTCAGATTCAGGATATTACCTGTAGTGGATGCGATATAGTAGGATGTACCCATAACCGGTACTTCTCCGATTACTTCAGCAACGCCCATCGGCAGGAAGATTGCAACGATTCCGCCGGAAGCCAGCATGATCTCGCTGAACTTCGGCATTACGCCGTAGACCAGACACATGATGAGAGGCACGCCGAAGAATACGGCCATGGATCCCAGGGTAATGAACTTGCCCAGTCTGTGCATTTTATTATAATACGGACTCTGATTCGGATTCGTATTCAGATTCTTGTTACTCATTATGACTCGACCTCCTTAGTTAAACATTTTATCAAAACCAACAGATGCAGCCATTGCACCGATCAGGCTGAAGGTCAGAGTGAATCCGCCCAGCCAGTTCCAGTTGGTCTTCTTGATGATAAGGGAAACCAGTACAGAAATCAGTGCACTTGTAACAAAGGTCAGGAAGGATACGATGCCGTTTCCGAACATAGGGATACAAAGTGCGATCAGCAGAGCAGCCATGAAGGTTGTCTGGGAGATCTGTCCCCATTTCTCATCCTTATCGCCCAGCTTCAGAGTTCCCAGGTGCACCTTGCGGCACATAATTACATTCAGGATCAGCGGCGCTGTGATTCCCATACACATGGTCCACATAACCAGACCGAATCCGTATGCATCCGCGGTGGACAGATCCAGTCCCAGTGCAGACAGCGCCATGTTGGATGCCATCAGTTCATATCCTACAGAACCGAGTACGGAAAGTCTCAGCCATGCATACGGCATGCCGATTACGGTGACTAGAGCCACCAGACCGGTAACGACTGCGATGGACGGAACAATGGCAAAAGAAATAGATGATTTAACAACGGACATCAGCCTTTCCTTTTCAACACCGCATTCAAGCGCATGTTTCCAGCAGAGGCGAAGATAAAATAACGTGATCAGAACGACCAGAATAATTGCGCCAGCACAAAGTGCGTAAAGCAATCCGCTTTCAGACATTTCAGCATAACTCATAGGGGTAACTTCCTTTCTTTTCATTCATTTTTCAAAAGCTCTTGATGGTTTTATTTTAAATTCTGTGCCAATTCCAAAGTCAATAAAAAAATCCAGCCATAATCTTACAATTTATTTTGTGCAAGATTATGGCCGGATAAAAAAATTTTCCCAGACAATCAAAGAAATCTACCGCTTTTTAATTTTCTAAATTTTCAGAATAAGATTATTTTTAGCAAAAACTTTTGAGCTGCTTCAGACTTTCATCCTTTTTTCGTTACAGGAAGATACATATCATAATAATCCGTCTCGACTGATTTTCCGTTTTTCAGATACAGCAGCGATCTGACAATCAGGGGCCCGTTGGCTTCATAGCCGTTCTTCCAGGCATATTGGAGAAGTTCAAGGGTCGCTACATGCTCCTGCCGGTGCTCGATTTTTCTGATTCCATGGAGGCAGAGCCTGGAAGGCATGATGGTGATTTCGCTGTTTTCTTTTACCAGTCTGCTTCTGGACAGTTCACCGTCGTCGATGATGGTGATAAAGCATTCTTCCCTGTTTCGGATTTTCTCCAGGTACTCCTCATAAGGAAGTTCTTCCTGTCCCGGTTCCAGGCGAACAGGCGCCATAAGGGTGAACAGGGGCAGCTGGCTGGAAGTCAGTTTCTGAAAATCCTCAAATATCCGGTTGACCTCCCGGTCGATCCTGCTGCAGATCATCATCGGTGACATCTCGAATCTCAGTTCCCCCTCTTTCCGGAAGATTTCTTCGAAGTTCATAATATAGGATCTGAGCATCTTCCTCGCCAGGGTCAGTTCCTCCAGCTGCTTTTCCAGCTCCTGCTCGTGGGCCAGCATGACATTCAGGGTCTCATCCAGAGAATATTCGTTGACCATATGCCCGATTTCCTGCAGCGGAAAACTGATCCGTTTCAGGCGAAGAATGTGATCCAGGGAAATCAGGTCACCCCAGGTATAATACCTGTAGTTGGTCGATTCATCCTTTCGCGGGCAGAGAATCTGCTGTTTGTCGTAATACCGGATTGTATCTGCAGAAACCCCCAGAAAATCAGCGGCTTCACTGATCTTGTATTCGTCTTTTATCTTTACCATATTATCACCTGATATTATAGAACCGCTTTGCATTCCCGCAGGTTATGCGCGCCGCCTCCTCGTAGGCGATGCCTTTGATCTCGGCGACCTTGCGGGCTGTGTACTCCACGTACGGAGACCTGTTTTTCCTGCCGCGGAAAGGCTCCGGCGTCAGATAGGGCGCATCGGTCTCCACCAGAAGAAACTCGATGGGTACAGCCTCCACCACTTCTTTCGTCTTCCGGTTGTTCTTGAAAGTGACCGGACCGCAGATGGAAAGGGTGGCGCCCAGCTTCACGTACTGCTGTCCCAGTTCCCGGCTGCCGGAAAAGCAGTGGAGCAGGACTCTGCTGTCGGGCAGTTCCTCGCCGTCAGGACCTTTGCGGGCCGGAAACCAGCTCTGCCGCTCTTTCGAGAAAGCTCCTTCCTCTTTCAGGATATCCAGGGTCTCCTGATCGGCCTCTCTGCTGTGGATGACGATGGGCATCTTCAGCTCGTTGGCCAGCTGGATCTGCCGGCGGAACCAGTACCTCTGCACGTCCCGCTCGGAATGGTCATAGTAGAAGTCCAGCCCGATCTCGCCGATGGCCTGAACCTTGTCCTTTTTGGCAAGGCCCTTTACCAGCACCAGGGTCTCTTCGTCCAGGCTCTTCGCATCGTGGGGATGAAAGCCGACGGCCGCATAGCACCACGGGTACTTCTCAGCGTCCTTCACAGCCTGCAGCGAGCTTGCCAGATCGAAGCCGGCATCCAGGACATAGGACACGTCGGAAGCTTCGATGGCCTCCGCAAGTTCCGCCCTGGTCTCGTCTGTAAAATCTTCGTTGTTCAGATGTGTATGTGCGTCAAACAGCATAAGTCCACCTCTTTCGGAATTGATATGTATATTGTAACACGAAAAAAGAAACCTGACCACATTTTCTGCAGTCAGGTTTATAGATCGTTTTTTCAGTTTTTCCGGTACGGCTTTTCCGCACGGCCTTACAGATTCATCAGTCTACCACTACGCCGTCTTCGGCCACAGTGGTCATGATCTCGCATCTGTCTCCGTTTTCGGCGAACATGATCATGCCCCTGGATTCCAGTCCTCTCAGCTTTCTCGGCTTCAGGTTTGCCACGATAAGGACCTTTTTGCCGACCAGGTCTTCCGGCTTGAAGTCGTCTGCCACGCCGGAGATGATCTGACGGCGCTCGGTTCCCATTTTTATCTGGAATACCAGCAGCTTGTCTGCCTTCGGATGCTTCTCCGCCTTTTCGATGAGGCCTACACGGAAATCGATCTTGTCGAAATCCTCGTATTCGATTTCCGGCTTCAGCTCCAGCGGAATGTTCTCCTCTTCCGGCTCTTTTCCGGTATTCTGCATAGCCTCCAGCTCCTCCAGCTCTTTCTCGATGTCCAGTCTCGGGAAGATGGCTTCGCCCTTTTTCACCTGTTCCTGATACATCATGTCGAACTCAAAGGCATCCTCCCATACAACGTCAGCATACCACAGACCCATCTGTTTTCTGATCTTGTCGGATGTGGTGTGCATGAACGGATGGATCAGGATGGAGATGATACGCAGGGATTCTGCCAGGTTGTGCAGGCATGTATCCAGCTCCGGCTTCTTTGCCTCGTCCTTCGCCAGGATCCAAGGTGTCTTCTCATCGATATATTTGTTGGCTCTTCTCACGAGAACCCAGATCTCCTCCAGGGCCATGTTGAAGGCAAACTTGTCCATCTGCTCCTCGACTCTGGATGCGGCGCCTGTGGCGATGGCTTTGAGATCTCTGTCGATATCGTCTTCTGTGGTGGACTCAGGCACGATTCCTCCGCAGTATTTCTCGATCATGGAAGTGGTTCTGGACACCAGGTTGCCCAGGTCGTTTGCCAGATCGTAGTTCATTCTCTTCAGCATTACTTCGTTGGTGAACACGCCGTCCTGACCGAAGGTGTACTCTCTCAGCAGGAAGTACTTCAGCGCGTCGATGCCGTAACGGTCGATGAGCTTGACAGGATCGACCACGTTGCCCTTGGATTTGCTCATCTTGCCGCCTTCCAGCAGCAGCCAGCCGTGACCCAGAACATGCTTCGGAAGCGGAATATCCAGGGACATCAGCATTGCCGGCCAGATGATGGAGTGGAATCTGACGATTTCCTTGCCCACCAGATGAACGTTGACAGGCCAGTATTTCTCGAAGAGTTCCGGCTCGTCAGGATAGCCCAGGGCTGTGATATAGTTGGTGAGCGCATCCAGCCATACGTAGATGACGTGCTTTTCGTCGATAGGAACAGGGATGCCCCAGTCAAAGGTGGATCTGGAGATGCACAGATCGTCCAGGCCCTGCCTGATAAAGCCCAGCATCTCGTTTCTTCTGGTCTCCGGCTCCAGGAAGTCGGTGTTCTCCAGCAGGTCGATCAGTCTGTCCTGATACTTGGAAAGTCTGAAGAAATATGCTTCCTCCTTGGCTTTCTGAACCGGTCTGCCGCAGTCCGGGCAGCAGCCGTCCACCAGCTGGCTCTCTGTCCAGAAGGACTCGCAAGGGGTGCAGTACATGCCTTCGTACTCGCCCTTGTAGATGTCGCCCTTTTCGTACATTTTATTAAAGATGGCCTGTACCCGCTTCACATGTCTGTCTTCTGTGGTTCTGATAAAGTCATCGTAGGAGATTTCCATGGTCTTCCACAGTTCCTTGATGCCTGCGACGACCTCATCCACGTATTCCTGCGGTGTAACGCCTTTTTCTTCTGCAATGGTCTGGATCTTCTGTCCGTGCTCGTCTGTACCGGTCAGAAATCTCACATCGTAACCGCACAGTCTCTTGAATCTGGCCATGGCGTCTGCCATGACGGTGCAGTAGGTATGTCCAATATGAAGATTGGAGCTTGGATAATAGATAGGGGTGGTGATATAATAGGTTCCCTTTTTCTCTGTCATTTTCGTAATCATTCCTTTCGTCTCCTTATCGAATGAGATAAGGCAGTTTCTACACCTTAGAATACCACATTCTGCAAGGTTTAGTCAATAAGGGGCGGAGGGTTTCACAAGGGTTTTACAGATTGCCGGTGCTGAGGGCTGCGGTGCTGAGGGCTGCAGTGCGACGGGCTGCGGTGCGGCAGTGCAGCCGGCAGTTTTTTACCAGAATCTCCTGTGACGCCGCCCTGAAACGCCCTTTGAACGAAAAAGCCCCGCAGGGCTGACGCGCAGATAAAGCATTTCTGCCAGCCGTACGGGGCTTGTGATATTAACTTAGTCCGTTCAGATTCAGCCTTCCAGGTCTTCTTCTGCCCATTCGTCGTTGGACCATTCTTCATCAGGCCAGTCCTCGTTGACGAAAATCTTCTTCATGATGTGGTCCATGCCCACCACCAGGGTCGTTCCTGCAACAAAGCCCACGCCCAGAATGGCCAGAGCAGCCTTGGCTGCGGCAGAAGTGCCTTCTTTGCGTCCCTTGTCAGCCTTGTTCGGTTCTAAAGTATTCTTCTTTGCCATAACTTTCCTCCTTCTCCGGCAGCCTATTTGTAAGTCCTCATATTGATATACGAGACAATCAGGTTGGCAGCCTCTTCCTCAGATATGTAACTGCTGTTGATTGCCAGATTGTAGTTGGAGTACTGACCCCATTTCTGGCATGTATGGTAGTTATAATAGTTTGCCCTTGCCTTGTCGTAGGTGAGCACGGTGTCCTTTGCCTTGGCCTCCTCGACACCGTAGGTGTGGATGCATCTGCTGATCCTGTCCTCCAGTTCGCCGTGGATGAAAACGTTGGTCACGCCCGGCATATCCTTCAGGATATAATCTGCGCACCTTCCTACGATGACGCCTTCTCCGGTTTCTCCGATCTGGCTTATCACATCGAACTGCGCGATGAACAGCTTCTCGTTGACAGAAACCGCCTCGCCCATCATTCCCTCGCCGAAGTTCATTGCTGAAGAAAGGCTGTAGGAAAAGCTGCTCTTTGCTCTGAGTTCCGCCGTCTCCACGATGTCTCTGGAAAGCCCGCTTCTGGTCGCGGCCATATCGATGATCTCCTTATCATAAAAAGGCACGCCCAGCTTCTCTGCAGCGAGCCTTCCGATGATTCGGCCGCCGCTGCCGTATTCTCTGCTGATCGTAACTAATTTCTTCATAAGTCAACTCCCTTTCTGTGATCTCTTCCCTTCTCCTTGTTTCTATTATATCTCAAAACAGCCGCAAAGGGAATAAAATATGCTAAAAATTCTTTTGCTGTGGTGGTGCGGC
>JBJESV010000051.1:38265-44965 GCA_051882975.1 Emergencia sp.
TGCGGCTTTCGGGCCTTCGCTCCTGGATCGTCCTGAATCAGAGACAAAGGCATATATCATATATTAAAATCCCAAAACAAAAATAGTCCGAGTTCGGACTATTTTTGATCATGCCGTTTAGATATATATTATGTCTGCCTTTGCCTGTCAGGATTTATACTGCCTCCTCTGTATCCTCAAACTGAGAGTTGTACAGGTCGGCATAGAAGCCGCCGGCAGCCAGCAGCTGCTCGTGATTTCCCTGTTCGATGATGTCCCCTTCCTTCATGACCAGAATCAGATCGGCATTTCTGATGGTCGACAGCCGGTGAGCGATGATAAAGCTGGTGCGGCCCTCCATCAGATTGTCCATGGCCTTCTGGATCCGTTCCTCGGTACGGGTATCCACAGAAGATGTCGCTTCGTCCAGGATCAGCACCGGATTGTCCGCCAGAATCGCCCTGGCGATGGTCAGCAGCTGTTTCTGCCCCTGGGATACGTTGGAAGCATCCTCGTTCAGTTCCATCTCGTAGCCGCCCGGCAGCGTCCGGATAAAGTGATCCGCGTGGGCTGCCTTCGCTGCGGCGATGACTTCCTCGTCCGTCGCATCCAGCCTGCCGTAGCGGATGTTTTCCATGATGGTCCCTTTGAACAGCCAGGTGTCCTGCAGAACCATGCCGAAATAGTCACGCAGGTTATGCCGGTTGAAAGCCCTGATATCGCGGCCGTCCAGAGAGATGCTGCCGCTGTCCACATCGTAAAAACGCATCAGCAGCTTGACGATGGTGGTCTTGCCTGCGCCGGTCGGTCCGACAATGGCAATCTTCTGCCCCGGCTTCACGTCAGCGCTGAAATCCTTGATGATGACCTGCTGCGGATCATAGCCGAAGCGGACGTGATCAAAGGTGACAGCACCCTGTGGATTCTCCAGACAGACCGGATTCTCCGCAGTCTGATCCTCCTCAGCCTCCTCGAGAAATTCGAACACACGCTCAGAGGCCGCCGTCATGGACTGAACCTGGTTGATGACCTGAGCGATCTGCTGAATCGGCTGGGTGAAGTTCTTCACATACTGGATGAACGCCTGGATGTCACCGATACCGATGGTTCCTCTGATAGCCAGAATACCGCCGCTGATGGCGACTCCGGCATAACCCATGTTGCCGACAAACATCATGATCGGCTGCATCAGTCCGGAGAGGAACTGAGACTTCCATGCCGAGGTGTACAGCACATCGTTGGTCTCCTCAAAAGTGCGGATGGTCTCCTCTTCTTTGTTAAAAGCCTTGATGACCAGGTGGCCCGCATAGGTTTCCTCCACCTGACCGTTGATCCTGCCCAGATAATTCTGCTGGGTGCGGAAATATTTCTGAGAGAATTTCACCACGATGGACATGAGAATCGCCGAAACCGGCAGCACCACCAGGGCGATCAGCGTCATCAGCGGCGAAATGGAAAGCATCATGACGATGACACCGATAATGGTGGCTGTCGACGTGATAATCTGGGTGATGCTCTGGTTCAGTCCCTGTCCCAGAGTGTCCACATCGTTGGTGATGCGGGAGAGCACCTCACCGTAAGTCCTGCTCTCAAAATACTTCATCGGCATCCGGTTGATCTTTTCAGAGATCTCTTTCCTCATGCGGTAGCAGATCTTCTGGGTGATGCCGGTCATGATCCAGCTCTGCACAAAGGTGAAGGCCGCGCTGCACAGATACAGCGCCAGAGTCAGCAGCAGAATGTGTGCGATTTTCTCAAAATCGATGCCGCCCGTTCCTTCGATCTTCCGCATCAGACCTTCCGCCAGTTCCGTAGTGGCCCTGCCCATGACCTTCGGGCCGATGACCGAGAAAACGGTAGATGCCGCCGCAAAGATCATGACTGCCAGAATGGCAAATTTATACCTTCCGATGTAGGCAAGAAGCTTTCCGAAAGAGCCTTTGAAATCCTTGGCCTTCTCGCCGCCCATCATGCCGCCCATGGGGCCGTGTCCGCCCATAGGACCGCGCCGGCGTCTCGGCATTTTAAATTCCTGTCTTTCCTCATTCATCCTCATTCACCCCTTTCGCATCCGGGTTCCCGGCGCTCCCGCCGGTCAGATCCGCCAGTTCCTTCTCCGAAAGCTGAGACTGGGCGATCTGCTGATATACCTCGCAGCTTCTCATCAGTTCCTCGTGAGTTCCCATTCCGGCCACGCAGCCGTCATCCAGAACCAGGATCTGGTCTGCGTGAAGGATGGTGCTGATCCTCTGGGCAACGATGATCTCCGTGCTGCCCGAAACCTCCGCAGCCAGGGCTTTGCGCAGGGCCGCGTCGGTCTTCATGTCCAGAGCGGAAAAGCTGTCGTCAAATACAAAGATTTTCGGGTTTTTCGCAACGGCCCGGGCGATGGCAAGTCTCTGCTTCTGTCCGCCGGACACATTGCTGCCGCCCTGGGCGATATAGCTGTCGTATCCCTCATCCTTTTCCTCGATGAACTCCGATGCCTGGGCGATTTCCGCAGCCTTCCTGATTTCCTCATCGGTGGCATCTTCACGCCCGAACCGCAGGTTGGATGCGATGGTTCCCGAGAACAACACCCCTTTCTGAGGCACAAAACCGATCTCGCCGCGCAGCTCGCTGAGGGCTATATCCCGGATATCCTCGCCGTCCAGGGTGATCCGGCCTGCAGTGATATCGTAAAACCTCGGGATCAGGTTCACCAGAGTGGATTTTCCGCTTCCCGTGCTTCCTATGATGGCCGTCACTTTGCCCGGCTCCGCCCGGAAGCTGATGTCGTGAAGCACATCCTCCTTTGCGCCCGGATAGCGGAAGGACACATGATCAAACTCCAGCACGCCTCTGTGGTCAGCCAGCTTCTTCGGCTCTGCCGGATCGCTGATAGACGATTCTGTCTCCAGAACCTCTGCGATACGGTCTGCTGCCACGCCGGCTCTCGGCAGCATGATGGACATCATGGTCAGCATCAGGAAAGCCATGACGATGAGCATGGAATAGGTGATGAAGGCAGTCATCTGACCCACCTGCAGGCTTCCCGCATCGATGCGGTGAGCGCTGACCCAGGTGATCAGAACGACCAGGCAGTTCATGATCAGCATCATGCCCGGCATCATGAAGGTCATGACCCGGTTGGTGAACAGCTGGGTCCGCTTCAGATTCTGGTTGGCGACATCGAAGCGCTCCTCTTCCGTCTTCTCTCTTCCGAAGGCGCGGATGACAGGAATACCTGTCAGAATCTCTCTGGAAACAAGGTTCAGAGCATCGACCAGGTTCTGCATGATCTTGAACTTAGGCATAGCTACCGATACCAGCACCATGACAAATCCGATGATGACGATGACCGCCAGGGCGATGACCCATCCCATGGATGCGCCTGTGTGCCATACCTTGTAGATGCCGCCGATGCCGATGACCGGCGCATAAAGAACCATTCGCAGCAGCATGGTGCTGACCATCTGGATCTGCTGGATGTCGTTGGTGGTCCTGGTGATCAGTGATGCTGTGGAGAACTGATCTATCTCGCTGTTGGAGAAGCCCACGACGTGGCGGAAAACCCTGCTTCTCAGGTCGCGTCCCACACCGGCGCCCACTCTGGCCGCCAGCAGAGACAGAACCGCCATGGATGCCAGCATCAGCAGAGCGATGAGCAGCATCTTTGCCCCGGTGCTCCACAGATAGGACATCTGCATGTCGTCGATGTCGATGCCTGCCGCCTCGTCACAGGAAGCCGCATAGGCGATGCCCATGGCTTTCAGGGTCTGGCTCCCGATGGAACTGATGGTCTTCTCCATAGTCTCCCGGGATTTCTCCACCATGGAGGTATCCATCTGACCGGAAGCGATCATGGCCTCCATCATCGGACGCATATCCACATAGGTAACTGTGCTGCCGTTTTCATCTTCTGCCTGGAAGCTTTCGATGTCCATATGCATCAGTTCTTCGATCTCACCGATGGACATATCGCCTATCTGCTCTGCGACTGCTGCCGTCTGCGGATTTTTCTCCATGGCGTCTCTGACGGTGTCTTTAAAATCCGCTTCGCTCATATGGCCCAGCTGATAGGTCAGCACGATGGAGGTCATCAGCTGTTCGTCGATTTCGTCCAGCCTCTCCTCCTCTGTCTCCCGGAGGCAGTAAATATCCCCTTCTTTTTCGTAGATTCCCGTCCAGATCTCTTTCTCATCGTCGTCCATGAAGATCTGGGCCTCCTGATATTCTTTTTCCGTGATCTTCTCCGGAACGATGTGAGCGACACCGCTGTTCTGGATGCCTACATCGATGATGTTGGAGGTGTACTGCGGCAGGGACAGGTCGCAGTAGGCCTGCACCACCAGAAGCAGCACGATGACGATGACCGTCTTCCAGTAGGGAATCAGATTCTTGAAAATCCTCTTCATACTCCTTTACTCCTTTTGTCAGTTTTTTCTTCATTGCTGTATTTCCGTCTGGCGACTTCCGCTCTCGCGGTGTCGACAAACTGTCTGAGATAGCAGTTCAGTTTCTGCATGTTCTCTTCTCCTACATTGCAGAATACAGCGTCTGCAAATTCTCCCATGATCCTGTCCACTTCTCCGATCAGAGCTTCCCCGGAAGGCGTCAGCTCCACCAGAGTGCTCCGGCGGTCGTTTCTGTCCACATTTCGCTCGATGAGCCCTTTGGTCTCCAGGCTGCGCATGGTCCTGGATATGGCCGGAGGCGGCATGCACATGCTGCGCACCACACAGGAAATCCTGGCGCTGCCGCTTTCATCCCTGCAGGCCGCAATCTTTTTCAGCACATCGAATTCTCCCATGGCGATTTCCGGCAGCATGCTGGATACATTCAGCTTCCGGAGATCAGATATGATGCTGAAGAATTCCAGCTGTTCCTTTGTCATGAAAATCCTCCTGTTCTGACTTTTCTGTATTGTTTCTCTTTTGATAATATTTGCATTTCTATAATTATTAACAGTGTTAACAATTACGTTATGGCAATCATTGTAGCACCGCTGGCGGCCGGTGTCAAGAGAAATCGCAGCAAAAAACCGCAGCTTCCGGTCCCTGATGTGTCCCCTGAACCGATATGCTGCGGTTTCCCTGTTTATTATCTCTTTTACTGCTCCGGCAGCTCTTCTCCTGCCAGGACTGCCGCTATGCTCTCCTGCATGCGCTTCACGTCGGATTCGTACGGATAATAGTAGTACTGATACCGACCTTCTCGAATCTCGTCATAATGCCACTGATACTCCCCTTCGAGAGAATGATTCTCCATTTCTGAAAGCTGAGGCAGAAGCTCCACCACCAGACGGAATGCATCGTAATAGTCCTCGGACGGCAGACTGGTCACAAAATTGTCCTCCATGGCTTCCAGCACCGCCATGCAGTTGTCGTAAGTCGGATTCTGAGCGAACTTGCGGAAGATCCCCTTGATCAGCTCCATCTGATGCTGCCCGCGGGAAAGTTCATTTTCCGGCAGCATTTTCCGAAGGCGGGCAAACATGAGAGCCTGATCCCCGTCCACCTGATTCCAGCCCTTTACAAAACTGCAGCCGCCGACCGAGTATGTATAATGGCTGTAGACCTCCACGCCTCCTAAAGCATCCACCAGCTCCGTAAGGCCTTCGAAGTTGATTTTCGCATAGTAGTTGATCTCGATATCGAACCGCTCCTCAATACTTTCGATGGAAGACTGGACCCCTCCCCACCATCCGCTGTAAGAGAGCTTGCTGCTTCCGCCGCGGCACGGTATATATACAAAGGTGTCTCTCGGAATCGTCTGCATGTACACCTGTTTCGTCTGAGGATTCACCGTAAGCAGAATGTTCACGTCCCCCCGTCCGGTGGAACGTATATTGCTTCCGGACGAGAGATCTGTCCCGCAGAGATATACCGTGAAGGGCTCACTGCTGATATCCACAGCCCGGGTCTTCACGTCTCCCAGACTGTAGTTTTTCTCAAAGAGAATCACGATTCCGTCCTCGTAATCCTCGTCGATATCCGTCAGATCGCTTTTCACTTCCGGTGTCAGAACGAGCAGATCTGCGTTTCCCTCAGAAAAATTCCTGTACAGTGACTTTACGGATTTGTAGGGCCTGCTTTTTGCCACGGTCTTCTGATGTTCCTCCAGAATCTCGCTGGAGCGCTCATATGCCCCGTCATCTCCGTTGACATAGCCCAGCACATATTGGCTGAAATCATCTTCCGCCGTTATGCCGCTGCTCTTCAGCGCCGCGATCTGCACGGTCTCATACTCTTCCGTCTGTGATACTTCCATGGCCACGTCTGTCACCGTTTTCAGCGGCAGCGTCACCGCCACAAGAAGAAGTATCAGAATCAGTTCCAGCACGGAAGACAGTTTCGGCCGTTTTCTGCCGCACAGCCACAGCAGCGCGCACACCGCCGCCAGAATCAGGCCAAGGATTACAGCCGCCTTCAGGCCCGTCACAATTGATGTTCTGTATATCACATATATTCCCACTGCACACAGAAGTGCCAGCAGTCCGTAAGATAGTTTTTTCATATATTTATTCAACCTTTTTGCTTTCTGTTTGTAGTTCCGAATCAGACATCGGGAACTGCAATACGTTTTATTCCAATCGACATACCCCTGTAATTGTTTATGAATTGAAGCGAACTCACAGCGTCCCAAAGAGACAGGTCGCTGTGACAGCGCTCTGTCATTTTTTGAAAACTGCAGGTGCAGCACCAGCTGCACCTGCAAGGTTTTACAGCGGATTCTCTAC
>JBJESV010000052.1:0-3000 GCA_051882975.1 Emergencia sp.
TTTTTCTGATTTTTAATAAAGGCATTCACGGCAGTTCTGCGGAGCTGCCGTTTTAAGATGAGAATGACTTCTGATCAGATGCAATTTTTAAAAATAGAAAAAAACAGTTGACAAATATGGGTAACATATGTATAATATTTAATGTTGCTGTTGATAATAGTGTTCGACAGAAGTCAGGTATTCCGAGGTAGCTCAATGGTGGAGCAACCGGCTGTTAACCGGTAGGCTGTGGGTTCGAGCCCCACCCTCGGAGCCAATTTTAAGCCGGAGTGGCGGAATTGGCAGACGCACAGGACTTAAAATCCTGCGATCCTTACCGATCGTACCGGTTCGACCCCGGTCTCCGGCACCATCTGACTTGCCTTTCGGCAGATTTTATTGGTGGGAGATAATCAGACAGCATCAAAAACAATATTTAACATATACTGTGGTATGTGTTATAATATTTATATATAGTTGCCGCCAAGGCAACCCGATGACGCGGGGTAGAGCAGTTGGTAGCTCGTCGGGCTCATAACCCGGAGGCCGGAGGTTCAAGTCCTCCCTCCGCAACCATGACACTGAAGCAGGTACGCAGGTACCTGCTTTTTCAGTGTCATAATTGCGGAACAGAAAGAGAGGACTTGAACCTTAAGAAGGCTTTCGCCGTGAAGGGCGGCTCTCCGGTGGAGAGGCGACCAGGCGGAAGGTGCGAAGCCGACCGAAAGGGGAGGCAAGCACGAAAGACGCGAGCAGAGCGAAGCGGCTGCGTCCTCCCTCCGCAACCATGACACTGAAGCAGGTACGCAGGTACCTGCTTTTTCAGTGTCATAATTGCGGAACAGAAAGAGAGGACTTGAACCTTAAGAAGGCTTCCGCCGTGAAGGGCGGCTCTCTAAATTCGACACATTTCCCTCTTAAATGCGCCTATCGCAATCGTGCTCCTGTTTTGTATAATAACGTCAGAAAGTGATAAACAGGAAAGGATGTGTGTTGAGATGGAATATAATACGATGCTGGAGGCACGCGGAATAAAAGTAGAGAAACTGTGTTACCTGTTTCTGATCTTTATGACAGGCTGCCTGATCGGATGGTTTTACGAAGAGATTTTCTACTGGTTCACCGAAGGTATGCTGAGAAACCGCGGAATCCTTTACGGTCCGTGGCTGCCGATTTACGGGATCGGAGCCCTCGGGATCTATGGCCTGAAACCGCTGAAGAAAAATCCGCTTCTGCTGTTTCTGCTGTGCATCTGTGTTGCAGGTATCGTGGAATACATTATCGGTTATGCAGGGATCCATCTTATGGGTCTGCGGCTGTGGGACTACAGAGGGCTTTTTCTGAATCTGTCGGGAATCATCTGTTTCAGAAGTGTGGTAAGCTTCGGATTTCTGGGACTGGCCTTTCACTACCTGGTGGAGCCGGCAGGTGAAAAGCTGTATCAGAAAATTCCCGTATCGGTGATTCGTCCGGTCTGCATCGGCGTGACCGCAGTTTTCATTGCAGACTGCATTCTGAGTGCACTGTTCCGTACGCCTATTACATACTGATATGATATGCGGCCGCCTGCCCGCAGGAGAAATCCTCCGGGCTGCGGAGAACAGAGAAAACGAAGAGAAGGAGAAGAGAGATGAACAAGAGACTGTATAAATCAGACAGAGATAAAATCGTGGACGGTGTCTGCGGAGGCATCGCGGAGTATTTTGATATCGATCCGACACTGGTCCGCCTGGGCTGGGTGATCTTCTGCGCCATGGGTGGAAGCGGCATCCTCGCCTATATCGTTGCGGCGCTCATCATTCCGCGCAGACCGCAGTGCTGACCGGCGAAAAAGAGGGAGGTGCTGTTATGAAACTGCTCATTGTCAATACGCTGCCGCAGGATCATCCTGCGGCGCTGGAAGCTGTAAAAACACTGAAGGAGACGGCGGAATGCCGGATCATAAACGCATACGAGATGAATATCCGGCCCTGTGCAGGCTGCAATGCCTGCTGGCTGAAAACGCCGGGAATCTGCTCGATCAGGGACGGATACGAGGAAATCCTGAAAGCATATCTGGAAAACGACGGGGCTGTGTTTCTTTCAGGAACCGCGCTTAACTTTGTGGATTACCGCATGAAGAATGTGATCGACCGTCTGCTGCCGCTGGCAACCATGTATATACATATCGAGGACGGTCAGTGCCGTCATGTGCCCCGCTATGACAGAAAATACCGATTCGGGCTGCTGTACGACGGCGCGGCGGATCAGAGCTATCTGAACCTGTGGCTCCAGCGTGTGGCCCTGAATTTCAGCGGAGAAAGTCTCGGTGCTTTTCCCGCAGCCCGGGCAAAGGAGGTGCTGGCATGCATTTAGTAATCATCAGCGGAGCTGTAAGGCCGCAGCCACGAAGCAATACCGCAAAGATCGTCGAGGCCTTCCGGAAGGGGTATGAGGAAGGGGGAAATACCTCGGAAGTCTGGTATCTTTCGGACCGGAGCCAGTGGGCGGAAGCGACGCAGGCATTCTGCGCCCATGAAAATATTATGATTGCTCTTCCTCTCTATGTGGAGAATGTTCCGGGCATCCTGCTGGAGTTTCTGGCAGGGCTGCCTCCAAAGAAAACTCCGGGTACAAAACTGGCCTTTCTTCTCCAGGGAGGCTTTCCGGAAGCATCTCAGAGCCGATGCTGCGAAAAGTATGTGGAAACGGTGCCTGCTCAGCTGGGCTGTTCCTACGGGGGTACTTTGATCAAAGGGGATATGTTCGGTCTCAGTCTGATGGATGAAAAAAACAGACAGGAGATCCTGACGGGATTTACAGATATGGGGCGCTGCTATGCCCGGAGCGGCTCCTTTGACACCCGGGCTGCCAGAGAATTTGCCGGTCCGGAATACATGTCTGAAAAGGAAATACGGATGTTCAGCCTGTTCGGGCGTCCGGTCCAGAAAATCTTTATGGGTCGGATGGCCAGAAAGATGGGGTGCCGGGAGCGTCTGGACGCCAGACCTTACGAAAAAAAGGAAGGCAGATAAGCTGTCT
>JBJESV010000053.1:0-12300 GCA_051882975.1 Emergencia sp.
CATGGATCGCTATGAATATCTGCACAATCTGGCCAAGGCAATGCGTATCGTCTACGATCAGCCTACCGTCAAGATCGAAGCCAGAAACCATATGATGAAGACGATCCGGAGCAACGGCGAGCCGGTCTTCGTGGAGGATCTGGTCATCGATGGAAACGACATCATGGAGGCGGGCATCACCGATTCTCCGGAGAGGGCGGAGGAACTGCTGGATATGGTTGTCGCCCTCGTACATAAGAACCCGAAGAACAACGACAGAGATGTCCTTCTGAAGATGGCGAAGAAATATTCCAGAAACAAGCTTGCAGCCAAGACCAGATATGTCAGATGGATAAAATAGAGAGCATTTATGGAAGAAAAACAGGGCAGTATTGCAGAAATCATTTTTCATAACGAAGATAACGGGTATACTATTGCGGTGATGGAGACAGAAGACGAGTATTTTACGGTGGTCGGCTGTCTCCCTTCCTGCGTAAAGGGCGCGGCGTACAGACTCCGCGGCTCCTTCAAGGTTCATCCTGTCTACGGGGAGCAGTTCGCCTTTTCGGAATTCGAAGAGGTGCTGCCCACCGGGCGGGCCGGCATCGAAGGCTTTCTGGCCTCAGGAGCCATCAAAGGCATCGGCCCGAAGACGGCGGCGGCCATAGCGGAGAAATTCGGTGAGAGAACCTTTGATATCATGGAGAACGAGCCGGAAAAGCTGGCGCTCATAAGCGGCATCGGCCCGAAAAAGGCTGAGATGATCGCCGAGTCCTTTGCTGTCCACAGAGAATTCGCCGGTGTGTCCATGTTTTTTCAGCAGTACGGCGTATCAGCGGAATACGCGCTGAAGCTCTACAAGGTCTACGGCACCGATGCGGTGCCTCTGATGCAGGAGAATCCCTACCGTCTGGTGGAAGAGGTCCACGGCATCGGCTTCCGCAAGGCTGACAGCATTGCGGCGAAGATGGGCATAGGGCAGGACAGTCCTTTCCGCATCAGAAGCGGTATCCGCTACGGCCTCAGCAGTTATGCCGCAGAAGGCAGCACCTATGTCCCTCAGCAGGAGCTGTGCGAAAAGGTGGGGGAACTGCTGGAACTGTCCCGGGAAATGATCTACGAAAACATGGTGGAGATGGCCTTTGAAGGGGATATCCAGCTGGACAGCTTTCAGGGACAGACCGTGGTGTATCTCTATCCGTACTATCTGGCAGAGCAGAAGGTATGCAGAAATATCGCGGCCATAGCCGGAGCCGGACTGAAAGCTCTGGAGGTGGATATAGACAGTTCCATCCGGATGACAGAAAGAGAGACGGGCATCATCCTGTCCGAGCAGCAGGAAAACGCGGTGAGAAGCTCTCTGACCAGCGGGATTTCCGTCATCACCGGCGGACCGGGCACGGGCAAGACCACCATCATCAATACCATCATCAATATCTTTGAGCAGAGCGGATTCAAGGTGGCCATCTGCGCACCGACGGGCCGGGCTGCCAAGCGGATTACGGAGACCAGCGGACACTATGCGTCGACGGTGCATCGTCTCCTGGAATACTACTATTCTGAAGGAGAGGACGTGATGCGCTTTGGAAAGACGTCCGAGGATCCGCTGGATTACGATGTGGTCATCGTGGATGAGGCATCCATGATCGATCTGCTCCTGATGCAGGGTCTGACGGATGCGATCCGTCCGGGGACTCGTCTGATCATGGTGGGGGACTATGATCAGCTTCCGTCTGTAGGAGCGGGAAATGTGCTCCGGGATATCATCGAAAGCGAATTCGTTCATACGGTGATCCTGAAGGAGATTTTCCGCCAGGCGGGAGAAAGCATGATCGTGGTCAATGCCCACAGGATCAATCACGGAGAATATCCTTTTGTGAACAGCAGGGACAAGGACTTCTTTTTCATGGAGCGGCACAGCGACAGCGCCATGGTGGAACTGATGACAGACCTGGTCACCAGACGGCTGTCGGCCTATTACGAGGGCATCGATCCGGTGCGGGATATTCAGGTGCTGACGCCGGTGCGCAAGGGCGTGCTGGGAAGCCTGTCTCTGAACAAGGTGCTGCAGCAGGCTCTGAATCCGCCCCGTCAGGAACTGCGTGAAAGAAAATACGGAGAAAAGGTATTCCGGGAGAACGACAAGGTCATGCAGATCAGGAACAACTACCAGATCGGCTGGAAAAAACGGCGGGATTTTTCGGAAGGACAGGGCGTCTTCAACGGCGATGTGGGTTTTGTGCACAAGATTGACACCGACGCAGGAGAGATGACGGTCATCTTCGATCAGGACAAATATGTGACATATGATTTTTCCCAGCTGGACGAGCTGGAACTTGCCTATGCCGTAACGGTCCACAAAAGTCAGGGAAGCGAGTTTCCCATCGTGGTCATGCCGGTATCCTGGTTTCCGCCTGTACTGGCGACCAGAAATCTGCTGTACACCGCTGTGACCCGCGGAAAGCAGGTGGTTGTGCTGGTGGGAAGCGAACAGCGGATGCACGCCATGATCGACAACAACCGGATCAAGATGAGATACAGCGGTCTGAAATACAGGCTGCAGGAGCTCCTGAAAACCGGGGTGATAGAATGAAACGGACAGAAGCAGGTGTTTTCTGCGACACGGGCGGAAGAGCCGGAAGAAAAGGCGGAAACGGAAAGAATCCCGCTGCAGTGCTGACGGGAATTGCAGAGAGAGGTCTGCAGCTCCTCTTTCCTCCTGCCCTTTACTGCATCTGCTGCGGCAATCTCATCGACGGGTCCAGAACCTACCACCTGTGCGATCACTGCATCAGCCATATCCGCTTTGACGGAAATCCGGTGCAGGAGCGTAACGGCGTGAAGATGCTTCAGTGCACCAGGTACGGCATTTACGAGAGAACCCTCATATTCTCTCTGAAATACAACGGGAAAACGTGGATCGCCAGAGACATCGCCGAAATCTGTGCAGACCGGCTGGAACTGGCGGGACTGGATTTTGACGTCATCGTTCCCGTACCTCTGTACAGGGAAAAGGAGCGTCAGAGAGGATTTAACCAGGCGGCGCTGATCGGAAACTTTCTGGCCGGCAGAACGGGGAAAATCTGCGTCGACCACGGACTGCTGCGCACGAGAAAGACTCTGCCTATGCGTGGGCTTTCACCGGAAGAGCGGCAGCAGAATGTGAAGGGGAGTTTTGCACTGAATGAAAGATATATACCATTGCTGAAGGGCAGACGGATTCTGCTCATCGATGATTTCTATACGACGGGAAGTACAGCGGCCGCATGCTCGCAGGCCCTGAAGGCTGCGGAGCCTGCCGATGTCCACTTCCTCGCTTTTGCCGCCAGATAAAAGGGCGGCACCAGGTCCCGCACGGGGCCTTTCAGGCGGTTTTGCGGCTGTCCGGGTCTGTGGTTGAAAATCCATGCCAGTTGCGGGCAAAAGGATCCACGTAAGCTGATCCGCAGGGCGGCAGTGATCATGGCGCAGCTTAGATGTAAGTCCTCGGGAAAATCCCGGTCAAGGCAAGTGTGGGGGCAAAGACCAGGTCAGCCGGGCAGCCGCAAAACCGCCTGAAGAGAGAACTGAGAAACGGGTCGGGTATGGTAAAATAAGACAGAGGGAATCGGAAAATAACAGTATGCTTTTTAAGAAAACTATGTTATACTATACTCAAAGAAAATCCCCAATGGCCCGAAAGGCCTGAGGCAACTAAGGAGGTCATCAAATGAAGGTAATCATTACAGGTAAGAATTTTAACACCTACAAGCATTTACAGGATACCATGGAAAAGAAATTCGACAAGCTTGGAAAGTATTTTTCAGATGACATTGTTGTAAATGTCGTATTATCTCAGGAGAGAGGCAAAGACAAGATTGAGGCGACGATCAATGCCAAGGGCGCTGTTTTCAGAGCAGAAGAGGTGGTTCAGGACATCTATGAAGGCATTGACAGAGTGGTAGACAAGCTGTCGAGCCAGATGGCCAGGTTCAAAGGCAAGCTTCAGAAGAGATACAACGACAACAAGGCTCTGAAGTTTGAGATCCTGCCGGACTACGAGGAGGAAGTTGAAGAAGTCAGAGTGGTTCGAACCAAGAAGTTCGAGCTGACACCGATGACGGTGGAGGAAGCCATTCTGGAGATGGAGATGCTGCAGCATGATTTCTTCGTATTTCTGGACATGGAAACTGACAGCGTCAATGTGGTATACAGCAGAAAGGATGGAAACTACGGCGTATTAGAGACTACATACTGAGTCATTGCGGGCCGCCCTTCGGGGCGGCTCTTTTTGTGCTGTCCCCCCTTGAATTTTTGCCCCTTTTACGGTACAATTAAATATAGTATAGCTAAGGGGAAGATAAATGGAGAATTTTTTAAACAACATCGTTTCCAGTATCGGGCTCAATGATGTTCTGGACATACTGATCGTGTCCTTCATCTGCTATAAGATACTGGGATTTATCAGGGAATCGAGAGCCCAGCAGCTGGTAAAAGGTCTGCTGGTTTTAGTCGTGGCTTTTTTCTTTTCAGAGATCCTGAATCTTTATACGCTGAACTGGCTGCTGAAGGGAACCATGACACTGGGTCTTTTTGCTCTGGTGGTCATTTTCCAGCCGGAGCTGAGAAGAGGACTGGAATATGTGGGACGAAGCAAGATAGCAAAGGCTCCTTTCGGGCAGCTGGACAAGGAGAAGGCCAAGTCGCTGACAGACGAGTTTGTCAAGGCTGTGGACACCTTTTCCAGCACGAGAACGGGGGCTCTGATCATACTGGAAAGGGAAACCGCACTGAGTGACATCGCTGAGACCGGCACTGTCATCAATGCGGATATTTCTGCGCAGCTCCTCGGCAACATCTTCTATGAAGGTGCGCCGCTTCATGACGGAGCTGTCATCGTACGTGGAGATAAGCTCTTTGCCGCGGGCTGTGTTCTGCCGCTGACCGGAAACAAGAATCTGAACAAGAGTCTGGGCACCAGACACAGGGCGGGCATCGGCATCACGGAGAATTCCGACGCCATAGCCATCATCGTCAGCGAAGAGACAGGTATCATCTCCATGGCCATCGACGGCAAACTGACCAGATTTCTGGATACCAAGACCGTGGAGAAGACGCTGCTGAATCTGTATCTGACCGGAAGAGACGACGAGTCCTTCAGCTTCAGCAGGATTTTTGAGAGAATAGGGGGGAAGAAGGATGTTTGAAAACAGGAAGTTCAATATCATTCTTTCCGTTATCATAGCAGTCTGTCTGTGGGCATATGTTATCGGTGAGACCAATCCTACCGACACACAGACCTTCAGAGATATTCCGATTACACTGATCGGAGAACAGGCCCTGGATGAGAGCGGTCTTGCCGTGCTCTCCGTAAGTGCGGAGACTGTCAGCGTGACGCTGACAGGAACCAGAGCCAATATCAAACAGGTTTCAGCAAAGGACATCTCAGCAACGGTCAATCTTGCCGATGCGGCCATGGGAGAAAACCAGCTGAAGATCATTCTGCGTGTGCCGGACAATGTGGAAATAGAAGACAAGAGCATCAACAAGGTCACTGTTGTGATAGAGGAGAAGGTTTCCAGAGAAGTGGATATCCAGGTGGCCTACGAGGGAAGCTTTGAGGACGAAGAAGAGCCGATCACGGTGGATATGAGCCGCACCTCGGCAGTCGTGACAGGAGCCGCATCTCTGGTGGAGAAGGTGGATCATATCCAGGCTGTTGTGGGCGAAGGAAAAGTCACAGACAAGCTGAAGACCTTCACCGCAAAGCTGACCCCGGTGGATCAGAACGGCAGCACCATCGATAACGTCAGCCTTTCCGCAAAGGATGTTGAGATCAGCGCTCAGCTGGCCACAACCAGGACTGTGCCGCTTCATGTGCCTGTAAAGGATAGCCATTCGGATGTAGTGGAGAAGACCTACAGCGTTCCGAAGACCATCACTATCAAAGGCAACAGTGATGATCTGGCAGGCATCGACAGCGTGACCTGTGAAGAAGTGGATCTGTCCGGACTGACAGAGGATGCCCGCATCACTCTGGTGCCGGTTCTTCCGGCTAAGGTGCAGGTATCGGCAAAATCGGCGGATAATCTGGTCATGACTGTGACGGTGAAACCTGTGGAAAGCCGGACTTTCACCTTTGACGGAGATCAGGTGGTCCTGAAAGATCTGGATGATAACCTGACGGCGCAGGTGCGCACAGACAGGATACAGATTACTGTCAGGGGAACTGCCCAGGCGCTGGATGCCCTGGATAACTCAGATTTCACTCTGACAGCCGGGCTGCAGGGGCTGGACGAAGGAGCCCACAGCGTTCAGCTGACTGTGAAGTGCAGCGGAGACTATATTTCTATGGATGTCAATCCAGAGAAGATCAAAGTGCTCATTGAGAGCGAATAGACAGATAAGAGGTAATTATGGGAAGACTATTTGGAACAGACGGCGTCAGAGGTGTCGCCAACAGTGAGCTGACACCGGATCTCGCCTTCAATCTGGGAAAAGCGGGGGCATTCGTCCTCAGCAGAGAGAACAGGCGGCCGGTCATCATCATCGGCAAGGATACGAGAGTATCCGGAGATATGCTGGAAAACGCCCTGACAGCGGGCATTCTGGCAGTAGGAGGCAATGTCATCAAAGTAGGCGTGATACCCACGCCTGCTGTTGCATATCTGGTGAAATACTACAATGCGGATGCAGGCGTTGTCATTTCCGCATCCCACAATCCGTTTGAATACAACGGCATCAAGTTTTTCAACAGCGAGGGATTCAAGCTGGACGATGCCCTGGAGGAGAAAATCGAAGACATCATTCTCAGAGGCATCGACCCGAACAGCCATATGACTGGAGAAAAGCTGGGAAGATGCCTGGAGGCAGAAGAAGAGGCAGGCGATCTTTATGTAAAATTCCTGCTTTCCACCATAGATATCCGGCTGGAGGGAATGAAGATCGTCCTTGACTGCGCCAACGGCGCATCCTACAGGACAGCTCCTGCGGTATACAGAGCGCTGGGGGCCGAAGTGGTCACCATCGGCGATGAGCCGGACGGATTCAACATCAACGACCGGATCGGATCCACCCATCCGGAACAGCTCCAGCAGAAGGTGCTGGAAGAAAAAGCAGATATCGGCTTCGCCTATGACGGAGATGCTGACAGACTCATCGTGGTTGATGAGAAAGGCCAGGTCATAGACGGAGACAAGACCATATGCATCTGCGCGCAGATGCTGAAAAAGGCGGGGCAGCTGGCGGAGAACAAGGTAACAGCCACCGTCATGAGCAATATCGGTTTTCATAAATATATCCGGGAGACAGTCGGTGCAGAGGTCGAGGTCACCGGCGTCGGAGACCGGTATGTACTGGAGTCCATGCGGCAGACTGGATGCATTCTGGGCGGCGAGCAGTCAGGACATATCATCTTCCTGAACTATACGACCACCGGAGACGGCACCCTGTCCTCGCTTCAGTTTGTAAAGGCCCTGAAGGAATCGGGAAAAAAGCCGTCAGAGCTGTCTGCAGAGATAGAAATCTTCCCGCAGGTTCTGGTCAATGCCGCTGTTTCCACAGAGAAGAAGCTGGATTATCAGAAGGACAGCCAGGTGCAGGAGAGAATCGCAGCCATAGAGAAAGAAATGGAAGGCAGCGGCAGAGTGCTGATCCGCCCTTCCGGCACGGAACCGCTGGTTCGTGTCATGATAGAAGGAACCGATATCAGTCATATTCATAAACTTGCGCAGGATCTGGCGGATCTGATCAGCGAGAAGTTCAGCTGATATAATATAATATGAGGAAATGCAGGATTATTTTAGGAGAGAAAGGGATTAAGCTATGTGCGGAATCGTAGGATATGTCGGTCATGACAATGCCAGAGACATCATCATTGACGGACTGAAGAAACTGGAATACAGGGGTTACGACTCGGCGGGCATCGCTCTCATCGACAAGGGAGAGCTGGTGGTCCGCAAACATAAGGGGAAAATCGCCAATCTGGAGAAAGCCATTGCAGGAGAGAAGCTTTTCGGAAGCACCGGCATCGGTCACACCAGGTGGGCAACCCACGGTGTGCCGTCCGATGCCAATGCCCATCCTCACGTCAGTGAAGATGAAAGCATCGCCATCGTTCACAACGGTATCGTGGAGAACTATGTGGAACTGAAGGAATGGCTCGCCGCAGAGCACGGCGTCTCCTTCAGGACGGATACCGACTCTGAGGTCATCGCCCAGCTGCTGGGTGTTCTGAACCGGGGCAGCCTGGAGGACGCGGTGCTGGAGGCGGTGAAGATGATGAAAGGCGCATATGCCTTTGCAGCCGTATCTAAAGACGAACCGGGTAAAATCGTGGCTTTCAGAAAGGATGCACCGCTGATCGCAGGCCTCGGAAAGGGGTGCAACTTCATCGCATCGGATATTCCTGCCCTGCTGAAATATCTGGATAAGATCTATCTGATTGAAAACGGTGAGATGGTAATCTGCACACCGGAGCAGATTCAGATTCTGGATGGAGAAAAGAATCCTGTGAAACGGGATGTGCTGCAGGTGACCTGGAGCATGGAGGATGCAGAGAAAGAAGGCTATGAGCACTTCATGCTGAAGGAGATCCATGAGCAGCCGAAAGCCATCAGGGAAACTCTGACACGGCGTCTTTCAGATGACGGCAGGATCAGGCTGGACGGAATCTCGCTGACGCTGGAGGATCTGGAGCGCTTTAACAAGATATATATCGTGGCCTGCGGTACGGCATACCATGCAGGTCTGGTTGGAAAATACGCCATCGAGAAGATGGCCAGAATCCCGGTAGAGGTGGACGTGGCATCGGAATTCCGCTACAGGGATCCTTTCGTTGACGAAAACACACTGTTCATCGCCATCAGTCAGTCCGGAGAAACGCTGGACACTCTGGCTGCACTGCGGGAGGCAAAGAGCAAGGGAGCCAGGATCCTCTCCGTGGTAAATGTGGTCGGCAGCTCTGTTGCAAGAGAGTCCGACGATGTGTTCTACACCTGGGCAGGACCGGAGATTGCAGTGGCATCCACCAAAGCCTATACCACCCAGCTGGTGTGCATGTATCTGATTGCCCTCTATATGGGCGAGCTGAAAGGCACCATCACGAGGGAATACTATGACCGGATGCTGGCGGAGCTGGCAGCAGTGCCTGACAAGGTCCAGGCTATACTGGACAGAGCAGGAGAGATCGAGAATCTGGCCCGTTTCCTTTATAACCGAAATCAGGTATTCTTTATCGGCAGAGGCATGGATTCAGCGGTTGCCTATGAAGGCTCGCTGAAACTGAAGGAGGTCTCCTACATCAATTCCTTCGCCATTGCGGCAGGGGAACTGAAGCACGGCACCATCGCGCTGATGGAGCCGGAAACCATCGTTATCGCCCTGGCAACCCAGGACTTCCTCTTCGATAAGATGTTCTCTAATATCGTGGAGATCAAGGCCAGAATGGCCCACGTGGTCTCAATCGCCAAAGAGGGCAATGACAGAATCGAGCAGGAAAGCACAGAAGTCATCTACATTCCTCAGTGCGCCGATGAGGTTTCGCCGCTGCTTTCGGTTATTCCGCTGCAGCTGTTCGCTTATTATGTGGCGAGGGAAAGAGGCGAGGACATCGACAAGCCGCGTAACCTGGCCAAGAGCGTTACGGTGGAATAGGAGCCGCCTATGAAACATAATCTTTTCAAAGTACTGCTCCTTCTGATTGCGATCACGCTCTTCATGGCGCTGACCGGATATTCGGCCAAGCACCGGATCATCGCGGTTTTCATCAGTCAGTTCTCCCAGAGCCCTGACCAGAGTCAGGTTCTAATGGAAGTGGAGAAAGAAGTGACGGGGTCCGGCAGAACGGAGCTGTATATGGAAGCGCTGAAAGCGCTGAAGGAGCGCAATGTTCCGGAAGGCGGCGATGTAACCACCGCTTTCAGAAATGAATTCAGAATCAACTGTATCACCGCCTCCGACGATGGAACTGTGACGGTGGATTTTTCCAGCAGAAGGCTGAACGGAAGCGCCCGGGATGAGCTGCTGCTGATTTCGCAGATCGTCGCCACGCTTCAGAGATCTTTCCCTGAGGTGGATGCAGTTGCCTTTACCGTCGACGGAGAAAAGACAGATACCCTGATGGGACACGTGGACATTACAGGCAGCTTCAGACAGCCGCCTATAAGCTAGCTGATCTGCAGCTGGATCAGAGCATATATATTTTAGAAAAGGAAGTAATTAAGATGCACAAATATGAAATCAGAGATATTTCCCTGGCACCTTCGGGCCATCAGAAAATCGAATGGGTGAAGAACAACATGCCGCTGCTGCGGGGTCTGGAGGAAGAGTTTATAAAGACAAAGCCTTTTGAGGGCGTCAGGATTTCTCTTTCCGTACATCTGGAGGCGAAAACCGCATATCTCTGCCTGGTTCTGGCAGCCGGCGGCGCGCAGATGTCTGTAACCGGCAGCAACGTGCTGTCCACACAGGACGATGTGGCTGCGGCTCTTGTCGACAGAGGCCTTTCTGTCTTCGCATATCACGGCGCTACGGCAGAAGAATACGACCGTCATATCGAGATGTGTCTGGAACACAAACCTAACATCATCATAGATGACGGCGGCGACCTTGTGGGAATGATCCACACCAGGCGTCCGGATCTGGCTGAAGACGTATGGGGCGGCTGCGAAGAGACCACAACGGGCGTCATCCGTCTGAAGGCCATGGAGAAGGAAGGTATCCTGAAATTCCCGATGGTTGCGGTCAACGATGCAGACTGCAAGCACCTCTTTGACAACCGTTACGGCACCGGACAGTCCGTCTGGGACAGCATCATGCGCAACACCAACCTGATTGTTGCGGCCAAGACTGTAGTGGTGGTAGGCTACGGCTGGTGCGGCAGAGGCATCGCCATGCGCGCATCCGCGCTGGGGGCAAAGGTCATTGTGACGGAGATCAATCCTGTCAAGGCCATCGAGGCGAAGATGGACGGATTCGATGTGATGACCATGGCGCAGGCAGCGCCGCTGGGCGACATCTTCGTGTCTGCCACGGGGTGCTGCAGAACTATTACAGTAGAGCATATGCTGACCATGAAGGACAGAGCCATCCTGACCAACGCAGGCCACTTCGACTGCGAAGTGGACATGGCCGGGCTGGAAGCCGCTGCTGTCGAAAAGAAAGAAACCAGAAAGAACATCATGGGCTACAGGCTGGAGAACGGCAGATGGGTCAACGTCATCGGCGAGGGACGCCTGGTCAACATTGCGGCCGCTGACGGTCATCCGGCGGAGATCATGGACATGAGTTTTGCTGTGCAGGCTCTTTCTGCAATGTATATTATGAATCATCACGACAGACTGGAAAAGGCGGTCATAGATGTCAGCGGAGAGATCGACGATCTGGTTGCAAGACGCAAGCTTGCCGCCTGGGGCATCGAAATCGATCAGCTGACGCCTGAGCAGGAGAAATACCTTTCCAGCTGGAATGTATAAGAATGTGCTGAATCTATCTAAGAAGGTGATATAATGACATACGAAGAAATCAGAGGTCAGGCGGAAGCGGCGGTCCGCGAGCTGCTGGAGACTGCGAAGCTGCAGAAGGGAGATATCTTCCTCATCGGCTGTTCTTCCAGCGAGATCAAAGGCGCCCGCATCGGCAAAGGTTCCGATCTGGATGCGGCAAAGGCCGTTTACGACGGAGTATATCCTGTCCTGGCCGAAAAAGGCATCTATCTGGCTGCCCAGTGCTGCGAGCATCTGAACAGGGCTGTCATCGTGGAAAAGGACGCACTTCTTCCGGGAACGGAGATCGTCAATGTGGTACCGCAGCTTCATGCGGGAGGGTCTTTTGCCATGACCGTGTATCAGAATGCTGAGCATCCTGTGGCCGTGGAGGAGATCAGAGCCGATGCAGGCATGGATATCGGCGATACCCTTATCGGCATGCATCTGAAGAAGGTGGCTGTTCCGGTCAGGATCGGTGTGAAGCAGATCGGAGAGGCTCATGTGGTGTGCGCCAGAACCCGTCCAAAGTTCATCGGCGGCAGCAGAGCTGTATACGACGATGTGCTTTCCGGAGGAGACATTCAGAGATAAAAAAAGAAAAGCTGCGGCAGGGTGTAACACATCACCCTGCTTTTTCATATTGTAAAGTAAAATATATGAAAGAAGCAGGTGAATACTATGTCAAGAAATTGTGGTTTTTTCGATCATGAAAACGGCGGAATGGATACCAGCTTACTGTTCTTCTTCCTGCTGCTGGTGATCATCTTCTGTAACTGCTGTTAGCAGAAGGATGCCGCAGAAAAGGCACAGAATAAATAAGCAATCTAAAAGGACTCCGGAAAGGAGTCCTTTTGCA
>JBJESV010000054.1:0-12086 GCA_051882975.1 Emergencia sp.
GCATTGACCCATTGAAAAAAAGGGAAAATACTCTTATAATATCTCTGACAGCTTTTTAAACAGAGAAGAAAGGATGACATACCCATGGACAAGAGAGAATTTGCACTGAAAAAACACGAGGAATGGAGGGGAAAGCTTTCCATCGAGAGCAAGGCCCCGATTACCAATAGAGATGAACTGGCTGTCGCCTATACACCGGGCGTCGCAGAACCGTGCCTGGAGATCGAGAAGGACGAGAGCCTGGCATACACATACACAGGAAAGGGAAACACGGTTGCTGTCATTACAGACGGCACTGCCGTTCTCGGTCTCGGCGATATCGGTCCGGCGGCAGGCATGCCTGTCATGGAGGGAAAATGCGCCCTGTTCAAGACCTTTGCAGGTATCGACGCGGTTCCTATCTGCATCGACTCCAAAGACCCCCAGGTCATCATCGACACCGTATACAATATTTCCAAGAGTTTTGGCGGCATCAATCTGGAGGATATCAGCGCGCCGAGATGCTTTGAAATCGAAAGAGCGCTGATTGAGAAGTGCGATATCCCCGTCTTCCACGATGACCAGCACGGCACAGCCATCATCACCTGTGCAGGTCTGCTTAACGCAGTAAAAGTGACAGGTAAAGAGATGGGAAAACTGAAGATCGTCATCAGCGGGGCCGGTTCTGCCGGTATTTCCATCGCAAAGATGATCCTTCGCCTGGGATTCGGCGAGGTGACTCTGTGCGGAAGCAAGGGAACGATTTATGACGGCGCTCCGTACAACAATCCTGAACAGCAGAAGATGTCTCTGATCACCAATAAGGAAAAACTGAAAGGTACGCTGGCAGATGCCATGAAGGGTGCGGATATTCTCATAGGCGTATCTAAACCCGGTATCGTCAGTCAGGATATGATCCGATCCATGGCGAAAGATCCGATTGTCTTTGTCATGAGCAATCCGGTTCCGGAAATCATGCCGGATCTTGCAAAGGAAGCCGGCGCTGCTGTAGTGGGTACAGGACGCAGCGACTTCCCGAATCAGGTCAACAATGTCATAGCCTTCCCTGGAATTTTCAGAGGTGCACTGGATGCGAGAGCGCCTAAGATCACAGAAGAAATGAAAGAAGCGGCAGCGAGAGCCATCGCATCTGTGATTCCTGAAGAAGAGCTCTGTGCGGATTACGTGCTGCCGGATCCGTTCAATCCGCTTATCGTTGAAAGAATTGCAGAGGCGGTCATGGCTGAAGCTGAAAAAAGCCGGAAGTAACATGGGAAAGGAGCCGGAACTTATGGAATACAGAACGGAACACGACACGATGGGAGAGGTGAAAGTCCCTGCAGACCGGTACTGGGGCGCGCAGACCCAGCGCAGCTTAGAAAACTTCAGGATCGGAACTCAGAAGATGCCTGTAGAGATCATCCGGGCTTTCGGTGTGCTGAAAAAAGCTGCCGCGGAGGCAAACAGGAAGCTGGGGACGCTGGATGAAACCCGCGCAGATCTGATCTCCCGTGTCTGTGACGAAATCATAGAAGGAAAACTGGACGATCATTTTCCCCTGGTCATCTATCAGACCGGAAGCGGAACCCAGTCCAACATGAATGTCAACGAGGTCGTGGCAGGAAGAGGCAATGAACTGGCAGGAGAGAAGCTGCTTCATCCCAATGACCATGTAAATAAATCGCAGAGCTCCAACGACACATTTCCGACGGCAATGCACATTGCGGCAGTCACGGCTGTGGAAGACAGACTTCTGCCGTCTCTGCGCGCACTCAGAGATACTCTGAGAGGGCTGGAAGAGGAGTATATGGATATCGTCAAGACAGGCAGAACCCATCTGCAGGATGCGACGCCGCTGACCCTGGGTCAGGAAATCAGCGGATGGCGTTCCATGCTGGATCACTGTGAAGCCCAGATCGGCGCTTCTCTGGACGGACTCCGCGAACTGGCTCTGGGAGGAACAGCCGTAGGAACCGGCCTCAATGCTCATAAGGATTTCGGAGCTGTATCTGCAGCCGAAATCAGCGCGATCACGGGGAAGAAATTTGTCACTGCAGAAAACAAGTTCCACAGCCTGACTTCAAAGGATGCTCTGGTCTGTGTCCACGGAGCCATGAAAGCACTGGCTGCGGACCTTATGAAAATAGCCAACGATGTCAGATGGCTGGCTTCCGGCCCGCGCTGCGGCATCGGAGAGATCAGCATTCCGGAAAACGAACCGGGGAGCTCCATCATGCCGGGCAAGGTGAATCCGACCCAGTGCGAGGCTCTGACCATGGTCAGCGTCCGTGTCATGGGAAACGATGCGGCCATCGGCTTTGCGGCATCTCAGGGGAACTTCCAGCTGAACGTGTTCATGCCTGTCATGATCGCTTCTTTCCTGGAGTCGGCCGGGCTTCTGGCTGACGGGATGGAATCCTTCCGCACAAACTGCGCCTGCGGCATCACACCGAACAGGGAGAAAATCGAAGAGAATATGGAGAAATCCCTGATGCTGGTAACGGCGCTGAATCCGCACATCGGATACGAAAATGCCGCTAAGATTGCCAAGCTGGCTCATAAGAAAAACACGACACTGAAAGCAGCTGCGGCGGAGCTGGGACTGGTCAGTCCGGAGGATTTTGACCGGTTTGTTGATCCGAAAAAAATGATATAGAACCAGAATAAATACATTTTCTGAAAACAGAAATTCCAGCCCGGAAAAGGCTGGAATTTCTATATTAGAAAAGAATGTGATGCGTCAGAACCATTTCTTTTTTTTGAATATGACGATCAGCAGCCCGACCACCAGCAGACTGACACAGATGACAAAAGGATAGCCCAGACTCCATCTGAATTCCGGCATCTGGAGATTCATGCCGTACCAGCCTGTGATCAGGGTCAGAGGCAGAAAGATGGAGGTCACCACGGTAAAGACCTTCATGATGTTGTTCTGTTCGATGTCGATCTGGGACTGATAGGCTTCCCGCACCGTTTCGATGTACTCCTGCAGATGAAGGACGAATTCGAGGAGCCGGTCGAACTTTCTGTCGATAAAGGAAAAGGTCGGATCAACGGCTGCGATCTCGTCGGTGAGAAATTCCATCTGCTCATAGTAGCGCTTTACCTTCAGCAGGTCTTTGCGGACTTTGATGATGTCTCTGATTCCGTCTTTGCCCGGGCGGCTGTCCATGAGGAGACTGTCTTCCAGGGAGATGATCAGGTTTTCCAGGGATTCCAGCTTGTAGACATCGCTGGCAGTAAGTTCCAGAAAAAACTCGTACAGCTGATGGATCCCGCTGTCTTCGATATCGATGTTCCCGGCGTATTCTGTAACTGCCTCGCTGTCTGTAACGATGACGAGGTCAGCGGTATCGGCATAGATGGTCACTTTTCTGCCGTCCAGCCAGTGAAAGGCGAGAAAATACTGCTTTTCCCCTAGGAGCATGAAAAAGTTCCTCTGTTCGTCCAGACGGCGGACCACACTGCTGCTGATCCGGCTGGTGAGCTGTTCAATTCTGTCTGCTTCAAGTATCGTAATCATAATACCTGTATTATACCCACTGGTATATCCTTTCAACCCTGGGACCGATGGTTCCGTACAGATATTCGAAAGTGTTTCCACAGAACTGCTCCATATCCCAGGTAGTAATCCGGCTCTCGCCTTCGGATCCGATCAGAAGGACGCGCTGTCCAAGCTCGCACGGGATTCCGGTGACGTCCACAAAGGACTGATCCATGCAGCAGCCCAGAAAACGGGTTTTCTGTCCGCTGACGATGACAGGACCCTGATTTCGCATCCAGCCTGGATAGAAACCGTCGGCGAAACCGATGGAAAGGGTGGCGATCTTCATGGGTTCGGTCACCTTGAAAGCGCGGCTGTAGCCGATGCTTTCCCCTGGATAGACATCGTGAATGCTGGTGATGTAGGCTCCGATCTCGCAGGGTTCGATGAGTCCGATGGGCTCTCTTCCGTCCTCCATGGCCATATGGCCCAGCACGGAGGAGCAGGATCGCACATGGGTGGAGAAATCTATGGCTTCACGATACCAGGCGATGGCGGCGGAGTTGCAGCAGTGAATGTACTGCAGATTGAAACCGGCATTCCGGATCTGGCCGACCGCATCCCTGAATTTTCCGAACTGTTCCACAGCAAAGGAATCGTAATAGTCTGCAGTAGACGTGGCAAAATGAGTATATGCGCCGCAGATTTCCAAATTTTCTAAATTTTTTACCATTTTAAGAAGACCTTCGAGCGGACTGCCTCCCCGGACTCCCAGCCGGTTCATGCCTGTCTCGATTTTCAGATGCACTTTGACTTTTTTTCCATCCTTGCCGGCAAGTTCATTGATTCTGTGTGCCGTGATCTCGTCGAAAAGGGGCATCTGAAGATCATATTTCACGATGGCGGGCAGAAGATGCTGAGGAATACCGCCCATTACGAGAATACCGCATTTTATACCGGCTTCTCTGAGCTGTACAGCTTCACAGACTGCCGCACAGGCAAGCAGATCGACATGACAGTGCTCTTCGTAGAGTTTTGCCATGGGCACAATTCCGTAGCCGTAGCAGTTGCCTTTGACTACGGGGATGATGCCGGTATCCGGACCTATGTGATTCTGCACTTTGCCGAAATTGGCGATGACCTGATTCATGTCTACTTTAAAATAGGAATTATAATATCTTTCTGCCATTGTTCTCTCCCTCCGGAAATATACAGAAAGGGACTGCACGCGGCAGTCCCCTCTTGAGGTATGTTTAATCGGTTAATTCCAGATAGCTGATGCAGCTTACTGTGATATCGCTGTCCTTGCGGCAGCGCTGCCCCAGAAAACGGACTTTGCCGCTGGCGGCTCTGCAGGCTTCTCTGTATGGAACAGGACTGTCAAGCTGCAGCTTTTTCCACTGGGCTTTTTCACAGCCCGCCAGCAGGAATGAGGTTTTCGGGCAGAGATGGATGACACATCTGCTGTCGAGTCTTCTGTCCAGCTCCCTGAGAAACGGAACTGTGAAATTCTCTGTGACCTGTCTTGCGTATTTCGGTCCGAGAATATTCAGGCTGCCCGGGGAATCCGCATAGTAGATCAGATCTGCTCCGGCGTCGCTCACAGCCTCTGCCAGAGAAGCCAGACCGTCTGCTGTCGCTGTAAAAAACGCATTCATGCTGTCAGGATCTTTGCGCCAGCCCATGAGGATCTTCATGATATCCGCCATGCCGTTGATGATGGTAATCGGGCCGTGAAGCTCCATGGTCGCATTGCCGCCGGATTCATTGATCAGGCGTACCGCCCGGATGGTTTCTGCCAGACGCCCTTTTGTCACATCGATGGAAGGAAGTTCCGCCAGCTGGCTCACAGAAGTGATGATATCTTCCTCTTTACGGGGACCGAGAGGAGAATCGTCCATTCTGATTCTGGCTCCCAGATTTTCGGCTTCCAGAACCGGATCGAAGGGGAGAACCACATTGCGGCTGCCTGCAAGAGCGGCCAGATCCTCCGCGCGGCAGTAGGCCTGCGGAAGGGAAAGCCCCTTTGCGGCGGCATCTTCTGCGGATAAGCCGCTGTATTCGGCATAGCGGCATTTATAATCTATAAGCTTTGCCATAATTGTGCTCCTTACCGCAGATCCGGTTTATACGAATACGATCTGCACATTTCTGCAGTTGGTCAGATATACGATTGATGCATAGTTGATGCCGAATTCCACGATATCGCCAGGCTTGAACTCTCTTTCTGCGTCTTCGATGTCCAGAATGGTATGGTCGGAAGAAGCGCCGATGACTTCCACACCTTTGTCTTTCGGGAAGATCTCGTCGATGCTGCCGTAGTCGACCTTGCCGATGCCGAGAAGGGCTCTTTTTCTGATGCCCCTGTCCACATATTCAGGGGTGTGTCCGAATGCGTCGATGGAAATCTTGCCTACAGGGTGTGAAGGCTTGTCTTTGACTTCGATGACTTCTGCCTTCAGTGTATATACATCCTGATGCATCCAGCTCATGTCGTAGCCGTAGAATACATCCAGGTCTCTGGCCAGCAGGATACCTTCGCCTACTCTCAGCAGATTGATTCTTTCAGGCATATCCCTGTTGATGATTCTCGGAAGGGAGGTGGTGGCGCCGCCGGAGATGTATTCCAGCGTTCTGCCGATCTTCGCCTCGATTCTCTCTGCGATGGCAACCAGTTCATCCAGCTTGTCCGCAGTGGCTTCGATGCTGCCGTAGCAGCCCAGGTTTGTACCCACGCCTGCCAGTTCAAGACCTTTCAGTTCGTTTTCCACCATGACAGCCACATCCACCATTTCGTCCTTGTCCCAGAAACCTTCTCTCAGGTCGCCCAGGTCTGCCATCAGGATGACTTTGTGGACCTTGCCCTGTTTTTCGGCTTCCTCATTGAGCGCTCTCAGAACCGAGACTTCGCTGTTCAGACTGATGTCACAGAGTCTGATCACTTCAGGAAGCTCGCTGATCATAGGAACTCTGAGAAGCAGGTACGGCAGATCGATGCCGAAGTTCTTCGCATCTTCAATCTGCTCCAGTCTGGAGGATGCGATGATCTTGGCGCCGCCTTCCTGGAACATCCTGGCGCATTCAGGAATGCCTGTGGTACCTTTGATGACGCCGGCGATATCGATGCCGAAGTCCGCGCATTTTTCCACAACTGCCGCCACGTTCTCTTTCAGATACTGCAGATTGATTTCTACTCTTGGATAAATCTGTTTTACCATTTTACTCTCCTTTATGATATACTGTTTGCATTATATTATCTGTATGGGTTTATTTTATCAAAAGGCCTGTTTCCAGTCTATAAAGAATGATTATAAAGTTTGGTAATTTTTTTTTGTTGAAATTCACGCAGGGACAGTGGCGGAAAGGCTGGGAATTGTTTTAAGAAAATTATAAACTTTTTACCAAAATAACTGAAATCACGCCTAACCTGCCAAAAGGTGATTAAGGTATAATTTGAATATATTCAAAATTTGTAGAGAGGCAGTAGGTAAAGACCAATGGAGAAATTCAAATTTGACGAAACCATGCAGCTGAAACTCCTGACTGAGGAGCAGGTGAAGGAACTGCATGAAAAGGCAATGTATGTCTTAGAAAATTTAGGCATTATTTTCGCCTATGATGAAGCCCTTGATTTGCTGGAAGGCGCCGGATGTGATGTGGACAGGTCCACACAGAAGGTGAAATTTCCGAGGGAACTGGTTGAAAAGTGCATCAAGTCAGCTCCATCTACCTTTGACTTATATGACAGAGAAGGGAATTTCTACTGTACATTCGGTGACGGCAAGACCAGATTCAATCCGGGAAGCAGCGCAAGCAACATCCTGGAGAGCGATGGCGATACAGTCAGACTGTCGAGAGTGAAGGATCTGAAGCTTCTGACCAAGGTTGCGCAGAGTCTTCCGCATATCGACTTCGTATCCTCTTCCATCGTCTGCGAGGAAGCACCGGGAGAACTGGGAAGCCAGTATCTGTATTACACTGAAATGCAGAACTCCATCAAGCCGATCATCGGCGGAGCAACAGATGCAGAGGGTGTTCCAAGGACCTTCGAACTGCTGAAGGCGGTTCTGGGAAGCGAAGAAAATGTGAGAACCAAACCTTACACGATTTTCGATATCTGCGTTACATCTCCGCTGAAGTGGTCCCATATCGGAGCAAGAAACATCATCGACTGCGCGAGAATGGATATTCCTATCGAACTGATTTCCGCACAGATTGCAGGAGCAACCGGTCCGGTCACACTGGCGGGATGCATCCTGAACCATACAGTGGAACTTCTGGCAGGTCTGGTTCTGGCTCAGGTCGTAAAACCTGGTCATCCGGTGGCATACGGCGGCGCACCGTGCATCTTCAACATGAAGACCATGTACACCCCGATGGAAGCCATGGAATGCAGCATGGTAACGGCCGGCTACGCACAGATGGGAAGATACTACGGACTTCCTGTTCACACCTACGCTGCAATGTCTGATGCCAAGATTATCGACTATCAGGCAGGAAGCGAAAGTGCAAGATCCGGACTCATGGCAATGCTGGCAGGCGTATCCAACGTATCCGGCGCAGGCGGGCTCAACGTCATCGCAGAGATGAGCATTGAGAAGATGGTCATAGACAACGACTACATCGGCACGCTGAAACATCTGGAAAAGGGAATCCGCTTTGACGAAACCACTCTGGCGGCAGATCTCCTTCTGGAAGTGGGATCCGGCGGAAACTTCATGACGCAGAAGCATACACTGAAGAACTATAAAAAAGAACATAACTACAGCAACATCACCATGAACTATCAGGAAAGAGCAGCATGGGTCAAGGAAGGCAAGAAGAGCATCCTGGACAAGGCAAGAGAGTATGTCGAGGAAATCGACAAACAGACCATCTGTCCGCTCTCTGATGAACAGAGAAAAGCACTGGATGCCGCTTTCATCAGCGTCTGCGCAGATGCAGGGCTGAGCAGAGAGACTGCTGAAGACCTGATCAGAAAATACGATGAGGCTTAACCGGACAGGCTGCAGGGCTGTCTGAAAAAAGTATAATATATCCTTCGGGCCGTGTAGGGTTCGGCCCCGGGGATTTATTATAACGGGACCTCATATCAGTCCCGAAAACAGTAATTATTTTTCTCAAATTTTTAGAAAGGAAAATGTGCGAGTAAAAGCCCCTATCTTTTATTTGTGCAAGGAAACATTATGGGTAAACGAGTTCCTATGTGGCAGATTCTTATCTGCGTAGTATTCACACTGGGCGTCATCTTCTACTCCATTTTCTACTCCTACGGCGAAGCACACATGCCGCTGATCCTGTCAGCAGCTCTGGTATGCGTAGTCGGAGCCCTCAACGGCTGGAAGTGGAGCGTAATGGAAAAGGGCATGATCAACGGTATCAGCCGTTCCATGCAGGCCAACCTGATCCTGCTGACAGTAGGTATCCTGGTATCCACCTGGAAGGCTGCCGGCATCATTCCGTCCATGATCTACTATGGCCTGAACATCATCAGCCCTTCCATCTTCGTAGTTACAGCATGTCTGCTGTGCTCCATCATCTCCCTGGTAATCGGATCCTCCTACACCACTGCAGGTACCATCGGAGTAGCTATGATCGGTATCTCCATCGGTCTGGGAATCAACCCTGCAATCACAGCAGGCGCAGTCGTATCCGGTTCCTACTTCGGAGACAAGATGTCACCTATGTCTGATACCACCAACCTGGCGCCTGGCGTATCCGGATCCAATGTATTTGAACACATCAGACACATGGTATACACAGTAACACCGTCCTATATCATCGCTCTGGTCGTCTTCTTCATCGTAGGAAGAGGCGAAGCAAGCGGCAATGTCGAAATGGAAATGAAAGACATTCTGCAGGGAGCAATCCAGGATGAATTCGTGACAGTAAGCCCTTGGCTGATGCTGCCGGTTCTGTTCCTGCTGATCGCAGTAGTAATGAAGATTCCTGCACTGCCTGCCATGTTCGTAGGCGTGCTCATGGGTCTGTTCTGCATGGGAGTATTCCAGGATATTCCTATCGGTGACTGGTTCAATGTCATGCACTACGGCTATGAATCCGCAAGTGCTGACATCGAGCTGACCAACGGATATACTGTTGCTGACGTAGTCGGCGGCGGCGGCTTCGATTACATGCTGTGGACTGTATCTGTAGTACTCTGCTCCATGTCCTTCGCAGGCGTTCTGGAAGCGACCGGAATGCTGGGACAGCTGGTAGAGAAGATCCTGAAGGTTGCAAAGACCAACGGACTGCTGGTTCTGACCACAATCTGCACCTGCATCTTCATCAACCTGCTCTGCGCAGACCAGTATCTGGCTATCATCCTGCCGGGCAGAATGTACAAGACTGCTTTCGAAGACAGAAAACTGAAGGCAAAGAACCTGTCCAGATGTCTGGAAGACTCCGCTACACTGACTTCACCGCTGATTCCTTGGAACGTTTGCGGCGCTACCATGACAGGATTCCTCGGAGTTCCTACAGCACAGTATGCACCGTATGCAGTGCTTAACTACATCAATCCGATCGTTTCCATCATCTACGGCTTCACAGGATTCTCCCTTGAGAAGATGACAGATGAGGAATACGAAAAGATTCTGGAAGAAAGAAAGATGGAACAGGAAGCTGCCATGAGAGAAATGGAAGCATAAAAAGACCTGTTTCGAGATACTGAATTCTTAAAAAACTGCGGCAGCCGTGCGGATGGCATGTATGTACCATCCGCGCGGCTGCCTTTTTACTGGGAAAATAAAAAACCGCGCGAATCAGCTGCAGCGAATGCAGGAAAAAATCCGGAATGCCGATTCGTACGGTCTGAGAGTCATTATGTGGTTTAAGCTCTGCCTATTCTTCCTCGCGGGCGGCGTGAGCCGCATGAGCCGAACGGTAGGCTTTCGGCGTCATGCCTTTGGCTTTTTTAAAGACCTTTGTGAAATAGCTCTGATCTTCGAAGCCTGTGGAAAGAGAAATGTCGATAATGCTGAGGTTGGTTTCCGTCAGCAGATGACATGCGTGATCGATCTTCAGGGAATTGAGATAATCGGTGAAGGTGACGCCCATCTCCTGCTTGAACAGCGTTGAGAAATAGGAGGAATTGACATGCAGATTGACTTCGATATCCTTCAGCGATATCTTTTCCCGGTAGTTTTTGTTTATGAACTGCAGTGCACGGGTTACGATCTGTGAACGGCCGTTATAGATAGAGGACAGCATGTTTTTGGTGATCAGCTCGATCAGAGACTCGCTGACAGCCGCAAGCTCGCCGGCCGTTTCGGTTTCTGTGATGCGGTTGATAACATCAAGATCTGTGTCGATGGTCTGATTGAGATTGCTGTCGTTCTCGCTGGCAATTCTGATGATGATGGCAAAGAGCCAGAGAGCTTTGGTCTTGATCCCTTCCAGATCGCCTGCTTCCAGAATGGAAAAGGCATTGATCAGTTTCCTCACATTTTCTTTGGCCTGCGGCACCTGCCCGTCGATGACATTGTCGATGAGGACTTTCTCCAGATCGTATGGATATTCCATGGAGGCATGCTCCCGCTTGTAGTTCTGGATGTCCATATTGATCTGATTCTGTTCGCTGTACTGGTTCCGCAGAGCACTGTAGGCGTTGTTGCCCGAAACAGAAGTGATGATGCAGTTGTAGAACAGAAGGGCGATCTGTGAAATCTGATTGGGCTGATACACCTTCATCTTGCCTGCGAACATCTTTGCCATGGAAAGAGTCACATCGTTGAGATCGTTCAGAGCGGAAAAATTGTTGATCGTGCTGTTTCTGAGCTCTCCCATTACGATAGGGCCTGCGATGAAATAGCCGGCGAACACCTCGTCGATGATGAGGGGAACGGCTATGTTGGCGAGCCCGGCTTTGCACAGAAAGATATAAGGTTCACCAAGACGGGAGGCAAATCTGCCGGCAGAGGAAAGATTCTTTCGGCAGTGGCTTTCGCAGTCCAGATAGACTGTGAAGATGTTGCATATCTTATCTTCTTTCTTAAACTCCCGGACGATCTGATTGCTGTCGTTGAAATAGGTGACAGGGATCTGGGTGATATCGGAAAAGGCCTCCAGAGAACTGCTGAGGTATTCCGACAGTTTTTCGCCGTTTGGTGAATCAAGTGTGGGGATTACAAAATTTTTCATTACTGACACCATCTTTCTGCCTGACTATATATAAATTATACTAAAATTTACGAAAATTTTCATTTGAATTATAGCACAGGCGGACGAAAAATACAACAGGAGAATGCGAAATGGGAGGAGGAAGTGACTGGAAAGATATGAATCGCCGCAACGGCGGGGAAAACTTTTTGAATGAGGTCTTCCGGAGAACCGGGCAGGATGAAGAAAAAGGCGCCTGCAGCGTCATGAAGCAGTCGCGAAATTGTGAAAATTTATATCCTGACTGTGACAAAAATTTTACTAAAAATTCTAAAATGACCTATATACGTTACCGAAGGGAAACCTGTACAATGTGAATATAACCTGAGCCGGTATCTGCGTTCAGGAGAAAGCACAGTCTTTATTATTTTAGTTTTTAATTAAATCTGGAGGTAACAAATTATGAGTAAAGAAGCAATCATGGAAGCTGCAAAACAGTCAATTGTTGAAGCTGACGAAGATA
>JBJESV010000055.1:0-42730 GCA_051882975.1 Emergencia sp.
TTTGCAGCGATGCAGCACCAGCCGCCGTCTTCTCTGACTTCCATGACTGCGAAGCCGCAGGCCCGCAGATGCTCCACCACCTGCACTTCCTTTTCAACCAGGATGCCGGAAGAGATAAAATACGCGTCTTCTTTCATGTGCCTTTTCACATCCTTTGCCAGCATCATGACCAGATCTGCCATCAGATTGGCCACAACGATATCGGCCTGAAAGTCCACGCCTTCTGTCAGATCTCCATACTGCGCCCGTGCCGTGCCGTCCGCCTTATTGAGGGCAATGTTTTCCGATGCCACTTCCACCGCCACCGGGTCGATATCGACACCCAGCACGTCTTCAGCGCCGAGCAGGACCGCCGCAATGGATAAGATGCCGCTTCCGCAGCCCACATCCAGAACTGATGCACCCGGTTTCAGATACTTTTCCAGCATCTTCACGCAGAGGGATGTAGTCTCGTGGGTGCCGGTTCCGAAAGCCATGCCCGGATCGATCTCAATGACCTTGTATCCGTCCCGGTTGTCGTATTTCTCCCAGGTCGGCTTGACCACGATGGATTCCGAAATTCTGGAAGGCTTGAAGTACTCCTTCCATTTATCTTTCCATTCCGCATCATCATCGATGCTGCAGGAGACAGCCAGGCTTCCGAAGTCAGCCTTTTCTCCAAAATCCCCTGAGCCGGCCAGCTCTTTCAGTTCCGCTGCGGCCTGCTCCACATCGGCGATACGTTTTCTGTTCTCTTCCGTATCCTCCAGATATACCGTCACCTTCGGCGCATCCTTCATTCTGGCCACCACTTCGTCATCCACGTAGTCCCAGTCGTAGGTCTGCTTCTTGTTCATCAGATCCTCGATGTCCCTCGGATCCTCCACCACGGTATCCGTAATGCCGATATTCATCAGAGCAGTCACGACAGCCTCGATGCCGGAAGAGGTGGTTTCTATGCTGATCTCAATGTATTTCAAAATTCTTTCCTCCGTCTGTTTTCAGTCATTCTACTATTACAGTATAATCGAAAGCAGAGAAAATCACAACAGAAAAATGGGGTGCAGAGCACGGCAAAGGAGCCGGGCAGACACCCGGCTCCTTAAAAAAAGGACTTATATATGGATCATAAGATGTCTTCATATTCGCTGAGATCCACCGCTTCTCCACGTCTGCGCTTCTCCACGCCTTCGAGGACCCTCGGAAACGTTTTTTTGCTGATCGGATAACGGGTAAGGATCAGGGCCACCAGAAGCATGCACAGCCCGGGCAGCAGGGTGTAGCTGCTGCTGATCCAGGTCAGAGCAGATGCACTCTGCACTGCCGCACTCTCCTGAAAACCCGCCTGCTGCAGGATGATTCCCAGAATCTGCACACCTGCTGCAGCGGATAGGGATTCTGACAGCGCCTGCAGAGAAATGACCTCGCCGGAACGCTGTCTGCCGGAAGCCAGTTCCTCGACCTGACAAACATCGTAGATCATAGACGGCATCAGCTGCCAGTAGCAGGTGTTTCCCACAGAGAAGACCGCGCTGACAGCGCATGCTCCCGCAACGGAATCCACTCCCAGAAAACGCGCTGCTATGAGGGCGCTTCCGCTGAGCACAAGGCCTCCGATGAAAGCGCTCTTTTTATCTGTAACGCTGGCGGCTTTTGCGACAAAAGGCGTCATGGCGATGCCTGCCGCCGTCATAAACAGAGTGATGCCGGAAATCTGCCCGGCAGAAAGCTGCATGTTATATGTGTAATAGTAAACCATATCTGACAGAAACACCGTATTGGCAATGAGATACACCAGACTTCCCCCTATCAGATACCTGATCGGCCGCAGCTTTACGATTCCCAGATAGGAGCGGAACATTTTTCTGATATTGGCTGCCGTCAGCACCTTCGGCTTTGACGGATCCTTCACAAAACCCGGCACATCAGACTCTCTGATGGTCAGGGCGCAGATCAGAAGGGCCGCACCGCTGGCCGCGCCTACAGTGATTCCCACTGCGGACCAGGATGCGGAAAGGCTCAGCCCCAGACCCATGAGGAACGCCACCAGGACAGTCGGCATCACAGTGCCCAGGCCTTTGCCGATCTGGTTGAACACGTAGGCATAAGAGCGGAGCACAGTTCTCTCGTGATAATCCTCTGTCAGTTCCGAGCCCCAAGTCATGTACGGCACGAAAAAGACGGCAAAACACCACCAGAACAGTATGGTCATGAGTCCGTAATACACAACCTTCAGGCCGTAGGCCATATCTATATTGGTAAACAGCAGTCCGGTCACCACTGCCGCAGGTACGGCGGCTGCCAGCAGAAAAGGCTTTCTCTTGCCGAACCTGGTCTCTATGTTGTCTGAAAGAAATCCGCTGATCGGCCCGCAGAAGGCCTCCCAGATACATCCTATAGCCAGGATTGTACCTGCAGTCGCCGGCCGGATCCCCACCACCGTGGTCAGAAAGAAGAGCAGAAACGTTTCAATCAGTGTAAACAGCGCATTATCTGCCAGTCCGCCGATTCCATATGATAATTTCGTGCGAAACTTCAGTTTCATCGTAACACCTCCATCTGCTACCATGATAAACCCTGGTATCATACTAAGGTCAATAGGCAAAATCTGTTTTTCCGAAAAAAAGACCGGAGAATTCACTCCGGTCAGACACAGTCTGCTCTTATTTAAAAATTTCCTTCATTTTCTCGGCAAACCCTGATTTTTTCTGGTAGCACTTATGGTCTACCACCTTGCCCATGTCTTCGATGGCTTTCTTCTGTTTGGAAGTAAGCTTGGTTGGCACCTCCAGGACCGCCTTGACATAGAGATCGCCCATACGGCCGTTTTTCACATTGCGCATGCCTTTTCCCCTGAGACGGAAAACGGTGTTCGGCTGGGTTCCGGCAGGTATCTTGTAGGAGACCTTGCCGTCCAGGGTCGGCACAGTTATCTCATCGCCCAGAGCCGCCTGTTCAAATGTGATCGGCATATCCAGATAAAGATTGTCTCTGTCGCGCTTGAATATCTTGTGCGGCTTCACCGTGATCACCACGTACAGATCGCCGTTCGGTCCGCCGTTTTCCCCAGGTTCGCCCTGTCCTCTGATCGGAATGACGCTGTCGTTGTCCACGCCGGCCGGGATTTCCACATTGATCTTGATATTTTTGCGGATCTTGCCTGTGCCGCCGCAGTCAGAACAAGGGGTCTCGATGATGGTTCCCTTGCCGCCGCAGTCAGGACACGGTCCGGTACTCTGGAACTGCCCGAATGGTGTGCGCTGAACGGTATGCACCTGTCCGGTGCCGCCGCAGCTCGGGCATGTCTTCTTCTCTGTACCCGGTGCATTTCCCTCACCGTTACAGGTCGGACATTTCACGTATTTATTGATACTGATCTCTTTCTTTGTTCCGAAAGCGGCTTCTTCAAAATCGATGGTTATGGCTTTCTGCAGATCCCTGCCCTTCATAGGGCCGTTTCTCCGGCTTGCGCTTCCGCCGCCAAAGCCGCCGCCAAACATATTCCCGAACATATCGAAGATGTCATCAAAGCCGCCGGCTCCGCCAAATCCTCCGAAACCGCCTTCGCCGAAACCTGCATTCGGATCTACTCCGGCATGGCCGAATCTGTCGTATTTGCTCTTCTTATCCGGATCAGACAGGACACTGTATGCTTCGTTGACTTCCTTGAATTTCTCTTCCGCAGTCTTGTCTCCGGGGTTTCTGTCGGGATGATATTTCATCGCCATCTTTCGGAAGGCTTTCTTTATCTCCTCGTCGCTTGCGCCCTTTTTCAGGCCGAGGACTTCGTAATAATCTCGTTTTTCTGCCATGTCATCACCTTCCATCAAAATTTTTTAATATCGCACGTGTACATGAAAATTTGCCCGCGGCGGATATTCCGCCGTGAGCAAATCCGTAATTTCATTCAGGCATCCTATTTGTCATCGTCCACGACTTCGTAATCCGCATCTACAACATTGTCATCAGCCGGACCGCCTGCCGCACCGGTTCCGGCGCCTGCGCCGGTTCCCATGTCCGGGTCGAAGCCTGCTCCTCCTGCTGCCTGCTGTGCGGCCTGCGCCTGCTCGTAGAGCTTGGTGGAGATAGCGTGGAACTTCTCGGTCAGAGCTTCTGTCTTCGCCTTGATGTCGTCCGGATTGTTGGCTTCCAGAGCACTCTTCAGGGCATCTTTTGCTTCTTCTACAGATTTCTTTTCTTCTTCAGAGATCTTGCCCTCCAGTTCCTTCAGAGCCTTTTCTGTCTCGTATACCAGATTTTCGGCCTTGTTTCTCTCTTCGATCTCGGCCTTTCTCTTTCTGTCTTCTTCAGCATACTGTTCGGCTTCCTTTACCTTCTGGTTGATTTCCTCATCAGACAGGTTCGTGGAGGAAGTGATGGTGATATTCTGCATCTTGCCTGTTCCCAGATCCTTGGCGCTTACGTTAACGATGCCGTTGGCGTCGATATCAAAGGTTACTTCGATCTGAGGAATTCCGCGAGGAGCCGGAGCGATACCGGTCAGCTGGAAACGTCCCAGTGTGATGTTGCCTGCCGCCATCTCTCTTTCACCCTGCATTACGTGGATATCTACAGCAGTCTGATTGTCAGCTGCAGTTGAGAAGATCTGGCTCTTCTTGGTCGGGATCGTGGTGTTTCTCTCAATCAGCTTTGTAGCAACACCGCCCAGTGTCTCGATGGACAGTGACAGCGGAGTTACGTCCAGCAGCAGAACATCGTTTACTTCACCAGTCAGAACGCCGGCCTGGATTGCTGCACCGATTGCGACGCATTCATCCGGGTTGATGCCTTTGAAAGGCTCTTTTCCTGTCACTTTCTTTACAGCTTCCTGTACAGCCGGGATTCTTGTGGAACCGCCTACCAGGATAACCTTGGCGATATCACTGTTGGTAACGCCGGCATCTGCCATAGCCTTCTTCATCGGCTCGATGGATTTATTTACCAGGTCAGCAGTCAGCTGATCGAATTTTGCTCTTGTCAGATCCATGTTCAGGTGGAGCGGACCGTCTGCAGTCACTGTGATGAACGGCAGGTTGATGTTGGTGGTCTGTGCGCTGGACAGCTCTTTCTTTGCCTTCTCTGCGGCTTCTTTCAGTCTCTGCAGCGCCATCTTGTCGCTTCTCAGATCCACGCCGTTTTCCTTTGCAAAGCTGTCAGCCAGGAAGTTCATGATGGCATTGTCGAAGTCGTCGCCGCCCAGGTGTGTGTCGCCGTTGGTTGCCAGTACTTCGAACACGCCGTCACCCAGTTCCAGAATGGATACATCGAAGGTTCCGCCGCCCAGGTCGTATACCAGGATCTTATGGGATCCTTCTTCTTTATCAAGGCCGTAAGCCAGAGATGCTGCAGTCGGCTCGTTGATGATTCTCTTTACATCCAGACCTGCGATCTTACCTGCATCCTTGGTTGCCTGCTTCTGTGCATCGGAGAAGTAAGCCGGTACAGTGATGACTGCCTCGGAGACCTTCTCGCCCAGATAGCTTTCAGCATCTGCCTTCAGCTTTGAAAGAACCATTGCGGAGATATCCTGCGGCGTATACTTCTTGCCGTCGATCTCTACAGTGTAGTCCTCACCCATGTGTCTCTTGATGGATGCGATAGTTCTGTCCGGATTGGTAACCGCCTGTCTCTTTGCGGTTTCGCCGACCAGTCTCTCACCGTTCTTTGCAAATCCGACCACAGACGGGGTTGTTCTGTTTCCTTCCGCATTGGCGATAACGACAGGATCGCCGCCTTCCAGTACTGCCACGCAGCTGTTTGTTGTTCCTAAATCTATACCTATTACTTTAGCCATTTTTCATTCCTCCTTTGGATTATCAATCTTTTCATTTTCATTCTTTCATCGGCGCATCTCTCCATTCCATGGAGATGCTGCCGACGGCTAATTGTTCACTTTGACCATGGACGGTCTGATTACTTTTTTATTGAGTAAATACCCCTTCTGCATGACTTCCGTAACTTTACCGCTGTCGTAGTCGGCATTGTCCTCCGTCATGACTGCGTTGTGGAAATTAGGATCGAAGTCCTCCCCCAGCGCATTTATTTCTTCCAGCCCTGCTTTTTCAAGCACCCCGGTGAGCTGTCTGAAAATCATTCTCATACCTTCGGCAAAGCTCTCATCTGCACTTTCGTGCATCAGGGCTCTTTCGAAGCTGTCTATCACATCAAGCAGCTGCGTAACGAGTTTCTCGTTGGCATATGCATAAATGTCGCTCTTCTCTTTTTCTGTTCTTCTCTTGTAGTTCTGGAAATCGGCCATGAGCCTCAGATACTTGGTGTTCAGCGCCTCATCCTCTTCGCTGGGCGTTTCCTGCTCTGTCTCTTCGCTTTCGGCTTCCGCATCGGCATTTTCTTCTGTCTCAGCAGTCTCCTCGGCATCGGACGGTCTGCATTCTTCTGCAGTGTCTTCCGCAGTGTCTTTTGTATCCCTGATCTCTTCGTTTTCCATTTCTACCCTCTTGTCTTCATTATTCACTTTCCTTTTCACCGCCTTCTAATTGAAATGTATTGCTCAGATTCTCCGTCAGATATTCTATAATGGAAGTAATCTCACCGTATTTCATCCGGGTCGGTCCGATGACTCCGATCTTGCCGACCATTTTTCCGTCCACATGATATGTTGCCGTGATCATCGAGCATTCATTCATCAGATCGTCAGCATTTTCGTCGCCGATGGTGACGATGATGCCGTCTTCTCTCTCCAGAAGCTTCTTGGTGAAGTCCTCTTTCTTATCCAGCATGGACAGGAAGCTGCGGGCCTTTTCCAGATCGTTGTACTCCGGAATATCGAAGATGTTAGTCAGTCCGTCCATATAGAGGTTGACGTTGAGCATATCTTCCAGCGTTTTCATGAAGTTCGGCATGATATTCTCCGCCAGCTTGCTCATGGCTTCGATATCCGATTCGAAACTGGCAATGATATGGTTGCGCAGCACATCGGTTATCTTCTTCCCGTTATAGTTGTAGGTCATGTTCTTTGCCAGAATCTGAAGTCCCTCTTCTGTGTAAGGAACCTTCAGCTTCAGAGCTGTATTTGAAATGCGCCCGCTCTCCGACACGATCATCAGTACCACCGTATGTTCGTCTACAGGCAGCAGGTTGATGAATTTCAGCGTATCCTCGTTCTTCGTCGGCGTCATGGCAAAGGATGTGAGATTGGTTATCTCCGAAAGGAGCCTTGCAGCATGCCGGATGGTCTCGTCAAATTCGTTGACATTGGCCCGGAGACGTTCTGCTATGAGATTCTTTTCTCTGGGAGTCAGCTCATGTCTCTCCATCATGCTGTTGACATATAATCTGTATGCTTTGTCTGAAGGTACTCTGCCCGCTGATGTGTGGGGATGAGTCAGATAACCCATTTCCTCCAGATCGCTCATCTCGTTTCTGATCGTCGCCGGGCTGATGCCCAGATCGAACTTCTTGGAAAGGGTTCTCGAACCAACAGGCTCTGCAGATCTGACGTAGTCGCTGATGATCGCCTGCAGAATTTTCAGTTTTCTCTCTGTTAATTCCATCTCTTTCACCTCTCATCGTGAATACAGAAGGTTCCCGGTTCTTCACCGGTCTTCTTATTAGCACTCACTCTTCACGAGTGCTAATCACTATATATAATTTACTACTTGCAGGCCGTAATGTCAACAGGAATTTAAAATTTTTTTGTGTTAATTTTATGAAGATTTTTCCTTGAAGACAACCCTTCTTTATGTTAATCTTTTAATTAGGTAAAGTAACAGGAGGAATTGAGTTATGTTAGAAAAATCAAAGAAGTTACTGGAAGAGTCCCGCAGGCGGCGCACCTACAGAAAATTTCTTCCTGATCCCATCGATATGGAAGTCATTAAAAACTGTGTGCTGACTGCAGGAACCGCGCCAAGCGGCGCCGATAAGCAGCCGTGGCATTTCAGCATCGTCACAGATCCTGCCATGAAGCAGCGTATCCGTGAAGAGAGCGAAAAAGTCGAGAAGAATTTCTACGACAACATGATCACAGAGGAATGGCAGGCAGACCTGAACAAGCTGTCTGTCAACTGGGAGAAGCCTTTCCTTACGGAAGCGCCATGTCTCATCGTCATCTTCAAGGAGTACTACAGCATCCTGGAAGATGGAACTAAGGACAAGAACTACTATGTCAACGAATCCATCGGCATCGCCATGGGCATGCTGATCAATGCGATACGAAATGCAGGACTGGTCAGCCTGACCTATACGCCGGCTCCGCCGACTTTCCTGAGAGAGCTGCTGGGCAGACCGGAAGGGGAAACCCCTGTCATGGTCCTTGTCGTCGGGAAGCCTGATCCTGACTACGAGCTGCCTGTCCTGAAGAAGAAGACCTTCGAGGAGATCGCAGACATCATCTGACCGTTCATACCTGTTCAGACCTCCGCGCCCCGGGCCGGCGGCTGAAACATCACAAGAGAGGCATTGCCGGATCTCAGGTCCGGCAATGCCTCTCTGATTTATACTTGACAAACATACCGTCTTTGGTGTATCTTTATTTCATATAATTCATATAGGTATAATGTGTAATGCAGAGAGGGCGATAAGCAATGTTTACGAAAATCTCAGACTGGACCGACAGACAGCTGGCCGGTCTGATCTCCACAGACGAATATGATCAGGAGCTCTTTTATGCCGCCGATCAGGTACGGCGCGGCAGTTACGGAGAAGACGTCTATATCCGGGGACTCATCGAGTTCTCAAACTACTGCAGAAACGACTGCTTCTACTGCGGCATACGCAGAAGCAGCCGCCAGGTGGTGCGTTACCGTCTGACAAAAGACGAAATACTTGCCTGCTGCTTCGAAGGGTATACTCTGGGTTTCCGCACCTTTGTGCTGCAGAGCGGCGAAGATCCCTTTTTCACAGATGAGATTCTCTGCGATATAGTATCCGAAATACGGCAGATGTTCCCTGACTGCGCCATCACCCTTTCTCTCGGCGAAAGAACCCGCCAGAGCTACCAGGCCCTGTTTGACGCCGGTGCGGACAGATACCTGCTCCGTCACGAAACCGCTGATCTGGTCCACTACAGGATGCTTCACCCTGCAGAAATGCAGCTGGAAAACCGGATGCAGTGTCTCTTTGATCTGAAAGAGATCGGATATCAGGTTGGCGCCGGTTTCATGGCAGGCGCTCCATTTCAGACACCGGAGAATCTGGTCTGCGATCTGCGTTTTCTACAGCGGCTTCAGCCGGACATGATCGGGATCGGACCCTACCTGACCGCCGGAAACACGCCTTTTTCCCAGTTTGACAACGGAAGTCTGGAACTGACCCTGCGGATGATCGCCATTTTACGCCTCATGTTCCCGTATGCGCTGATTCCGGCCACGACAGCGCTGGGCACACTGGATCCCGGCGGCCGCGAGAAAGGGCTGAAGGCAGGCGCCAATGTGGTCATGCCCAATCTTTCTCCGGTTTCCGTGCGAAAGCTTTATCAGCTTTACGATAACAAGATCTGTACCGGCGACGAGTCCGCTGCATGCAGACACTGCTTGGAGAACCGGGTGGAAATGAGCGGTTATCATATCGTCACTTCCCGTGGGGATGTCTGTCGGGACTGCGGCGGAAACGGGGTGATTCTCCATGAATAACAAACGGGCACTGATCGCCATGAGCGGCGGTGTGGATTCCAGCGTCAGCGCCTGGCTGATGAAAGAGAGAGGTTTTGACTGTATCGGTGTGACTATGAAGCTGTTTCACAATGAGGATGTCGGCATCAGCCGCAGCCACACCTGCTGCAGTCTGGACGATGTCTTAGATGCGGAAGCGGTGGCAGGATCCATCGGCATCCGCCATTATGTCTTCAACTTCTCCCAGCGATTCAGAGAAGACGTGATGGATCCCTTCGTCCGGGATTACGAAAACGGACGTACACCCAACCCCTGCATCAGGTGCAACCGCTTTCTGAAATTCGATAAACTGTTTGTCCGTGCAAAGGAACTGGATCTGGATTATGTGGTGACCGGTCACTATGCCAGGATCTGTCAGGACGAAAACAGCGGCCGCTATCTTCTGAAAAAAGCTGCGGATCCGTCGAAGGATCAGAGCTATGTGCTCTACACCATGACTCAGGAGCAGCTGGCGCACACCATTTTCCCGCTGGGCGACATGACAAAGGCCCAGACGCGCCGTATCGCCGAAGAGCAGGGTTTTATCAACGCGAGAAAGCACGACAGCCAGGATATCTGCTTTGTGCAGAGCGGAAGCTACGCCGACTTCATCACAGCTTACACAGGGCGCACCTGCCCTGCCGGTGATTTTACCGATGAAAGCGGACGTGTCCTCGGACGGCATAAAGGCATCATACACTACACCATCGGTCAGAGAAAGGGCCTGGGAATAGCTTTTCCTCAGCCCATGTATGTAAAGGAGATCCGTCCCGATGACAACACGGTGGTCCTCGGACCGGAAAGCAGCCTCTACACACGCGCCCTTACCGCAGGGGACATCAATCTGATCTCTGTTCCCGAGCTGACCGAGCCTGTCAGGCTCCGGGCTCAGATCCGTTACGGCCATATTCCGCAGCCGGCGCAGGTCATTCAGACCGATGAAGACACTCTGCAGATCACTTTCGATGAACCGCAGAGAGCCGTCACACCCGGACAGGCCGTAGTCCTCTACGACGGCGATACCGTGGCAGGCGGCGGTGTGATCCGGCAGAGCCTGTAAGCTGAGAAGCGATATTTCGTTTTCCGATGTCAGAAAAAAGAAAACCTGCTATGGAAAAAGTGCATGACTTTCCTCAGCAGGTTTCAGTTTATATATGCATATATTATATGTACTTTTCGATCCAGTTCTTCAGATCTTCCGATACAGTCTCGTAGTCCAACTCGTTGAGGATCTCATGCCGGTCCGTATCGTAGAGTTTCATGGTCACATCCTGAAGACCGGCTGCCCGGTACGATTCAAAGACCGCTTTGACACCTTTGCCGAAACCGCCCACAGGGTCCTCTGCACCGGAGACGATGAACACAGGCAGCCCCTTTGGAATTCTGTCTATGTTCTCCTTTTTCTGGATAAACTGGATTCCGCGGAACATCTGATAAAAGCCGTTGACGGTGAACATGAAAGTGCACCACGGATCCTTCATATACACATCGACAATCTTCTCATCCTTTGTCAGCCAGTCATACTCTGTACGGGCAGGAGTAAATTTCTTGTTGTTGGATGCAAAGGCCATGCTGTGGACCAGTCTGCTGCGATGATCCCATCCTCTGCATGCCGCCACCGCTCTGCAGATGAACTTGCCCAGAGCCAGAACGGGAGCAGGCTGTGTACCCGTTCCCATGACGATGACACCCGCAAGTCCCTCTCCGTGAAGCATCATATACTGCCGGATCAGAAAGGATCCCATGCTGTGCCCCATCATAAAGTACGGAACATCCGGATATTTTTCCACGGTCAGTTTCCGCAGTCTGTGGATATCCTCTATGACATGCTCATTGCCGTCAGGGTGACCGAAATAGCCGTGTTTCTCATCTCCCGTCACGGATTCTCCGTGTCCCAGATGATCGTTGGCTGTCACATAGATTCCCTGCCGGTTGAGATATTCCGCGAAGCGGTCATAGCGGCCGGCATATTCCACCATGCCGTGGCTGATCTGCAGAACAGCTCGAACCTCACCCTCCGGTATCCATTCCGAAGCGTGTATCTGTGTGGCGCCGTCTGCCGATAAGTAATAAAAATCTTTTTTCATTGTATATAATCTCCTTTGAAACCGGCTGAGCCGATATTCCTCATGTTACAGTTCCGAAAAGAATGTTCCCAGCACATCCGCATAGAACACGACGGCCAGAATCACCGCCGCTGCAATCAGAAGGCCGACGATGGAGCATACCAGCCCGGCGATGGCCATTCCTCTCCTGTCCGGCTCTCTCTTCATGGCGAGAACCGCGAAGATGATGCCTGCAATGCCGAATCCCGCACCCACAGGCAGATAGGGTACAGCAAGGATGATGGAGAATATCCCCAGGGTCAGCGCTGCCACAGCTCTGGTGTTGACGGATCTTTTTTCCACTTCCGCATACCGGTCGTAATCGAAGTCCACCATGGTGGTGTTTGGGGTATTCTCTGCTTCTCTGTTCGTATCATAATCTCTGTTTTCCATACGGTCACCTCCTGAGCATATTTTAACACAGAATTCTTCCTTTTCACAGGATATATATTTATCCGTTTATTCCTTTGCCCAGCCCCGGCTGCGGTCAACCGCCTTGTGCCAGCCGGCCAGATAACGGCTGCGCTCCTCCTCCGTCATCGCAGGCGTAAATCTGCGATCGATCTGCCAGTTCTCCAGAACGTCCTCCTGGTTCTTCCAGTAACCGCAGGCAAGCCCTGCGAGATAGGCTGCTCCCAGAGATGTCGTCTCGATACACTGAGGGCGCAGGACCTCTTTCCCCAGGACATCCGACTGAAACTGCATCAGGAAACTGTTGGCGCAGGCTCCTCCGTCCACCTTCAGGGAGACCAGTTCTCTGCCCAGGTCAGAAGACATGGCAGAAAGCAGATCCACCGTCTGATAGGCCAGGGACTCCAGGGTCGCTCTGACCAGATGGTTTTTTCCCGCTCCCCGGGTCAGTCCGAAGATGGCGCCCCGGGCATAAGGATCCCAGTAAGGCGCACCCAGACCCACGAAAGCCGGCACCACAAACACACCTGCTGAATCCTTCACAGAAAGCGCCATGGCCTCTGAATCTGCAGAGTTTTCCATGATATCCAGCTCGTCCCGGAGCCACTGGATTGCCGCACCGCATACGAACACGGAACCTTCCAGGGCGTAGTTGACCTTTCCGTCCAGTCCCCATGCTATGGTGGTCAGAAGGCCGTTTCCGGAAGCAGCAGGTTTTTCACCGGTGTTCAGAAGCAGAAAGCTTCCCGTTCCGTAAGTACACTTGGCCTCGCCGGCATCGAAGCAGGTCTGTCCGAACAGGGCCGCCTGCTGATCTCCCGCCGCACCGGCGATCTTCACCGGACCGGCAAACAGAGTAGGTTCCGTCTCTCCGTAAACCTGACTGGAAGGCACAGGCTGCGGCAGCATGCACCTGGGTATATCCAGAATTTCCAGGATCTCGTCGTCCCACTGCAGTGTGTGAATATTGAACATCATGGTCCTGGATGCGTTGGAATAGTCTGTCACATGAACCCTGCCGCCGGTCATCTTCCAGATGAGCCAGGTTTCTATGGTGCCGAAAAGCAGTTCTCCGGCCTCTGCACGCTCCCGCGCACCTTCCACATTCTCCAGTATCCAGCGCAGCTTGGTGCCGCTGAAATATGCGTCGATGAGCAGTCCCGTCTTTTCTCTGATCTTATCCGTCAGACCGCGGGCCTTCAGAGAATCCGCATATTCCGCGGTGCGGCGGCACTGCCACACGATGGCGTTGCAGACCGGCTCACCGGTATGCCTGTCCCAGACCACCGTGGTCTCTCTCTGGTTGGTTATACCGATCGCCTCGATATTCCGGTAGGTCAGACCGGCTTTCAGCATGGCCTCGTGAGCTACGGTCATCTGCGTCGACCAGATCTCACCGGCATCGTGTTCCACCCATCCGTCGTGAGGATAATACTGGTGAAACTCCTTCTGCGCCACGCTGATCATTCTTCCCTGTCTGTCGTAGATGATGGAACGGGAACTGGTGGTTCCCTGATCCAGTGCTAAGATGTACTTGTCCATGTTCCGCTCCTTTATCTCCGGCCCGCTCCGGGCCTTCTCCAGCAACAATTATACGAAAACCGCCATGATGCGGTTGGAAACATCTATGCCCTTTTCACTGAGTCTGAGTCCTTCCGGAGTTTCGATCAGCTGCCCCGCTTTGAAGAATTCCTCCAGTTCGCCGCGGCGCGATCCGAAATACTGCCAGAAGTCCTGCCCCGTTATCCTTCGGAAATCATCAAAACGTATGCCGCAGGTCTTTCTCAGTCCCGTGAACACGAACTCTCCGGCCGTATCCTCCAGGGTGTTCTCGTGAAATTCCATCAGAGGAGCCTCAGAAAAGCGCACTCCGCCTGCAAAACTGCTGGCCGCCGCCCCGATTCCCAGATAGTCGTCCATGGACCAGTACTTCAGGTTGTGGCGGCACCGGTATCCCGGCTTTGCGCAGTTGGATATCTCGTAATGCTCATAGCCGGCCTCTTTCATCACGGCTATGGCCCGATGATACATCCGGCGGTCAAGGTCGTCCGGAATCTCCTCTATCTCGCCCGTCCGCAGCATATCGTAAAAAGGCGTTCCCTCCTCGATCTGCAGACTGTAAAAGGATATATGCTCCGGCGACAGGCCGATGATCCGCTCCAGGGTATCCATCCAGATCTCCATGGTATGCCCCGGAACCGCAAACATGAGATCCACATTTATATTATCAAAACCGCAGTTCCTGGCAAGGCGGTAGTTTTCCAGAAAATCCTCCGCCGTATGTACGCGGCCCAGACGTTCCAGACAGCCTCTGTCCAGAGACTGCACCCCTATGGAAAGCCGGTTCACGCCGGAACGGCGGTACTCTTCCAGACCGGCCTCTGTCAGCGTCTTCGGATTGGATTCCATGGTGATCTCTGCATCTTCCTCTACGAAAAAGGCCGCCCGCAGACTGCCCATGATCCGGGAGACCGCTCCCGCAGGCAGTATGGAAGGCGTGCCTCCGCCGAGAAAAACCGTATCCACGCGACAGCCGTCCCCATAAATGCGGCCGTATTCTTCTATATCGCATATCAGCGATTCCACATATGTCTCCATCTCCGCCGCAGAGGCGCCGCCCCGGGAGTAGAATCCGCAGTAGCGGCACTTTGCCAGGCAGAAAGGAATATGGATATAGATTCCCAGTTTCTTCATCGTTTACTTATTGTCATCGTATTTCAGTACAGCAGTGAAGGCTTCCTGCGGAACCTCCACCTTGCCGAACTGTCTCATGCGCTTCTTTCCTTCTTTCTGCTTCTCCAGCAGTTTCTTCTTTCTGGAGATATCGCCGCCGTAGCACTTGGCGATGACATCCTTGCGGTAGGCCTTGACCGTCTCTCTGGCGATGACCTTCTGTCCGATGGCTGCCTGAATCGGAACCTCGAACTGGTGCATCGGGATGATCTCCTTCAGCTTCTCGCAGACAAAGCGGCCTCTGGCATATGCTTTGGATTCGTGGACGATCATGGAAAATGCATCCACCAGCTCCTTGTTGAGAAGCACGTCCAGCTTGACCAGCTGGGATTTCTCGTAGCGGACGAATTCGTAGTCCAGGGAGCCGTAGCCTCTGGTTTTGGATTTCAGGGCATCGAAGAAATCGTAGATGACTTCGTTGAGCGGAAGTTCGTAGTGAAGCTGCACTCTGCTTTCTGTGATATATTCCATATGGAGCATCTTTCCGCGGCGCTCCTGACAGAGTTCCATAATGGAACCCACATATTCCTTCGGGATCATGATATCCGCTTTGACGATGGGCTCCTCGATGTGATCGATGGCCGCAGGCTCAGGCAGATTGGTCGGATTCTGAATCATCTCCACGCTGCCGTCAGTCATGACCACCTTGTACACGACGCTCGGCGATGTGGTAATGACAGCCAGTCCGAATTCCCGTTCCAGACGTTCCACGATGATTTCCATGTGAAGCAGTCCCAGGAACCCGCAGCGGAAGCCGAAGCCCAGGGCGGTGGAAGTCTCAGGTTCGAAGAGGAAGGCCGCATCGTTGACCTGCAGCTTTTCCAGAGCGTCCTTGACGCCTTCGTACTTTTCTCCCTCTGCAGGATAGATTCCGCAGTAGACCATGGACTGAACCTTCTTGTATCCAGGCAGAGCCTCCTCCGTAGGATCGCTGTCCAGCGTGATTGTGTCGCCCACCCGGGCGTCTCTGACCTGCTTGATGGAGGCGCAGATATAACCTACCTCGCCTGCCCGCAGGAATCTGGTCGGCACATGGCCCGGCGCCATGACGCCCACTTCCGTAACCTCGTACTTTTTCTTCGTATTCATCAGGCGTATCATATCTCCCACCTTGACCTGTCCGTCAAAGATACGGGTATAGATGACCACGCCCTTGTAATTGTCGTATACCGAGTCGAAGATCAGCGCCTTCAGCTTCCCGTCCGGATCGCCTTCCGGCGCAGGGATGTTCTTCACGACGGCTTCCAGAAGCTCTTCGATGCCTATGCCCTCCTTTGCGGAGACAAGAGGTGCTTCCGATGCATCGATGCCGATCATCTCTTCGATTTCCTCTTTCGTCTCATCCGGCCTGGAGCTGGCAAGGTCGATCTTGTTCAGGCACGGCAGGATCTCCAGATCCTCTTCCAGAGCCAGATACACGTTGGCCATGGTCTGGGCTTCGACCCCCTGTGTGGAATCGACGACCAGCACTGCTCCTTCGCAGGCTGCAAGGCTTCTGGACACTTCGTATGTAAAGTCCACATGCCCCGGCGTGTCGATGAGATTGAAAATATATTCATTCCCGTCCTGCGCCTTGTAGACGAGACGGGTCGTCTGCAGCTTGATGGTGATGCCTCTCTCACGCTCCAGTTCCATGTTGTCGAGGAACTGCTCCTTCATGTCCCGGTGAGCCACAAGCCCTGTGTTCTCTATAATTCTGTCGGCCAGGGTGGATTTGCCGTGGTCGATGTGAGCGATAATACTGAAATTCCTGATATATTTCTGATAATCCATAAGTACCTCTCTTTAGAATGCTGTCTGTATGCTTTATATTCTATAGCAATCACCTGTAATTTTCAATGAATTTTTCCATATTTCCTATGATGGACATCCCGTTTGCCGCAGCGGCCTGACACTGCCTGTCCACGTGAATGACCGACAGAGTCCCCAGTAAAAACAGGAGAAAGATGACCGCAGATTTTTTAAATGTTTTCACAGGAAGCCTCCTTTCTCATCCGGCCGCATGGTGTTCCGGACCTGTCACTCCTGCAGGGCCTCCGCAAGGATCTTCCCGAAGACCTTTGCACATGCTCTCACATCTCTGATATTGTTTCTGTTGTTTCCCATCTCGATCAGCACCGATTTTCCGGAAAGCTCCTGATTATACCAGTAAGGACGCTCCAGTATGTTTCCCGTATAGCCGTCATACCTGGACTGCCCGATGGCGTTGAGCCGGTTCAGAAAAGCCTTGTTCTCCCTGTAGGTATCGGTGGTGCTGCTGATGACGTAGGAATAGACTGCACAGTTTTCCCCTTCCACCTTCTGCACAGGTCCTGCCGATTCCGCCGCAGTGGCGTCTCTGTGCAGATCTATGATGCACTCTATGGAGGGATTCTCCGCCAGGATCGCCTTGACTGTCTCAAAGCTTCTGGAATAGGAATTGTTGTAGGAAGGATTGTCATGAAGGGTCTTGTCGTGGATTACGGCGATGCCTTCCGACTCCAGTGTCTCTGCCAGAACATTTCCCGCATCGCGGACCGTGTTTTCCTCCTCTGTCGTATGGTAATTGCCCGAAGAGGCAGGCAGGTAGCTTTCTGTGGCGTGGGTGTGATAGATGAGCACTTTCGGCTTGCCGTCTGAAGACTTCACGGCTTTGGCCGACTGCTTCGCCTTTCCGTCGCTCTTATCCCCCTCATCGTCTTTATCTGCCGGCTGCTCTCCGCTCTCCGTCTCTGAGGCGACCACATCCATGCAGGGCAGACTGCTCTCCAGGCACAGCGCCGTCAGATCACCGGCAGACGCCTGCCCGCTTATGCCCTTCAGCAGTACGGCGATACTTGCCAGATAGATGAACATGAAAAGAATAGTCAGATTTTTTTTACCCATAACGCCCCCGGAAATTCATTTGTCTCAAATGCGTACTCTAAGAGTATATGCCGGGATGGAGAGTTATATTAACAGCGTTTGCGATAATCTCAGAAAAAGACCGGATGACCAGGTCTATATCCGTGGAAGTCACCACCATGTCAAAGCGTCTTCCCGCCAGATAGTCCGCCGCAGCCTTCTCCTCCACTTCCAGTTCTTCCAGAGCCTCCATGATGACAGTGGCCGAATCTATGACGGTGGGCACGCCGATGGCGATGACCTTTGCGCCCAGTGTCTTTTCGTTGAGTTCCTTTCTCATATTGCCCATGCCTGCTCCCGGTGCGATGCCTGTATCGCTGAGCTGGATGGTGGTGCTGACCCTTTCGATGTTGCGGGCTGCCAGGGAATCTATGGCGATGACCACATCGGGCTGCGCCACCTCTGCAGCCTTTGCGATCAGCTCCGCTGTCTCCATGCCTGTCGAGGCCGTGACCCCCGGCGCCAGAGCGCTGACGCAGGAGATCTCCTCATCCCCGTCATAGCCGAAGAGCTGAAACAGATGGCTGGTGATTCTGATTCCGGACACCGCTGCCGGTCCCAGACTGTCCGGTGTCACATTCTGATTTCCCAGACCCACTGCCAGCACCTTCAGACCCCGTCTGTATTTCACCATTTCAGACAGCTGTGCCGCCAGAGCCGCAGACGCCCTCCCGGTGATATCCTCCTTCTCATCGGTGATTCCTCTGACCTCCATGGTCACATAGCGCCCGCAGGGCTTGCCCAGCAGAGCCTCTCCTTTGAAATTGACGATGTCGATGGTGGTGACCCTGATATCTTCATCAATCTCCTCTTTTTCTATGATGATCCCGTCCTTTTCACCGGGCCGCACCCCTGATTCCGACAGGTTTTCGACACCTTCCACCGCCAGGTCTGTTCTGTACTTCATTTTTTCTCCTCCGTGTCCGTTTTTTCTCTTGCAATTCATATGATCTTCGTATATACTAAAATGTGCGAATTTAGCTAAAAAAATGCTAAAAATTTAATAGTGGGGTGAAAAATTATGGCAAACATTAAATCCGCAAAAAAAAGAATCAAAGTAATCGACAAGAAAACTGCAAGAAACAGAAGAGTTAAGGACCATGTGAAGGCCGCATTAAAGGACTTTGATGTCGCTTTAGCATCCGGTGATTTCGATGCTGCAGCTGAGAAGCTGAGAGCAGCTGAGAAGAAGCTGATGCAGGCTGCTGCTAAGGGAACTCTTAACAAGAAGGCTGCTTCCCGCAAGGTTTCCAGACTGACGAAAAGATTCAACGCTGCAAAAGCAGCAAAATAAGTCTCACCCGTCCCCACCAGTGTATAAGTTAAATACACATGCGAGAGCAAGAAACCGATGGATGTGTCTCCCATCGGTTTTTCTATTATCAGGAAGGAGAATCATACTATGAGTTTACACATTGGCGCAGAAAAGGGCCAGATCGCAAAGACTGTTCTCATGCCCGGCGATCCGCTCCGTGCTCAGTTCATCGCTGAGAATTTCCTGGACAGCCCCGTAAGATATTCCCAGATCCGCAACATGTACGGATACACAGGCACCTATAAGGGCGTTCCCGTATCTGTCCAGGGAAGCGGCATGGGCATGCCGTCCATGGGCATCTACTCCTGGGAGCTTTTCACAGAATATGACGTGGAGAACATCATCCGCATCGGCACTGCCGGCGCTTTCCACGAGAAACTCTCCGTCGGAGACATTCTTGTCACCCTGGCTGCCTCCACGGATTCACGCTATCAGCACGCCTTCAGCCTGCCGGGACAGTATTCACCGTCCGCCAGCTTTGAGCTGCTGAAAAAAGTCATGGACGCCGGCGCCGAAAACGAGATTCCGTTCAAAGCCGGAAACACCGTTTCCTGTGACGTCTTCTACGAGCTGGGAGACGACTGGTGGAAGCAGTGGGCATCCATGGATGTCCTTGCCGTGGAGATGGAAGCCGCCGCACTGTATATGAACGCCGCCTATCACAGCAGAAACGCCCTGGCAATGATGACCATCAGCGATCACTTCGTAACCGGCGACAAAGCTACCGTGGAAGAACGTCAGACCGCCTTCACCGACATGATGCGTCTGGCCCTGGAGGCCGCGGTAAGATAGTCGCTTTCCGGACAGAATCCCAAAAAAATAAAATGCACCGGCCGGATCATATCAATCCCGGCCGGTGTTCTTTTTTCAGTTCTGTTTTTCCAGATGTTTCACAGCCTCTCTGGCTGCATTGTTGTCACCCATCCACGGCTCCCTGCCGTGCTCGTAGTACATATACGGCTCATCGCCTTTGCCCAGAATCAGCACGCAGTCTCCCGCCTTCGCCGTCCGGATTGCCTTCTCAATGGCCTCAAAGCGGTCAGGGATAAACTCGGACCGTTCCGCTCCCGCACCTGCCATGATGGCTTCTGCGATGTCCTCCGCCTTTTCGCTGCGGGGATCCTCTTCGGTCACAAAGACGCGGCTGCAGTATCTGCCTGCGATCTCGCCCAGCACCTTTCTCTTGACCTTGTCGCGCTTGCCGGCACAGCCGAAGACAGAATAGATCTTTCCTTCTCCCGTGATCTCCCGCGCATACTGGAACACCTTCTCGAATCCGTCCGGGGTATGGGCGTAGTCGACGATCAGATGGAAGTCCTGTCCCTCGTCGATGATCTCCATGCGGCCGTCCACCTGGGCGATATGATCAAGGCGCGGCAGCATCTCCTCGATGGCCATGCCTGCCTGATGCATGCCGGCGATTGCGCCCAGCAGATTATAGATATTGTAAAGGGCCACCAGATTGGTCTTCACTGGATAGCGCTTTCCGCCGCAGACCAGGGTGAACTCCGTTCCGGAAGGAGAAAGCTTCACATCCTCCCCGCGATAGTCGGCGTCCGCTTTGATTCCGTAGGAGACATATCTGCAGGATGCAGCCTCCGCCAGCTCTCCGAAACTCACATCGTCCGCATTGAGCACGCAGACACCTTCCGGCTTCATATGACTGAACAGCAGCTTCTTTGCCTCGAAATACTGTTCCATGGTCTTGTGATAATCCAGATGATCATAGGTCAGATTGGTGAAGATAGCGACGTCGAAATCCACAGAATCCGTTCTTCCCATGGCGAGTCCGTGGGAGCTGACTTCCATGGCCACCGCCTCCATTCCGTGCTCTGCCATCTCCTTCAGGCTGCTGTGGATCTCCAGCGCATCGGGCGTGGTCAGGTTGGGCACTCTGGAAACATCGCCGTATCTCACCGCTATGGTCCCCATATACCCGCAGGGATGGGTCTTTCCGTACACATCGCTGATGATGCTGGTGGTCGTGGTCTTCCCGTTGGTTCCGGTCACGCCGAACACCGTCATCCTTCTGCTGGGATGTCCGAAAAACAGATCGCATACCCTGTTCAGCTCAGCGCCTGTATCCTCCACCCGGATATACGTGATGCCCGGCAGCTTCTCTAAATCGTCAGAATGAACCACCGCGGCAGCTCCTGCTTCGCAGGCTTTTTGCGCAAAACGGTGACCGTCTGCCTCCAGCCCTTTGAGGCAGAAGAACAGATCCCCTGTTCCGGCCTTTCTGGAATCGATACAGATTCCCTCTATTTCTCTGTCTTCTGCTCCGGATATTCCCGGAAAAATCTCAGATAGCTTCATAATCTCCTCCTGACAGTTCATCAGTCTGCCGCTTTTACCGGTCCGTCATAGTCGAAAAACGGCATCAGCTCCAGCTTGAATCTGTTCATCTTTCTCTTCTGGTCGATCTTCGCCTTTGTCTCCGCATCCTCACAGACTCCGGTGCGGATGTACTTGTCCAGAACCGCATAGGTAAAGCCCAGGTTTTCCTCGTCTGTCAGCCCTGACAGACCGTCAATCGGCGTCTTTTCCACCAGCTTTTCAGGCAGTCCCAGCTCTCTGCCCACTGCCTTGACCTCCTGCACCGTCAGGCGGGACAGCGGGCTGAAATCTCCGGCTCCGTCGCCGTATCTCGTTGCATATCCCACCCAGTCTTCTGACAGATTGCAGGTATTGGCCACACGGCCGTTCATGGACTGTGCCACGGCATAAGTGGCCGCCATCCTCAGTCTTGCAGGCAGATTGGTTCTGGTCTGCTTCGTCACATCGACCGGCATCTGCGATGCAAGCTGGTCCATCATGCCGTCAAAGCTGTCCTTTATATTGATGACGCAGTGGTCTATTCCAAGATGGGAAACCAGCAGCCTGGACGCATCGATGTCCGCCTGTTCTCCGTTGGGAAGCAGCACGCCGAACACCCTGTCCTTTCCCAGGGCTTCTGCGCAAAGGGCTGCCACTACAGAACTGTCCTTGCCGCCGCTGACAGCGACCACGGCCTTGCAGTCCTTTCCGTTTTCTTCAAAGAAACCGCGTATCCATTCCACGACCTGATTCTTTACGGATTCTGCATCAAATTCGTACATTTCTATCACCTCTTTTTTCTTTTCTCTGTAAAAAATCACTCTACGATGATCTGACAGGCTTTCATGGCTTCAAGGGCATTGGCATGGCTTTCGCAGCTCACACCTGCACAGCATGCGCTGTCCACCCTGATCAGCGTCTCCGGAAAAGCCGCTTTCAGAATCATGCAGTTGGAAATCACACAGATATCTGTACAGACCCCGATGACCTCGATCTCCTCCGGCATGGATCCCACTCTGTCCATGAGCCAGATCGGCAGCTCCATGCAGCCGAAAGCCGGCTTGTCGAGGACTGCATTCTCTTCTGCATATTTTCTCAGCTCAGGCACAATCTGCCAGCCTTCGCTTCCCCTGATGCAGTGCTGCACAGGCAGCATTCTGCCTTCCTGTGTCTGCATATAGTCTCCATCGTGGGTATCTCTGGTGAAGAACACCGGCAGTCCCTCTTCCTGATATCTTCTGATCTTGCTTTCAACTGCGCCGATGATTCTCTGCGCCTCTTCATTTGCCAGAGTCCCCGTCACAAAATCCACCTGCATGTCGATGACCAGCAGAGCTTTGTTTTTTCCCATAACTATCATGCTCCTTCTGAATAAAATAACTATTTTTTAGTATACATCAAATCCCGGGTCAGGTCAACGGACTAACTGCGAATCCAGCCGCCGCGCCTGGTCCGGAGTTTTTCCGGCCGTATCAGAATGTGACAGAGATGATTGAAATATGCAAAAAGGGTATATAAATATACTGAATTTTATGTTAAAATATTACGATACAGGACCGGCAGCCTGAACTGACAGAAAGGAGACGCCTATGGAAACCAGAGTTGCGCTTATCGCCATCATCATAAAGGATGCTGCGGCAGCGGAGATCCTCAACGAGATACTCCATGCCTACAGCGGCTATATCATCGGCAGGATGGGTCTTCCATACAAGGAGAAGAACATGCACATCATCAGCGTGGCTGTGGACGCTCCCCCTGACGTGATTAACGCTCTGTCAGGCCGGATCGGCAGACTGCAGGGCGTCAGCAGCAAGGTGGCATATGCCGGTGAATAAAATGACAGAAACGATTCATACCGTTGAGCAGCTGAAATCCGGCATCATGCCGGAGGATGCAGCTCTGAAGGCGCTGCTGGCCGATACCGGTGAAGAGACCGCATCTCTTCTTGCCGCAGAGGCAGACGCTGTTCGACGCAGATACTACGGCAGCGGAGTATTCATCCGCGGACTCATCGAATTCACCAATATCTGCGGCAGGGACTGCTTCTACTGCGGCATACGCAGAAGCCACAGAGAAGTGAGCCGCTACCGGCTGACGCCGGAGCAGATTCTGGACTGCTGCCGGGCAGGCTATGAGCTGGGCTTTCGGACCTTTGTCCTGCAGGGCGGCGAGGATCCCTGGTGGAACGACGACAGGCTGACGGATCTCATCGGCAGAATACGCGCCGCATATCCCGACTGCGCCATCACGGTCTCTGCAGGCGAACGGAGCAGAGAAAGCTACCAGGCTCTGTATGATGCGGGAGCAGACAGATATCTTCTCCGGCACGAGACGGCAGACAGCCGTCACTACAGAATGCTTCATCCTGAAGAGATGACCCTGGAGCACAGACTCTCCTGTCTGCGTCAGCTGCGGGAGATCGGATTTCAGACCGGCTGCGGATTCATGGTGGGAACTCCCGGACAGACCCTGGATCATCTGGTCAGGGAACTGCATTTCATCCGTGAATTTCAGCCTCATATGGTCGGTATAGGGCCTTTTCTGCCCGCCGCCGGAACACCTTTCGAAGATATGCCGGCAGGCTCGGCCCGGCTGACAGTCCGGCTTCTTTCCATCATCAGACTGCTGCTGCCGAAGGTTCTCCTTCCGGCGACCACAGCTCTGGGCACTGCAGAGTCAGACGGCAGAGAACGGGGCATCCTGGCGGGCGCCAATGTGGTCATGCCCAATCTTTCGCCTCAGGATGTGCGGAAGAAATACATGCTCTACGACAACAAGATCGCTACGGGAGACGAGGCCGCCGAAAGCCTCTCCCACCTGAAGCAGTCTATGCACAGAATCGGTTACGAGATAGTCACCGGACGAGGCGACTCTCTGGTATAAATAAACACTAACGGGAAAGCAGGCCGTCTCAGAGAGATGCCTTCTGACCCGAAAGAAAGGAAGATAAAGAAATGTATGATCCAAAATCACTGAAAGCAGAAGAATTCATCTGTCATGACGAGGTCATGGACTCCCTTGCATATGCAGATGAGAACAAAGACAACAAGGAACTGATCCGACAGATCCTGGACAAGGCCGCTTTGAGAAAAGGCATCGATCACAGGGAGGCTTCCGTGCTTCTCGCCTGCGAGGACGAGGAGATCACAAAGGAGATCTGCTCCCTGGCAGAACAGATCAAGAAAGACTTCTACGGCAACCGCATCGTCATGTTTGCGCCGCTGTATCTTTCCAACTACTGCGTCAACGGCTGCGTTTACTGTCCATATCATCACCAGAACAAGCATATCGCCAGAAAGAAGCTGACCCAGGAGGATATCCGCAGAGAAGTCATCGCTCTGCAGGACATGGGGCACAAGCGCCTGGCTCTGGAGGCAGGAGAAGATCCTGTCAACAACCCGATCGAATACATACTGGAATGCATTAAAACCGTATATTCCATCAATCACAAGAACGGCGCCATCCGCCGCGTCAACGTCAACATCGCGGCAACCACCGTGGAGGAATACAGAATGCTGAAGGAAGCCGGCATCGGCACCTATATTCTGTTCCAGGAGACCTATCACAAGGAAAGCTATGAAAAGCTTCATCCGACAGGACCTAAGCACAACTACGCATGGCATACGGAGGCCATGGACAGAGCCATGGAGGGCGGCATCGACGACGTGGGACTGGGCGTGCTGTTCGGACTGGAAATGTACCGCTACGAGCTTGCCGGCCTGCTGATGCATGCTGAGCATCTGGAAGCCGTTCACGGCGTGGGACCGCACACCATCAGCGTTCCTAGAGTCAGACCGGCCGAGGATGTTGATCCGACAGACTTCAACGGCGGTGTGGACGGCGGTATCACCGACGATCTTTTCGCAAAGATTATCGCCATCATCCGCATTGCTGTTCCTTATACCGGCATGATCATGAGCACCCGCGAGAGCAAAGAGATGCGGGCCAGAGCTCTGCATCTGGGCATCTCCCAGATCAGCGGCGCATCCAAGACTTCCGTAGGCGGATACGATACAGATGAGCCGGAAGAAGAAAATTCCGCCCAGTTTGAGACAGACGACAGGCGTACTCTGGACGAAGTCGTCAAATGGCTCATGGATATGGGATATATTCCGAGCTTCTGCACAGCCTGCTACAGAGAAGGCCGTACCGGAGACAGGTTCATGAGCCTGTGCAAGAGCGGTCAGATTCAGAACTGCTGTCATCCGAATGCCCTGATGACCCTGAAAGAGTATCTGGTCGATTACGCCGCACCGGAAACAAGGGCAGTGGGTGAAGCGCTGATCCATAAGGAACTGGACAACATTCCAAAGGAAAAAGTCCGCAAGATCGCGGAAGAATACATCAAGGAGATCGAACATGGCAAGAGAGACTTCAGATTTTAACCAGACTCCTTCTGCAAACCGGATTCATATCGGTTTCTTCGGCAGGCGCAACGCCGGCAAGTCCAGCATCGTCAACGCCGTTACCGGACAGGATCTCTCCATCGTCAGCGAAGTGAAAGGCACCACCACAGACCCTGTGAAAAAGGCCATGGAGCTGCTTCCCCTGGGGCCTGTGGTCATCATCGATACACCGGGCATCGACGACAGCGGCGATGTCGGCAGCAAACGTGTTGAAAAGAGCTATGAGGTTCTCGCAAAGACGGATATGGCGGTCCTGGTCATAGACCAGACCGCCGGTCCTGCCCCGGAGGACCTGGAAATGCTCCATCAGTTCCGTCTCCACAGAATTCCCTATATCGTTGCTCTAAACAAGGGAGACCTTGCCCCTTCCCCGTCCGCTGCAGCCGGAGCGCTGCCTGAGGGAACGCCCTGTATCCCGGTCAGTGCACTGACCGGACAGGGCATCGGCGAACTGAAGGAAAAGATTGCCCTGGCAGCAAAACCTCTGGAGTCAGAAAAGAAGATTATCGGAGACAGGCTTTCACCGGAGGATATCGTGATCCTGGTCACGCCTATCGACAGCTCCGCTCCAAAGGGAAGGATGATCCTGCCGCAGGTGCAGACCATCCGCGACATTCTGGATGTCCATGCGGTATGTCTGGTCACCCAGGTTCCCCAGCTGGCCGGATGCCTGGCAGCTCTGAAGGCGCCTCCGGCACTGGTGGTCACCGACAGCCAGGCCTTCCATCAGGTGAAGGAGATCGTGCCGCCGTCGGTGAAGCTGACTTCCTTCTCCATCCTCTTCGCCCGTTTCAAAGGGATCCTGGAGACGGCCGCGGCAGGCGCTCATCACCTGACAGCGCTGAAAGACGGCGACAGAATTCTGATATCCGAAGGCTGCACCCATCACAGGCAGTGCGAGGACATCGGAACCGTCAAGCTGCCCGGCTGGATAGAAGGCTATACCGGGAAAAAGCTGGACTTTGATTTCACCAGCGGCGGACAGTTTCCGCGCAGAGAAGAAGATCTGCAGCGATATGCTCTGGTCGTTCACTGCGGCGGCTGCATGCTCACGGAGAGAGAAATGCTCTACCGGATGGAACTGGCCCGGTCAGCAGGTGTCGCCTTCACCAATTACGGTACGCTGATCGCACATATCAATGGAATTTTAGACAGAAGTCTGGAGATTTTGAATGAATCGAAATAAGATTATGGAAAGCCGCAGGGTGGTGGTCAAGGTAGGGACCTCCACCCTTACCCATAAGAGCGGCAAACTGAATATCCGTCACATCGAAGGTCTCTGCAAGGTCCTCAGCGACCTGCAGAATGCGGGCAGAGAGATCATCCTGGTCTCTTCAGGCGCTATCGGCGTGGGCGTCGGCAAACTGGGTCTGAAGACACGCCCCGAAGAAACCAGCAGGAAACAGGCTCTCGCGGCCATTGGCCAGTGCGAGCTGATGTTCATGTATGACAAGCTCTTCGGAGAATACAACCACACCGTGGCCCAGGTGCTCCTGACCGCCGATGTCGTAGACAGTCCCAAGGGACGGAGGAACGTGCAGAACACCTTCGGCGAACTGCTTGACATGGGCATCATTCCTATCGTCAACGAAAACGATACCGTCGCCACTGATGAGCTGGAAGGAAGCCATTTCGGCGACAACGACACTCTTTCCGCCATCGTGGCAGGACTGATCGACGCCGATCTGCTGGTCATTCTGACCGATATCGACGGTCTCTACGACAGCGATCCCCGCAGAGATGAAAACGCCCGCCGCATCCCCTTTGTTCCCGTCATAGACCAGCGGATCCGGGCACTGGCAGGCGGCGCAGGCTCCGCTTTCGGAACCGGCGGCATGGCCACCAAGATCTCAGCAGCAGAGATCGCCGCGGAATCCGGCATTCCGTGCTGCATCATAAAAGGGGAGAATCCGTCACATCTGTACGCCCTTTTTGACGGTGAGGACGTCGGAACATTTTTTGACTGTCAGGAGGAATAAGAGATGGCACTGATTACAGAAAAAACACCTATGGAAAAGATGGGCATGCTGGCAAAGGATGCCGCAAGAGAGCTGAGGACCGCTTCCGATGAGACGAAAGCCGGTGCTCTGACGCGTATCGCAGCGGCTCTGCTTTCCCGAAAGGACGAGATCCTTGCGGCCAATGCACAGGACATCGCTGCGGCAGAAGGCGTGCTTTCTCCGTCCATGATCGACCGTCTGACTCTCGATGAAAGCCGTATCCGCGGCATGGCGGAAGGCGTTCAGGCCGTGGCTGCATGGCCTGATCCTGTAGGCCGGATTCTGGAAAGCCGCGACCGTCCCAACGGTCTGCATATAGAAAAGATCACCGTTCCTCTGGGCGTGGTGGGCATCATCTTTGAGGCCCGTCCCAATGTGACCAGCGACTGTGCAGCCCTCTGCATCAGAGCAGGCAACGCCTGCATTCTGCGCGGAGGAAAGGAGGCTTTCCATTCCAACAAAGCCATCGCAGACGTGATGCGGGATGCTCTGTCGGGCTCCGGACTGGATACAAACTGCATACAGCTGGTGGAGGACACCTCCCGCGCTTCTGCAGAAGAGATGATGGGCCTGACAGAATATCTGGACGTGCTGATTCCCCGGGGCGGCGCGGGACTGATCCGCTCCGTGGTGGAAAACGCTAAAGTCCCGGTCATCGAGACCGGAAGCGGCAACTGCCATATCTATGTGGACAGAGCCGCTGATGTGAATATGGCGGCCGATATCATCTTCAATGCCAAGACGTCCCGTCCGTCCGTATGCAATGCGGCGGAAAAGATTCTGATCCACAGGGACATCGCAGATAAGGCGCTGCCTGTCATCGCTGCGCGCCTGGAGGAAAAGGGCGTTCAGCTCCGCGGAGACGAAGCCGCAAGGCGTATTCTGCCTGAGGCCGCCGCCGCAGACGAGGACGACTGGAACCGGGAATACCTGGACTACATCATGGGAATCAGAGTTGTGGATTCCATGGACGAAGCCATGGCTCACATAGAAAAGTATTCCACCCGTCACAGCGAAGCAATCATCACCGAGGACGAAGAGGCTGCGGCCCGTTTTCTCGCCTGTGTGGATTCCGCAGCCGTCTATCACAATGCATCCACCCGTTTCACTGACGGCGGAGAGATGGGGCTGGGCGCAGAGATCGGAATCTCTACCCAGAAGCTCCACGCCCGGGGACCTATGGGAGCAGATCAGCTGGTATCCAGCAAATACATCCTGCGCGGAAACGGCCAGGTGCGGTGATCCGTCCTCATCCCAGACTGACATCCAGGATCATCATGACCAGAAAACCTGCGACGAACCCTAATGTAGCAGTCTTGTCTCCGCTGCAGAGCCTTGCTTCCGGCAGCAGTTCCTGAACCACCACATAGATCATGGTTCCGGCCGCAAAAGCTAACAGCAGAGGCATCAGCGGGGTGACAATACTGGCGAGAACCGCTGCGAGAACGCCGAAGACCGGCTCCACCAGAGCAGACATGCTGCCGCAGAGAAAAGCCTTTTTCTTTCCCATACCGTCTCTGATCAGAGGCAGAGCCACGGCTGTCCCCTCCGGATAGTTCTGTATGCCGATGCCCAGAGCCAGAGCCAGGGCGCCGGAAAAGAGAGACGGATCCTCCGGTGCGCTCATGGCCAGAGCGAAGGCCAGGCCTACAGCCATGCCCTCGGGAATATTGTGTATGGTGATGGCCGTAATCAGCATCATGGTGCTCTGCTTCAGGCTTGCGATGCCCCCTGAGGCCAGACGTGCCTCACAGCGGCGGCGCAGCATGCCGTCGGCGGCCAGCAGCACTCCCACTCCCAGCAGAAAGCCTCCGCTCATGACCAGCCAGCTGATCTGCCCCGCCTCATCGGCACGCTGAATGCCGGGAAGCAGCAGGGACCAGACCGATGCGGCGATCATGACGCCGCCGGCAAAACCCAGAAATGCGCACTGCACCGTGTCGCTGACCTCTTTTTTCACCCAGAAGACATTGAGTGCGCCCAGCGTGGTCACGGAAAATGTAAACAGGGTCCCCAGAAGGGCCCAGGTGATTCCATTCATATCTCTATCAGCTCCTGAAAAACATATTTCTATATGTTATGCATATGCACCCCGGCCGGTAAATGTGCCTGGCCGGTTCTATCCGCTTCATTCTCAGAATTTGTTTACTCCCACCATGTATTTTTAAAAAACATTGTGCTTTTTCACAAATTTCTATTGACAGTTCCCATGCATCATGTTAATATGGAGAAAATTAAATAACAGACAAACCTTTGAGGGAGAGTAGTAAGCTTTGATACTTACCTTTGAGAGAGCTGCAGATGGTGAGATTGCAGCAGGAAAAGACAGAGCCGAATGGACTCCTGAGGGCAAACCGAACGCTGTGACGAGGGCGGCAGTCAGCCAGACACCCTTTGACGGTCAGTAGGGGCGCCGGAGAAGATACTCCGTTAACAAAATCGGCATATGATGGTATGCGCAGAGTGGGCAGTGTGTAACACGCTGTCAAGCCGGGTGGCACCGCAAGAGAACTTATTACTCTTGTCCCAGCAGAAGTTTGTCTGGGACAGGAGTTTTTTATTGGTCCCGCCAGAACCGGCCTTCGTCAGGTCTGGCCTTTCCTCAGCTCCTGTCCGTCTAAAAGCGAAAGGAGAAAAAAACAATGAGCAAAGAAGTAAACAAGATTCCCTACAAAATCTACCTGGAAGAAAGCGAGATGCCGACGCAGTACTACAACGTCCGCGCCGACATGAAGAAAAAGCCTGCACCTCTGCTGAATCCGGGCACCCTGCAGCCTATGACCTTTGAAGAGCTCCGCGGCGTCTTCTGCGACGAACTGGTAAAGCAGGAACTGGATGACACGACCCCTTATTTCGATATCCCGCAGGAGATTCAGGACTTCTACAAGATGTACCGTCCTTCCCCTCTGGTCAGAGCCTACTGCCTGGAGGAGAAGCTGCAGACCCCTGCAAAGATCTACTATAAATTTGAGGGAAACAACACCAGCGGAAGCCACAAGCTGAATTCCGCCATCGCCCAGGCCTACTATGCCAAGAAACAGGGTCTCAAAGGCGTGACCACAGAGACAGGCGCCGGCCAGTGGGGCACCGCCCTTTCCATGGCATGCGCATATCTGGGTCTGGATTGCGATGTGTTCATGGTAAAGGTATCCTACGAGCAGAAGCCGTTCAGAAGAGAGGTCATGAGGACCTACGGCGCCAACGTCACTCCTTCCCCTTCTGAAACCACACAGATCGGCAAGAAGATCCTGGCAGAGCATCCGGGAACCACCGGAAGCCTGGGCTGCGCCATCTCCGAAGCCGTAGAAGCTGCGACTACCAGAGAAGGCTACAGATACGTTCTGGGCAGCGTGCTGTCTCAGGTTCTCCTCCACCAGAGCGTCATCGGTCTGGAGACAAAGACAGCCATGGACAAATACGGCATCAAGCCGGATGTGATCATCGGCTGTGCCGGCGGCGGCTCCAACCTGGGCGGATTGATTTCACCGTTCATGGGTGAAAAACTCCGCGGTGAAGCCGACTATCAGTTCATCGCCGTGGAACCGGCATCCTGCCCGAGCCTGACCCGCGGAAAATACGTATACGATTTCTGCGACACAGGCATGGTATGCCCGCTGGCAAAGATGTACACCCTGGGCAGCGGCTTCATCCCTTCACCGAACCACGCAGGCGGCCTGAGATATCACGGCATGAGCTCCATCCTCTCTGAACTCTACGATCAGGGTCTCATGGAAGCGCGCAGTGCAGAGCAGACGGAAGTGTTCAGGGCGGCAGAAGAATTCGCAAGAACCGAAGGTATTCTCCCTGCTCCGGAAAGCAGCCACGCCATCAAGGTTGCCATCGACGAGGCTCTGAAGTGCAAGGAGACCGGAGAAGAAAAGACCATCCTCTTCGGACTGACCGGAACCGGCTACTTCGATCTGAAAGCCTACGAGCAGTTCAACGACGGCACCATGACCGACTACATCCCGAGCGATGAGGATCTGCAGAAAGGCTTTGCCGGCATTCCGCAGTTCCCTGGAAATGAAATCTAAGTAATCACGATAAAAGACTGTATGCGGTACCGGATCACCAGCCGGCAGCTGCATACAGTCTTTTTTATTCCGTCCATATGGTTTTACTCGCCCTGTCCGGCCTTTTCCTTTCCCCTCTTCAGGGACATGAAGACTCCGAGAATGCAAAGTACGATGAAGATCAGGAATGCGATGTGCATGGTGTGCACCAGGGCAGCCGGAGATGCACTGTCCAGGGATGTGTTTCCCATGGTGAAGCCAACCACCACAGTCACCACGGCCATGCTGGAGCTCTGCCCCACGGTCCGCATGGTGGCCAGGATGGAGTTGGCCACGCTGTAGTCCCTTTTTTCTACACAGGCCATAATGGCATTGGTGTTAGGCGATGAAAAGAGGGCAAAGCCGAAGCCCGAGAAGACCAGTGCCGCCACGATAAACCAGAGATCTGTATCCAGGTCCACCAGAAAGAACATGATCAGACCTGCCACGCAGAAACCCATGCCTGCGCTGGCCAGCTTATACGGCGCGATCCGGTCAGACAGTCTTCCCATCATCGGAGAGAACAGAGCCTGCATTACCGGCTGGGCAATGAGGATCAGACCTGCCGTCTGAGAGGAAAAACCCATGACCACCTGAAGATAGATACTCATCAGATAGCTGATGGCAAAGGTCGCTCCGTAATTGAGAAGCGCCGCAAGATTAGACAGGGTGAAAGCCGCATCCTTCGTGAACATGGAGATACGGATGACAGGGTTTTCAGCCCGCATTTCCACATATACGAAGGCTGCTCCCAGCACCAGCCCGGCCAGAAAGATGAGCCATCCGTACCTGAGGACGGACAGGCTGCTCAGACCGTAAAGAGTCACCGTGACGGAGGCTATATAGAGGAAATTCCCTGCTCCGTCGGGACGAAGCTTCTCTCCCCCGTTCTCCTTTTGCGGTATATTTTTTATTCCAAGCAGCAGAGCTGTCACGGCGATTACCGCAGTCACGACGAAGATGGAACGCCATCCTGCATAGTGATTGAGAAATCCTCCTGCCACCGGTCCTGCCGAAAGGCCCACATAGACGGCAGCCGTGGACAGTCCCAGCACCCTTCCCCGCTGCTCCGCCGGATAGGAACTGATGAGTATGGCATTGTTGGTAGCAAAGATCATAGATGCGAAAATGCCCTGCAGCACCCGGAGCAGAAGCAGCATCCACATGTTCTGTGCCATAGCGCAGAGCAGAGAGAAGACGGCAAACAGGCCTATGCCCGCCAGAAGAATCTTCCGCCTTCCCGTTATATCTGCAATCTTTCCAAAGGGCACGCTCATGGCCGCCACCGAAAGGGTATAGGCCGTGACGACCCAGCCGATCAGCGTCGCGCCGGCCTGAAACTCCGTCTCCAGCCTGGGGATGGAAAGGTTCAGTGCACTTCCCATGAAGGTGGTCAGAAATGCGGTGATCAGCACCACGCCCAGGATCATTTTCTGTTCTCTTGTCGATTTCATATGCGCCTCTCTTTTCCTGAATATGATATCAGTTTACCACAAAAACCGTCCGGATGGTGCATCTGAGGAAAAAATCATGTATAATAAACGAAGAAAAACATTTTCAGAAAGGAACCGTCACAATGAACCGCCACATCAGTTATCATCTGCAGCAGATTGCTCATATAGAAAGCCCCTTTACAGGCAAATTCGGCATTCCCCGTCAGAGCGGTCTCGCTCCGTCTCTGGAATCCGTCATCGTCTTTGAGGAGGAGTTCAGAAATCCTGATGCCCTCCGCGGACTGGAGGGTTTCTCTCACCTGTGGCTGATCTGGCAGTTCTCAGAAAATGCCGATGCGCCGTGGCACCCCACCGTCCGTCCTCCCCGTCTGGGCGGCAACAGGAGAGTCGGTGTATTTGCCACCCGTTCTCCGTTCCGGCCCAATGCTCTGGGACTTTCATCGGTAAGGATTCTTTCCATAGAAAAGGACCCGCAGAAGGGTCCTGTCATCCGGGTCGCCGGAGCTGATCTGCTGGACGGCACCCCCATCTTCGATATCAAACCTTATATCAGCGGTGACTGTCACCCCGATGCGGTATACGGCTTCCAAAAGCAGACGCAGGACTACCGCCTGCAGGTGGACTGCCCTGACCGGCTTCTGATGCAGGTCCCGGAGAAGCTTCGCACCGGTCTGCTGGAAGTCCTCGCCCAGGATCCCCGCCCCGCCTACCAGGACGATCCGGACAGAATCTACGGGCTGGAATTCTCCGGCTTCGATATCCGCTTCACCGTCTCGGACGGCGTTCTGACTGTGGCTGAGATAGTCCGTATCTGATCCGGCAGTACAGACAGGTCATTCCGCGCTTCCGGCTCCGGATATGGCCCTGGCCTTCACCAGGGTTTCGATCAGGTCGTCTGTATTCCGCCGGCTTTTACGATACCGGTTTTCCTCCACAGTGACCTCCACTTCGATTTTGCCGGAAGCGCCCTGCTGCCGGGCTCTCTGCAGAGCCCCTTCTTCTGCCAGTCTGCGGGCCTCAGCCAGGGCATCCCCGTATTCAGCCATGGAGAAAGACTTCGGTCCGCCGCTGATGATATAGGTCAGATAGGAGCTTCTGACTCCTTTATACGGCTCGATCCGAATCACGCACTCCGTGCTCACGTTTCCTACGGCTGCGCCGATGGCGTTTGCCACTTTTCCGTCCGGCGGGAACTCCGCCTCTGTTCCCATCAGCTCCGCCACATCTTTCAGAAAGACAGCCGTCGGCGCACCTATGCCGATCAGCTTCATCGGCGTTGTGAAAGCCGGGCAGATGAACCGGTCTGCCGGATTCTCCCCGCCTTTTTCAAAGATAAAGGATGTCAGCTTCTCCAGGTTTTCGGCCTCGTCTGCGTTCATCTCTCTTCCCGTCTCGTATTTCATGAAAATCCGCACCAGATTGCTGTACATCCTGGATTTCACCAGGCCGTAGATACGGCGGCAGACCTGATCTCTGCTGCTCTTTGTCACCGTGGCCAGGTAGTCCATGCCCAGAGCGCTGGCCTGGCTGTCATATCGGGTGAAATCGCCCAGAACGTGCATTGCATCCGTCGGCGTGACCCCGGATCGGATGACGATGCCCTCATCCTCCAGCCTCTTCATATTCAGAACATGGGGACTGATGCGTGCCGCCTCTGCAGCTTCTTTCCAGATCAGCGGGCCTCCTTCCAGTCCTCTGATGAAACGCTGCTCGCTGACGGTGTAGGCCGACAGATCCTCCGGCCGGTTCAGAAGCAGAAAGAACTCACAGGCAGGATAGCTGAAGGCCTGATCCATGTGCACCAGCGTCTTCAGACGTTTCAGTACCTGAGGATAATCCCGGGCCAGCATGCACAGAGGCACCTGCCTGCGCTGATCCAGATACGGTTCTCTGCCCCTGCATCTGACAGCGGTGTCGCCTCCCAGGGCAAAGGTATCTATGGACACTCCTTTCACCATGGTCTTCCACGATCCGATGGATATGCCCGAAGCGGCCTCCACCGGCATGCCTTCCTTTATCACAGCAACATCGCTGGTGGTTCCTCCCATATCCACGATGAGCGCATCCGGAGTGCCGGAAAGCTCCATGGCGCCGATGATGCTGGCTGCAGGTCCGCAGAGGAGCGTCTCCACCGGCCGGCAGGCCGCAAACTCCCTGCTCATAATGCTTCCGTCACTTCTGACGATGACCATGGGCAGATCGATTCCCATCTCCGCCAGAGATTCATCCACAGCTCTGAAGAACTCCTCCATCACAGGCAGCAGCCTGGCATTCAGCAGCGCCGTAGCGCCTCGCTTCTGCACGTTCAGCTCCTGATAGAGATCATATCCTCTGACGCACGGAATTCCGGCCTGCTCCCGGATGATTCTCTCTGCCTCATTCTCATATGCTCCGTCATTGTACCTGGGATTCATCTGTACGACAGCAGCGCTGTCAAATCCGGCAAAGATCTCTGCCGCATCCCGGGCAAAAGCTTCCCAGTCCGGCTCCGGCTGGTCGTCCTGGAGGGGATCTCCGGGCAGAAACAGAATCTCATCCAGAGGAGGAAGACCGTACTCGCCTCGCATTTTCTCCACCAGTGCAGGCTTTACGCCTATGAATACCAGCTTCGCCCTGCCTCCTTTACTCTCTATGCATGCATTGGTGGCCAGGGTTGTGGAAAGAGAAATGTAATCCGCTCTGTCCACCAGCTGCCGGGACAGACCTCCCAGCGCTCTGATGATGCCGATGCGCAGATCCTGCCTGGTCGTCAGCGTCTTGTACTGCGACAGCACTCTATGTTCCTGTGTATCAAAGACAACCGCATCGGTGCAGGTGCCGCCGGTGTCGATTCCGATTCCAATCATAAAAAAACCTCCCTGTGCTTATGGCATCATTCTACCACACCTGCAGGGAGATTTTATTGCATGTTTCATAGGGAATCTGGTATTTTCTTTGCCGGATCCGCCGTCTGCCCGCATGTCAGCCGCGGACCGTCAGCCTTTCCACAGGCCTGCCCTTTGCAAGCTGGCCGCAGTAGAGAGCAGTGCATTTTCTGTACCGGTCAAAGATCTTCTGCGCCGCATCTGCGTCTCCGTACACCTTCCAGCATCCGGTGCATTTGCTCTCCTGTTTCTTTTCGATAAAACCGCATACGTCTTCCGGCGGATATCCCAGGAACAGGCCGATTTCGTGGGGGAATTCCCCGTTTTCACCCAGCCTCTCCCTGAGACGGGTGATACACCGGCCGGGCTTTTCCACAGTATAGCCCCGTTCCTGCAGCAGCCTGCCGGCAGTCTCGTGCTGCAGATCGCGCAGCAGGTGCGCCGGACGATATACATAGACCAGCGCCGTGTTGTTCCTGTACCGCAGAGGCAATACGCGGAGACCTTTCTTCCCCAGCATCCGGTTCCAGCCTCTGAGGCTGTCCCTCATCTCCTCCTCATCGTCAAAGCTGCAGTTCACAATATTTCCGGTTTTCAGCCCTGCAAGGGTCGGTGCACAGTGCAGCACCATCATATCTTCAGACATTTTTCTTCTCCGTTTCTGTCGTATTTTCTCTTTACAGACGCCTGTCTGCCGCCATAGTTAGTCATGACTAACTATGGAAGATATGATACTACGTTTTTTCTGTGCTGTCAAGAAAATCAGCAAAAAAAGATGCGCAGGACCTTCTGAGAGTCCCCTTCCATCCGCCGCCGCATCCTGCATCTCTGCCCGCCGGCCTCCGGTCCGACACTTTATCCGAAATGTCTAAAATCCATACAAAGCCCTGATTTCGGCTATGTTCTTTTTTTCCGGCAGTGTTATAGTTATAATCAGGAGAGAATGCATGTCAGCAAAATGCGGTATTAAAACATATTGAACAGGAGGTGTTTTTTATGGCATTGAATATAAAACATAAAATCGAACGAAAGGCATTCGGCAGGATTCTGGACTCCATCATCAACAAGGGACAGGATCAGGATCCGAAAGAGGTGTTCATGCCTCTCATCGACATGATGGAGAAGATTCTCGGCGATGCATGGCAGCCTTCCTCTTTCCAGATGCTGAGAGATCTTCTGGACGACCCGGACAGCAAATGGGCTCACTACATACAGCGGATTCTCCGCGATGTGGATCCTCACATTCTGAAGACCTTTGTGCTCAATGCCGGCTACGAATCCGGTTTCCGCGGATACAAGACCTCGGTGGCTATGTCAGAGAAGCATCAGTGCAATATACCATGGATCATCCTGATGGATCCGACCACGGCCTGCAACCTGCACTGTACGGGATGCTGGGCTGCAGAATACGGCGACAAGATGAATCTTTCTTTTGAAGATATGGATAAGATCGTGACCGAGGGAAAAGAACTGGGCATTCACGCATACCTCTTTACAGGAGGAGAGCCTCTGATCAAGAAGAAGGATATCATCAGGCTCTGCGAGAAGCACAGCGACTGCGCCTTCCACGCCTTCACCAACGGAACCCTCATCGACGAGGAGTTCTGCAGCGACCTGCTGAGAGTAGGCAACTTCTTTGTCTCTGTCAGCATCGAAGGCTTTGAGGAAAGCAACGACGGACGCAGAGGCGCAGGCCATTATCAGAAGGCACTGGACGCCATGGATCTGATGCATGCAAGACGGATTCCTTTCGGAGTCTCCATCTGCTACACCAGCGCCAACTATCTGACCGTGACCAGCGACGAATTCCTGGATATGCTCATAGAAAAGGGCTGCGTCTTCGCGTGGTATTTCCATTACATGCCTGTGGGGGCAGGGGCAGGTACCGATCTGCTGCTGAGTCCTGAGCAGAGGGAATACATGTATCACAAAGTCCGTGAAATCCGCGGCCTCACCGGCGGCAAGGAGCTCTTCGCCATAGACTTCCAGAACGACGGAGAATTCGTTCACGGATGTATCGCTGCAGGCGAAAGATACTGCCACATCAACGCCAACGGCGATGTGGAGCCTTGCGTGTTCATCCACTATTCAGGGGCCAACATCAAGGAAAAATCCCTTCTGGAATGTCTGAAACAGCCGCTGTTCCTGGCATATCGCGACGGACAGCCGTTTAACGACAACCATCTGCGGCCTTGCCCGATGCTGGAAAATCCTGAGATACTGCAGGAAATGGTGAGAAAGACCGGTGCAAGATCCACCGATCTGGAGGCGCCGGAATCCGCAGAACATCTCTGCAGCAAGTGCACAGAGTACGCCGAGAAATGGGCTGTCACAGCCGACCGGCTCTGGAAGGAAAGCGAACCTGAGAGAAAACAACAATAACTTCTTACATATTGCTATGCGTTAAAGAAGCCGTCTCCACGCCCGGAGACGGCTTCCTGCTTTTCTTTTTTATCCGATTCAGAAGGTCACATCACTGCAGGAAAAGCCGCTGTCGATATAATGGGCGATGGCCCTCACCTTGAATTTTCTCCTGCTGCAGATCCCCCTGCAGGTGCCTTTGCTGCAGCAGCCTGAAACGTTCAGATCCTCCGGAAGGACGAATCTGATGCATTTCACCTCCACATCCCGGCAGCCGCTGCTCTGATGGGCGGGAACCGTAAAGGCCTTGAAGCCTCTCTGATGCTCTTCACCCTGGCAGTCCACCTCGGTAAGAATCAGCGCCAGAGCCACCCGTCTGTGCGGGCAGACTCATGTGCCCGCACTGTATTATATTCACGGAGGGCGAATCCGGTGCAGTTACCTGCAGTACACTTTGATGGCATCGCACATGAACTGTGCCGTTCCCGCGCCAAAGCGGTCTATATTCTCCCGGAAGCGCTCATCGGCTGCGTACATCTCGCCGAGGCCGGCGAGAATCTCTCTGCTGCAGTTATAGTAATTTGCCGTGATGAAATCCTGCCAGCTTTTCACCAGCGCCTGTGCCTCCCGGCTGTCGGGAGCATAGCCCTTTTCTCTGCATTGGGCAAATTCTGCAATTTTTTCGTCCATAGCTGCGTTCACCTGCTTCCATTTGTCCGCCGAATATCCTGCGGTCTTTTCTGCACTTTCCCTATATGCGGCCGTATCGCCCCACTTTTCCCTGGCTTCTCTGGCATATTCGCCCCGCTTCGCCTCAAATTCGCTGTTGTCAAAAACATTCATGCTTATCATTTCTCCTTTCATTGCGCCGTCAAGAGCTGAGATGAGCCGCTCCAGGCGGTCCCTTTTCAGCATCAGAAGATGTTTCTGTCTTTTCAGCGCCTTTCCCCTGTCATAGTCGGGAGAGGATAAAATCATCCGGATCTCTTTCAGCGGAAAATCCAGTTCCCGGTAGAACAGGATCTCCTGCATCCGCCTCAGAGCATGCTGGTCGTAAAGGCGGTATCCGTTCTGTTTATCGACGACGGACGGTTTCAGAAGTCCGATCTCGTCGTAATAGTGCAGCGTGCGCACGCTCACCCCTGTCAGTTCTGCAAATTCTTTTATATGAAGCTTCATTGTATTTTCTCCCCCTCGACTATGAGTATATACTATGACGTAACGTCAGAGTCAACAGGTTTTAAATATTTTTCCGCCCGGAGTGCATCGGCAGGATCAGGGTAAAGCTTCCGGGAGTCTGTGAAACAGAATAGTTTCATGGATAAATTGACAAATATCCTTCCGGAGCAGCGAAAACAATAACGTCGCTCCGAAAGGATATTTTTTAGAATCAGGTATTACATTGCAAGTGCAGGAGTTATGCTGCCTGGTCAGCTGTTCCCTTATGCTGATTTCCAAACAGAGTTTTGAATCCGTCTACCAGCATAACGATAGTAAGAATCAGGATCGGAACAATCAGAACGCTCTGAAGACCTTCAACAACAACAGTACCTGTTCCTGCCATCAGAAGCTGTACATTGCTGATGAACTTCATAACTAAAGTTGTTACCGTTGCAGCAAGCATGAAGAACATCGGAACATAAAGCATCTTGTTGTTCTTTCCGATTCTCTTGAGCCAGCATGCCACCGCCAGAAATGCCGGTACGGATACAAGCTGGTTGCATGCACCGAAAAGCGGCCAGATCTTTGCATATCCGGCAACAGTAAGAAGTGCTGCAGCGCCAATTGTAATCAGTGTTGCAAAGTACATATTGTTCATAACAGATTTGCTGCCGTCTTTCTTGGCAAACAGTTCCTGGAACAGGAATCTTCCGAGTCTCGTTGCTGTATCCAGAGAAGTAAGTGCGAAAGCGGAAATAGCGAGCAGGATAATAGTCTGTACAACAGTTGCTGCACTGTCTCCAAATCCAAGTGTAACAAAGAATGATTTAACTGCTGCCGCAAATACCTGCGGAGGAGTTCCTATTTCTGCATAAGTACCATCAGAAGTTAAAACTCCGACACAGACAAGGGCGATTACTGCCAGAACGCATTCAATAAGCATAGAACCGTAACCGATCAGCTTTGCGTCTTTTTCACTGCTGAGCTGTTTGGAAGTGGTACCTGAACCGATCAGACTGTGGAAACCTGATACTGCACCACATGCTACTGTAATAAACAGGAACGGGAACAGAGTCTGTCCATTGATGTTCCAGCCTGTGAACGGCTGTAACTGAACGGTAGGATTCGTAAATACAATGCCGACTACAGCTGCAATGATCAGGAAATACAGCAGGAAGCTGTTGAGGTAGTCTCTAGGCTGAAGCAGAATCCAAACCGGCGCTACAGAAGCGACGAAAATATACGCAAACACTACGATAAGCCATACGTTCTTGGTAAAGTGAACCGGGCACATGATGCCAATGGCAATACATAATGCCAGGAGACCAACACCGATAACGGTATTCAGAATCAGGTTATTGCTCTTTCTGTTCATAAATCCAAACAATATAGCCAGCGGTATGAACAGCAGTGATGCTGTAGCGACAGAACCGTTTGCGTCATTGATAACAGTTGTACCTGTTGCCGCGTCCGTAGTAATACCGGCAAATGTTCCTGCAACGATGTCTGCGAAAGCAGCTACTACCAGAATCAGGACCAGCCATGCAAATACTGTAAAGCACATTTTTGACTTGTGGCTGATATTTTCCTGGATTACCTCTCCCAGTGATTTTCCTCCATGACGGACAGATGCAAACAGTGCTGAGAAGTCCTGTACTGCACCAAAGAATATACCGCCGATGACGATCCACAGAAGAACAGGCACCCATCCGAAGATTGCCGCCTGAATCGGTCCGTTGATCGGGCCGGCTCCTGCGATAGATGAGAAATGATGTCCCAGCAGTACGGGTGTCTTTGCCGGAACAAAGTCTACTCCGTCTTCATTCTCGAATGCCGGAGTTTTTCTTGACGGATCAACGCCCCACTGTTTAGCAAGCCAGGATCCGTAAGTCACATACGCGATTATGAAGATGATAATTGCGCAGATTACTATAAGTGTTCCACTCATTTGAATAAAACCTCCTGTATAAATATTTAAAACAGCTTTTTCAGTTCTTTCTTAAAAGCCTTTGCTGCTTTATTCGTTATAATCTCGCCCGTGCGAGTATCTATGGCTATAAGCCGGAGTTCGCTGTAACCGCGTATAGCCAGCTTATAATTGATATACAGCTTTGTTTTCTGCAGTTTTCCGGCAGCCTCTTCTGCAATGCCGCTATCGCAAAGCATAATCACGGTCATATATGTGTACATATGATCTTTTTCCGGATACTTTTCACCTCTGCGGACAAGCTGCGGTTCCACATATTCCCTGACATGTTTCATAACCATATCAAAATGCACTTCGTCCAGCCTTCCCGCACAGTCAAAAAGAATATACTCAAAGCAGTTGGCTCTCCACAGCTCTGCTTTTTTAACCAGCACATACCTGGCATTGGCAACGTTAAATGATGCAAGTGCATCATAGGTATACCCGTCGATAATATAATTCTTCTCTATGTCAAAGTTTTCCTGATACTGTTGCAGCAGCCGCTCCAGTAAAAGTTGTGCATTCATCGAAATTCCTCCCTTTTTCCCACGAAAAAAGCGCTTTCCACTGAAGTATGTCAAGCGCAAATATCATAACTATGCAAAATTGTCTCAAAACGGATTTTAAAAACACTAAAATAAACAGTTATGCCTGGCAGTTTATGATAATTGCCCCTTAAAACAAGTCCAAAAGCAATGCCCCTCATATTCCTACCATCCCAGCTGTCGCCTAAAGCAACAACATATCTAATTATACACATCTCGTTATAAAAATCAATTGTTTTTTGTCATTTTCAGTCATTTTTTGTCATAACAGGATGAAGCAGAAGAATTAATGTATAAATGCTAATCTAAAAGTGAGCCACTTTCATATTACCCTGAACTTAATCTTAGGTTCAGAGGTGATAAAGGCGGTAATTTCAGTGAACGCTATATTGCGTGCTCACTATGGTTTTGATGCTGTATTCTGGAATCCTGCTGAAGGCCGCTGGAGAAATGTTCCGAACGATTCAAAACAAATACATATTCTGTTCCGGTGAAATATGCCGGCTGTGAAGTCAGCGCCAGGAAAACAACAATCGCCGCAGATTAAAACAGGCGAACTTTCCATTCA
>JBJESV010000056.1:0-42651 GCA_051882975.1 Emergencia sp.
CCGCTCCTTACCCCAGCAGTTCCAGCAGTTCTTCTCTGCTGAAGCTGGTGCTGCTCATGTCGCCTGCGCCAAGGATCTGGTCCGCCAGGTCTTTTTTGCGCTCCTGAAGCTGGACGATCTTTTCCTCGATGGTATCCTGGGCGATGAGGCGATACACGGTGACCACCTTTTTCTGTCCGATGCGGTGAGCTCTGTCCGTGGCCTGGTTCTGAACAGCCAGATTCCACCACGGATCGAAGTGTATGACCATATCCGCCGCAGTCAGGTTCAGGCCGGTACCGCCTGCTTTCAGGGAGATCAGAAAGACCGAAGTGTCGTCCGTGTTGAAAGCCTGCACCAGCTGCTGTCTCTTCTCCCTGGCTGTGGCGCCGGTCAGCATATAACAGGATATCCCGGCAGACTGCAGGGAGACGGCCACTCTGTCCAGCATGGAGGTGAACTGCGAGAACAGCAGAATCTTATGTCCGCCGCTGACCGCATTTTCGATCAGTTCCATGCACATCTGCAGCTTGCCGGAACCGCCTCTGTAGTCCTCGTACATCAGGGCAGGATCGCAGCACAGCTGGCGCAGTCTGGTCAGCTGAGAAAGAATCTGGATTTTCGAAACCGCAAAGTCCTCGTCGCTGCTTCCGTCCAGGAAAAGCTGCAGCTGCTTCACGTGGGCGTCGTACAGCCGCCGCTGCTCTCCCTCCAGCCGTGTGACCATGTTCTTTTCGATCTTGTCCGGCAGATCGTGGAGCACGTCCTGTTTCAGGCGGCGCAGGATAAAAGGCCCGCACATTTTTCTGAGTCTTTCTGCAGCGGCCTGATCGCCGTTCTGGACCACGGGAGTCTCCAGTTCCTTGCGGAACCGCTCGTAGGAATACAGAAATCCCGGCATCAGATAATCGAAGATGCTCCACAGTTCGCTGAGCCGGTTTTCCACCGGCGTTCCCGTCAGGGCCACTTTGAACTCCGCCCGGATCTGCTTGACGGCTTTCGCCGCCTGGGTGCTGTGGTTTTTGATATACTGGGCTTCGTCGATGACCTGGCAGGAGAACAGGGTGTCCTGATAGGCTTTGACATCCCGCTTCAGGAGGTCGTAGCTGGTCACACAGATGTCGCCGGGCCTGATGTCCCTGATCAGGTCCTTTCTCACAGCGGCGCTTCCCGTGATCAGATGGGTGTGCAGCTGCGGCGCAAAGCGGTGAATTTCGCTTTCCCAGTTATAGACCAGGGAGGCTGGACAGACGATGAGAGCCGGTCCCGTCTCCTGACCCTTTTCCTCCTGTTCAGAAAGAAGGTAAGTGATGACCTGCAGGGTCTTGCCCAGACCCATATCGTCAGCCAGGATGCCGCCGAAGCCGTTATGAGACAGCGTCTTCAGCCACAGGAAACCCTGCTCCTGATAGCTGCGGAGCACCTTTGACAGAGAGACCGGCACGGAGAAATCGTTGTCCTCCACGGTCTTCATATCCCTGATCAGGGCACGGAAATCCCGGCTTCGCTCCGCAGGAACCGCCGCTTTCTCCCGCAGCTGGCTGTCCAGATAAAGAGCTCTGTATTTCGGAAGGAGTATCTGCTCCTCTCTGAGCTGCCTGCCGGTGAGTCCCAGACCCTCCTGCAGTTCCGCCAGGGTGGCGATGCTCTCGTCATCGATCTGAAGGAAATCTCCGTTTTTCAGCCGGTAATATTTCTTCTTTGTCCTGTACCTGCCCAGTATCTCCGCCAGTTCGTCCCGGGAAATGTCTCCCGCTGACATGGTCAGCTCCAGCAGATCCCCGCTGAGGGACACGCCCACAGATACCTTCGGCGCCGGACGGATGCTGATGCCTTTCAGCTTTTCTGACACATAGACTTCTCCGATTTCCGACAGGACATCGATACCTTCTGTCAGAAGGTCGCAGACAGCATCCTCATCTCCGCCTATGATCAGATCTCCTGTCATGCTGTCCACCTGTCCCAGCCAGCCGGAGACCAGTTCTCTGACTTCCAGTTCACGGAGCTGATCACGGCTTCCTTCGTCCCCATGATTCAGGAACAGGTTGTATTTTTTGTCACCATATATCGCTTCTGCACGGGTGACAATAACATCGCTTTCCGGTGCGTCCAGATAGAAAGCAAACTTCACATCATCGATGGAATACAGACTCTCATCGAAGTCCTCCATCCTTACCGGGAAACTGCTCTTCAGAGCCGGCAGGAACATTCTGCAGAAAGCCGGTATGTCCTCTTCTGCAACATAAAACGGGTTGTTGATCGGATTATCCATACAGGATAAAAGCTCCCAGACCGGCAGGAGGCCCTTTTTCCCCAGACGGAAAATCTCTCCGTTATGAAAATACATCAGGCTTTTTCCGCCGCAGAGCAGAGCTGACGCATTGTGGGAAACCTCGATGCCTTCCTCAGCTTTTCTGATCAGAAAGCCGACTTCCGGCGGCCGCCGGCACATCACCCATTCCTTCTGCGGATAATTCATCACGCTCATGTGCACACTGCGGCTTCCCGCAGCATCCAGCAGAGCTTCCAGCTCTTCCGTGTCCAGATCTATCTGACGGACCTTCTGTGTCTGCGGATAATACCAGTCCCGGCGGAAACATTCTGCATCGTGTTTTTCCGCCCAGCTCAGGATAAAGCCTGCCAGCTCCCGGGAGTCTTCCGCGAAGCTTTCCGGCGTATGGACAAACTGCAGGTTCTTCCCGTAAGCGAAATCATTTCGCCGCTTCAGATTCCAGGCGAATTCAAACACATCTTTCAGCACGTACATCCGGTCTGCGCCGATTTTAAACTCGCAGGTGATTCTGGTATTGATCCCCACCTTGAAAATCAGGATGGACGGTTCCAGACGGACTTTCCCGTAAACCTCCTTCTGCAGGAGATGCGCCGTCTTTTCTCTGGTTCTGGCCTGCATCAGGTCTATGATGCTCTGGTTTGTCTGCTTCTTATACACCGCCCTTCCAGCCGGCGGCCGGGAGTTTTTCTGCCGCTCACTCCAGATTTCCTCTTCTCTTTCGCGCAGGAGGCGCTCAGACCGCAGGGTGCTGCCGATCTGCTCCGACCGGTACTGCAGCAGCATCGCCACGCAGTGCTTGCAGAGTCCCGAATAGCTGGAAAAGGCCGGGCACTCGCAGTCTGCTGTCTCCACCTCTTCCTTTTCTCTGTTGTATTCGATGTAAACATAATACAGGTTCCGCGACGAACCTCTTACAAAACCATCGATGCAGTCGATCTCCGGTTCCCAGTCAGGCTGTTCTATTTCGAACTGCCTGATCCGGTCCCGTTCCAGATAGATTTTCTCTCCTTTTGAAAATGTGATATCCCTGGTCAGTTCTCTTATTTTATCTACTTTGATCACAGGTGTTTTCTTCCCCTTTCTGCCGAAAACATTCTTATCTGTATTTTAACAGGGTTTTCACAGGATGGCAAGATACAGCGAAACACCTCCCCGGCCTGCGGCGCGCAGGCACGAAGAGGTGTTCCGGTTCCAGGTGATTTATGATTTACAGCGGTCTATGCCCTACAGTTTGCTCATCACGTAATCAGCAAACTCTCTGCAGGTTGCGCCGTCGGCGAAGCCGGTGACGACGACCTTCTTTTCCTTTTCATTGCATTCTTCCAGGACAGCTGCAAGTCTGTCGGCCTTTTCCGTGAAGCCGATGTGCCGGAGCATCATTTCTGCTGCCTTGAATATGCTGGAAGGGTTTGCGTAGTCCCCCAGACCGTCCTCGATCATGCGGGGTGCACTGCCGTGAATGGCCTCGAACATGGCATACTGGTCACCCATATTGGCGCTTCCGGCGGTTCCCACGCCGCCCTGGATCTCTGCGGCCTCATCGGTGATGATGTCGCCGTACAGATTCGGCAGGACGAAGACCTGGAAGCTGCTGCGGATGTCTTTGTTGACCAGGTTTGCGGTCATGATGTCGATGTACCAGTCATCAGCCTTGATTCCAGGATAATCCTCTGCAACCTCGTGGCAGATGCGGGTGAAATTTCCGTCTGTCTTCTTCATGATGTTGGCCTTTGTGACGATGGACACGCTGGTCTTGCCGTTGGCCTTTGCATATTCGAAAGCCGCTCTGGCGATCCTGCGGGTGCCCGGCTCAGTGGTAACCTTGAAGTCCATGGCCAGCTTGCCCGGAATCTCCACACCTCTGCTGCCCAGGACGTATTCGCCCTCGGTGTTCTCTCTGTAGAAGATCCAGTCGATGCCTTCTTCCGGAACCTGTACCGGACGGACATTGGCATAAAGGTCAAGTTCTCTGCGCAGCGTCACATTGGCGCTCTCCATGGTGCCTCCCTTCGGCGTCGTGGTAGGACCCTTCAGCAGCACGTCGCAGGCTTTGATCTGGGCCAGCACGTCGTCAGGCACGGCTTTGCCCACAGCCATTCTGTTTTCGATGGTCAGGCCGTCGATCTTCTTCAGGACAATCCTGCCCCTTTCGATTTCCTCAGCCATGATCTTTCTCAGAAGCCTCTCGGCCTGCTCCATGATGATAGGGCCGATGCCGTCGCCTCCGACAATGCCCACTGTGATCTGATCCATTGCGGTAAAGTCCTTCGGGCTGCTCCCTTTTTCCATTTTTTCGGTTCTGGCCAGCTGTTCCTCCATCAGCGCCTTGAACTGCTGACAGGCCTGTTCTATGTATTCCTGATTTGTCATCTTCGTATCTGTCTCCTTTTTGCCGGAAAGCAGAGGGCTCCGCCGTCCGCCTTCCCGGCCGTATCTTGAATCTCTATTGTAATGCCACGTATTTCAGCAGGCTTCCCGCCTTCAGGATGTCCTTCTGGCGTTCGGTAAAGCTGCACACCAGGGTGAATTCCTCTCCGGTGGTCACATCGGTCAGGGTGATCTCTCCGCTGTCCATACCTGCATATACGCCGGAAAGCTTCAGGGTGTCGCCCTGGCTGATCCGGTCATAATCGTCCGGATTTTTAAAGGTCAGCGGCATGATGCCCGCGTTGATCAGATTTGCCACGTGGATCCGGGCGAAGCTCTTGGTGATGACAGCGCGAACGCCCAGATAAAGCGGTACCAGTGCGGCATGCTCTCTGGATGATCCCTGTCCGTAGTTGTTGCCGCCTACGATGATACTCTGTCCGGCCGCTTTTGCTCTTTCCGGGAATGTCTCGTCGCATACGCCGAAGCAGAACTGGGACAGGTGCGGTATATTGGATCTGTACGGCAGGATCTTGGAGCCTGCCGGCATGATGTGGTCTGTAGTGATGTTGTCGCCCACCTTCAGCACCAGTTCGGCCTCCAGTGTATCCTCCTGCGGTCTGCTCTGCGGGAACTCCTTGATGTTCGGTCCGCGCAGGATCGGAAGCTCTTTCGCCTCTTCTTCTGACGCCGGCGGAATGATGGCGCTGTCGTCGATCTTGAAGGCTGCAGGCATGGTGACTTCCGGCATCTCGCCCAGGAGCATCGGATCGGTGATCTCCCCTGTCAGAGCCGCTGCAACTGCGGTTTCAGGGGATACCAGGTAGACCTGTCCGTCCTTGGTGCCGCTTCTGCCTTCAAAGTTTCTGTTGAAAGTACGTAAGGATACGCCGCCGGAGTTCGGTGAGAATCCCATGCCGATGCACGGTCCGCATGCGCATTCCAGAACACGTGCGCCGCTGGCCAGGATATCCGACAGTGCGCCGCAGTCAGCCAGCATGGCCAGAACCTGCTTGGAACCCGGTGAAATGGACAGGCTGACTTCAGGTCTGATGGTCTTTCCCTTCAGGAGGGCAGCAACCTTCAGCATATCGAAGAGGGAAGAGTTGGTGCAGGAGCCTATGCAGACCTGATCCACCTTTGTACCCTTCAGAGATTCCACTGTCACCACATTGTCAGGGCTGTGAGGGCATGCGATCATCGGCTTCAGCTGGGACAGATCGATGTCGATGACTCTGTCGTAGACCGCGTCATCATCGCTCTTCAGTTCTCTGTAGTCCTCTCCTCTGCCTTCTGCCTCCAGGAAAGCCTTCGTCACTTCGTCTGAAGGGAAGATGGATGTGGTGGCGCCCAGCTCTGTGCCCATGTTGGTGATGGTGGCTCTTTCAGGAACGGAAAGGGTCGCGATTCCCGGGCCGCCCCATTCGATGACGGCGCCGACGCCGCCCTTTACGGACAGGATGCGCAGGATCTCCAGGCTGACATCCTTTGCGGTGACAAATGGACGCAGCTTTCCGGTCAGGTTGACCTTGTACATCTTCGGCATGGTGATGTAATAGGCTCCGCCGCCCATGGCCACTGCCACATCCAGACCGCCTGCACCCATGGCAAGCATGCCGATGCCGCCTCCGGTAGGCGTATGGCTGTCAGAACCGATCAGGGTCTTGCCCGGCTTGCCGAATCTCTCCAGGTGGACCTGATGGCAGATGCCGTTTCCCGGTCTGGAGAAGTACAGGCCGTACTTCTTTGCCATGGACTGGATGAACCTGTGGTCATCCGCGTTTTCGAAACCGGACTGCAGGGTGTTGTGGTCTATGTAGGCGACAGACAGTTCTGTCTTCACCCTTGGAATTCCCATGGTCTCGAATTCCAGATAGGCCATGGTTCCCGTTGCGTCCTGTGTCAGCGTCTGGTCTATGCGGAGAGCGATCTCACTGCCGACAGTCATTTCTCCGCTGATAAGATGTTCCTTAATTATTTTCTGTGCTATTGTTAGTCCCATACTGATTGCTTACCTCCATAATACTGTTATATGCGTGATCGATGTGTACCAGGATAATGGTTTCCACCTTGTCCCCGTCTCCTGCCGCGATGGCGTCGTAGATGCCTTTGTGCTCGGCAACCGAGGCCATGATCCGGTGGGATTTCTCCAGAGAGATTCTTCTGAATTTCATCATCTTGTGATGGATCGGCGAAAGGATGGTCTCAAAGGTCAGGCTGCCGCATTCTCTGTAGATGATATCGTGAAATTCCGTATCCAGGTCTCTGACCTTGACGGCATCGCCCTTCCTGGCGTAGAACTCCTGCTGATCCACATTGTCCTTCAGAGCCGCCAGCCCCTCCGGGCTGATGTTCTCTGCTGCCCGCCGTGTGGCCATGACTTCGATTCTCCGCTTCACTTCGAACAGATCCTTCACGTCCTTTTCAGAAACGCCTATGACGATGGTTCCGCTGGGCGATTCCTTGATCAGCTTCTCGTGAGCCAGTCTGCTCATGGCTTCTCTGATCGGCGTGCGGCTTACGCCCAGCTCTTCGCTGAGACGGGTCTCGCTGATGACCTCGCCTGCCGCATACGCTCCGCTGAGAATGTTGTATTCCAGTCTGTCATAAACCTGGTCTGCCAGGGATACTGTCTTGTATTCTATCATTCTGATTTCTCCTTTCTCTGAGTCAGCTCCTTGATCTTGGTTTCAAGCTCCTTGTTGGAAAGGCTGGTCGTACGTCCGTCCACATACATCTCGTCGACCCACTCTTTGAGAGACACAACCAGAGGACTGTCCTTGTGGACCTTCTCCTCGCCCTCCAGGCCGTAGTGCTCGTTGATCCAGTACGCGATGCCTGCAAGTCCGCTGGTCTTGCTGACTGACACGCCGGGAGCCCTGCCCAGCAGTTTCTTTGTATCGAAAATATTGTAGATTTCCTCGTCTTTCATCAGACCGTCTGCGTGGATGCCCGCCTTGGTCACGTTGAAGTTTTCGCCGACAAAAGGTGTCATCGGAGGAATATCGTAACCCATCTCATCTCTGAAGTATCTGCCGATCTCCGTCACCACCGTCGGATCCATGCCGTCCATGGAACCTCTCAGAGAAGCATATTCGAAGACCATGGCCTCCAGAGGCACATTGCCTGTACGCTCGCCGATGCCCAGCAGCGAACAGTTGACTGCGCAGGCTCCGTAAAGCCATGCTGTCGAAGCGTTGGCCACTGCCTTGTAGAAATCGTTATGTCCGTGCCATTCCAGCATCTCGCTCGGAACGTTGGAATAATGCTGCAGTCCGTAGATGATACCTGCGACGCTTCGCGGCAGTGCGGCTTCTGTGTACGGCACACCGTAGCCCATGGTGTCGCATGCCCTGATTTTGACCGGAACACCGGCCTCTTTTGACAGCTCCATGATCTCGTTGACAAAAGGCACCACGAAACCGTAAAAGTCGGCTCTGGTTATATCCTCCAGATGACAGCGCGGCACTACGCCCGCCTCAAAGGCGTCCCGGATGGTCTCCAGATAGTAGTCCACGGCCTGTCTTCTGGTCATCTGCATCTTCTTGAAGATATGGTAGTCGCTGCAGGATACCAGCACGCCTGTCTCCTTGATTCCCAGCTTCTTCACCAGCTGGAAGTCCTCTTTCTTGGCTCTGATCCAGGTGGTGATTTCCGGAAACTTCAGATCCAGCTCCATGCATTTCTCCACGGCCTCCCGGTCCTTTTTCGTATAAATAAAAAATTCAGACTGTCTGATCAGTCCGTACGGTCCGCCCAGCCGGGACATCAGCTTATACAGATCGACGATCTGTTTCACCGTATACGGCGCCATGGACTGCTGCCCGTCGCGGAAGGAGGTATCGGTGATCCAGATATCCTCCGGCATGTTCATCGGCACACGTCTGTGGTTGAATACAACCTTGGGCACCTCCTCATAGTTAAACATGTCTCTGTACAGGTTCGGCTCCTCGATATCCTGCAGAGAATACTTATAGCTGGCCTGCTCCAGCAGATTGGATTTTCTGGATACTTCAATCATAATTTAACCTCCCAATTCCATTACTCTCGCTTTAGCGCGCTGATGCGTTTTGTTTCTATGTATACAAGTATAAATGTTTACGATTTGTTTGTCAATATTCATTTGTATAATTGTTTATAAATTGTATTTCTTCTGCAATCTTATGCTCTCTGTCCGTGAAAAATGCCGAAAAAAGAACAGGGAACCCCCGGTTCTCTGTTCTGATTCTGTTTCGTTATGCTGTGCATACTGCCTGTGTTATTTCCACACTGTACTCACCAGTCTGGCCGGCCTTCCGTTCCAGCGGACCTCTTTCAGGCTGAACCGTCTGCCGCCGATTTTCTTCAGAAAATCTCTGTAGCCGGTATCTGTGCTTCCGAGAAACTTTCTCATCCTGTGGTTGGCATAATACAGCTGATCCGTTTCCATATCAAAGATACCTATCTCCGATTCCAGTTCATCCAGGATCCAGGCGATATCTCTCCGCCCTTCCTGATCGTCCGGAGTTTCTGCATTCTGCAGGCCGGCAAAGGTGTAGCGGTTCTTTCCGTTCCGTTTGGAAACATACAGCGCCTGGTCCGCCTCGTGGTACAGGCTCCGCGCATCCTTTCCGTCTGACGGATACAGAGAAATGCCCATGGAGCAGGTGAAAACCGGCCGCACGACCCCTTCGCCTGCGCCTGAGATCAGCGACTGGATGCATTCTGCAGTCTCCCGCAGTTCTTCCGCCGATTTATAATTCTGCAGAAACAGGACGAATTCGTCTCCGCTCATTCTCCCTGCAAAGACCTGGTCGCTTTCCATCTCCTGCAGACGGCTTCCGAAATCCGTCAGCACGCTGTCGCCGTAGACATGGCCGAAGCTGTCGTTTGCTTCCCTGAAGTTGTCCAGATCCACCGCGAAAAAAGCGCATTTCTCTCCGGTTCCGGCTTCTTTCAGGATCTGGTCCACCCTGTTCATGAAGGCGGTCCTGTTGAGAAGCCCTGTCATCAGATCGTAATGGGACTCCTGCAGAGCTTTCTGCAGACTGAGGGCCGTTTCCAGCCGTTTCAGCACCACATCCGGGACCACCGGCTTTTCCAGGAAATCATCTGCTCCCATGCTCAGGACCTGGCTCTTGGCCATGCTGCTGTCCGCCGCCGTTACTGCCAGGATCGGCAGATGGTCGTATTCCGGATCTCTTCTGACCAGATCCAGAAACTCATAGCCGTCCAGTACAGGCATGTGCAGATCCAGCAGCACTGCTTTGATATCTTCCGTCTCATGAAGGATATCCAGCGCCGCCTGTCCGTTGACAGCCTCCAGCACCTGATAGTCCGACATGAGTATCCGGTTCAGTATTCTTCTGTTGATTGCATCGTCATCTGCGACAATCACCTTAGGTTTAATCTTTTCTGTGTCCATTTCCATACCCCTTGCAGTATTTAAAGTCCGAGCACTTCTCTTACCAGCGGCGGACATTCCGGCCGTTCGAGGCCGATGGTGAAGGCCTTTGCCGCTTCTTTTTCCGCCGCGTCCAGTCTGTTTCTGCTGTTGCCGTAAAGTGTGGCAAGGCAGTCTCCTCTGCTGACCTTGTCGCCTCTCTTGTAATGGAGAACGATGCCTGCAGACAGATCCACCGTGTCCTCTTTGGTGGCCCGGCCTGCACCGGTATGCTGAGATGCAAGGCCGATGACTCTGGCATCGATAGCTGTGAGATAGCCGGATTCCTCAGCCAGAATCTCCACTTTCCGCGAAGCCTGCGGGAACAGATCATAATTATCGACAGCACCGCTGTCTCCTCCCTGCCTCGTAATGAAACTCCGCAGTTTTTCAAGGCCTGCTCCGCTGCTCAGCGCATGACTTGCCATGATTTCTCCTTCCGCAGCGGTCTTTGCCCGGCCGCCCAGATAGATCATGATGCCTGCCAGCTTCAGCGACAGCTCTGTGATGTCGGCAGGTCCTCTGCCTTTCAGAGTCTCTATAGCCTCAATTACCTCCAGACTGTTGCCTACCGCTTTGCCAAGAGGCTGACTCATATCCGTGATGACAGCCACGGTCCGCTTTCCGGCAGCCGTTCCGATCTCGCACATGAGGCCGCCCAGCTTTTCCGCATCCTCCTGCTTTTCCATGAAAGCGCCGCTGCCGCACTTCACATCCAGCACGATGGCATCGCTGCCTGCCGCCAGCTTTTTGCTCATGATGCTGGAGGCGATCAGACTCAGGTTCTCCACCGTGCCGGTCACATCCCGAAGGGCGTACAGCTTCTTGTCCGCCGGCGTGATGTGAGCCGTCTGTCCAATGACCGCAATTCCGGTCTCGTTAACCTGTTTCAGGAACTGATCCGGCTCCAGTGTGGTCTGAAAACCCGGGATGGACTCCAGCTTATCCACAGTTCCGCCGGTGAAGCCCAGCCCCCGTCCGCTCATCTTTGCCACCGGCACGCCGCAGGCCGCCGCGAGAGGCGCCACGATCAGCGTCGTCTTGTCTCCCACACCGCCTGTGGAATGCTTATCCACCTTGATGCCCCGTATTCCGGACAGGTCTATGGTATCCCCGGAATAGCGCATGGCGTTGGTCAGTTCAAAGGTTTCCGTCTTATCCATCTTCTGAAAGAAAATCGCCATCAGAAGTGCGGATATCTGATAGTCGGGGATCTCTCCGGCCGTACATCCTCTGACGAAATACTGGATCTCCGCCTGAGTCAGCTGGCCGCCGTCTCTTTTCTTTATGATGATGTCGTTCATGTTCATTATTATAAAATCTCCTTCAGAAAGCTCTCTCCGATGGCTGTCGGCTCTGCGCCCAGATACTCGCAGATGGTGGCGCCGATATCCGCAAAGGAGCTGCGCTGTCCCAGATCTGTTCCGGCTTTGATGTCTCTGCTCCACGCCAGAAGAGGAACATACTCTCTGGTGTGGTCCCATCCGCTGTGGACAGGGTCATTGCCGTGATCGGCGCAGATGAGCAGCAGGTCCCCCTCTTTCATGGCATCCATGATTTCAGGAAGCCTGCGGTCGAATTCCATGATCGCCCGGCCGTAACCAAGCGGATCTCTTCTGTGTCCGTATTTGGAGTCGAAGTCCACCAGATTGGTGAAGATGAATCCGTCAAAATCCTCTTTCAGCGCCTGGATAGTCTTATCCACACCGTCCATGTTGTCGTCGGTATGCACGGACCTGGTCACGCCCTGTCCGTTGAAGATATCGCTGATCTTGCCGACGGCATATACGGTCTGTCCCGCCCTGCTGATCTTGTCCAGAGCTGTCTCTGCTCCCGGGGAGACAGCGTAGTCCTTCCGGTCAGAGGTCCTGACTCTTTTGCCGTTCTCCATGACATACGGCCGCGCGATGACTCTGCCGCATGCCCAGTCCCCGGTGAGGAGTTCTCTGGCTGCAAGGCAGATCTCGTAAAGGCGATCCAGAGGAATCACCGCCGTATTGGCTGCAATCTGAAAAACGCTGTCTGCTGAAGTGTAAACGATAGGCTTGCCTGTGGCCTCGTGTTCCGGTCCCAGTTCTTCGATGATCTCCGTGCCTGACGCCGGATAGTTTCCTAAACAGCCGATGCCGATCTTCTCTTCGAAGGCCGCCATAAATTCAGCAGGGAATCCGTCCGGATAGGTCTTGAACGGGGTTTTCGTCTCGATTCCGGCAATCTCCCAATGTCCTGTTATGGTGTCTTTTCCGGTGGATACCTCTCCCAGTCGTCCGAAGGCGCCCTTCGGAGCTTCCACCCGCAGACTGCCGCCTGCGGCCCCTCTGATATTCCCCAGACCCAGGGCCCGCAGGTTGGGGATCTGGAAATCTTCTATTCTCTCAGCGATATGTCCAAAGGTATCGGCTCCTTTGTCTCCGTATTTTTCCGCATCGGGCAGCGCTCCCACGCCCATGCTGTCCATAACGATCAGTGTTGCTCTCTTCATTTCTGGTACCTCCTTCTACTCCTGATAAATCAGTTTTGGTTCCCCTTCCAGATAGTCCAGGGAAACCAGTCTGTATTCCACGCCTCTGAAAACGCCGGTTATGCCGTTTCTGAAGGCCTCTTTCCCGTGCAGGTGTCCGTACACGCAGGTCTTTACTCCGAATTCCTCCAGCAGATCCGTAAAGCCGGAGCCCTGCATCTTGTCGTTGGTCGGCGGATAGTGCAGCGCCGCAATGACGGTCTTCGCCCCGGCGGATGCGGCCTCCTCCAGAGAAAAGCGCAGCCGCAGGATCTCTCTGTCATAGATCTTCTGATCGTGACTGTCAAAGCCTTCGGTACCGGGACAGATCCAGCCTCTGGTGCCGCAGACTGCGGTATGTTCATCAGCCATATAGCAGTGGTTCTGCAGGAAGGTCATGTCATCGTAAAGCCGGTTCAGCTTCGTGATACCCGTCCACCAGAGGTCGTGATTACCTTTGGTGATGACCTTGCGGCCGGGCAGTGCATGGATCCATGCAAAATCAGCCAGAGCCTCCTCCTGTCTCAGTCCCCACGAGATGTCGCCGGGAATGATGACCAGGTCTTCATCGCCGACCAGTCTTTCCCAGTGTTCCTTCACCCGTTCGTGATGATTGATCCATCTGGGCCCGAAAATGTCCATTGGCTTCGCAATCCGTTCATCGAAGGACAGATGCAGATCGCCTATCGCAAATATCTTCAAATTCTATTTCTCCTCTAAATCAAGTAATTCCGCCGCATCCTCATCCGAAAGCATGGTCACCTTCTTCAGCTTGCTTCTGATCATGCGGGAGCGTGTTCCCACCAGTTTATCCAGATCATCGTTGGCCTGGTTGATCTTTTTCTGGGCCGCCATGAGGACATCTTCAAACTTGCCGAATTCGTTTTTGACGGCTCCCAGGATATCCCATACCTCGCTGGAATGCTTCTGGATGGCCAGGGTCTTGAAGCCCATCTGCAGGCTGTTGAGCAGTGCCGCCATGGTGGTCGGTCCTGCGATGTTCACCTTGTAGTCCCTCTGCAGAACTTCTACCATGCCCCTGCGGACCACCTCCGCATAAAGCCCTTCGAAAGGCAGGAACATGATACCGAAGTCTGTGGTGTTAGGCGGTTCTATATATTTATCCCGGATATCTTTCGCCTCTGATCTGATGATGCGCTCCAGATTTTTGCCGGCAGCTTCGATGGCTGCTGTATCTCCTGCATCATATGCGTCAACCAGTCTCGCATACGCATCTCCCGGAAATTTGGCATCGATAGGCAGGTAGACCACCTTGTCGTCTTCGCCCGGCAGACGGACCGCATACTCGACTCTTTCGTTTCCGGTGCTTTTCGTCGTCACATTCTCGTCGTATTGTTCAGGTGACAGGATCTGCTCCAGAATCGCTCCCAGCTGGATTTCGCCCAGGATGCCCCTGGTCTTCACGTTGGACAGCACCTTCTTCAGATCGCCTACGCCCGTGGCCAGATTCTGCATCTCACCCAGACCTTTGTACACCTGCTCCAGACGTTCGCTGACCATCTTGAAGGACTGACCGATACGGTCCTCCAGGGTCTTCTGCAGCTTCTCGTCCACCGTCATCCGCATCTTCTCCAGCTGACGGTTGTTATCCTCTGTCAGCTCTCCGATTTTGGCCGACATGGTGTTCCTGATATTCTCCAGCTTCTGTTCATTTTCCAGCGTCATATGACTGAACTTCTCGCTCAGCTCCGCAAGCCGCTTGTCCTGCAGGCCGGTGACTTCCTTCTGCTGGGCTGTGATCACATCACTGAAGTTTCTGAAGGAACTGTTGATATACTGAATCGTCTCCATTCTGGACGCTTTGATCTCTTCTCTCGTATCTCTGAGCTCCTTCTGCACAGCAGAAAACCTGCCGAGGACCAGAAAAAGCATGACCAGAGTCAGCACGCCGATAATGAGCAGCGCGATCTCTATTGCTCCAATCTGCATATACACCTCTTTCTTCATTCATCAAAAATATTTTTGCACATACAATTAAATTATACCATTCTTTGAAAGGATTAAAAAGCGGAAATGAACAATATCGGTGAAAATATCCCGCCGCTGCTCCACTTCATCCTCTTCGGCGACTTCGGACTTCTGACCATGACACCCAGATATCTGTTCCTGATCCTGTTCCCTGTCATGACTGTTCTGGGGATCTGCGGTTTTCTGCTCTCCAGGGTTCCTTTCCTGTCCAGGTCTCATCCTCTGGTCAGCCAGTTCTTCTACTGTTTTCTCGGACTGGGCTGCACCACCGCCGCTCTCGCCTCCCTGGACAGCGTCAGGGATGCGTCCATGCGCCGCCGCATGATCTTTATGCTGATCCTTCTGATCCCCTGCTCTTCCCAGCTGGCGGTCATAGCCACCTTCGCATGTCTTGTCCGTCTGCGTGTCTTCCTGGTCTATCTGTTCTTCTCTGCAGTCTTCATAGCTCTGCTCTATGCGGTCATATGCCGTTTCTATCCCCTGTCTGAGGAACTGGTCTGGTTTCCGCAGGACAGGAGCAGCAAGAGTCTGCCCGGACAGCTCTGCACCATCGTCCGGGATGCCTTTCTCTCCGTGACAGGATCAGCAGTGCCATTCTGCATCGGAGGCATCCTGGTTTCTCTTGCCATGTACTTCGGACTGACGGACCTGCTCACTTCAGCTCTGGGACCTCTGCTGGACCGGTTTACCGGCCTGCCGCCGGAAGCGGTCAGCCTGCTTCTTCTCAACGTGCTGAAAAGAGATTTCAGCTCGGCCTCTCTGCTGAATCTGGCTGGCAGCGGGGCTTTTGACGGTGTTCAGATGGTGGTGCTGCTCATCATGCTGACCTTTTCGGTTCCCTGTTTCAATTCCACAGTTCTGCTTTTCAAACAGCAAAAGCTCCCCATGGCCTGCATCATATGGCTGGGAAGCTTATGTATTTCTCTACTCTTCGGAGGCATTGTCTCTCGCATACTCCGTGTATTCTTTCTCTAGCAGATCCAGTTCTGTGACCGCTTCTTTGAGGACCTCCTGCATCTTGTTGAAGCTTTCTGTGTACTGCTTTACCGTGACACCGCTGCCCCGATACTGTTTCTTCTCTGTCACTTCGTAAAACCGCATGTTCTCCTCACATAAAAGCATGAAGCTCCGTCTGCTCCGCATAAACTGATCGGCAAGCAGTTTGGCCTTCACATCTCCCGGCGATATCTCGATGCCGCTGATGTCAACGCCCTCCGCCGCTTCCTTGTGCTTCTCAAAGGCGCTGATGTGTCCGCTGAAATCCCGCTTCTTGAACAGCCCCAGCTTCCGGGCGTCCTGCATGGCGCCGGTGGTGGTCTGCTTGTACGGTGTGATAACATCGGTGAAATAGGTTTCGATCTGCTGCAGCAGTTCCTGTCTGTAATCCATTTTTCCCTTTTCCTTTCTTTTCCCAGAGCTGCATCATCGGCAGCCCGCATCCGTCTTTTCACGCCGGTCTGCTTTATTTAATATTGTACTACCTTTTCAGGAAAACGTCTATAATCCTTGCGATTATTTCTGAATCCAGCGTCCCGTTTTCATCGTCGTAAGTCAGGATCAGATTCTTCCACGGAATGATGCCATGCTCCCTGTAGAGCCTGATTTTCTCATCGGCCCGATCCATATACGTTTCGTCAGACGTCATACCCTGATGTTCCCAGTAGAATGTCCTGTGATCCGCGGTTCTCAGAATCTCAAAATCGGGATATACAGTTTTGTCTCCCAGACACAGTTCAGGTTCGTATCTGTAGGGTATCCCGCTGAGATACAGCTGATTGGCAATGACCAGTTCTGATTTGGATCGCACGCGGCTGCCCTTTATCGTCTTCATTGTCAGGCTTTCTGTCCGGAAAGGATTCGTCCGGAATCTTCTTTTCTCCCAGTTCTCCTGACTCTGAATCCCGCAGATTCGATAACAGTCTTCTGGAAGTATGCGATACGCCTTTCCCAGTCTGCTGCCGATTGCAAGAGGATCAAAATTCTGATAATCTCTGAGGAATCTGTCCATTGCAGCTCTGTTGCTTTTTATCAGGCTGCAGCCTTTTTCAAGAAACGCTCTGGTTTTCAGCTGCTCTATATGCCTCTTCTGATCTATCGGAATGTATTTTTCTTCAGTCTTCCCGTCTCGAGTTTTTCTTTTGTAATAGTATTTTCCTTTAAGGACCAGCTTCCCCTCAGGCAGTCTCTTCAGCTCTCTTTCGAATAACCTCAGCTGTTTTTCCTGAAGCATTCGTTCCAGTTCTATTATTCTTCTGATGTCTTCCATCATTTACTCTCTTTCTGTATAAGCTGCATCGGTTTTTGGTACAAATCGGGCTTTTTACTGCAAATGGTACCAGAGTCGGATTCTAACTCCTGTCCTTCGCTGCTCGTTTATGGAATTTTATACCTTTATATTACATTATATTCCATTTTTCTCTTCCTGGCAATTAAAAATAGCAGCCGACTGACTGCTATTTTTTGAAATCTGCTGATGATTCACAGAATTATGATCCTTTTCTGTCCCTTTTTGGCTTTACGAGCCAGAATCTCTAGTACCATTTATGAAAAAAATGCATTTTTGTACCAGAAGCGAGGTGTCTCCGACAATCCTGCGCTCATTTACTTCACTTTGTTCAGTGCCTGGTCGAAGTCAGCGATGATGTCTTCGATATCTTCGCATCCCACAGATACACGGATCAGTTCCGGCCTGATGCCGCCTGCGATCTGTGCCTCTTCGCTGAGCTGTCTGTGCGTTGTTGAAGCAGGATGCAGCACAGATGTACGGATGTCTCCCACATGCACCACGATGCTTGCCAGTTCCAGATGCTTCAGGAACTCTTCGCCGGCCGCTCTGCCGCCTTTCACGCCGAAGGCAAGAACGCCGCTTGCTCCCTTCGGAAGATATTTCTGTGCTCTTTCGTAATCGTCATCTCCCGGCAGTCCCGGATACTTGACCCAGTCTACCATCGGATGCTTCTGCAGAAACTCAGCCAGCGCCATGGCATTCTGGCTGTGGCGCTCCATTCTCAGATGCAGAGTGTCCAGTCCCTGGAAGGTCAGCCATGCATTCATAGGGGACATGGTGCATCCCAGGTCGCGGAGCATCTGTGCTCTCAGTTTGACACAGAATGCCTGATTTCCGAATTTCTCGTAGAATTTCAGCCCGTGATAGCTTTCGTCCGGCTCAACCATGCCCGGGAACTTGTCGGCATATCTGTTCCAGTCGAACTTTCCGCCTTCGATGACCATACCGCCTACACTGGTCGCATGGCCGTCAGCCCATTTGGTGGTGGAATGGGTCACGATATCTGCGCCGTGTTCAAGCGGACGGCAGAGATACGGTGAAGCCAGAGTGTTGTCCACCACAAGTGGAACTCCCAGTTCTCTGGCAGCTGCGGCGAATTCCTCGATATCCAGAACGGTCAGCGCCGGATTGCCCAGAGACTCTCCGAACAGTGCCTTGGTGTTCGGTTTTGCTGCGGCGATGATTTCTTCCTTTGTGGAATTCTGGCTGATGAAGGTGGTCTCGATGCCCATCTTCTTCAGTGTGACGCCGAAGAGGTTGAATGTACCGCCGTAGATATTGGCGCAGGCTATGATATGATCGCCCGCCTCACAGATGTTCAGCATGGTGATCAGGTTGGCCGCCTGTCCTGCGCTGGTGGCAATACCGGCAGTACCGCCTTCCAGGGCTGCCATCTTCTCTTCCAGTGCGTTGACTGTCGGGCTTCCCAGTCTGGTGTACATGAAGTCTGCGCTCTCAAGGTCAAAGAGCTTTGCCACATCTTCTGCATTATAGTATCTGTAGGTTGTATTCTGCACGATCGGCAGTACCTGCGGGTCGCCGCTCTCTGCCTTGTAACCGGCCTGAATACAGCTGGTGTTGAATTTGTAATCTGCCATTTCTTTACTCCTTGTCTAAAAAGTTCATCATGTTTCTATTCTATTACAAGGATGGCGGAAAATCAATATTTTCCGAAGGGTTTATTCTTCCGGTCCGGCTGCGGCATGGCAGAAAGCCGTAACAGCGCCGAACAGCACCGCTGCAACAGGCCAGATGATCCAGCTGTGTGCCCAGTCGTCGGTGATAAAGCTGTATCCCAGGAATACTGCGGTGACCAGAGGCCAGTAAACGGACGCGATTCTGTCCACCAGTCCGCTCTGTTTCTTGTATTCCGGACGGTAGTCGCCTTTCTGCAGCAGCACATCCATGCATCCGTACGGAATGCCGCCGATGATGAATCGTCTGACACCTATGGACACCATGAACAGCAGCAGGGCCGTCATCAGGCACAGCAGGCCGTCTGAACCTTCTTCAAACAGGATGCTCACCACGATCAGAGGAATCACGGAAGCGATGCAGAATATCACACCCGTCGTGATATCTCTGGCAAATCCGCTGCGCATGTCTTCTTTCATCGCGGCGACGGCGCGGTCCGCGCCCGGTTCCAGTCTGAAATCTTCTTTTTTAAGAAACTCGTATTTTTCCATTGCGATTCCGTTGGTAATGAAGATCCTTACCGCTGCGATGACCATCGCCAGCAGAACCAGAATCCCGACTGCTCCTGCCAGATTGCTGTCATCAAAAAATCCGGAAAGAGCAATCAGCAGAGCCGGAGACATGATACAGAGCCAGACGCCCTTTGCCATGGCCTCTGCACGGCCGGTCATATCCTCCAGATACGCCTTTGCCTCTTTCAGCGTCACCGTTCTTACCGCCTGCTGCTCTATGCCGCGGCTCTCTCCCTCACAGTTTTCTCCGCCATATCTGGCGTCTGACTCCAGTTCACTCATCAGTTCCTGTACATTGCCGAATTCCGATATGACTGTCCCTACCGCCTCGTTCTCGCTCTTCCCTTCTGCGATCAGGGACAGGTATTTATCTTCCATCATGGAAGCGAGCTCGGTTTTCGCCTTTCGGGTCTGCGGCGAGTCCGGCAGATCTCTGAACATGGTTTCCAGATAATTTAAGATGATTTCCATTGTCTATTCCTTCTTTCCTGCAATAAATTTCTCGATAACTTCCCGGGTCACGGCCCATTCTTCGCACTTCTGCGCATAGTACTGCCTGCCCTCTTCCGTGATAGCGTAGTAGGTTCTGGGCCTGCCCCCTGACTCTGTCCCTGCAAAAGAGCGGATATATCCGTTCTTCTCCAGGCGGGAAAAAGCCGAGTAAAGTGTCGTCTCCTTGATGACATACTTACCTTCCGTTCTTTCCCTGATCGTTCTGGATATCTGATATCCGTAAGAAGGCTCCTCCAGCAGCAGGCACAGGATGATCGTATCGTTATAGCCTCTGATTACATCACTGCTGATCAAAATTTCACCTCGTTATCTGCGGCATCTGCAGTCCGCCGGATCCTGAGCGGCGCAGATACTTCGACTGTCGTAGTAGTTTGTACAGGCAGATTTTAACACAACTACTACGACAGGTCAAGTAGTTTGCAAAAAAAAGAAGAGAAGTCTGAAACTCCTCTTCGTGTTCTTTGAAAAAAACGCAGTACATGCGGATGTCTGCCTCTTATTTCTCTTTCAGAATCTCCATCTCCATGCTGCTCAGTCTTTCCAGTATCCCGGAAAGCTGATACAGGCCGTTCTCCACCTGCTGCTTCATCTCTCCGATCTTTGACTGGACCAGAATATCGGCAAGGATGCCGTCCAGGAAAAAATCGGCAAAGGTCAGAAAGCCTCCCAGCTCCAGATTCAGATTCAGGGCACAGTTCACATCCTGCAGTTCCTTCTGGAACACCGCTACCTGCTGTCTCGCCAGTTCCATCTGCTGGCGGGCGTTTCCCAGTTTCATGTGCTTGCCGATGCCGCCGATGAGATCGAAGCCCAGCATATCCGCAAGTCCGAAGCCGGATGCAGAATCCAGTTCCGTCCGGGCCTGCTCCAGATAACGGCGGGTCAGCATCCCCGCATCGATGGCTTCCCTGATCTCCTTTAGTTTCTGTTCTCTCTCCATGTCTACAGCATCCTCTCTGCCCACTGAGCCTCTCTGAAACCTGTCAGCACGAAACCGTCGCCCACCACCAGGGGACGCTTCACCAGCATGCCGTCAGATGCCAGCAGCGCAAGCTGCTCCTCCTCCGGCATATCCGGCAGTTTTTTTGACAGTTCCAGTTCCCTGTACAGCATGCCGCTGGTATTGAAGAATTTCTTCAGAGGCAGACCGCTCATGGCATGCCAGGCTTTCAGCTCCTCCAGAGAAGGATTCTGCTCTTTTATATCGTACAGTTCATATGCGATGTCGTGGCCGTCCAGCCATGCCAGCGCTTTTTTGCAGGTGGTGCATTTCGGATAACAGTATACTTTCATTCAGATTACCTCCATCAGTTCTTTCTCCAGTTCTATCTCTCCCGGCACGGGATAATGCTTTATCGCCTGTTCAAAGGACCGCAGTTCTCTGTCCGCCATGTCGCTGTCACAGGTATAGCGGACAGCGTAGGCGAAAAGGATCCTGTGGGTGCTGGGATAATTCTTTACCGTCCGGAAAAATTTCTGCTGTTCTCTGCTGTACAGCCGTTCCACTTCTTCCGGCCTGCACGGCCCGGTCAGTTCCATATACAGAAGTTCTCCCCGGATCATGGCCGCATAAAAGGGCAGAATTCCCTTTGCACGCAGAAGCATTCTTCCGTATTCAGCCGCCCGGTCAAAGCGTTTTTCGTCTATGAGACGCTGAAATCCCATCACATTGACGGCGCCCACCAGCGGATTCCCTTCCGGATTATCCTGATGGGCAAACCAGCTTTCATCCATGTCCCGCAGCCGCAGACCGTCGCTCTGCAGACGGTTGATGCGCAGCTGCAGCCAGAGTGCCCGTTTTCCCGCCATATCTCCGCCCAGAGACAGGATGTTGTATCCGTCGTTGGCGATGCCGCTCACCTTCAGGGGAACCAGATTCATCACCCCGAAGAACAGTCCCGCAGCGGCAAAAGGTATCAGCAGCGATACGGCAGCTTTTCCTCCGCCTGAAAGGACAAAAACACCTGCCGCAGCAGCTGAAGTCAGCAGATTGGCAAGGCCGCCTCCCAGGTTGTACATAACAGTGGGGAAGGTTCCGTCTTCCATCTCCGGCGGATCCAGCAGGCACTGTCCCCCGGTGCCCGGCAGGCTGAATCTTTTCAGCTGCAGCTTTCCTTCCGTGCGCACCAGCATCAGACTTCCCACGCGAAAGGACACGAACCTGTAGCCGGTCAGAAGGCCGCATACCATGTGGCCGGCCTCATGAAGGATGATCTGCACAAACATGGAGATGACAGTGGAAACCAGCAGGACCGCAAGCCACCGCACATCTTCGAAGGCAAAGTCAAAATCCACGTCTGCAGCCGCAAAACCTGTACCGAGAGCTGCTCCTGCACACAGGCAGATCAGAAAATACAGCAGGTGCCCTCTATGCCTTTTCAGAAATTTTCTCATACAGAATCTCCATGGCTTCTACATAGCCTTCAAACCCTTTTCCCATCACAGTGGCGATACAGGCCTGACGCACATAGGAAACCTGACGGAAGTCCTCCCGGGTCGTCACATCGGAAATATGCACCTCCACAGCGGGAATTCCCACAGATTTCAGGGCATCCAGGAGTGCCACACTGGTATGGGTATAGGCAGCCGGGTTGATGATGATGCCGTCGCAGACTCCATAAGCCTCCTGAATGGCATCCACCAGAGCGCCTTCGTGGTTGGACTGAAAAAAAGCGGCTTCCACGCCAAGGCGGGAAGCCGCGCTTTTAACGAGTTCGACCAGGTCAGAATATGTAGCTTTTCCGTAGATGTCCGGTTCTCTGATGCCCAGCATGTTCAGGTTGGGCCCGTTGATAACCAGAATTTTCATCATTCTCTCTCCTCGTTATTGTTGATAAAGAAATCGCTCCAGTAGGCGTACGCATCCCTGCGCTCCTCATAGATCTGCTCCAGCGGCATGGACTGAGACAGCGGTCTTCCGTCCGTCTCCAGCTTATCCAGATCCCGCTTGATCCAGATGACGATTCCGTTCTGTTTGATTATGTTGTAATTGATCTTTTTCTTGACAATACCTCCGCCGGTAGCTATGACAAGACCGGTCTGGATACAGGCCTTTTCCAGCATCTCTGTCTCCACCCTGCGGAAATAGTTCTCACCTTTTTTCTCGAATATTTCCGGAATGGACATGCCTTCGTGCTCTACGATCATATCATCGATATCCACAAACTTTCTTCCCATCCGGTCTGCGATTTCGCCTCCCAGCAGGGTCTTTCCCGCGCCGGGCATGCCGATCAGGATGGCGTTGAGTGTCTCGCTTCTGATCTCATCGATGACGTTATCCATTTCCTCTCTGTCGATCGTCCTGCCGGTAAAGAGCTCGCTGGCTTCCTTCGCCTGCGCGACCAGCATCTCCAGCCCGCCTGTGGCAGGAAGGGATTTCGCCATGGCGTCCAGGACCAGCTTTGTCTTGTTTGGATTGTAGATCAGGTCCACCACACCCCGGCAGTTTCTGAAATCGTCTACATTGACCGGTGTGCTGCCGTTATGGGGATACATGCCCACAGGCGTCGTGTTGACGATGATCTCACTGTCAAAGTGCTTCTGAATGTTCTCGTAGTTGTTCTCGCCGCTGCGGGAGATGATGACAATCTCTCCTGCACCGAGATCCTTCAGCACAGCCTGTACCGTCAGCGATGCGCCGCCGCTGCCCAGAACCATGCACTTGAGCCCGTTCACCTGAATCCGGTTGACCTCCAGCAGAGTCCTGAATCCGTAATAGTCGGTATTGTAGCCCTTCAGCTTCCCGTCGGGCTGGCGGACGATGGTGTTGACGCTGCCGATGGCCTTCGCCGTATCGGAAAGCTCGTTGCAGAACTGCATGACCGTCTTCTTGTAAGGGATGGTCACGTTGAAGCCGCCGTACGCCTCATCGGCGATCAGCGCCTCCAGTCCGTCCTCTCCGGTCTCACAGAGCTCATAGGTGTAGTCACCGAACTTGCTGTGAATCAGAGGCGAATAACTGTGAGAAAGTTTTCCCCCAATCAATCCGAATTTTTTCATTTTAAATCTCCATATAACTTCCTAAATACTTACACTGCTGTGTCAGCTCGTCGAGCTGATTCATCAGTCTGATGAATTCCTCCGAATATACTTCAGAGTCAATGTCGAAGTAGAACATGAAGTCGAAATCTCTCTCAGGAATCGGCCTGGATTCCAGCTTGAAGATATTGATTCCCAGAGCATTGAATCTGGACAGTACATTGAAGAGGGATCCCGGTTTGTGGGACACGACCAGCATCAGACTTGTCTTGTCTGCGCCAGGGTAGATCTCCAGCTTCTTGCTGATGCAGATGAATCGGGTATAATTGTTGCTGTTGTCCTGAACGTTCTCTTCCAGACAGTTCAGGCCGTAAAGCTGCCCGCAGGCATAGGATGCAAGAGCCGCGATGTCCTTTCTGTCAGACTCGGCAACCAGTTTTGCCGCTTCGGCGGTGTTGTCGCACATGGTAATCCTGGCGTTCGGGAAATTCTTCAGATAGTCGTCGCACTGCAGCAGAGCCTGCTCGTGTGAGACGATCTCTGTGATGTCTTCCTTTCTGGTTCCCTGTCTGACGAGAAGACTGTGATCGATCTTCAGCTTTGCGCTCTTGACGATATGGAAATTATACTTCATCATCAGGTCATAGATCTGGTTGACGGATCCTGCCGTGCTGTTTTCCAGCGGCAGTACGCCGTACTGGCACAGACCCTGGTCTATGGCTGCAAAAACACCGTTGAAATTCTTCATGAACATGATCTTCGGCATCTTGAACAGCTTCTCACAGGCCTGCTGTGAATAAGCGCCCGCAACGCCCTGGCATGCAACTGTGGCTTTTGCAGGGAATACCTTCGGTGTCTCCTCCATGGCTTTTTTGATCGCCTTGACCGTCGGGGATTCCATCTGAGTAATTTTCCTCTGATGGTCCTTACTCATCTCCATAATAGTATTATATAATATTCTGGTGTAAGATGCCATATCTTCTGAGGCTAAATCTGTAATCTGGTCGATTTTTTCTCTTTCTCTGTATGTGTCGAGGACCGGAAGGCTGTTTTCCTTCTTGTATTTCGCGATCTCTTCACAGGTTCTCATTCTTTCTTCCAGTTTCTTTACGATTTCTGCGTCAATTTCATCAATTCTGTTTCTATAGTCATCAATGCTCATTTTCTTCTTTCTCCTTTAATCAAATCATAAACTGCCAGAGCCGCTGCCGCTTCCACGCATGGCACCGCTCTCGGCACGATGCAGGGATCATGTCTGCCCCGGACGGCCAGCTCGGCATTCTCTTTCTTCCCATAGCTGATGCTGTGCTGCTGTATGGATATGGACGGTGTCGGTTTGACTGCCACCCGGAAGACCACCGGCATGCCGGAGCTTATTCCTCCCAGGATACCTCCATGGTTGTTGGTACGGGTTTTCACCGTTTCACCGTCGTAATAAAATTCATCGTTGTTTTCGCTGCCGCAGATGCGGGCCGCGTCAAATCCCCTGCCGAACTCGATTCCTTTGACGGCAGGGATACTAAAGACTGCCTGAGCCACTTTGTTTTCGATTCCGTCAAACATGGGCTCTCCGATGCCTGCAGGAAGTCCGTCTATGGTGCATTCTATGATGCCGCCGACGGAGTCGCCCCGGCTTCGGGCAAGGTCTATCTGACCAAAAGGATCCTCGCTGTCTCCGCCGATCTCTCTGATCCCGGCTTTGACAGAGATGCCCTCTTCAGCGAGAATCTGCAGGATGATACCGCCTGCGATGCACAGAGGCGCTGTCAGCCTGCCGGAAAAATGTCCGCCGCCGCTGACATCCTCGAAGCCGCCGTATTTCACATGGGCTGTATAGTCCGCGTGTCCCGGCCGCGGTATGTCTCTGATGCTGTCATAGTCCGAGGATCTGGTGTTGGTGTTGCGGATGACGGCGGTCAGAGGCGCGCCGCAGGTCACGTTTCCTACGAGGCCGCTGAGAAATTCCGGTCTGTCGGCTTCTTTTCTCGGCGTGGAGTATCTGCTGTTTCCCGGCGCCCGCCGATCCAGAAACTGCTGTAATTGTCCCATGTCAATGGAAAATCCTGCAGGGAGTCCATCAATGGTGACACCGATGGCTGCAGAATGTGACTGTCCGAATATTGAGATTTTCACATTGTTTCCGTAAGTCGAAGACATTTCCTATTTCCTTTCTATATTTTTACCCAGCCCGGTCTCTTCCAGTATCCGGAAGAATCCGGGATAGGATTTTTTCACTGCGCTGCTTCCGGTGAGAACCACCTTTTCATCACAGATAAGAGATGCCACGGCCGCCATCATGGCGATCCGGTGATCTCCCCATGCATCGGCGTTTCCGCCTTTCAGTCTGCCGGTGCCGCTGATCACAAGGCCGTCGGGAAGCTCGGTGATATCCGCTCCCAGACCTGCCAGCACCTGGCTTACCGAGGTCAGTCTGTCGCTCTCTTTTATGCGCAGACGTTCTGCGTTACAGATCACGGTCTTGCCCCGGCTGCCGCAGGCCACTGCGGCAAGGACAGGCACCATGTCCGGTATCTGGGATGCGTCGATCTCGATGCCGGAAAGCTTTCCCGGCTGTACCGTATAATCCCCGTTTTCCACATTTACTGCCGCGCCAAACCGCTTCAGCAGTCCGATAACAGCCTTGTCCCCCTGAAGTGAATCTCCAGACAGGCCGCTCACCCGGACGCCGTCTTCTGTCAGGGCTCCTGCCGCCAGCCAGAAGCAGGCGTTTGACCAGTCGCCCTCCACACGATATACAGGAGGCGCCGTGTATTTCTGTCCGCCCGGCACGCGGTAGCCCTCCGGACATTCTGCGATGCGGATGCCGAATTCCTTCAGGACTCCTATGGTCATATCCACATAGGGACGGGACTGGAGCTCCCCTTCGATCCGAATAAAACTTTCCTCTTCCAGAAGAGGAAGGGCAAACAGCAGCCCGCTGATAAACTGGCTGGACACATTGCCTGGAAGCGTATAGGTTCCTCCCTGCAGCTGTCCTTCTATGGTAAAGGGTACGCTTCCCTGAGGGCTCAGGGTGCACCCGTGGTTTTCAAGTTCTTCATACAGAGGTGAAAGCGGTCTCTGGGGCAGTCTTCCTTCCGGCATAAAGTCCGCGCCTGTTCCCAGGGCGGCTGCTACCGGGAGAAGGAACCGCAGTGTTGATCCGCTCTCTCCGCAGGCCATTTCCCGTCTCCCCGTCTGCATGGCAGCCAGACATCTTGCTGTAGCCTCGATGTCTTCAGAGGTCTCCGTGCAGATGACCTCACAGGACTTTCCGCTGGTCAGTTCAGAAAGCGCTGCCGCAATCATGGCCCTGTGGGCATCGGATTTTGACGGTATGATGGAAATTGTCCTCATAAGATTTCTCCTAATTCCTCTGTAGTCAGTCTCTGAAGACGGCATTTTCCGATTTCTTCCGGCACCACGATGTCGATATAGTGGCCCTTGCGTTTTTTGTCCGCCTTCATAATATCATAAAGCACATCTCTGCTTTGTGCAACTGATAAATCAAATTCATAAAGATTTAAAATTCGAATGATGGCCTCAGCCGTATCCCGGCTGCACCATCCCTGACGGGCGGAAATCTCCGCCATCATCGCCATGCCCTTTGCCACGGCGCTTCCGTGACTCACCTGAAAATCTGTTGCCTTCTCTATGGCATGGCCGATGGTATGGCCGAAGTTTAGCAGCTGCCGGACACCTTTGTCAAGCTCATCCTCTTCGACGAATCCCGTTTTGATACGGACGCATCTGCGGATGATCTCTTCCAGATGGGACTCTGCCGCCTGTCTGTCGCACAGCATGCGGAAGAGTTCAGCATCTGCTATAACTCCGTACTTGATGACCTCTGCCATACCGTCTTGGTAGATATTTTCCGGCAGGCTCTTCAGCAGGCTGACATCGCACCAGATTAGGGCAGGCTGATGAAATGCCCCGGCAAGATTTTTGCCAGCAGGTAAGTTGATGGCTGTCTTGCCGCCTACAGAAGAATCCACTGCCGCAAGGAGGGTGGTCGGTACCTGAATCACCGGGATCCCGCGCAGATAAGTGGCCGCCGCAAAACCGGCAAGGTCACCCACTACGCCGCCTCCCAGAGCTACAAGGGCATCAGCCCTGGTGAGCGGGATCTCTGCCAGATAACTGACAAGTTTCAGGTACATGTTCCCATCTTTGGATTCCTCACCAGGAGGAATCACAAAGCTATATACATCAAAGCCTGCGCTTTTGAGGCTTTGTATGCATCGGTTTAAATAGAGTTTTTCGACATTCTCGTCTGTCACAACAGCCAGCGTGTCGCCTTTTATCAGCGGACGCACCTGACTGCCTAATGCTTCTAACCGCATCTTTTTTCTACCTCAGTCTTTCTGTCTCTGCCCTCTTCGAGGAGATGCAGCATGGTCTCCGCATCGTTGTCCTCCAGGGCTTTTTCGTATTTCTGCAGTTCTTCTATAAGTGTACCGATTTCGTGTTTCAGATTGTCGCGATTTTCCATGAACAGCTGTGTCCACATGTCTGCATCCAGGTATGCCACCCTGGTAAAGTCCCGGTAGCTGCCTGCTGAAATGGCAACCCCTTCTCTGAGAGCGGTATCGCTTTTGATGAAAGCATTGGATACCACGTGGGTCATCTGGGACGTGAAGGCGATGATCTTGTCATGTTCTTCAGCGGAGGAGACGACGATTTTCTTAAAGCCTGCCGGAACCAGCAGCTTCTTCACATGATCCAGGAAGAAGAGATCATTTCTGTCTTCCGGAACCAGGGAAAAGGTCGCACCCTCATACAGATCTGCCCGGCTGTGTTTGAATCCGCCGTTCTGCGTGCCGGCCATAGGATGACCTCCCGCATAGGTGAATCCGTACTGCTTTGCAAGACGGAAGCCTGCTTCGCAGACGCTCCTCTTGATTCCGCAGCAGTCGATAACCAGTGTGCCTGACAGTCCGGGTGCGTTTTCCTCCAGCCATCTGACCGCCTGAACCGGCGGGATAGCTATCATGATCAGATCACAGCTTCTAAAGTGATCCTCATCCAGTTCTCCGTCGATGGCTTCCGCCATCTGTGCAAACTCTGTGGTAAGTCTGTCACGGTCGCAGCCCAGAACTGTAGCACCGGCTTTTTTATAGGCTTTAGCCATTGAGCCGCCTATGAGTCCGAGTCCTACAATTCCGATATTCATCTAAATCACCTCTCTAATCTTTCTTACTTTATTCATAACTTCTGCAAACTGGGCGGGAGTCAGTGACTGCGCCCCGTCGCAGAGTGCTTTGGACGGATTGTTGTGTACTTCTATCATGAGTCCGTCGGCGCCTGCAGCCGTCGCTGCCATAGCCATCGGCTCAACCAGATTTGCATGACCTGTAGCGTGACTCGGGTCGATGACCACCGGCAGGTGGGTCAGGTTGTGAAGGACCGGCACCGCCGACAGATCCAGGGTATTTCTGGTGTAGGTTTCAAAGGTTCTGATGCCTCTCTCGCAGAGGATGATGTTCTCGTTGCCGCCTGCCATGATGTATTCCGCACTCATGAGCAGCTCTTTCAGGGTGTTTGCCAGACCTCTCTTCAGGAGGATGGTCTTCTTCGTTCTCCCCAGTTCTTTCAGCAGTTCAAAGTTCTGCATGTTCCGGGCGCCTACCTGAATCACATCCACATCTTCGAAAAGAGGCAGGTGATTGGCGTTCATGATTTCTGTAACGATCGGAAGTCCTGTCTGCTTCTTCGCCTCCAGCAGGAGTTCGATGCCTTCCGCCTTCATGCCCTGGAAATCATACGGGGAAGTTCTCGGCTTGAATGCGCCGCCTCTCAGCATGGTCGCACCTGCGGCCTTGACCCCTTCCGCAACCTCTCTGATCTGCTCCGGATTCTCCACGGAGCACGGACCTGCGATGACTGCGAAGTTTCCGCCGCCGCACTTGGCTCCCAGAACATCCACGACTGTATCTGCCGGATGGAATTTCCTGTTCGCGCTCTTGAACGGTTCGGAGATCGGTGTCACCCGCTCCACGATATCAAGCAGTTCCAGCATCTCAACATCTATATGGCTGGTATCTCCGATCAGGCCGAGGACCGTCTGGAATTCTCCGATGTACGGATGCACCTGCACGCCCTGTTCTTCGAACCAGCTTATCAGCTGATTTCTCTGTTCCTCTGTCGCTTCCGATTTCAATACTGTAATCATGTCTCATCTACCTCCAAAACTTTTCTCTCATTTTTTCCTTGTCTGAAACGCGAAAAACTCCGCGGCGGTCAGTCCACTGCGGAGTTTTTCAAGTAATTTGTCATTATTTTAGGATTTAATTATAGCAATTACTCAAAACTTTTCTATGCAGCAAAACTGACCTTTTCTTAGTAAAGTAGAAAAAGTAATAAAAGTAGTATTCTGCTGCATAAAATAAGCTTTTCATAACTTCAGATTTCCTTTCATAAAAATTCGATATCCCTTATCGACAGTAATACGATAACATATGCCAAAAACAAAATCAAGTGTTTTTCCACAATTTTTTTGTATTTTTTTGTGAACTTACACAAATTTAACATTCAGCACTTTTCCTTCGCCTTTTTCCCCTTATATCAGTTTGCAGGTCCAGTCCTCGATATTCCAGACGTCGGTGACGATATCCTGATAGAATTCCGGTTCGTGACTGACCAGGATCACTGTTCCTTTAAAGTCGCGGACGGCTTCTTTCAGCACTTCCTTGGCCACGGGATCCAGATGATTGGTCGGCTCGTCCAGCACCAGCAGATTCATGGGGCGCTGCATCAGCTTGCACAGCCGGAACTTGGCGTTTTCGCCGCCGGACAGCACACGCACCTGGCTCTCGATATGCTCATTGGTCAGGCCGCACCTCGCAAGGGCTCTTCGCGCTTCTCCGTTGTCCAGGGACGGAAACTCATCCCAGAAATCCTGCAGAGCGGTCTTGTCGCTGCCGTCGTGCTCCTGCTCAAAGTAGGCCGGCTCCGCATAGTAATCCAGTCTGACTTCACCTTCATAGGCAGGTATGATGCCCAGCATGGTCTTCAGCAGCGTGGATTTTCCCAGGCCGTTGACCCCTTTGACGGCGATCTTTTTTCCTCTTTCCACATGAAAGGTCAGCGGTCTGGTCAGAGGCTCATCATAACCCAGCACCAGATTCTCGGCCTCGATGACATATTTTCCCGGGGCCCGTGAGTAATCGAATCGGAAGACCGGCTTCGGTTTTTCTTTGACAAGCTCGATCTTCTCCATCTTGTCCAGCTTTTTCTGACGGGACTTGGCCATATTGGTGGTGGCGATACGCGCCTTGTTGCGGGCGATAAAATCCTCCAGGTCGGCGATTTCCTTCTGCTGTTTCTTGTAGGCCTGTTCCAGCTGAGCCTTTTTGATGTCGTACATACGCATGAAATCATCGTAATTCCCCGTGTAACGGGTCAGCACCGCATCCTCCACATGGTAGATGACGTTGACCACATCGTTTAAGAAGGGAATGTCGTGGGACACCAGGATAAAGGCATTTTCGTAGTTCTGCAGAAAGCGGGTCAGCCAGACGATGTGATTCTCGTCCAGGTAGTTGGTCGGCTCGTCCAGAATCAGAATCATCGGATTCTGCAGCAGAAGCTTGGTCAGCAGAACCTTGGAGCGCTGACCGCCGGAGAGCTGGCTCACATCCCTGTCGAGTCCGATGTCTCCCAGGCCCAGGCCGTTTGCAAACTCTTCGATACGCGCGTCGATGGTGTAAAACCCGCTGTGTTCCAGGATGTCCTGAATCTCGGCGGCATCCTCCATGAGACGCCCCATCTCCTCATCAGAAGCAGTTCCCATTCTGTCATAGCAGTCCAGCATCTCCTTCTCCAGGTCGAAGTAATAGGCAAAAGCCTCCTGCAGCACTTCCCGGATGGTTTTTCCCGGGGTCAGCGTGGATCGCTGGTCCAGATACCCGGTGGTGATGTGATTGCACCAGGTCACTTTCCCCGCATCCGGCATCAGACTGCCGGTGATAATATTCAGAAACGTGGTCTTGCCCTCGCCGTTGGCGCCGACAAGTCCGACGTGTTCACCTTTGTTCAATCTAAAAGAGGCATCCTCCAGAATCTGCCTTCCGCCAAATCCGTGGGATACCTTCTCAACTGTAAGTACGCTCATTCTATTTTCCTCCCATCATTGCGAACCGTCTTAGAGTTTATCATCTTTCTGATGGGACTGCAAGTATATATTTCGCACATAAAGCTGGCATGCAAAGGAATTGCACACATTCCACAGGATCCACCGGGGATCCCCCTCGCTGAACTCCTTCTTCATGGAGGTGCCTTTGAAAGCGTGCTCCACAGCCTGCTCGACGGTCTGGCAGAACTGATTGTACGAGTTCTCCGGACAGCTGGTCCGCACTGCAAGTCGAATGAGCCGCGCAATCTCTTCTATGGTATAAACCGGCTTCAGAATGGCGATAACAAAGAGCGAGGCCACTGCCGTCCGGTCGTATTTCTTGTTCACCGGAGCGGCAATGAACTTCTGTTTTACATAATTATTGATCATGGTCTTGGTCATGACCTTCTTGCCGTCGAAGGTCAGATACGGCCCCAGCCATTCCTCCAGCAGGGACAGCACCTGATCGAGATAGAGGTCGATAGACGGGAGTTCCTCCCATCTGGGCAGCTTAAACTGTTCCAATCCTTTGGTTCTTGCCATTTTTCATCTCCCCCTTTTCAGCTTTTTCATATAAAAGAAGAATACCACAATAAAAAGTCATTGTCAACCGTTGACAAAGTCTTTATGATGGGGTAATATAGTTTTAATAACTACATATTTATTTTACTCGCAAGCAATACTGTTCGTTGTAAGGAGATTTAGAATTGGAAAAGATCAAAGAACTCAAAAAAGTATTTGACTCGGTTCTCCACCAGGACTTCAGAGAACTGATCAACTACGGTGCTGTCGCTTATAAAGGCGATGATGCATTCATTATCAAACATAAGAATAAAAAGGAAATATCCTACGAGCACATCACATATGAGGCTTTTCGGGATCATGTGAACTGGCTGGGCACAGCCCTCCTGAAGAGAGGCTATCTGGGCAAGAGGATCGCCCTCATCGGCAAGAACCGGTACGAATGGGTTCTCGGTTATTTCGCCACCTTGTGCGGTCTCGGCATCAGTGTCCCGCTGGACAAAGGACTTCCGTATGACGAACTGGAATCCTCTCTCTGCCGCAGCTATGCCGACGTGCTCATCTACGACCCTGCTCATCAGGAACTGGTGGACCAGCTGAAGGCTGCAGGCACCACCGGAGTCACAGATTTCATCTGTATGGATCCGGCGGAAGACTGTCCCGATATCCCTGCTCTCCTGGAGGAAGGACGCAAGGCAATGGAAGACGGATATGATGACTATCTGAAACTGCCCCTGGACGGCAAAGAGGTTTCCATCATTCTTTTCACTTCCGGAACCACTTCCACGGCCAAAGCGGTACAGCTGACCCAGTACAACATCACAGCCAATGTTTATGCCATGCTGCAGGTGCAGGATATCCGTCACGGCGATATCAACATGGCATTTCTCCCGTACCACCACACCTTCGGTTCCACCGGCCAGGTGGTCATGCTGGCTGCAGGCGTCACCACGACCTACTGCGACGGCCTCAAATACCTGCAGAAGAATATAGTGGAATATAAAGTCTCACTTTTCGTCTGCGTTCCTCTTCTCATAGAGTCCATCTATAAGAAAATCATGCAGACCGTGAAGAAGGAAGGTCTGGAGAAGAAAGTGAATCTGGGCCTGAAGCTTTCCAGAGCTCTGCTGAAAGTGGGCATCGACGTCCGCCGCAAAATGTTCAAACAGATTCTGGATCAGCTGGGAGGCAATATCCGTTACATCATCAGCGGTGCATCCGCCATCGATCCCGCTGCGCTGCAGGGCTTCAACGATTTCGGCATCACCACCGTCCAGGGATACGGTATGACCGAAGCCTCTCCTGTACTTGCTGCAGAAAACACCTGGGAACACAAGCTGGGCTCCATCGGCCGCGCCATGTGGGGTGTGGACCTGCGCATCGACGAGCCTAACGAGGAAGGCATCGGTGAACTGATTGCCCGCGGTCCGAACGTCATGTGCGGATATTACGAAAATGAGGAAGAGACGGAGAAAGTTCTCAGAGACGGCTGGCTCCACACCGGCGACCTGGCTTATCTGGATGAGGATGGATACATCTTCATCTGCGGCCGCAAGAAAAACGTCATCGTTCTGAAGAACGGCAAGAACGTCTATCCGGAAGAGCTGGAGATTCTCATAAGCAACCTGCCGTATGTGGAGGAGAACATGGTCTTCGGCCAGCCGCGCCACAAAGACGGAGATCACAAAGATCTGGCTCTCTGCGCCAAGATCGTCTACAAGCCGGATTATATGAAGGAAACCTACGGCACAGATGATCCTGCTGAAATCGAAAGAATCATCAGAAAGGACATCGACGCCATCAACGATGAGCTCCCGTCCTACAAGCATATGCTCCGCATCATCGTGACAGATGAACCTATGGTCAAGACAACTACCGGCAAAGTCAAAAGATATGAAGAAGTCAAAAAGCTGTAGCCCCGCTGCAGCAGAAGACCTCCGGAAGCAGTCCGTTCTGCCCTCCGGAGGTCTTTTTATCTCTCAGTATTTCTCAATTGTGATGTACTGCCTGTCCTTTCTGGATCTTCCGCCGATTTCCGCGAGGCAGGCTTTACCGCTTCCGCGGAGCGTGATTTTATCCCCCTCTGCAAGAATCATGTCCGTCTTAGACGCCTCCACATGGTTGACAAAGACCTGTCCGCAGCGGACGGCTTCTGCCGCTTTTCCTCTGGAAAGACCGAAGGCCGATGCCACGATGCTGTCAAGGCGGAGAGAGGCCACCGTATCGGTAATCCTTCTGCGTTCCGGCTCCGGCACTATCAGCTCGCCGATATCGCACCGGCTCAGAGAAAGACCGGTCCGGCCTGCTTTACAGTAATTCATCAGTATAAATTCGGCAATATCTTCAAGGACGATGATATCCGCCCCGTCCGGACGCACCAGAATATCTCCCGTCAGTTCCCTTCTTATGCCCAGGCCCAGCAGTGACCCGAGATAATCTCTATGTGTCAGGTTTCTGCTTCCCGCCGCCGTCTCCGCCCGGATGACGGTCAGAGGGTGTGCATCCTCCAGAAAGGCATAGTCCGGCAGACAGAGCATGATTACCCGGTCCGCATCATCATATCCTCCAAAGAAGCAGATTCTGCAGGCCGGCAGTCTGCCTGCAGCCGCCTCCTCCTGCTCCTTATTCCCGTCGAATACCGGAATGTGATTCTTTCGGCAGTACATTCTTGCAAGAGACTGCTGGTGACTGTCGAGAAATCCGGTATGCGTTGTTATGTATCTGTTCTCGCATCGTGAGATCAGATCTTCCACCTGCCCCAGCAGGAGATTGTCTTCTTTCATTTTATCTGTACCTCTGCATTTGTCTTTAATGTTCCACTACTCATGATAGTATATTCCTGCGGAAATATCAATCTGCTTTCCTTGACAAAAAAATTTCTCTGTGTTCTAATGAATGATAGGAAAATTTCGCACAGGAGGGAACAGAATATGTCACAGATACTTGTTCAGGGAATCGGATTCGCAGGCGTCATCTTCTTCGTCGCGTCCTATCAGATCAGATCCAACAGGGCTCTTTTTCTGTGCCAGACCATCGGAAATCTGATGTTCTGTATCCAGTTCTTCTTTCTCGATGCAGTCAGCGGCTGTCTCAGTCTGACACTGAATATCCTTCGCAATATCCTGCTGATAAAATACAATGACTGGGCCTGGGTGAGATGGAAAGGCTGGATGTGGGTCTTCCTGGCCGCATGTGCCGCCGTTCTGTTTCTCACATGGAGCGGTCCGGTCAGCCTGCTTCCTTTCGCTGCCATGACCGGAAGCATGATCGGATATTTCACCAGAAATGCGCAGAAAATCCGTCTGGCAAACCTGGTCTGTATCTCCCCGTGCTGGCTTCTGTACGATATCCTCGTACACTCGTGGGGCGGCATCCTGTCGGAGACTTTTACGCTGACTTCCATCCTGCTTTCCATCTGCCGCTACGGCTGGAAAGCCATGGGCGATCCCGATTCGGACTTTCAGAACTGATGGTTTACAGGTCCCTGGGTCCGCCCCCAGGAAAAAAATGAAACAAAATCCTGCAAACCACTTGCAAAAGGCTGAAAAAGGTGCTATATTTTTTATCACTAAAAGAAAAAATAGCGCATAGAATTTTAAAGGGGAGTAGCTGGCAGCTGCCTGAACAGCTGCAGTAATATGCGTCAGTACGACCGGTCGCACCGGTCCGCAGTTACTTGAAACAGCGAGACTTTTAAGACAGATTTTTATTTTGCTGTCTTGGAGGTCTCTTTTTTATTATCTCCGGGACATAATAGGAAGAAGGAGGTTTTAAAGATGTATTACAACAAGAATATCAGTCAGATATATGAGGAGTTCGGTACCGGTCCGGAAGGTCTGCATCCTGAGCAGCTGGAAGAAAACCGTCAGCGCTTCGGCGAGAACAGACTGGTGGAAAAGAAGAAGAAAAGCATTCCTGTCATTTTTCTGGAGCAGTTCAAAGATCTTCTGGTCATCATCCTGATCATCGCTGCGCTGATCTCCATGTCGACAGGTAATATCGAGAGCACTGCAGTCATCATCGCAGTTCTCATTCTCAACGCTGTCCTCGGCACCGTGCAGTATGTCAAAGCGGAAAAATCACTGGAAAGCCTGAAGAAACTTTCGTCCCCGGTGGCAAAGGTCATCCGCGGCGGAGAATCTGTTGAAATCGACGCCGAAGACCTGGTCTGCGGCGATATCATAAGGCTGGAGGCAGGCGATGTGGTCCCGGGCGACGGACGTGTCATCGAAAGCCATTCCCTGCAGGTCAGTGAAAGTTCTCTTACCGGCGAATCCGAAGGAGTCGATAAGACATGTGATGTGATCAGCCAGGAAAAGGTCGCACTGGGAGACCAGGTGAACATGGTTTTCTCCGGTTCTCTCGTCACCTATGGACGCGGACTCGCTGTCATCACAGGTGTCGGCACCGGCACAGAGCTGGGCAGGATCGCCGATCTCATGAACAGTACATCAGAGCGCAAGACGCCTCTGCAGGTGACTATGGACAATTTCAGCAAAAAGCTTTCCGCTGCAATTCTGCTCATCTGTGCACTGATCTTTGCGCTGAATCTGTATAGAGGCATGGCCTTTTCCGACTCTCTGCTGTTTGCAGTGGCCCTGGCGGTCGCTGCCATCCCGGAGGCACTGTCCTCCATCATAACCATATCCCTGGCCATCGGCACATCCCGTATGGCGGATCAGAATGCCATCATCAAGCAGCTGAACGCTGTGGAAGGCCTGGGCTGTGTATCCGTCATCTGTTCCGACAAGACCGGCACCCTGACCCAGAACCGGATGACGGTGGAACAGGTTGTCTGCGAAGACGACAAACTGGATACTCTGCTTACAGCCTCCATCCTCTGCAACGACACAGTCACCTCCGGCGGAGAAACCGCCGGCGATCCCACAGAGACTGCCCTTGCCGACTACTATATGAAGGTTCGGGACGATTATGACCGGGTCAGAGAGAATCTGCCCCGTCTCAGTGAGCTTCCCTTTGACTCCGACAGGAAACTGATGACCACTCTGCATCGGATCGACGGCAGATTCATCGCCTTTACAAAAGGGGCCCCGGATGTGATCCTTGAAAGAATCTCCAGTCTCACCGTTTCGCAGAAGGAGGAGATACGGCAGCAAAACTATATGCTTTCCAGCAAAGGCCTTCGGGTACTGGCATTCGCATACAGAGAATTTCCGGAAGAGCGGGAGCTCTCTTTTGAGGATGAGCAGGAGCTGACATGGCTGGGACTCATCGCAGAAATGGATCCTCCGAGAGAGGAATCGGCCCAGGCCGTGGAAGACTGCCGCCAGGCCGGCATCAAGGCTGTCATGATCACCGGTGACCACAAGGTTACAGCCTCTGCCATCGCAGAGCGTATCGGCATCATGGAGGAAGGCGACATCGCCATAACCGGCACGGAGCTGGATGCCATGGACGATGCGGAACTGCAGGAAAAGCTTCCCCGCATCAGTGTTTATGCCAGAGTAAGCCCGGACAACAAGATCCGTATTGTAAAAGCCTGGCAGGAGCAGGGCCATATCGTCGCCATGACCGGTGACGGAGTCAACGATGCGCCTGCCCTCAAATGCGCCGATGTAGGTGTCGCCATGGGCATAACCGGCACAGAGGTGGCAAAGGACTCTGCATCCATGATCCTGACAGATGACAACTTCGCCACCATCATCAAATCCGTTCTCAACGGAAGGAATATCTACGCCAATATAAAAAACGCTATCAAGTTTCTGCTCTCCGGTAATACGGCCGGCATCCTGACAGTTCTTTACGCCTCCCTCATGGCTCTGCCGACGCCGTTTACCGCAGTGCAGCTTCTGTTCATAAATCTGATCACAGACAGCCTGCCTGCTCTGGCGATCAGCATGGAGCCGTCCAATCCGGCCCTGATTCACGAAAAACCTCGTCCGCGGACAGAATCCGTCCTCACAAAGAAGACCATGATACAGATCGGTCTTCAGGGACTCCTGATTGCCATTGCGACCATCGCGGCATTTTATATCGGCCTGTCCGACAGTTCCGTGACCGCCTCCACCATGGCATTCGCAACACTCTGCCTTGCAAGGCTGTGGCACGGTTTCAATTCCCGGGGAGATCAGTCCATCTTCCAGCTGGGGATTCTCACCAACAAATACACCATAGGCGCCTTTGCCGTTGGCGCAGTCCTTCTCTTTTCCATACTGCTGCTGCCGTTTCTGTCCAGGGCTTTCGCCATCGCAGCACTGTCTGCCGCCCAGATCGGATGGATCTGCATACTTGCCTTTGCGCCGACAGCGGTGATACAGACCGCTAAGGTGATCGCCGGCCGCAGATCGTAAGAGATGTAAAAGAGGCTTTCCGGCAAAGCCCGGAAAACAGGCCTTTATATCCGGCAGGAACACTGGTATAATACCAGTGTAAAGGAGTTCTTATGAAGAGAAAAGAATATTACAAGATCGGTGAAATCTCCGCGCTGTACGGCATCGGAACCGACTCTCTCCGCTATTACGAGGAAATCGGCATCCTGAAGCCCCGCCGTGATGACAACGGCTACCGGATGTACAGCATCAGCGATATACGTACGCTGAACATTCTTCGCGAGCTTCGTTCCATCGGCTTTTCCATGGCTGAGATCAAGGCTCATCTTTCAGACTTCAATCTGGAGAAAACCCTGGCCCTTTTCCAGCGGGAAATCGAGGCCATCGATGAAAAAAGCGCTCAGCTTCAGCGTCTGCGGGATCAGCTGTCCGGCCGCATCGAAGAGATCAACCGTCATGTGAAGCCGGATCCCGATCATATGAAACCGGCCGTGTATCATCTGCCTGAACGCAGGATTCTTTCACTGACAGAAAATGTATACAGAGATGACGATCTGGATTATGTGATCAAAAAACTCCAGAAGGAAAACGAAGACCAGCTCTATATCATCGGCAACGGCGGTATAGGCGCCACAATACCGCTGGATTACGTGATGAGCGGCGGCTACGGTCATTTTAATTCCGTATTCTGTCTGACAGAGGACGATGATTACGACGGGATTCTTCCCGAAGGGGACTATCTCTGCTCCACTGTAAAAGGCAGCTACAGAACCGTACCTGCAGCATGGAATGCTCTGTTTGCTGAACTTCGGCGTCTGGATCTTTCTCCTGCCGGAGACCCCATGGAACGGTACATCATCGACAATCATGACACCAGCGACGAATCCGAATACATCACCCAGCTTCAGATTCCGCTGCGCTGACAGTTTCCGCTGCCGGTGCAGGCGGATGCAGAACGAAAAAAAGAAGCTTCCGCGCCGGACTTCATCCGATGCGGAAGCTTCCTGTCATCTTTATAGTTTTTTACAGACTTATTCGCATTTCGCCTTCAGTCTCTCCCACTGCTCATCCACGTAATTCTGCGCATCTTCTATCATCCATTCATTTCCCTTGGCAAACATATGTCTGAAACGTCCCTGTTTTTCCAGAAAACGTTCCACCGGCAGCTTTTTCGCCGGCTCATAAGTCAGACGCCATACGCCGCCTTCGATTTCATAGAGCGGCCATACGCAGGTGTCTACAGCCAGACTGCATATCTCTGCCAGATCCTCCATCTCGTATCTCCATCCTCTCGGACACGGAGAAAGAATGTTCAGAAAACACGGTCCTTCTGTGTAGATGGCCTTGTGCGCCTTATTGTGCAGATCGCGGAAATCACCGATAAAGGTGGTCTGAGCCGCATACGGCACGTTGTGCGCTGCGATGATTTCTGTCAGATTCTTCTTGTTCTGCACCTTGCCGTAGGACTGTGTGCCTACAGGCGTCGTAGTCGCATCGGCAAACCGCGGCGTTGCTGAAGATCTCTGGATGCCGGTATTCATATACGCCTCGTTGTCGTAGCAGACATAAACCATGTCATGACCCCGCTCCATGGCGCCGGACAGAGACTGGAATCCGATATCATAAGTTCCGCCGTCTCCTCCGAAACAGATGAACTTGTAATTATCCCTGATCTTTCCTTTTTTCTTCAGAACCTTGTAAGCAGTCTCCACGCCGCCGGTCATGGCTGCCGCATTTTCAAATGCGCTGTGGATATAACTGTCTTCATATGCCGTATAAGGGTACATGTATGTGGAAACCTCCAGGCAGCTGGTGGCATTGGAGACTACGGCCCTGTCTCCTTCCTCAAGAGCCCGGAGCACACCGTTGACCGCAACGCCTGCACCGCATCCGGCGCAGAGTCTGTGTCCAGGAGCGAATCTGCCCTTTTTTTCTAATTCTCTTTTTAAACTGTAGCTCATTTCGTCTCCTCCAAATCTCTTACACCGATATGTCTGTAGACTTCGCCGGTCTCTCCGCTTTCGATCATTTCGGAGAGGCTTCCAAAGATTTCTTCATAGGTTTCCACTGTCACGTCTCTGCCTCCCAGGCCATAAACGTAGTTGACAGCCATCGGTCTTTCCGGCAGGTCGTAGAGCGCGCTTCTGGTCTCTGCAAAGAGCGGTCCTCCACAGGCAGAAAAGCCTTCACACTTGTCCATGACTGCCACCGCTTTGACCTTTGACAGAGCTTCTGCAAGCTCCTCCATAGGGAAAGGTCTGAATACGCGCAGCTTGATGAGTCCCACTTTCTTTCCCTGTTCCCGCAGAATATCCACGGCATCCTTGCCTGTGCCGGCCGAGGATCCGATGACCACCACCGCCGCCTCTGCGTCTTCCATGCGGTATTCTTCAAAGAACCCGTACTTTCTTCCGGAAATCTTCTCGAACTCTGCAGCGACTTCCAGAATGCGCCCCTTTGCCTCTTTCATCGCTTCCGCCTGGGCTTTTTTGATCTCCATGTAATAAGGGGATACGCCGTAAGGCCCCACAGCAAGCGGGTTCTCCGCCTTCAGCAGATAGTTCTCCGGCTCGTACTCTCCCACAAAGGCTTTCACTGTCTCGTCTTCAAGAAGTTCTATGTTTTCCACCGCATGGCTTGTGATGAAACCATCCTGGCAGATCATGATCGGAATACGGCAGTATTCTGAAATCGGCATAGCCTGAATATAGTTGTCGTAAACCTCCTGGTTGTTTTCCGCATAGATCTGGATCCAGCCGGTATCTCTGCAGCCCATAGAGTCGGAATGATCGTTGTTGATGTTGATCGGACCGGTCAGCGCACGGTTGACAACAGCCATGGTGATTGGAATTCTGCTGGATGCCGCGACATAAAGCAGTTCCCACATCAGTGCAAGACCCGCTGATGATGTTGCCGTGATGGCTCTTGCTCCGGCAGCGGCAGCTCCGATGCAGGTGGACATTGCCGAGTGCTCAGACTCCACCGCAACAAATTCCGTATCCACCTTTCCGTCTGCTATGTATTTGGAGAAATACTGCGGAATCTCCGTTGACGGTGTAATCGGGAACGCGCCCATGACATCCGGATTGATCTGCCTCATGGCATATGCGACGGCTTCATTGCCGCTCATTCTCTCTTTAACAGCCATTATCTCTCCTCCTTTCCCATGGTGATCGCATGGAACGGGCATACCTTTGAACAGATGCCGCAGCCCTTGCAGTGAAACAGGTCTGTGTCCAGCCTTCTCCCGTCCTTTACCGGAATGGACATGTCCGGGCAGAAAGGCACGCAGCGCATGCAGTGCTTGCATTTCTCCTCATCGAAAAACGGCGTCAGAATGCGCCATTCTCCCGTATTCACCAGTCTGGAAGTGGCCGGTTCGTATATTTCCGCACCCGGCGTCAGTTCCTGCCAGGCGCTGTGTTCGTTGATGTTTTTCGCTGATTTCATCGGTTTCTCCTTCTGTATGATTATCTGATTTCCGGTTCTTACCCGATTTTGACTTCGTTCATGGACATCCTGAGAGCTTCCATGTTTCCTGCGATGACTCCCGGTTTGGAGGCGAACTTGTGGCCGAAGGACTCCTCCATATCTTCAAGGAACTTCTTTTCTTCCACCACTTTGCTGACCTTTACCGTGGCTGCAAGCATCGGCGTGTTCGGGAAGTTTTTTCCCAGAGTAGCAACAGAAATCTTTTCCGCATCCACCGTGCATACTCTGCCTTTATAACCGCCCAGCTGCTTTCTCACCTCAGAAGGCTCTCTGCTGGAATTGATGATAATTGCACCTTCTTCAGAAAGTCCCGCAGTCACATCCACCGTATGAAGAAGTGTCTCGTCAACCACTACAACATAGTCCGGGTGATAGATATTGGAATGAACTCTGTTCTTTCCGTCTGAAATCCTGTTATATGCTGTAATCGGCGCGCCCATTCTCTCCGGGCCGTATTCAGGGAACCCCTGTACCTGTTTTCCGGAGCTGAAGGCCACATCTGCCAGCAGCAGACATGCTGTCTTTGCCCCCTGGCCTCCCCGGCCGTGCCACCTGATCTCCACAGTGTTCTTATCTTTACTCATCTTCTGCGTCCTCCTGTCGCTTTGTGTTCTGCCATCAGTTCCTGCCAGCGGTTTTCCTTCGGAAAACCGGGTTAGGTCATAAAAAACTCCGTCCTGTATCAGGACGGAGATAAAA
>JBJESV010000057.1:0-42594 GCA_051882975.1 Emergencia sp.
ATGAAACCTTTATGCACGTACGGGTTCTTTATGCATGAAAAAACCAGGTACGGCGGAAACCATACCTGGTATCAGACAAAACACAGACTCCATGCATAGCTTCACAGTTATACATGAGTCTCGCGAATTAAAGCAAGCCAGGCCCGGGGCCAGTATGTTGACTTGCTGCACAGGAAAACCTGCGCCCGCTACTCCCTCATAGCATTAATCATTCTATCACAGACAGTTCAGCTTGTCAATGGATGGCATCTTCGGGCCAATTATTTGACCTGCAGTGCCGAACAGCCCTGGAAAGTAAACGTATTTCGCATTTCTTTATTTTTACGTTTACCAAAACGCGGCGGAACTGTCGTTTCTGCGCAGATTTGTCAACGTAAAGTGCTGTTTTTTGCATTTCATGTTTACTTTTTCCGATTTATTCCTGAAAAAAGTATGTTTCAGTCAACGCAAAACTGAAAAAAGAGCAATATCCGTTTACTTTTCTGAATCGTTTCTATCTTCTCTTCATAAATTCTCTGCAGACTCGCGCCAGATATTCGGTATCCTTCACACCCGCAGTCTCGCAGACAGAATGCATCGCCAGCTGGGGCAGACCGACATCCACCGTTCTGACCGCCACCTGGGTTCCTGAAATATTCCCCAGGGTGGAGCCGCCGCGGACGTTGGAGTTGTTGGTAAAGACCTGGCATGGAACATCGGCCCTGCTGCAGAGCTCTCTGAAAACGGCAGCAGAGTAACCGTCAGTGCAGTACGTCTGCTGGGCGTTATACTTGATGACGATTCCTTCGTTGATATACGGACGATTGACGGGATCGGACCGGTCCATATGAGCGGGATGGACTGCGTGGGCGTTATCGGCCGAAATCATGAAGCTGTCCGAAAGGGCGATCAGATAATCCTCTCTGCTCATATGCAGGTTCTCGCTGATCCTTTCCATCGTATCCTTCAGGAAAGTGGAGCCTGCCCCCTGTCTGCTTATGCTGCCGGTCTCCTCGTTGTCAAAGAGACAGTATACGGAAACATGGGAGCTGTCCGGACTGCGTTCGTCAGCTGCACAGAGAAATCCCTCAAAAGTGGAAAATGCGCACTGAAGATCGTCCAGCCGTCCGGCTGAGATAAACTCCTCTTGTGCGCCCCAGACCGAGGCAGGCTGTCTGCTGTACAGGAAAAGATCGTAATCCAGGATCTCATCCGGCGAGACACCTGCCGCATCAGCCACCAGCTGCAGAAAGCTGCCCTTTGTATTCAGGCTGCCGAGAATCGGGAGAAGATCTTTCTGCGGATCGCAGACGTAGCCCTTGTTGATATCCGGAAACAGATGAGGTGCAGGGCTTGGAATCATCAGCAGATCCCGGTCTATATCGACCAGCTTTGAAACAAGTCCGGATTCGGACTTTACGATGACGCGGCCTGCTGCAGACAGAGGTCTGTCAAACCAGGTGCTGTGTATCATGCCGCCGTAGCGTTCCACGTTGAGACGGATATAATGTCCGCATTCCATTTCCGGATCCGCTTTGATTTTCAGAGCGGGAGAGTCTCCGTGGCATGCCGTGATGCGGAAAGCTCCGGCAGGCCCTTCCGGAAGAACAAAAGCGGCGAGAGCCGCGTCTCCCCGGGTGACGAAATAACGGCCTCCAGGAGTCAGGTTCCATTTTTTATTTTCCTCAAGGCGGACAAATCCAGAGTCGGAAAGACGTTTGCCGAGGCTGTCCGCTGCGTGAAAGCAGGTGGGGCTGGCTTTGAGGAAGGCCAGCAGATCTGCTGCGATATTTTCAAACATTCCGATATACTTCCTTTCGATGTGAATCTAACTGATATTATATGGGATGGATGCGTCTGCGTCAATGACGCATCTCCCGCCGCGACACGCCGCGCATATGCTGCGTCAGGAAACAGGCCCTGCTGAAAGGCAGAGGTAAAAAAACAGCCGGAGCAGATGAAATATCTGTCCGGCTGCATATGCCTTTACTCTGTCGCTTCGCTGAGTTTCACTTCAACTTCTACCGTCTTGTTGTCCCTGATCACTGTGATCTTTACCTTGTCGCCAGGTTTGTGTTCTGAAAGAACACTGGTCAGATCTGCCGATGAGGTGATCTGCGTGTCATCTACATAGTAGATCATATCTCCGGCCTGAAGTCCTGCTTTTTTCGCTTCGCTGCCGGTTACCTCAGCGATATATACACCTGTCATGCGTACACCGTACTGCAGAGCCTTCTCTGCCGAAGAGGCGTCGTAGATGCTGATGCCGATGGCTGCACGGCCGGTGACGTGTCCGTTTTCGATAAGATCTTTGGCGATTTCAGCCGCTGCGTTGATCGGAATGGCGAATCCCAGGCCTTCAACATCGGAACCGGTGGATTTCGCAACGACGATGCCGATCAGGTTGCCGTACTGGTCAAAGAGACCGCCGCCGGAGTTGCCCGGATTGATGGATGCATCTGTCTGCAGCAGATTCAGGGTCTTGCCGTCGATCGTCAGTTCTCTGTCCAGTGCGCTGATGATGCCCTGAGAAGCTGTTCCTCCCAGTTCTCCAAGAGGGTTGCCGATTGCTACTACCAGGTCCCCTACGGAAAGCTCGCTGCTGTCTCCGTAAGAGGCCGCAGTCAGATTGGTGGCGTTGATTTTCAGGACAGCGATGTCGTTCTGAGAGTCTGCGCCTACCAGAGAAGCGTCGCACTCTGTGCCGTCCTTCAGACGGACCGTGATCTTGCTGGAGTCCTCAACCACATGGTTGCAGGTCAGAACATAGCCTTTGGTATCCACGATGACGCCGCTGCCTGCACCTTCTGTCACATAGTTCTGCATCCAGTGATCCATGGATACGGATTCCGTCCTGATTTCAACCACTGCATTTTCGTTCATGGCGATGATCTCTTCTACGGATTTCTCGCTGCCGGTGGCTTTGGCCAGAGTATAGTTGGTCGCCGATACCGTCTTGGTGGTGCTGCCGATGCCCATCTGCGCCAGGGCGTTGTAGCCTGCAATCGTCAGACCGGAAGTCGCCAGCATGCAGCAGATCAGTGTGATGACAAAGGCTTTCCGGGTGATATACTTGGGCTCTCTCGGCTGCTTTGGCTGCCGCTTCCGCCCGCGGATCCTGTATGAAACTCCGTCGGAACTCCTGTATGCATAAGTGCAGTCATCCTGGCCGGCATATCCCTCTGGGCCGCCGGCGTTTCCTGCGGAGTTAAAGCCGCCTTCGGCACCGCTGCTTCCTGAGTCTCCAGAGACGCCGGAGCCGCCTGCTGAGCTGAAGTCTCCGGCGGAACCGCTGTATCCGCTGTACGTATTCTGTCCGTTCTGATGACTCTGGACAGGCTGTGTCCGGCAGGCAGAATCCTGTTCCGTCTGCGATGATGTTTCTTTTTCGTCCTGTGTGCCGCCGTCACCCAATATGATGAAATTCGGGGACTGGCCGCTGTATTCGTTGTCACGATGATCCATAGTGCATACCTGCCTTTCCTTACCTTTTATAGGTTAAAAGGTACTGTTCGTATTTTATCTTTAGTATGAGCAAATTATAACGGAGAAATGTGATATTTCAGTGTTCAAAGTGCAAAGAATGTGATAAAATATATGATTGAATGTGTGAAATAATCTTCGGAGAAAGGTTGAGATAAAATGGGAAAAGTAATTACTGCCATAGACAGAAGCGGCTCTTTCAGAGTGTATCTGACCGTATCCACGGACCTGTGCGAGGAGGCCAGAAAGATCCACAACACCACGCCTCTGGCAACAGCGGCCCTGGGCAGGGTGCTGACCGGCGCCGGACTCATGGGTCTCATGCTGAAAAATGAAAGAGACCGTCTGACTGTTCAGTTCAAGGGGGACGGACCTGCAAAACAGATCCTTGCCACTGCATACGGAGACGGACGGGTCAAAGGCTATATCTCCAATCCGGCTGTCGACCTGCCGCTGAAGGCAGACGGACACCTGGATGTGGGCGGCGCTGTCGGAATCGGGGAGCTGACCGTCATCAAGGATCTGGGACTCAAGGAGCCTTATGTGGGAAAGATTTCTCTGGTATCCGGAGAGATTGCCGATGATCTGACCGCATATTATTATATATCAGAACAGCAGAATTCCTCGGTGGCTCTGGGCGTGAAGATCGCCCGCGACTGCTCCGTGCTGTGTGCGGGAGGCATGATCATTCAGATGATGCCCGATGCGCAGGAAGGCAGCGTGGATGCCCTGGAGGCCATGCTGGGAAAGATGGAGCCGCTGACTACGATCATAGAGAGAGTGCTGCTCCGTTCTGCAGGCAGGACAGAGGAAGGCATCGTAAGCGATGTGATGGATGAGATTTTCAGGGATATGCCCCTGGAATACAGTCTGGAAAAGATGGAGACACGGGATCTGCGCTGGGAATGCGACTGCAGCGAGCAGCGTCTGGAGCAGGCTCTGATGACCATCGGCAAAAAGGATCTGCGGGAGATCATCGACGAAGACGGGCAGGCAGAGCTGACCTGTCAGTTCTGCTGCAGAAAGTATTTCTTTGACAAGGCGCATCTGGAGCGTCTGTACGATAAGATGTAAAGGCAGGTGTCATTTTTATGAAAAGAATCGGTGTGATCTTTGGCGGACGCTCAGGCGAGCACGAGGTATCCCTCCTGTCGGCAGTCTCCGTCATCGAAGCGATAAACAGAGATAAATATCAGGTGGTTGCCATCGGTATCACCAGAAAAGGCCGCTGGAAGCTTTTCCGGGGAGAAACCGCTGCCATTGCAGACGGAAGCTGGGAATCAGATGCCGAGGAAATACAGCCCAGCGATATAAAAAATCTGGCAGACTTTGCTCTGCCGATTCTCCACGGGCCTTACGGAGAAGACGGCACCATCCAGGGCCTTTTCGAGATGCTGGATATGCCTTATGCCGGATGCGGCGTCCTTTCCTCGGCCCTGTGCATGGATAAGGTCAGCGCCAAGCGGATCTTTGAGCGCGAAGGCCTGCCGACCAGCAGATACTGCCTGGTCTACGGCGAGGATGTCAGCGAGGATATTGAAGCCGTCATGGATATGGTGGAGAGGGAGATACCGTATGTCATGTTTGTCAAACCGTCCAACATGGGTTCCAGCGTGGGCATCTCCAAGGTGAGAAACCGCAGCGAACTGGCCGACGCGCTGGTACTGGCGGCAAAGTATGACCGGCGCATCATCGTGGAGGAAGGCATCAGCTGCAGAGAGGTGGAGACCGGCGTTCTGGGAAACAGGAATCTGGAAGTGGCAGCTGTTGGAGAGATCAGAGCGAGCCTGGATTTTTACGACTATACCGCAAAATATTCCGACGATGTGGGGACGGAGATCTCAGTTCCGGCCGACCTTCCGAAGGAGACCTACGAGAGGATCCGGACCCTGGCCAAAAGGGCTTTCATGGCGCTGGACTGCAGCGGCTTTGCCAGAGTGGATTTTTTTGTGGATAAAGATACAGGCGAGATATACATCAATGAGATTAATACTATTCCGGGTCTGACGAAGTACAGCATGTTCCCGACCATGTGGAAGGAAATGGGTGTATCTTTTCCGGACCTGATTGAAAGGATCGTGGATTTGGGTTATGAAAGATATTACGCTAAAAATAACCGGCAGACAGATGGCCGGAACTGAAGATGAAGATCAGATGGAATTCATCACCGACGGCAAGCTTTATGACAGGGGGAATTCCAGATATCTGGTCTACGAGGAAAGTGAATTCTCGGGATTCCCGGGATGCAAGACCACGCTGAAGCTGACAGGCAACACCATCCGCATGAAGCGCATCGGCGGCGGCACGGGATTCGGCGCGGAGTTCGTCTTTGAAAAGGGGAAAAGGTTCAGCAGCAGGTACCAGACGCCTTACGGCAATCTGGAAATGGAAGTTCTGACCAGGGATGTTGTCAACAATCTGTCAGAAGACGGATTCGGAGATATCAATATCGATTATCAGGTGAGCCTGGGAGGAATGGCGGAAGGCAGAAACCGCCTGCACATCGAGGTATCGCAGTAAAGAGGGGGAGAAAAAATGAACAGAAAGAAAAGACTTATCATGCAGATCGTCGTGGTGGCAGTCATCGCCGCATTAGTTCTGACCACGGTGCTGTGGGCAATGATGCTGTCTGTTTAAGGATAGAACGAATCATACATTAAAGAGGAGGAATCATGTTTAAAAAAGGTTTTGATGCAGAAAAGTATATCGAAGAGCAGTCCAAGTACATTTTAGAGAGAATCAACCGGGGTGATGCAGAGAGACTGTATCTGGAGTTCGGAGGAAAACTGGTCCATGACAAACATGCAATGCGCGTGCTTCCAGGCTTTGACGAAAACGCCAAGATCAAGCTGCTGCACAGGCTGAAGGACCAGGCGGAAATCATCATCTGCATCTATGCGGGAGACATCATGACGAGCAAGACCCGCCAGGATTTCGGTATTACATATGACCTGGAGGTCATGCGTCTCATCGACATTTTCCGCAGATACGACCTGGCGATAAACAGCGTGGTTGTCACCCGCTACGAGGACGCGCCGGCTGTGGACATGTTCATCAGCAAGCTGGAGCGCCGCGGCATCAGAACCTATAAACACCGCTATACAAAAGGATATCCTACCGATGTGGACACCATCGTCAGCGATGAGGGCTACGGGGCAAATCCGTACATCGAGGTTACGAAACCTCTGGTGGTGGTCACCGGTCCGGGAGGAGGCAGCGGCAAGCTGGCCACCAGCCTGTCCCAGCTTTACCACGACTTCAAGCGGGGGACAAAGGCCAGATATGCCAAATTCGAGACCTTCCCGATCTGGAATCTTCCTCTGAAACATCCGGTAAACATCGCCTACGAATCGGCTACGGCGGATCTGAAGGATGTCAATATGATTGACTCCTTCCATCTGGAGGCCTACGGGGAGATGGCGGTCAACTACAACAGGGATCTGGAAGTGTTCCCTGTGGTAAAGAGAATCATCGAGAAGATTACCGGTGAGGAGTCCGAGTACAAATCGCCGACAGACATGGGTGTCAATCGGGCGGGCTTTGCCATCTACGATGATGAAGTGTGCCGGGAAGCCGCATGTCAGGAGATCATCCGGCGTTATCTTCTTGCCGAGTGCGACTACAAAAAGGGCAAGATTTCCGAAAGCTCTCTGGAACGTGCAAAGCTTCTTATGAAAGAGGTGGGCCGGGATGTCAGCGACAGAAAGGTGGTCCAGCCGGCCAGAGACTATGCCGAGAAAAAGAGGAACTGCGACAAGCGCTACGAGAACGTGGTCGTCATGGCCATCGAAATGCCTGACGGATCCATTGTCACCGGCAGAAGCTCCCGGCGCATGGTGGCTGCTGCAGCTGCAGTGCTCAACGCCATCAAGAAGCTTTCCGGCATCGCCGATGACATGCTGATCATCACGCCGATGGTGCTGGAGACGACGCAGAAACTGAAGACCGATATTCTGGACTACGACAGGACAAGCCTCAACTGCGAAGAAGTTCTCATGGCCCTGACTATTTCCGGAACCACCAATCCGTCTGCCTCAGTGGCGGTCAGCAAGCTGCCTCAGCTGAAAGGCTGCAAAGCCCACTGCACGGCGATCCTCAGCGACAGAGACGAGCAGACGCTGCGTGCCCTGGGCATCGACGTGACCTGCGATCCGGAATACGTTACCACCAATTTATATACCAACTGATTTATTCGCTATATATACACTGAGATGAAGAACAGAAAGAACAAGACACGTGCAACGCTGGAGAGGTTCAGAAACCTGAAAAATCAATACCGGCTGGTTGCGGAAGGGATCGGTGTCGGCGTCATGACCGGCCTGCTGGTCTCCCTTTTCCGCATCGCTCTGGAACAGGCAGAGGTCCTCAGGAACTCCGTCCTCCTCGCAGCCTCAAAAGATGTGCTCGCAGCGGCTGTGGCTGTCGCCATGCTCTTCGCTGCCTGTTTTGCCGCATGGTTTGCCCTTCGCAAGGTTCCTCTGTGCGGCGGAAGCGGTATTCCTCAGGTCAAGGGGGAACTGCTCGGACAGATGGAGCAGAACTGGTGGCAGATCATCGCTGCAAAGTTCATCGGCGGCGTGTGTGCCATCGGCGGCGGACTGTCTCTGGGACGGGAGGGTCCCAGTATCCAGCTGGGCGCCATGGTCGGCAAAGGATTTTCTCGTCTGTCCGGCAATCTGAAGACGGAAGAGAAGCTGCTGATGACCTGCGGCGCCGGAGCCGGTCTTTCCGGAGCTTTCTGTGCGCCTCTGGCCGGCGTGGTCTTCGCGCTGGAGGAGCTGCACAAGAACTTCTCCACGGATGTTCTGGTTCTGACCATGGCGGCCTCCGTGACATCTGACTTTGTCTCTTCCTATATTTTCGGCCTGAGCCCTGTGTTCGGGCTGTACGCAGATGGAAAGCTGCCCCTCGCCCGTTACTGGATGGTCCTGGCGCTGGGCGTGGTGCTGGGAGCTTTCGGCGTGTTCTACAACTGGATGACAGCCAGGATACAGGATCTGTATGCAAAGATTCCGCGCAGATCCGTAAGGGTCCTGATCCCGTTTCTGATGGTGATACCCCTGGCGGTGTTCTATCCGCTGGTCCTCGGAAGCGGACATCATCTTGTGGGAGAAATCGCGGCGGGTGCTTTTGCGGTTCAGGCGCTGCTGATCCTGCTGGCTGTAAAGTTTCTCTTCTCCATCATCAGCTTCGGCTCCGGCGTGCCGGGAGGAATCTTTCTTCCCCTGCTGGTCCTCGGTGCAATCACCGGAGGACTGTTTGCCATAGCTGTGGGAGATCTGGCAGGTTACGAGGAACTGTATCTGACCAATTTCGTGATCCTGGGAATGGCCGGGTATTTTTCCGCCATCGTCCGCTCGCCGATTACAGGAGTCATTCTGATCACGGAAATGAGCGGGAATTTCAAGAATTTCCTGCCCCTTGCCGTGGTGGCGCTGACGGCATATCTGACTGCGGATCTTCTGGGCGGACAGCCCGTCTATGACCAGCTGCTGCACCGGATGCTTTCAAAAGGATCGGACTACGGAACGGATGAGGAGACCCGAAGTCATAAAGTGCTGCTGGAAAGCGATGTCTACTTCGGAAGCCGTATGGACGGGGAGAAGATAGAGAAGATGCTTCTGCCGCCGGGATGTCTGGTGGTCTCCGTGCAGCGTGAGCAGAAAGAGATCGTGCCCAGCGGTTCTACAGTCCTTGCGGGCGGGGATAAGCTGGTGCTTCTCTGTTCTCAGGGTGATGTGACATTGGTGAATGAAAAGCTGAACAATATCTGCCGCAGTATACGGCAGTAGAATATATGACTGTATAAAGGGACGCGTGCTGCCGGCACGCGTCCCTTTATACAGTCTCTCTGAAAATGTCAGGGAGCTTCAGAATCCTGCTGATCAAGCAGCGATTCAGCGTATTCTGAAAGCCTGCCTCTGGAAAAAGGGGAAAGGCTCCGGTAATACCTGAGCAGAGTGCGGATCAGCGGATCCTCCGATCTGAGTACGGACAGATCTGTGATAATCTCCGCTCTGCCGCTCTGCAGAATGGTAGCCGGAGGCACGCCGTAGAACCTGGCCAGATCGGAGATGATGCCGGCGGAGGGAAGACCTGCCCCTGCTTCCAGACGGGCGTAGGTGCTGCGGCTCATATGAAGGGCCTCAGCCACTTCGGCCTGTGTGTATCCGAAAATGGTACGGATGAATTTCAGGTTATCCGATATATCGACGTGTATTTCCATATCATGAGACAGTCCTCCTTTTAAGATTATATTATATTAAAATTATATCGAAAAGAAATATAATTTGCATAATAGGTCAAAACTCCCTTTTCGGAATGAGAGATGCGGAAGCAGAGGTGCAGAGGAGAAGCTGCCGGCGATCTGCAGGAAATTCAGGAAAAGTGCATGCAAAATGTTGCGAAAACGGTCAGAAAAGGGTAATATTAACTTTGGGAGGAGATAACATGAAACTGAAAATTGAGAAGGAAAGTCTGGGCTCTTTGAACCTGGACACATACAGAGACGAGTGCGGACAGGCGCTGGACAGCCTGTGGGAGTCAGAATGGATACAGGCCTCCATAACCAGACGGGACAGAGAAATGCTGGAGCCCCTGCAGGATATGGCGGACAAGCTGAGCAATCAGAGCGATGCGGTGGTTTTCCTGGCCTGCGGACAGGAGGCCCGACTTATCGAGGCTGTTGCCGGAACTTTTCCGGGTAAAAGCGACCGGGCGGAGGTCATAGTCTTTGGGGACACGCTGTCTGCGTCGGATTATGAAAGGCTGTTCAGCAGTCTGGACGGAAGAGATTATTCCATCGTTGCTGTCAGTGCAGGAGAAGAACCTGTTCCCCTGCGGGGCGCCTTTGTCAGCCTGAAAAAGCTTCTGATCCAGAAATACGGTCAGGAGGCTGCGGCAGAGCGGATCCTGGCGATGGCGGGAAAGAAGAGCAGGCTTCTGGCGGAAGACGCAATGGAGAACGACTATCCCCTGCTGAGATGCTCTGAGGATATTCCGGCGCGCTTCGGTGCAGGCACCGGCATGGCCCTTCTGCCTCTGGCGATCAGAGGCGGCAGCATGGAGGAATATCTGGACGGATTTTACGATATGCTGGCATCACCTGCATGGGATACGGATGGTGCCGACTACAGTGCGGCCAGAGCGGTCTGCCGCAGAGAGAAGGGCTTCGGAGAAAGCATTCACATCTGGCAGAGCCAGCTTTGCGCCTTCGGAAAATGGATGGAATGCTCTGGCGGTCCGCTGCCGAAGAGGATGCTGGCCATGCCGTCGGAACAGCCGTCTGACTGTGCCGAAAGCTTCGCGTCCATGTTCTGCGTGGAGTACGAGGACGAAGACCTGATGATGCCGTTCTTTGAAGGCTGCAATGAAGACGGTTCCCTGAATCTGCTTCTGGCGGAGACCGCAGGAAGGTACTTTTCCGAGAATGCGAAGGAGAGGCCTGGTGTGAAAATTTCAGTGGAACGGCTGGATTCCTATACACTGGGGCATCTGACCGCCTTTGTGCAGTTATCCAATGGAATTACTGATTTTTTGTTGAAGAAATAGGGTTTACATTATTTTTTTATGTGTTATAATTAAAGTAACGGCAAAAAGTTAATTTTTTAACAAAACTTACTCATAAGAAATTAACGTACTAAACAGTAGGAGGTTATCACAATGAAAAAAATTGGTGTTTTAGGAACTGGTACTATGGGAGCTGGAATTATCCAGGTTCTGGCACAGAACGGATATGAAGTTGTTCTGAGAGCAAGAAGACAGACTTCCGTAGACAAGGGTCTTGCAACTGTTGAGAAGAACTTAGACAGACTGATCAAGAAAGAAAAGATTACAGAAGCTGACAAGGCTGAGATCATGGGCAGAGTTCACGGATCCACCGATATCAGCATCGTTAAGGATGCTGACCTGATCATCGAAGCAGCTACAGAAGATATGGAAGCAAAGAAGGCTCTGTTCGCAGAACTGGATCAGCTGGTTAAGCCGGAAGCTATCATCGCTACCAACACTTCTTCCCTGTCCATCACTGAGATCGCTGCTGCTACAGGCAGACCTGACAAGGTAATCGGAATGCACTTCTTCAACCCTGTTCCTGCTATGAAGCTGGTTGAGATCATTCAGGGTCTGACTACATCTGACGAGACCAAGGCTACTATTGTTGAACTGTCCGAGAAACTGGGCAAGACTCCGGTAGAAGTTGCTGAAGCTCCGGGATTCGTTGTTAACAGAATTCTGATCCCTATGATCAACGAAGGTATCGGCATCCTGGCTGACGGCGTTGCTGATGTCAAGGGCATCGACACTGCTATGAAGCTCGGTGCAAACCACCCGATGGGACCTCTCGAACTGGGCGATCTGATCGGTCTGGACGTATGCCTGGCTATCATGAACACCTTATACACTGAATACGGTGATCCTAAGTACAGACCTCACGTTCTGCTGAAGAAGATGGTAAGAGCCGGCAAGCTGGGAAGAAAGACCGGTGTTGGCTTCTACGATTACTCCAAATAAATCCACATTACATAACTTATGTGATTCCTTATCCGGAAGGCTTCTGCCTTCCGGATTTTTTCTCTGGTCCATTCGGGCCGCCGGACCCGGGCACCGCCTTTTACGCCGCGTCCGGATCCGTATACGGGCAGATAACTCTATCGGGTTGTGCAGGGGCGCGGTTCATGATAAAATGAGCAGAGAAACAACGGAGGGGATACTATGAAAGACGGAAAATACTGCATTCTGGCAGCTGATGATGAGAAAGAGATCAGAGATATACTGGGCGTGCTGCTGTCGGGAGAAGGTTATCATGTGATTTCCGCAGAAGACGGAAAACAGGTGCTGAAGCTGGCCGGCCCGGAGATCGACCTGTACATACTGGATGTGAACATGCCGCAGCTGTCCGGGTTCATGACAGCGGCAGAACTCCGCAGAAGCAGCGATGCACCTGTCATCTTTCTGACAGCCTATTCCGGGGAGTCGGACAAGGTCATGGGATTCTCTGCCGGGGCGGACGACTACATCGTGAAGCCTTTTTCCAACATGGAGCTGCTGATGCGGGTGAAGGCCATTCTGCGCCGGACCGGGAAAGCAGCCGCAGAGGCTCAGAGGGAAGGGGCGCAGCAGGGCGGTGCGGCTTCACGCATACCTTTTCAGGATCTGTTTCTGGATCTGGAAAGTCAGTCTGTCATCAGAGGCGAGGAGACGATCCCTCTGACATACACGGAATTCAGAATACTGGAGCTTCTCGTAACCCACAGGAAGAAGATTTACTCTCTGGACAATATCTATGAGAGTATCTGGGAGGAGGAGCCTGTAGGCGACAGTGCAATCATGGTCCACATCAAGAATATACGGAAAAAACTTGGAGACAATTCCCGCAGTCCGAAATATATCAGGACCGCATGGGGAAGGGGGTACTATGTGGATTAGTCGGAAAAAAGACAGAAAAGGGCGGCTTTCAAAAGAAATTCTGGGCCTGACAGCGGCCGCATTTCTGATTGCCCTCTTTTTCTTCGGTTTTATCTGCACGGTTTCCGACTCTCTCGCCGTGGAGTATTTCCGGGAGAAGAATCTGAATCCGGGAGAACTGCAGCTGCTTACAGTCAGATCATGGATACGCAGCATCAGTCTGCTGACCTCCGTGCTGCTGTTCGTCATCCTCTTTCTGCTTCTGCTCAGCCGGAAGATGGCATATGTGCGGGAACTGATCCGGGGCGTGGAGAACCTCAGAACCAGCAGGATGGAGCACGCTGTGCCGGTAGAAGGCGACAATGAGCTTACAGAACTGGCTGAGAGCATCAACTATCTGGCCGAGACAGAGCGTCAGCTGAATCTTCGTGAAAGGGAACTTGGGCTGGAGCGGGAGAACATGATCCGTACGCTGTCCCATGACATCCGCACCCCTCTGACGGCGATCCTGTCTTATTCTGAAATTCTGCAGGGCAGAGAAACTCCGGCCCCTGAAGAGGTATCGGAGTACATTGATCTGATGCTGAAAAAGGCCGGCCAGATAAAGAACCTGACAGATCAGCTGCTGGATGGAGAACAGCGCAGGCCCGAGCATGTGGAAAACGGAAGACTGCTGATGGAACAGCTGGCCGCAGAATGGGAGGAAATGCTGGAAGAGGATTTTACCTGCATGGTCAGCATGGAACGGTGTCCCGCCTTCAGCGGAACTTTTGATATACAGGAGCTTCGAAGAATCTTTGATAACCTGGCATCCAATGGAGCGAAATACGCAGATCCGCAGGCCCCTCTGAAGCTGGAGATCAGCGCCGGCGGAAGCACTCTGACCATAAGGCAGTCCAACCGCAAAAAGCCGCAGACCACCGATGTGGAAAGCCGCGGGATCGGACTTTCCAGCATCCGGCGCATTGCGGACTGTTACGGCGGGGATATAAAGACGGAGCAGAACGGCGAGCTTTTTGTCACAACCGTCACACTGGGCGGCATCCATCTTCAGAATTCTTCAGAAACACCCTGAAAATTTCTTTATAAAGCTGTGATAAGATGGATACATCAAAAGAAAAATAAAGCTGTTAAGGATAATGAGAAAGAGAGGGATAAAAGATGGATCCATTAGGAATGCTTGTAATTATGTTTGCAGGAATGAGTCTGATCAGTGCGGCAGGAATTCTGCTGATGTTCCTGCTTAAAGATGAAAAGAAACAGAAAGGGGTTTTCTATTTCATGGCGGTATGGTCCATGGCGATCGCCTGGCTCAATGCGGACAGCCAGCCGGAAAACTTCATCGGAAGTCAGGCAGCAGCCTGGGGAATCGGTGCAGTGGGTGCAGCGGCACTGCTTCTGCAGCTCTGCAGCAGAGGAAAGAACACGTTCCTGGCTGCCAGAATTCTGGCAGCGCTGTCCACGGCATGCGGCCTGGTGTTCATGTTCATCCTGTAAAATACGGTAAAATTCTGAGAAGACGGCAGGCCTTGCGCCGACCGTCTTTTTCTGTGCAGAAAGAGTATCAGCCGGCGCATGCCGCAGAATATCAATTATTTTCTAATCTTTGGAAAAATCCCCTTTTCAATTTCTTACAGCTGTACTATAATAAACATGGATTTGTAATCTACACCTGTTATCATCTGAATTTCACTTAACTTCCATGATAAATTAAAATCCAGACAATCGATATATAATATTATAGAAAGGAACAGGCTTAATACGCCTGGTAATCGTATGCCAAGAAAAAAAATAGACGAAACAGCGGCTGCAGCGGAAGCAGAACCGAAGCCTGCAAAGCGCAGGGGCAGACCGCCCAAGGCAGAAACGCAGGAGAAGAAGGCTGCCGCGGAGTCATCTGCAGCTGAAACTGCTGATGCCGGAAAAGATCCGGTGCCGGCCGCAGAAGAGAGTTTGCAGGAACCGAAGCCTGCAAAGCGCAGAGGCAGACCGCCCAAGGCGGAAACGCAGGAGAAAAAGGCTGCCGCCGAAGCAGCAGAGAAGGAGCCTGCAGTAAAAGGGCCGGAAGAAGAACCTGCAGACAAAGAGCCCACTGAACAGGAGGCCGCAGGGGAACCGGGATCCGCAGAAGAAGAGTCGGAGACTGAAACCCGCGAAAGGCCTGCAGGAACCGCAGGGGAGAAAGAGAGACCGGAGGTGGAGGGCATCCTGGAGATCGCAGAAGGCGGTTTCGGATTCCTGCGGTTCAACAACTTTCTGACCAGCGACAAAGACGTATATGTATCTCCGACCCAGATCCGCCGGTTTAACCTGAAAACCGGAGACAAGATCAGGGGAATCTCACGTCTCCCCAACGAAGGCGAGAGATTCGGCGCACTGCTTTATGTGCTGACCGTCAACGGAGACGAACCGGGAGTGGCTATACGCAGACCGGATTTCGAGGATCTGACGCCGATCTTTCCTAACGAAAGACTGACGCTGGAAGACAGCGCCAGAGATCTTTCCATGCGTCTCATCGATCTGATCGCACCTATCGGCAAAGGCCAGAGAGGGCTTATCGTGGCACCGCCGAAGGCAGGCAAGACCACACTGCTGAAGAAGATTGCCAACAGCATAGAAAAGAAACACCCTGAAGTTGAAATGATCGTTCTGCTGGTAGACGAGCGTCCTGAGGAAGTGACCGACATGAAACGCTCTCTGTCCGGCGGAGACGTGATCTATTCCACATTTGATGAACTGCCGCAGCACCATGTGAAGGTTGCGGAAATGGTGCTGGCGAGGGCGCACCGTCTGGCAGAGCACGGAAAAGATGTGGTCATCCTGCTGGACAGCATCACCCGTCTGGCAAGAGCCTACAACCTGGTCATTCCGTCATCGGGCAGAACGCTGTCCGGCGGTATCGATCCGGGTGCTCTTCACAAACCGAAGAAGTTCTTCGGTGCGGCCAGAAACATCGAAGAGGGAGGAAGCATCACCATTCTGGCTACGGCTCTGGTAGAAACAGGAAGCCGTATGGATGATGTTATATATGAAGAATTTAAGGGTACAGGTAATATGGAACTGCATCTGGACAGAAAACTGTCCGAGAAGCGGATCTTCCCGGCCATCGATCTGAACCGGTCGGGAACGAGAAAAGAGGACCTGCTCATGTCGCAGGACGAACTGGAGGCCATCTGGGCAATGCGCCGGGCCATGGCCAACAGGGATCCGCAGGATGTTGCAGAGGAGATCATCGACAATCTGGCTCACACCAGAAGCAACAGCGATTTTGTGCAGGTGATCAAAAAAGTATTTTACAGATAATATAGAGGTTAATGAATTATGGATTTAAGCAAGATTTTTCTCAAAGATGCCTGCCCTACACCGGTAGGCGGTCAGGCCGTCATGGAGGGGATTATGATGCGCGGCCTGAAACGGACGGCCGTGGCCGTAAGACTGCCTGACGGACGGATTCACATGAAGACACAGCCCAACAAGGAGATGCCGTCCTGGACCAAAGTGCCGATTATACGCGGCGTGGTTTCTTTTGTCATGTCTCTCGTGACAGGAACCGGTATTCTGATGTATTCGGCCGATGTGCTGGAGGCCAACTGGCCCGAGGAGGAAGTTGCCGAAGATAAGCTGGATGCCTGGATGAAGAAGACCTTCGGAGAAAAGGGCGCCTGGAACATCATGATGTGGCTGTCGGTGATTCTGGCTCTGGCCATGACCATCGGCATGTTCATCCTTCTTCCGACGGTGGTGGCAAACCTGCTGGAGCCGTTTATCCAGAGCGATTTCGTATTCAATCTGGTGGAAGGCGTCATGAGGATCGTCATCTTCGTGGCCTACATCGCCCTGATCAGCCAGATGAAGGATATCAAAACCGTCTTTCAGTATCATGGAGCGGAGCACAAGACGATACACTGCTTTGAAAACAATCTGGAGCTGACGCCGGCCAACGCGCAGCAGTTCTACACCCTGCATCCGCGGTGCGGGACCAGTTTCCTGCTCTTCGTCATGGTCATCAGTTTCGTGCTGCATCTGTTCCTGGGCTGGCCCAATCTGGCTCTGAGAATCATCTCCAGGCTGCTGCTTGTCCCTGTAGTCGCAGGGCTGTCCTACGAACTGCTCAAATGGGCCGGACGGAGCGACAGCTGGGTGGTAAGGATTCTGAGTCTTCCGGGTCTCTACCTGCAGAAGCTTACGACGAAAGAGCCGTCCGATGAGCAGCTGGAGGTCGCCATCGCGGCCATGAAGGCTGTCATGGTGCCTGACGATACGCCGTATTTTGAGGGGATCTGCGATCTGGACGGAAATCTGATCGAAACCGTAACTTATGAGAGAAAGTCAAAAGAAGAGATGGCGGAGGAACGGGCATGAGTCTTTCAGTAAAGGAAATTCTGAACATAGGAAAAAGGCAGCTGGAGGAATACGGGGTCGAAGATGCAGCGATCGACTGCAAGCTTCTTTACTGCTACATGATGCATATCACCACTACGCAGCTGCTTCTGGAGTATCAGAAAGAGCTGCCGGACAGACTCTGCGAGGAGTATTTCCAGCTTCTCGACCGGCGTTCGTCGGGGGTTCCCCTGCAGCATATCACTGGAACCCAGGAGTTCATGGGGCTGGAGTTCGAGGTCAGCGAAAAGGTTCTGATTCCCCGTCAGGATACGGAGACCCTGGTGGAGGATGCCGCAGACATCATCAGGGACAACGCGCTGCGGGGCGAGGAGATGCCTTTTAAGAAAAAACGGGAGTACGAGGTGCTGGACCTGTGCTGCGGAAGCGGCGCCATCGGCATATCCCTGGCGGCTCTTTGCGGCAATGTGAAGGTGACCTGCTCTGATCTGAGCAGGGATGCGCTGGATGTGGCCCGCAGAAATGCGGCAAAGCTGGCTGCCGGCAGAAAGGTGACCTTCGTGGAAGGAAATCTGCTGATGCCTTTCAAGGGTCGCTTCAAGACAAAGCGCTTTGATATGATCGTTTCCAACCCGCCATATATAAAGACCAGCGTCATACCTACTCTGCAGAGAGAGGTGCGGGACCATGAGCCTCTGATGGCACTGGACGGCGGCGCCGGCGGACTGGACTTTTACAAAGGGATCCTGGCCGACGCTGCGGACTGCCTGAAGAAGGACGGCGTGCTGATGTTTGAAATCGGGCACGACCAGAGAGAGGAAGTCTGCGCGCTGATAGAAGAGACGGAACGCTTCGGGCACATCACCGCCCTGAAGGATCTGGCCGGACGAGACAGGATCGTCACAGCCGTGCTGGCAGGGAAGAAGTAAGCAGACAAAAGAATAGAGAGAACAGCACTGCGGGAGTCTGATGAAAAATCTGCTTGTTCAATTCTATTCAGATGAACTGAAAAAGTAAACGGATTCAGATAATTTTCTGGTTTCGCGTTGACTAGACGAGATGTTTTTCTGGATCAGATGCAGAAAAATAAACACAAATCACAGGAAATGGATTTTTGCGTTGACAAATTTGCACGGAACAAGGGACCAGAGGGTGTTTTAGTAAACGTAAAAACGAAAAAATAGAAAATATGTTTATCTGGCTGATTCCGTCTTACAGAACAAGACGGGTTTAAGTCCTGCAGACTGGAATATTTCGAAGGTTTTGCAAAAAAACACTTGTTTCCCGACTGCAATTGTGATATATTATAAAGGCTGTACAAGATGCAGCAGAAAATTATGCACGGGCACTGCCTGAGCAGGAAAGAGGTAGAAACATGAAGGAAGGAATCCATCCTGATTATAAGGAATGTAAAGTAACTTGCGCATGTGGTAATACTTTTGTTACAAGATCAACAAAAGAAGAACTGAGACTTGATGTCTGCTCAGCATGTCATCCGTTCTTTACAGGCCAGCAGAAGTTCATCAACCGTGGTGGACGTGTTGAAAAGTTCAAGAACAAGTACAACCTGTAATCATAATCAGAAGACAGAAGCCGGAAATTGCAAATTTCCGGTTTTTTAATGTAGTCAATTCAAAAGGGTTGTGGTACAATATAAAATTAGGAAAGAATCTGAAAAACAGAAATTCAAGGAGATATCAATGTTCGATAAATTAGATTTCATTGTTGAGAAATATCATGAGATGTCTTTGAAGGTTTCTGACCCGGAGGTCATTAACGATCAGCCGACCTGGCAGAAATACATCAAGGAAATGGGCGAGATGGAACCCATCGTAAAGAAATACGAGGAATACAAGAAGGCGAAGACCGGTCTCGCTGATGCAAAGGACATCGTGGAGAACGAAACCGATGAGGAGATGCGGGATCTGGCAAAGATGGAGATCAGTGAACTGGAAGATCAGATCACGCAGCTGGAAGGCGATCTGAAGGTGCTGCTGCTGCCGAAGGATCCTAACGATGAGAAAAACGTAATTCTGGAAGTCCGCGCAGGAACCGGCGGCGACGAGGCTGCCCTGTTCGGCCAGGACCTTCTGAGAATGTACATGAGATATGCAGAAAGACACAGATGGAAGACCGAAGTCATGGATATCAACGATACCGGCATCGGCGGCATCAAGGAAGCTGTCGTCCTGATAAAGGGAAAAGGCGCATACTCCCGTCTGAAGTACGAGAGCGGCGTGCACAGAGTGCAGCGTGTACCTGAGACGGAATCCGCAGGAAGAGTTCACACCTCCGCCGCGACCGTGGCCGTGCTGCCGGAAGTGGATGATGTTGAAGTGGATCTGAATCCCAACGATGTCAGAGTCGATGTGTACCGTGCGTCCGGAAACGGCGGCCAGTGCGTCAACACCACCGACTCTGCGGTTCGACTGACCCATGTGCCTACAGGTCTGGTTGTCACCTGCCAGGACGAAAAGTCTCAGATCAAGAACAAGGAAAAAGCGTTCAAGGTTCTGAAATCCAGACTGTATGATCTGAAAGTTCAGGAACAGAACAAGGAGATTTCCGAAGCCAGAAAGAGCCAGGTGGGCTCCGGCGACAGAAGTGAAAGAATCAGGACCTATAACTTTCCGCAGGGCCGTGTATCCGAGCACAGAATCGGCCTGACCCTGTATAAGCTGAACAGCATTCTGGACGGCGACATCGATGAGATCATCGATGCGCTGATCACCAACGATCAGGCAGAGAAGATGAAGAACTTCTGATGAACACGATACTTTTAAAAGATACAACTGAAGATATCCGGACCGCAGGACGCATTCTGGCCGGCGGAGGGCTGGTGGCCTTTCCGACGGAGACAGTCTACGGACTGGGAGCAGATGCACTGAATGCGGAAGCGGTGGGAAAGGTCTACGCTGCCAAGGGAAGACCGTCAGATAATCCCATGATTGTCCATATATCGTCAAAAAACGATTTTCTGAAACTGACCCCCGAGCTCACACCGGATATGGAAAAGCTGATGGAGACCTTCTGGCCCGGGCCTATGACCATGATTGTCAGGAGACTTCCTGTCATTCCCGATGTGACCACAGGAGGGCTGGATACTGTCGGCATCCGGATGCCGTCACATCCTGCGGCACTGGCCCTGATCAGAGAGGCGGGCTGTCCCGTTGCGGCGCCCAGCGCCAATCTCTCAGGAAAACCCAGTCCGACCGCGGCGGCCCATGTCATAGAAGATCTGCAGGGCAGAGTGGATGCCATCATCTGCAGCGGCAGCTGCGATGTGGGCATAGAGTCCACCGTCATCGACATGACCGGAGACACACCGATGATCCTCAGACCGGGCATCATCACACGGGAAGAGTTTGAAAAGGCTCTGGGAAAAGAGGTCACTCTGGATCCGACCCTCAACAGAAGACCGGATCTGTTCAACAACGGAGACTTCAGGCCCAAGGCGCCGGGCATGAAATACAAGCACTATGCGCCGAAGGCGGAAATGGTCATTTTTGAAGGCGGACCCGAAGCTGTCCGCGCAGCCATCGCCGCAGAGCGGGAGCGGAGAGAAAGGGCAGGCGAGAAGGTCTGCTGCATACTTTTCGATGATGCTCATCTGAAGGACGCAGCCCATGACTTCTTTGCACGGCTGAGGCAGGCCGACGAAGAAGGGGCTGATGTGATTCTGGCAGCGGCGCTGACGGAAAAAAATATCGGCTTTTCTGTCATGAACCGGATGCTGAAGTCAGCCGGATACAATATCAGAAAGGTCTGAGAGAAAGGAAAGAAACATGATTATTGCAATTGCCAGCGACCATGGCGGATTTGCACTGAAAAATACAGTGAAAGAGCATTTGATAGAAAGGGGATATAAAGTAGTGGACCTCGGAACGCATTCCGAAGAGTCCGTGGATTATCCCGTATACGGAAAGGCCTGCGCGGAAGCGGTAGCTGAAGGCAGAGCAGATGCGGGCATCGTCTGCTGCGGCACAGGCATCGGCATTTCCATTGCAGCCAATAAAGTAAAAGGCATACGCTGCGGCCTTTGTACTTCTGTCGAGATGGCGGAGCTTACGAAGAAGCACAACAATGCCAACATGATCGCTCTGGGCGGACGCACCACCGACCCGAAACTGGCCATCGAAATCACTGATGCATGGCTGGATACCGAGTTTGAGGGCGGCCGTCACAAGAGAAGAACCGATATGTTAGATGAGATGTAGTTCCGGCAGGACAGGAGGAGAAAAATGGGAAAAGTATTTGTATTTGATCATCCGCTGATTCAGCACAAGGTTGCTCTGATGCGCCAGAAGGAGACCAGTGTCAAGGACTTCAGAGAACTGGCAAAGGAAATCGCCATGCTGATGGGATTTGAGGCTACACGGAATCTTCCGCTGGAAGAAGTGGAAATCGAAACGCCGATGCAGAAGACCAGAGTCAATATGCTGAAAGGCGAGGATATCGCCATCGTTCCGATCCTCCGTGCCGGTCTGGGCTTTGTGGACGGCATGCTTGCCCTCGTTCCAAACGCGAAGGTGGGACATGTTGGACTGTACAGAGATCCTCAGACCCATGAGCCTGTGGAGTACTACTGCAAGCTTCCGAAAGATATCGAGAAGAGACAGATCTTTGTGGTGGATCCTATGCTGGCTACAGGCGGAAGCGCTGTGGCTGCCATCGATTTCATCAAGCAGAGGGGCGGCATAAACATCACGTTCATGTGCCTGATTGCAGCGCCTGAGGGCATCGAGGCACTGCAGAAGGCTCATCCTGATGTGGATATCTACATTGCGGCGAAGGACGAATGTCTCAACGAAAACGCCTATATCCTTCCGGGACTGGGTGATGCGGGAGACAGACTGTACGGAACCAAATAAGAACTGCTGAGCTGTTAAACAGGCAGCGTCATCCGGTAAGAAGGGATGACCTGCTGTCTTTATATAAATATTAGGGCGAAAAATCCGTAAAGGAAAATCATTCTTAAGAAAGAGGAAAAAACCAATGAAAAACTTTATTCCAGACAATGTAAGTAAATACGACAATGTTTACGATGTACTGAAAGAAAGAGGATTTATCGAACAGGTAACAGATGAGGAAGCTGTCAGAGAACTCCTCGGCAGAGAAAAGATCAAGTTCTACATCGGCTTTGACGCCACTGCAGACAGCCTGCACATCGGACACTTCATGCAGACCATCATCATGATGTACATGCAGAAGTACGGACATACGCCGGTAGTTCTGATCGGCGGAGGCACTACCATGGTAGGAGACCCTTCCGGCAGACAGGATATGCGTCAGATGATGACAGAAGAAACCATCGATGACAACTGCATCAAATTCAAGAAGCTCTTCGACCAGTTCCTGGACTTCGATGATGAATGGAAATATGAAGGAAACCACGGCGTATACAGCCCTGGTCACCAGAACAGAGAGCCGATCCCGGGCAAGGCCATCAGCACCAACAATGCGGAATGGCTCAGACCGCTCAACTATGTTGAGTTCGTAAGAGAGGTCGGAACACACTTCAATGTAAACAACATGCTGAGAGCGGACTGCTACAAGCAGAGAATCGGCGAAGGCCTGACCTTCTTCGAACTGAACTACATGCTGATGCAGGCATATGACTTCACCGTCATGGCAAGAGACTTCGGACTGAAGATGCAGTTCGGCGGCAATGACCAGTGGTCCAATATCATTGCAGGTAAAGAGCTGTCCAGAAAATGGTGCGGCATCAATGTAGAAGGTATGACATTCGCGCTTCTGACCAACAGTGAAGGTCAGAAGATGGGCAAGACGCAGAAGGGCGCGCTGTGGCTGTCCCCTGACAAGACTTCCCCTTACGAGTTCTACCAGTACTGGAGAAACGTTGCGGATGCTGATGTTGAAAAGTGCCTGCGTTTCCTGACCTTCCTGCCTATGGACGAAGTCAGAAGACTGGCTGCACTGCAGGGCTCCGAGATCAACCATGCAAAGGAGATCCTGGCATACGAAGTAACCAAGCTGGTTCACGGCGAGGAAGAAGCGAAGAAGGCGCAGGAAGGTGCAAGAGCAGCTTTCGGCGGCGGCGCATCCGACCACATTCCTACAACTGAGATGGCAGCATCTGAGTTTGAGGGTGAAGGAAAGGGTCTGGTATCCCTGATCAGAGAACTGGGTCTGGTGCCGAGCAACGGCGAAGGTTTCAGAACCATCGAACAGGGCGGACTGTCCGTCAACGGCGAAAAGGTAACCAACCCGAAGGTTTCCGTAACTGCCGATATGTTCAAGGACGGCGAACTTCTGATTCAGAAGGGCAAGAAGAAGTTCCACAAGGTTATCATCAAATAGACGGCTTTTATTCCGTAAAGTACAGGGCGCTGTTTCGGCGCCCTTTTAACGTGGGAAAAAACAGAGACCGGGGAATCCCCTGTTTCATGTTGAAGCTTTTTGTGGTAGAATGATAACATCACAGATTTAAAAGGAGATTTTAAAATGTTGGGATTATCAAGCCGGGAAGCCGAAGAACGAATACGGCGGGGCCTTGCCAATGAGCAGGTCGACTCTTCCACCCGGACAGTCACACAAATTATCAAAGAAAATGTATTTACCTATTTCAATCTGATCTTCACAGTGCTGGCTGCACTGCTGATTGCTGTGGGCTCTTTCAAGGACCTGACCTTTATGCTTATCGTCTTTGCCAACACCGGCATCGGTATCGCACAGGAGATCCGCTCCAAGCAGACCCTGGATAAGCTGAAGCTTCTGAAAATGCCGAAGGCCCATGTCCTTCGGGATGGCCAGGAGACGCAGGTTCCGGTGGAACAGCTGGTTCAGGATGATGTGGTGATCCTGCGGGCAGGAAGCCAGATTCCGGCTGATGCGGTGGTCCTGGAGGGAAGCGTCCAGATCAACGAGGCGCTGATCACGGGAGAATCGGATGAGATCACCAAAGGACCTGACGGACAGCTCCTCTCGGGAAGCTTTGTCGTCTCAGGCCAGTGTGCGGCACAGCTGACTGCAGTGGGCAGGGAATCCTACATATCGAAGCTGACCATCGAGGCCACCAGAGACAAGGGCGGCGAGCAGTCGGAGATGATCAGGTCTCTGGACCGCCTGGTAAAGGTGATCGGAATCATCATTATTCCGGTCGGTGCCGTTCTGCTGATCCAGCAGTGGCTGATCCTGGACGGGGGATTTCAGGACAGCGTGACATCCATGGTCGCAGCGGTTCTGGGCATGATACCGGAAGGCCTGTACATGACAGCCAGCATTGCCATGGTGGTCAGTGCCATGCGCCTTGCAAGCCAGGATGTGCTGGTTCAGAATATGCGGTGCATTGAGACCCTTGCCAGAGTCAATGTGCTCTGCGTGGACAAAACGGGAACCATCACAGAAAACGAAATGAAGGTCGCTCAGATGCAGCCCATGACGGAACGTATCAGCGAAGACAGCCTGATGCGGCTCATCGGCGATCTGGTCAGTTCTCAGAGCAGTGACAATATCACCATGGCTGCCATGAAGGACTATTTTACGCAGACCACGGGAAGGGCGGCGGTCAGCGTCTGCCCTTTCTCGTCCAAATATAAATACTGCGGGGCATCCTATGAAGACGGCAGCTACGTTCTGGGCGCACCGGAGTTCGTTCTGGGGGAACGGTTTTCCAGATATGCAGAAGATATCAATGCGGTCAGCGAGCAGGGCTATCGTGTCCTCGCTTTCGCATGGACGGATCAGGTGCCGGAGGGACAGCCTCTTGACGGCAGCATCATGCTGCTTGGTCTGGTATTCCTGACCAATCCTATCAGAAAGTCGGCAAAGGAGACTTTTGAGTACTTCGAAAAAAACGACGTCGAGATCAAGGTCATCTCCGGAGACAATCCTGTCACGGTGTCCAATGTGGCGCTGCAGGCAGGGATCAAAGGCGCGGAGCACTATGTGGATGCAAGACAGCTGGTAAATCAGAGGGCAATATATGAGGCTGTGGAAAGATATACGGTTTTCGGCCGGGTGACGCCGGACCAGAAGAGGATGTTTGTAAAAGCTCTGAAAAAACAGGGAAAGACCGTCGGAATGACCGGAGACGGCGTCAACGATATTCTGGCTCTCCGCGATGCGGACTGTTCCATCGCCATGGCTTCGGGAAGCGAGGCTGCCTCCAATGCGGCACAGCTGGTGCTGATGGACTCCGATTTTTCCAAAATGCCGTCAGTGGTCGCTGAGGGCCGGCGGGTCGTCAACAACATCGAGAAGACGGCCAGTCTGTTTCTGACAAAGAATATCTTTTCGCTGCTGCTGGCGATCTTCTCCATGATCAGCGTGCTTTCGTATCCGCTGAAGCCGTCCCAGATCACCCTGATCAGCATGTTCACCATCGGCATCCCGTCCTTCGTGCTCTCCCTGGAGCCCAACAGGAATCTGATCAAAGGCTCTTTTTTCGGCAACGTGTTTAAAATGGCTGCGCCGGCAGGCATCACGACCTTTATCAGCGTCAGCTCCCTGGTCATCTTCGGTCAGGTGTTCGAGATCAATCCGGAATGTATCTCCACGTCCTGCACCATTCTGGTAGGACTGGTGGGATTCCTGATTCTGGGCAGAGTTGCGAAACCGGTCAACCGTCTGCATGTGGGTCTGATCCTGGTCATGCTGCTCGGCATGGCCTATGCCGTATTCTTCCACGGGGAATTTTTCGGAATCAGCGGCATATCGGGCCAGGCAATGATGCTGCTTGTGGTGTTCCTCATCGCCACAGAGGGTCTGTTCCGCTATATCTACAAGTTCACCAGTCTCTGCGGAAAAATCCTGAATCATCGCCCGCGGAGGAAGAAAAACAGAAAACACCAGGCTGCATAAAGCGGACAGAGGTCGCTGCCTGTGTCTGATGACAGGTACAGCCGTGACTGAATGATAAAAGACAGCTCTCCGGTCTTACGATCAGAGAACTGTCTTTTTGATTACAGTGTATTTGTCTGTTCCGTTTTCTGCTCTGCCAGACGGCGGGCCAGGTAAACCGCCGGAGTGTCCAGCAGGCTGGTGACGATGTAGATGACATAGCTGGACAGGCAGATATTGATCAGAGTCTCAAAAGAATGCACCCCGTAAAATGCTCCAAAGGTGAAGAGAATCGTATTTATCAGCTGGGACAGCAGGGTGGAGCCGTTGTTCCGGATCCACAGACCCCTGCGCGAGTCGCCGAAAATCCGGGTTGTATGCTTCCATATGGCGTGGTATGCAAAGACATCAAAGACCTGAACGATGCCGTAGACTGCTATGCTGACCAGCATAAGCCGGGGGGTGTTGGAAAAGACCGCCTGGATGGCAGGCATGGCCCAGTCCGTGTCCGCAGGCTGATAGAGGAACCATGACTGAGAGATCAGGATAAATACTATGCTGACAATGATGCCGATCTTTACAGCCTGGTTTGCAGACTTTTTTCCTTCCGTTTCGCTGAGGATGTCCGTCACCAGAAAGGTGGACGCAAAGAGAATGTTGCCCAGCGTCTGCTCCATTCCAAAGGCGTCTATGAGGATCAGCACCTCGATATTTGCCGAGATGGTCGCCACTACCGTCCACATGTACAGCCCCGTCCTTCCGAGAAAACGGTAGAACAGCACGACCGCTCCATAGATCAGAATCAGGCTTGCGATCAGAACGATTTCATTCCTCATCTGTTTCTCCTCCTACACCAAAATCTGTATTTTCCATCAGGATATCCACCCGGATGTTATCCGCGTAAACCGGCAGAACCTCATCCGAGAAGATTCTGATGACTGACGGATCCGGTCTGACGGAAGTCGTGTTTTCTGTCATGATGTTGACGCAGACACGCTCAAAGTGCTCCAGACCCGTCCGGATATCCTGCATCATGGACGCGGCGGTCTGCCCGGGCAGTCCGAACAGAAGGCAGCATTCGTCAAAATCCGCTGCGATTGCGGCAGGATCCTCCTCGTCGATGCCCTTGTCCAGCATGGATTCCCGATACGACGCATCAAAAGTCTCGACGCCGATCTTCACCTTGACGGAAATGCCCAGACGGGAAAAATCCTCCCGGAGAGCCCCGATGGCGGACCGGTCTTTCCAGTGGCATTCAAAATGGATCTGCCGGATACCCTTTGCCAGGCATACCTCTCTGATATATGCAAAGGTTTTCTCGTCCAGGTCGCAGAAGCTGCCGGAGTTTATGACCTCCAGACAGCCGTACCGGCCGCTGATCCGGGAGAGCACCTCTTTGTTAAGGGCAAAGCTGGCATCTTCGTCCCGGCTGAAATCCAGATGATAGTCGCAGAAGCGGCATCTCCGCCATCTGCATCCCCTGCCCCGAAGCAGGACGATCTCCCGGGGATTTTTTTCTTCAATCAGTGCATAGCGCTGCATATTGCCTCCGATCCTTGTGACAAAAGAAAATGCGCACGGAAAACGTGCGCATTACAGAGTCTATAATGTGTGTTCCGTAGTTTTGTTTATAGACAGGATGGTCACGAACTGTCTTGTGAATTTGTTCGCATCTACTATAGCACAGCAGAGCGAAAAAGTCAAAGAATTTTAAGCACAACTTTGCACTTTTGCTGTCTTTGTGATATACTGAATAGGTTATGGTCTACAATGTGATTATTTTATAGGAGAATGAAAATGGTATATAACAATGTACTCGAAGCGATGGGTCACACCCCTATGATCCAGCTTAACCGGATGGCTGATCCGGACGGAGCCCGTGTACTGGTCAAATACGAAGGGCTCAATGTGGGCGGTTCCGTGAAGACGAGGACTGCTTTTAACATGATCAGAAAAGCCGAAGAGGACGGCGTGCTGAAGCCTGATTCCGTCATCGTGGAGCCGACCAGCGGCAATCAGGGCATCGGACTGGCTCTGGTAGGTGCAGTAAAAGGTTATGAGACGATCATCATCATGCCGGACTCGGTCAGCAGCGAGCGGCGCCTTCTCGTGGAGCATTACGGTGCAAAGGTGATTCTGGTTCACGATGCGGGAAACATCGGGGACTGCATCGAGGAATGCGTGGAGATGGCGGACAGAATGGCACAGGAGAATCCGAAGGTGTTCGTGCCGCAGCAGTTTGAGAACCAGGCCAATCCTATGGTCCACAGACATCATACGGGCCTTGAGATCCTGGAACAGGTTGCAGGACCCATCGACGGTTTCTGTTCCGGTATCGGAACAGGCGGAACCATTACAGGTATAGGGGAGACGCTGAAAGCGCTGAATCCCCAGATCGAGATCTGGGCGGTAGAGCCGGAGAATGCGGCGATCCTGGCCGGTGGAACCGTCAGCACCCATATCCAGATGGGCATCGGCGACGGCGTCATTCCAGGTGTTCTGAACCAGCAGATTTACGATGAGATCTGCATCATATCCGATGAGGACGCCCTTCAGACAGCAAAGGATCTGGCGACAAAAGAGGGGCTCATGTGCGGCATTTCCAGCGGAACCAATGTGGCCGCTGCCCTGCGTCTTGCGAAGAAGCTGGGAAAAGGTAAGACCGTGGTGACCATTCTGCCGGATACGGCGGAGAGGTATTTTTCCACACCGCTTTTCGACTAAGCGCCGCAGCGGGGAAAAAAGCAGGCAAATCGCCTGCAGAAATGCAAAAAAGTGTTGCAATCCCTTTGTTTTTGCTATATAATAGTCGTGCACTGCGTTTCAGCGGTGGAATTTGCATGCGCAGGCATCCTTCGGGGGCCGGCAGCGCTGCAAGCTAAAAGTTATTTTAGTCATGCCGAAACAGATCTTCAGAAGATCCCAGTAGGCAGAGCCGAAAAAGATGAATGCCGGAGGGCTTCATCCCAGTAGGTGGAAAGGAAGAGGAAATGAAATCATACATTGCAAAACCTGCAGAGGTTGAACGTAAATGGTACGTTGTCGATGCAGAAGGCAAGACTCTCGGAAGACTGGCATCTGAAGTCGCTTCCGTACTGAGAGGCAAGAACAAGCCGATCTATACTCCTCACGTTGACTGCGGCGACTATGTCATCGTCATCAACGCAGAGAAGGTGGAAGTTACAGGCAAGAAGAGAAAAGAAAAGATCTACAAGAGACATACCGGATATCCGGGCGGACTCAGAGAGGTCACTTTCGAGAAGTTACAGGCAAGAAAGCCGGAAGAAATCATCAAGCACGCTGTTAAGGGCATGCTTCCTGACGGTAAGCTGGGCAGACAGATGTTTAAGAAGTTAAAAGTTTATGCAGGTCCTGAACACGCACATGCTGCTCAGAAACCGGAAACTTTAGAAATCTAGTGAAAGGGAGGAACAGACAATGGCAAAATTACAATACCAGGGTACAGGTAGAAGAAAAAGTTCAGTTGCTAGAGTTAGATTAATCCCGGGCACTGGAAAGATCACTGTAAACAAGAAAGACCTTGACGATTATTTCGGAATGGAAATCGTTAAGAGAGAGGTCAGAAGACCTTTCGAAATCGCAGGCTGCGAAGGCAAGTTTGATGTCATCGCCACTGTAGCAGGCGGCGGATTCACAGGTCAGGCAGGTGCACTGAGACATGGTATCTCCAGAGCTCTGTGCCAGGCTGACAAGGATGCTTACAGAGCACCTCTGAAGGCAGCTGGTTTCCTGACAAGAGACCCGAGAATGAAAGAAAGAAAGAAATACGGACTCAAGAAAGCAAGAAGAGCTTCCCAGTTCAGCAAACGTTAATCGGGTGCTCTGCACAGAGATTGTATTCAAAAGAAAAAGCCTTGGAATTTCAGATTCCAGGGCTTTTTTTTTCGATATCATACAGACAGTAAACTGCTTATTCCACTGCGACCCGTTCCAGTCCCAGGTGTGCCAGAAACAGTGCAGCCGCAAAGGCCAGACCGGCAAAAAGATTGACTGAGAATGCGGTGCGGCTTCCAAGCCAGGCGGCAAGGAATACCACGGCGCATGCCGCGGCTCCGAAAAGAGCTCCTCTGATCATGCGGGCTTTACGGGAGGAAGCGCTTTCCTCAAAGGCATTGCGGGCGATATACTGCACGATGAACCAGGCTGCAGCCAGAATCGCCGCCATGGAAATCAGTGCGCCGAAAGAAACGGAAATGGTGAAGTCCAGAGGCTGGCCGGTGAATGCATCCCGCAGGAGAAAGGCCATATCCTTTGAGATGATCAGACAGATAGAAAACAGAATGGACAGGCACAGACAGACAGTATCCAGAATTTCCACGGTTTTCTGTGTCTTTGAGCGGGGCGGAATACTGGCGATGACCTCATCGCAGAAAGCCTTGTAATCCCCGCCGATGACAGCCTGAAGGCTGTCTCCACGCTCCTGAGCCGACAGTATCATCTCCAGAAGGTCCCGGCGCACCAGCTCCTGATCGTATTCCGAAAGCATGGAGCCCCGCAGATAGCAGACGATATCGGTGTAAGCTTTCTGGTTTTCCTCAGTGACCAGCTCATCCAGAGCATTGTTCAGTTTTCGTAAATTCTTTGCACTCCTGTTCATCAGAATAATCCCCTTCCCTTTCAAACAATACACCTATGACGGAAGACAGCTCCCGCCAGCTTTTGTAAAAAGACGACAGTTCTCTCTGTCCGGCCGGAGAAAGAGAAAAGTATTTCCGCTTCGGCCCCACAGGAGACTGCATATATCTTGCGATGATCAGTTCTTTTTTTTCCAGTCTGAGAAGAAGCGGATAGATGGTCCCCTCGGAAATATCTGAAAATCCGTAGGCTTTCAGTTCCTCTGATATTTCGTAGCCGTAGGTTTCCTTCTGGCTGATGACCTTCAGGATGCAGCCTTCCAGGATACCCTTCAGCATCTGGGATGGAATCATAGTACAGCCTCCTCTTCTTTCCCGTAGCACTTAATATATAGCTATATTGTAAAACAAGGTAGAGGGCATGTCAACGGATTTCTGCAACTTTACTATGGTAAAAAGAAAGGTTTCATTGTATAATTATATGATAGAACAAAGGAAAGGAAGGCATGACAGATGGAAAAACAGCTTTTCACCAACGAAGTAATCTTATCCTGGCTCCAGTATTTTGCGGAAAATTCGCCGATCGATCTGGAACAGATCAAGATGATGGATATTACCAAGAGAAACAAGAATCTGATTCCGACGGTGGAATCCCATAAGGCTGTGCTGGCTTTTATGGAAGCAGGAGATGCCGAAATCTTTTATCATATGTGGAACGCAGGTCTGGGAGACTGCGAAGTCTGGTACAATGAGGGATCCGAGCCGGAAGGCCCGATCAAGCACGACAAGGTCAGCGACATGATCAACAGAGGTATCAACGCCTCTGCCGGCATGCTGGTTGTCAACAGTCACGCACGCAATACATACAAGAGCGGCCTGGACAGCGTGAATCTGCGCAAGGGTTCATCGTCAAAGGGTGTGGGAAGCGAGATCCGCTCCATTATCCTGAACAAGATGCACATCGGCAGAGAGGATACGGTCTGTGTCATCGGCGGCGAGAGCATCGCCATCGAATCGGCTTTTCTCGCCAGTGAAGGCACCGTCATCGCTGTGGAATACAACAAGAAGGACAGAGAAATCATGGAGGAGAATATCGACTACTTCGATCTGCGCAACGTCACCGTCATCGACCATGTGGATCAGGAGTCTCTGAAAGACTGTCCTGTACCCGACACAGCATTTATAGCGGCATCTGCCAGCATGGAACAGGAGATCGAATGTCTGCTGAAGCTGAATCCGCTGGTCAATATCGTCGTCTACACGCTGGATTTCTGCGTTGCCGGAAATATGCGCGCGCTTTTTGAACAGTACGGAATCAAGGAGGCTGAAGTCATTCAGATTTCGGTATCCAAGCTGGGCGGCAAGAATGCCTTTGAGATACAGCCTGCACCGTGGATCATCACCGGCAAAGCTGAGGCGCTGATCTGATAATGCAGGGAGAAATGCCCGGGAGCTGGTGCTGAGGAGGAACAGGATGAAGAACTTTAGAATAGAAGATGGTGTCTTTGATATTTTTCCCGGTCTGGAAATCGGTGTGATCACTGTCACAGATGCAGATAACCGGGGCGGCGGAAGAGCGGACCTTCTGGCAGAAGCCTGCAGCGGTCTGCGTGCGGAGCTGGAGCAAATGGGCGGTATGCATCCTTATATCGCGCAGTATAAAGACGCCATGAGGCAGATTCGCAAGAAAAAGGGCGCTGCGGCCTCCATCGAGGCCATGGCAAAGCGCATAGCCAAAGGCGCTGATATCGGGTCTGTCAATACTGCTGTGGATCTTTACAACTACATTTCGCTGAAGCACCTTTTCACCTGCGGCGGCGAGACTCTGGACAGAATTCAGGGTGACATGGTCCTGGGGTTCGCCCGGGGAGATGAAGCCTTCATTCCCCTCGGCGAGGAGGAGGATTCCCCTCCGAGAGAAGGGGAACTGATCTATTATGACTGCGCTGGCGCTATCGTCCGCAGCTGGCTCTGGAGGGAGGCGGACAGGACCAAAATAACGGAAGAGAGCACCAGTCTGCTGCTTTATATGGAATCCATAGACCCTCAGCGCAGCGATGAGATGCACAGAGCGGTAGAGGAACTGGCGGAGCTGATTGCAGAAAATCTGGGCGGCACGGTCCGCACGGGCAGGCTTTCGACAGAGGTCAGAACCCTTCCGCTGGGAATCTGAACGACTTACAGAAGAAAACAGAGATATCGTATAACTCCGGCTCACAAATCCGCGTGAACCGCCATGGATCGAGCCTGAGTTTTACTTTTTTTGAAATCTTTTTTTTGAACATCCCGGAGGAGGTAAGGACAATGAGCACGGTCATCATGGCCTGCGGCAATCTTCTCACACATGTGAAAGCGGCCCAGGCAAAAGAAGGTACGGCATATGAGATCATAGAGCTGGACAGCCGGCTGCATGCAGAACCGAAAGATATGAGAGAGGCCCTTTTTGAAAAGATGGAAGAACTGCCTGGAGATGTAGACACGGTGCTGCTGGCCATGGGGCACTGCGGCGGCTCCGTCTCTCAGCGTCCCCTGCCGAAGCGTCTCGTCATGCCAAAGGTGGATGACTGCATCACCATGCTGCTGCACAGAGACGACACCTGGCATCCCAACCTGAAAGAAGGCGGACACCTCTATATTACGGACTCAGTGGATGACAGACTGTCCGCCTCTGGCATCAGAGACAGTCTCATCGAGAAATATGGTGAAAAGAAAGGCCTGAAAGTTTTCGATATCTGGTTTGACTCCTATCGCAGCGTGGACATCATCGATACAGGAGTGTACGACAGCTTCAGCGCCGCATATCTGAAAAGCGCCAGGAAAAATGCCGATCTGATCGGCTGTCCTCTCTGCCACGTTCCCGGCAGCAATCTTCTGCTGGAAAAGCTGGTTGCCGGGCGGTGGGATCATCAGTTTCTCATCGCGGAAAAGGGCCGCGTGCTGAAAGAAGAGGATTTTCTAGCATGAGAGGAGATATCTCTGCCGTGGAGGCAGGGACAGCAAGGAGGAGAATAAAATGAAAAAGGTTACATCAGTCTGTTTCAGTCCGACGAGGAGCAGCGCCAGGTATGCTGCAGAAATCGCACGGACCTTGTCCGCGGAATATGAGGAAGTCGATCTGACTCGCAGAGCAAACCGGCAGAGAGAATACAGCTTTGGTCCGGAAGATCTGGTGGTGTTCAGTGCACCGGTTTACGCAGGCAGACTTCCTCTGCTGGAAACCCCGCTCTTTTCAAATATCAGAGGGGACGGAACACCGGCAGTGTTCTGCGTGGTCTATGGAAACAGGGAATTTGAAGATGCGCTTCTGGAAATGCAGGAGCAGTGCGAAGCCGCCGGATTCAGAGGAGCTGCCGCAGCAGCGTGGATCGCGGAGCACACCTATTCGGACAAGATCGCCGGCGGGCGGCCGGATACGGAGGATCTGCAGCAGGCGAGGGATTTTGCACAGAAGGTGAAAATGATCCTGGAAAGGGATATGCCGTGTCCGAGACTGACCGTGCCGGGAGACCATCCGTACCGGGAGGCGAAGCACATGCCGATGCTGACTGCAGCCACGGAAAAGTGCACCCGATGCGGGGCGTGCAGCAGAATCTGCCCTGCAGGCGCCATCAGCAGTATGGACTTCTCCCAGGTGGACGAGACGAAATGTATCGGCTGTCTGGCCTGTCTTAAGCGGTGCATGTTCCATGCCCGTCAGGTTGCCGGACCGGATCTGGAAGATGTCAGAGCCAGACTGGAGCCTGCTCTCGCGGGTATCCGAAAGGAAAACCGCTTCTTCTTCCCTGGAGAAACGGTCTGAAAACCAAAAAAATACAGAATATCTCCTTGAATATTTGTGTCCGGAGGACTATAATGCAATGGGCACATTTATGAAGGAGAGAAAAAATGTCAGATCTGCAGAAGAAAACATATGAAATAGATATGGTGAGGGGACCGGTGCTTCTGAAAATGCTGCGGTTCTCTCTGCCTCTGATGATGTCCAGCATTCTGCAGCTTCTGTTCAATGCGGCGGACATCATCGTAGTGGGCAGATTTGCGGGAGACAATGCTCTGGCCGCAGTGGGATCCAACACATCTCTGATCACTCTGCTCACCAATCTTTTTGTAGGGCTTTCCGTAGGCGCCAATGTGGCCGCAGCCAGATATTACGGCGCGCGCAGACCGGATGAGCTGAAAGAGACGGTACATACCACCATGATGATGGGGCTGCTCAGCGGACTGCTCCTCACTGTTATAGGCATCATCGGCTCACGCCGGTTTCTGATCTGGATGGGAACCCCTGATGAAGTGCTGCCTCTGGCGGCGGAATATCTTCGGATCTACTTCCTCGGTATGACGGGAATGATGCTGTACAACTTCGGCAGTGCAATTCTTCGTGCTGTGGGAGATACCAGACGTCCTCTGTATTTTCTGGCCTTTTCAGGCTGTATCAATGTGGGGCTGAATCTGCTTCTGGTCATCGTCTTTGATATGAGTGTGGCAGGCGTGGGCATTGCGACTGCAGCTTCTCAGTGGATCTCCGCTATCCTGATCATTCAGTGCCTGATGCGGGAGAAAGGTGCTATCCATCTGTCTCTGCGGCAGCTGTCTCTTCATATGGATAAAGCTGCGGCGATCCTGCGGGTCGGCCTTCCGGCAGGACTGCAGGGCATGATCTTCTCCATTACCAATGTCATGATACAGTCCGCGGTCAACTCTTTCGGCGCCACTGTGGTGGCGGGAAGTTCAGCGGCGGCCAATATAGAGGGTTTCATATATTTTGCAATGAATGCATTCTACCAGGCGACCATCTCCTTTACCAGTCAGAACGTGGGGGCGAGGAGAATCAAGCGTGTCGATAAGATTCTGAGCCGCGGTGAGCTGTGCGTCATTGTGGTAGGTATGGTCATGGGGCTTCTGGCAGTCACCTTCGGAAGACAGCTTCTGGGCATATACTCTTCCAGCGAAGCTGTCATCGATGCTGGCATGGAGCGTCTTCGGATCATAGCCATGACCTATGCCCTGGGAGGCGCCATGGATGTCATGGTTGGTGCGCTCCGCGGAATGGGCTATTCTGTGGTTCCGATGATCGTGACCCTTGTCGGGGTCTGCGGTCTCCGGGTTTTCTGGATTCTGACCGTTTTCCAGATGCCGCAGTTTCATACCGTGCAGATGCTGTTCATCACCTATCCGATCACCTGGACCGTTACGGTGACCGGTCACATCATCACCTTCTTTATCGTGCGTAAAAAGCTTCGGGAGAAAGCTGTGGCAAGGCAGCTGTGATTTCTCATTGAAAAACATAAAAAAAACAATATTCTTGTCCATAATCGGTATGTATGATATAATAACTCGGAGTATTCAATATATAACGATTAAGGAGAGAGTAATATGAGTAACTTTATGGATTCCCTGGTTGCTGTGACGGACTCCTTTGACGGATGGCTGTACAGCAACCTTTTATTCTGGGCTCTGATCGTTGTCGGACTGTTTTTTACAGTCAGGACAAGATTTGTCCAGATCAGACTTTTCCCGGAAGGAATCAGAGTCCTGACAGAGAAGAGCCATGACGGAGGGCTGTCTTCCTTCCAGACTCTGATGATCGCAACGGCTTCCAGAGTTGGAACAGGCAACATCGCCGGCGTGGCCACCGCCATCGTGGCAGGCGGTCCCGGAGCTGTCTTCTGGATGTGGATCATGGCTGTTGTCGGCGGAGCTTCCGCTTTCATCGAATCGACACTGGCTCAGATCTACAAGAGAGAGGACGGAGAACTTTATAAAGGCGGTCCGGCCTACTATATCGAGCGTGCGCTGAATGCCAGATGGCTGGGCGTGATCTTTGCGATTCTGCTGATTCTGACCTTCGCATTCGGATTCAACGGTCTGCAGGCATACAACATCGCATCGTCTCTGGAGCATTACGCAGGGGACAATTATACCGCTGCAGCTATCATCACAGGTGTCATCCTGGCAGTGATTTCCGCCATCCTGTTCTTCGGCGGAGCTCACAAGATCAGCAGGGTGTCTTCCGTACTGGTTCCGATCATGGCTGCTGTATATATCCTGATCGGTCTGATCATCACTTTTTCACATATCACGGATCTGCCGGCCATCTTCGGCGAGATCTTCAGAGAGGCCTTCGACTTCGAAGCTATCTTCGGCGGCTTTGCGGGCTCCTGCATGGTATGGGGCGTCAAGAGAGGGCTGTTCAGCAATGAGGCCGGTATGGGATCTGCTCCGAACGCAGCTGCAGCGGCTGACGTGAGCCATCCCGTCAAGCAGGGTCTGGTGCAGGTTGTCTCTGTGTTCATCGATACCATCATCATCTGCTCCACCACTGTATTCATCGTGCTGTGCACCGGCCAGTATACTGTGGGAGGAGATCTGAACGGTATTCCTCTGGTGCAGCAGTCCGTGCAGTCCATGTTCGGTGAGGTGGGCGTAGGTATCATCACCGTGTCCGTTGCCCTCTTTGCGTTTACATCCCTCATCGGCAATTATTTCTATGCAGAGGCCAACATCAAGTTCATCAGCGAGAACAAGACCTTTATGCTGGTATTCAGAATCCTGGCTGTGGCCATGGTATTCCTGGGAGCAAACCTGAATCTGACCCTGGCATGGAACCTGGCGGACATCTTCATGGGAGGCATGGCTCTGGTCAACATCATCGCCATGTTCGCACTGGGCGGCATTGCCATCCGGGCCATGGACGACTACATGGAACAGAAGCGGGACGGAAAGAATCCTGTCTTCAAGGCTGCCAATATCGGTCTCACCAACACCGATGTGTGGAAGTAAACTTTGCTCAATATTGAAATTACAGGGAGGAGTCCGGAAGGGCTCCTTTTTTTCGCAGAAATCAACCATGGACGAAACAGCGGCAAAAGTATATAATAATAGACAGCGACAAATAACGGAGGCGATATAATTGGCGAAAAAACAAGGCTATATCTGTATTTTCATAACGACGATCCTGTTCAGCTCCATGGAGATCGCACTGAAGACCATCGCAGGGGAATTCAATCCTATCCAGCTGACCTTCACGAGATTTCTGGTTGCGGGTATCATTCTGCTGCCCATGGCGGCGAAGACCCTTCGGAAGCGGGAACTGAAGCTGGAAAAGGGGGACTGTATCAGGATGGCCGGCCTGGGATTTCTGGGCGTGCTGTTCAGCATGAGCTTCTATCAGCTGTCCATTCTGTACATAGATGCATCCGCCGTGGCCGTGCTGTTCAGCTGCAACCCGATCTTTGTGACGGTCTTTGCGATTCTGCTGATCGGCGAGGAGGCCAGAGCAAACAAGTTCATCGCACTGGCGGTGGATCTTGCCGGCATCATCTTCATCGTACAGCCGTGGAACATGCATCTGAACATTCTGGGGGTGGCTTTCGTGCTGATTGCCGCAGCGTCCTTTGCCCTTTACGGAGTTCTGGGCAAGAAGCAGTGTGCGAAGCTGGGCGGCATCGTGGTCACCTGCGGCGGCTTTCTGTTCGGCAGCATCGAGATGATGGCGCTGGCAGGGCTGACCCATGTTCCGGCAGTCAGCGGGCTTCTGTCTGGCGGTATTCTGGAAATCTTTTCGGAGATTCCGTTTATCAGCGGCTACGGGCCGGACAATATTCTTACGATTCTGTATGTATATGTATGCTGCACAGGTATAGGCTACACCTGCTACTTCCTGGCCATGGAACGGGTCAGCGCGCAGACTGTGTCCATGATTTTCTTTTTCAAGCCGGTGCTGGCGCCCATCATGGCTGCACTGCTCATCGGCGAAGAGATCCACGGCAACATGGTGGCAGGTATCTGCCTGATTCTGGCGGGATCCCTGATTTCCATGGCGGAGAAGAATCCGCTGCAGCTGAGGAGGGATAAGAGTCATGTTTCTTGATTTTATTTTGCATCCGGAGAAAACCGCTGTTCTGGTTATAGACATGCAGAAAGCTTTCGTGGAGCCGGGAGCGGCCCACTGCATCAGCGGTGCGGCTGCAACCGTTCCGGCTATCGGCAGTCTGCTGCAGGAGGCCCGTGAAAAGGGCGTTTCAGTCTTCTGGATCTGCAGACAGTACAGAACCGACGGCAGCGATGTGGAGTTCACCCGAAGAGATGCCTGGCTGGCCGGCGGAAAAACCATGGCGCCGGGATCCACCGGCATCAACAGCTGTGAACTGGCTGACGGGCTGACACAGCAGCCGGGGGACTACCTCATCATCAAACCCAGGTGGAGCGCTTTTTTTCAGACCGAGCTGGACCTGATCCTGCGCAGAAAGGGCATCGATACGCTGATTCTTACAGGAACCACCACTCCCAACTGTGTACGCACCACCTGCTACGACGCCATCGCCCTGGATTACAGGACTTATATTATGGCGGACTGCTGCTCCTCTTCTTCCGAGGAGATTCAGCAGGCCAATCTGAAGGATATGTCGAATATCGGCGCAGTGATAATCTGATTTACGAATATGTTTTGAAACAATGAGGAGGAAAATCCATGCTGAAAACCTGTTTTGACAATCTGAGAGCAAAGGGTGCTCTCGTTCACAATATCACAAATTATGTCACCGTCAACGATGTGGCCAATATTCTGCTGGCCTGCGGCGGCAGTCCCATCATGGCGGACGACATCGAAGATGCACCGGAGATTACAGAGATCTGCGGCGGTCTCAACATCAACATCGGAACCCTGAACCAGAGGACCATTCCGGCCATGTTCGCGGCGGGCAGGAGAGCACAGGAGCTGGGACACCGGCTGCTGCTTGACCCGGTGGGAGCAGGAGCGGGAAAGCTCCGTACGGAGACAGCGCTGAAGCTGATGGAAGAGCTGAACTTTGACGTGATCCGGGGAAATATCTCCGAGATCAAAACCCTGGCGGGAGGAAGCGGCACCACAAAAGGTGTCGACGCCGATGCCTGCGATGCCGTGACAGAGGAGACCCTGGACAGTGCGGTGGCATTTGCAAAATCCTTTGCGGCGGCTTCGGGCAGCATCATCGCCATCACCGGCGCCATCGATCTGGTGGCGGACGCTGACAGGTGCTATGTCATCAGAAACGGCAGACCGGAGATGGGCAGGATCACAGGGACAGGCTGTCAGCTTTCCGGCATGATGTGCGCATTCCTGACGGCCAACCCGGACAGCCTGCTGGAGGCGGCGGCTGCGGCGGTCTGCACCATGGGGCTGGCCGGTGAAAAGGGCTGGGAGAATATGCAGCCGGGAGACGGTAACTCCACATACAGAAACAGAATCATCGATGCCGTGTACAATATGGACGGCGCACAGTTAGAGGAGGGTGCAAGATATGAGATTAGATAAGAAAGATCTGCTGCTCTATGCGGTGACGGACCGCCACTGGCTGAAGGACGGCCAGAGGCTTTACGATCAGGTGGAAAAGGCCCTGAAGGGCGGCGCGACTTTCGTGCAGCTGAGAGAAAAGAATCTTGACGAAGCCGCTTTTCTAAAGGAGGCAAAGGAGATTCAGGCGCTCTGCAGAGAATACGGCGTGCCGTTTGTCATCAACGACAATGTGAAGCTGGCACTGGAGATCGGTGCCGACGGCGTACATGTGGGACAGAGCGATATGGAAGCCGGAGATGTGCGGGCCATGCTGGGGCCTGACAGGATCATCGGAGTTTCCGCACAGACGGTGGAACAGGCGAAGAGGGCCCAGGAAAGGGGCGCTGATTATCTGGGAGTGGGCGCTGTCTTTCCGACAGGTTCCAAAGCCGACGCTGCAGAGGTGGAGCACAGTGTGGTGAAAGCCATCACAGAGGCCGTGGATATTCCGTGCATCGCCATCGGCGGCATCACCATAGAAAACGCGCCGGAGCTTGCCGGAAACGGTCTGGCAGGAATCGCTGTCATCAGTGCCATCTTCGGGGCCGGTGACATCCGGAAGGATACGGAGAGGCTGAAACAGGTAACGAAGGAAATGGTGGAGAAGGCATGAGGATAAAAGGCGCAATTTTCGATGTGGACGGCACGCTGCTGGATACGATGCCGGTGTGGACCGATTCCGGGGCACGGTATCTGAAGACTCTGGGCATCGAGGCGAAGCCGGGTCTGGGAGATATCCTGTTCACCATGACTGTGGAGATGGGTGCAGAATATCTGAAGGAAAACTACCATCTGCCGCAGCCTGTTCCCGAAATCATGAAGGGCATCAACAGCATGGTGGAGCAGTACTATTTCGACGAGGCAGATTTCAAACCGGGAGCAAGGCAGCTTCTGGATAAGATGAAGGCTGCGGGCATTTCCATGTCCATCGCCACCTCCACGGACAGCTACTGCATCCGGGCGGCCTTTGACCGGCTGGGATATACAGACTGTTTCGAGGCGATTCTGACCTGCACCGAAGTGGGAGCCAGCAAATCGGAGCCGAAGATATTCTATGAAGCTGTCAGGGCTATGGGAACCTCTCCGGAGGAGACATGGCTCTTTGAGGACGGCCTTTATTCCATGCGGACGGCAAAGAAGGAAGGCTTTAAGATCGTGGGCGTATACGATGCGGTAAGCGAAGCGGATCAGGATGATATCAGAGCGCTGTCGGACATCTATGTGAAAGATCTGGGCCAGCTGTCACTGAAACAGGAAGAGAACGAAGGCTGGGTACTGTCTGCAGACCGGCCTGTCTGCCGGAAGAAAACCGCGCTGACCATCGCAGGCAGCGACTGCAGCGGAGGAGCCGGTATCCAGGCTGACCTGAAGACTATGACGGTGAACGGTGTCTATGCCATGAGCGCCGTCACTGCTCTTACGGCGCAGAATACAACGGGGGTAAGCGGCATCATGGAAGTCACACCGGAGTTTCTGGCACAGCAGCTGGACAGCATCTTTACGGATATCCGTCCCGATGCGGTGAAGATCGGCATGGTATCCTCTTCGGCCCTGATCGAGACCATCGCAGACAAGCTGCAGGAATACAGAGCTGAGAATATCGTGCTGGATACGGTCATGGTGGCGACCAGCGGTGCAAAGCTGATTTCCGATGATGCGATCGGAACGCTCTGCAGCCGTCTGATGCCGCTGGCGGCGGTGATCACGCCTAACATTCCGGAGGCTCAGGTGCTGGCCGGCATGGAGATCAGAGATAAGGCTGATATGGAGAAAGCGGCGGCGGTCATCTTTGACAGGTACGGCTGCTGCGTGCTGTGCAAAGGCGGCCACAGTGTCAGCGATGCGGACGACCTGCTCTTTGACGGAAAAAGCTTCCGCTGGCTGAGGGGAAAACGCATCGACAATCCCAATACCCACGGGACAGGATGCACGCTGTCAAGCGCCATCGCGGCTAATCTGGCCAAAGGCATGGAACTGGAGAAAGCGGTGGAGGCGGCAAAGGACTATATTTCCGGCGCCCTTTCCGCAATGCTGGACCTGGGCTCCGGCAGCGGACCTCTTGACCACGGCTTTTGTATAAAATAGTTATCGCTAAATTGAGAAAACGGGTGTATAATTTATCTATAAGAAACAAGATTGGAGATGATGATTTTGAAAACAAGAGAGGCTATCGCAAGGAGGTGCTCCTGCAGGGCATACAAACCGTATCAGATTTCAGAAAAGGAGCTGAATATCGTTCTGCAGGCAGGCAACGCCGCACCAGTAGGCATGGGGAAATATGAGACTCTGAAGATGACCGTCATAATGGACGGTGAACTTCTGGAGAAGATCGACGCTGAGGGAAGCAAGTTCTTCGGAGATCCTTCGGTGCATCCGCTGTACGGTGCGCCGGTGTTCATACTGGTTTCAGCTCAGGGGGATGATGTGGAGCTGGGTATGTGCAACGCATCCTGCATCATAGAGAACATGGCTCTTGCAGCGGCTGATATCGGACTGGGGTCCTGTTACATCAGGGGCAATGTCAAAGCCGTGACCTACAACAAGGCTCTGTGCGAAGAGATGAAGGTGCCGGAGGGATTCGTTCCCTGCGGCGGTATCGTTCTCGGCTATCCGCTGAAGGAGCCGGAGACAAGAGAACTGGTCACAGACCGGATCGCAACAGAATATGTGAAATAGCTT
>JBJESV010000058.1:0-2699 GCA_051882975.1 Emergencia sp.
TTGACGAGGAAACAAGATTACGGTATACTTGTTTCCATAGAAACGAGGTAAGAAATGAACGAAGAACTGCTGATGCTGTTTGCAGAATATCTGGAAAAACAGGACGCTTTGTCAAAGCTTACAGAGCACGAGAGGCTCCACAGCTGGGGCTACTCAGAAATACATACCGTCGCTGCCATTGGAGATCTGGAGGAGCCCAATGTCACTGCAATTGCGGAGCATATGCATATGACCAAGGGCGCTGTGAGCAAAATCATAAAGAAACTCACGAAAGAGGAACTCGTCGAGGCCTATAAGAAACCGGGCAACAACCAGAAAATATACTACAGTCTCAGGGAGAAAGGCCGGTTCCTGTATGATGAGCACGAGAAAAGGCACAGGATGTGGAAGAAAAGAGACGATGACTTTTTCAGACAGTTCACCGCAGCGGAACTTGAAGAGATCAGAACTTTTATGGAGAAGTTCAACCTTTATCTCGGGGAACAGATAGACCTGCTCAGCGGGAAGAAAGCTCAGCGGGAAGAAAGCTCAGCGGGAAGAAAGCTCAGCGGGAAGAAAGATGAGGAAAGACAATTATGATGACAGATATCACACTGAAAATTACACCGAAGATGGCGAGAGACGCCCAGGGAAATGAGAAGAAAGCCCTGACAGGGCACCTGGGGACACATTTCGATGTCATGAACAAAGAGTTTCCTCTGGAGTATACCAGGCGGAAAGGAATCGTGTTTGACGTGCGGGAGGCAGCCGGCAGAGACATAGAGATGTCCGATATAGATATGAGCAAAGTGGAGGCGGACATGTTCGTCGCCTTTTATACCGGCTTTATAGAAAAAGAAGGCTACGGCACGAAGAAATATTTTACGGAACATCCCCAGCTGTCGGAGGCTCTGATTGATGCACTGACGGAGAGAAAGATTTCCATCATAGGCATCGACTTTGCGGGAGTACGCAGGGGACGGGAACATACCCCGACGGATCAGCGCTGTGCGGACCTGGGCGTGTTTATCGTGGAGAACCTGTGCAGTCTCGGGGAGCTCACAGGCGAAAAAAAGGGGCTCGTCATCAGCACTTATCCCATGAATTATGCTGAAATGACCGGGCTGCCCTGCAGGGTCGTGGCAGAGTACGAAGACTGACCGATCAGCGTAAAAGCGGTGTGATCTGACGGCGTAAAGGCGGTGTGATCTGATGGGCTTCGCATGGCCGCGGGAGCAGGTGAGGAGTGTTCAGACTTCATACAGGGGTTGAGCACCTCGTTTTGGTAATTGCTCCGCTACAGGTTCTGCAGCTTCTGGTAATTCTCGCCCCATTCCCACATGGCGTCGAGAATCGGTTTCAGGCTGTAACCCAGGTCGGTCAGAGTGTACTCTACCCGGGGCGGTACTTCGGCATACACCGTGCGGGTCAGCAGGCCGCTTGCCTCCATCTGCCGCAGCTGAGAGGTCAGCACCTTCTGCGAGACATGGCCGATGGACTTCTTCAGTTCGCCGAAACGCTTTGTCCCCGGCATCAGGTCGCGGAGAATCAGGACCTTCCATTTGTCGCTGATCAGCATCAGCGTGGTCTCCACCGGGCAGGCCGGAAGCTCCTTTGCAGGCACGGCTGCGATGGTTTTGATATCTTCCATATTATCCTCCTGTTTTCCATTAGTATCCTTTTGGATACTACAGCACAATATTGTGCTTACTTTACAATTCGTCTGTATGGACATATTATAAAGTTACCGAAAGGAAAAATCAAGCATCCAAGTATGAAAAAATGCAAATCAAGGAGGTAACATTCATGAAAAAAGTCGTTGAATTTCTGAATCAGAATCCGGTACAGTATCTGGCAACAGTGGGACGTGACGGGAAGGCGAAGTGTCGTCCTTTCATGTTCTGCTTCGAAAAGGACGGAAAGCTCTGGTTCTGCACAAACAGCACCAAGGACGTCTACAAGGACATGCAGGAGAATCCTTTTGTGGAGGTCAGTGTATCCAGCCCGGAGTTTGCCTGGATACGCCTGCACGGCAAAGCGGTGTTTGAGGACAACATGGAGGTCAAAGAGGGCTGCATGGAAAATCCTATCGTCAAAAGCCAGTATCAGACTGCGGACAACCCGATCTTCGAGGTATTCTATCTGGAGGATCCTCACGGCGTCATCGCTGATTTCTCCGGAGAACCGCCATACCAATTCTAAACCGCAAAACGCGTGCTCCCGGCTCAGGCCTGACCGGGAGTTTTTTGTGCAGAAAAAACAGACGCCGGCTGCGAGAAGAATTGCTTCTGCTCCCCGGTATGTGATATACTGTCAGCAGAAAAGTGCAGTTTTGTCTGGAATCCAACGGAAGAAAGACTGATGATACCGCCGGAGGTGTTCTGAAATGATTTATATAAGCGTCGATGATTTCTTTGAAAAAGCCGCCGCATGCCGCCATCTGAACCGGCGGGAGGAAATCGAGTGCGCAAAACAGATGAAGAATGGCGATGAAACCGCGAGAGAAAAGCTGATACAGAGCTACCTGCCGGCGGCAGCAGGGCATATCAGACGCATGCCGCCGCATATGCAGACACTGGGACTGGTGCTTTACTGCGTGCAGGCCCTGGAAAAAGCCGTGGATTCCTTTGACTTTCTGCAGGACAGCGAGCCTTTTTCCCACAGACTGAACTGGTGGCTGAGACAGGCTGTAACGAAATACAATGTGAGGTAGTTTTTTT
>JBJESV010000059.1:0-74240 GCA_051882975.1 Emergencia sp.
ATACCAACAACGAGGCAGTCATCTATCCGGTGGATTCTGAAGGACGGCCGGGGATTCCTGAAAAGTACAGAAAGCCGACCGTTTCCTACACCGTCGAAAAAGAAACTCCTGTCACCCCTATCGTTCCGTCCTACACCAGGCTCACCGTACAGAAGGTATGGAAGCTGGATGACGGCGGCACTGCAGCCGATTCCGTAAAGGTGCAGCTGACCAGAAACGGAATCCCTTATGGAGAAATCAAGACGCTGAGCGCAGATGAGGGATGGACGGCAGACTGGTATGTGGAAACCGGTTACAGTTATGACGTAGTCGAACTGGATGTTCCGGAAGGCTTCACTTCATCTGTAGAAAAAGCCGGATACACCTTTACCGTCACCAACGACGATGTAAAGGCGGCAGAACCTGAACAGCCTGACGAGCCGGCAGCACCGGATGAACCGGATACGCCGGACACACCTGATGAACCGCAGAAACCTGCTCAGCCGGAAGCAGACGATGCTGATACAGATGCGCCTCAGACAGGCGATGCGCAGGATATGGGACTGTGGTTCGTTCTGCTGGCAGTGACAGCCGGCGGACTGGGTGTGACCCTGAGACTGAGCAGAAAACAGAGATAACTTACACATCAGGAGAAGACAGATGAGACGCATACCACTGGAAGGAAAGACCTTCGGCAAATGGAAGGTTCTCTCCTATGAAGGCTGCGTCGGGGGCAAGAAGTCCTATTACAGATGTCTCTGTACGGGCTGCGGCAGAGAGTACAGCGTCCGTGCAGACCGTCTGACCGGACAGCGGACGACCCGGTGCTGCCAGTGCCGGAGAACAGAGGACCGGATCAACGGGCGGAAACAGGGCAGAAAAACAGCTGCCGCCGCCGTCTCAGACGAGAAAAGCGTGTGCCTCTGCAGTACGGCCGAAATACAGTAAAACAGAGAAACTGAATCAGAAAGACGAAAAGACTCCCGGCCGGGAGTCTTTTCTGATAAGTATAAAAGGCAGGTTTATTTGTAAGCCTGATACATTTTTTCAAATGCAGGCAGACTTCTTCTGATCATGTCGTTGGATACGCAGTAGGAAAGACGCATGTATCCAGGGCAGTCAAAGCCTTCGCCCGGAACTACCAGCAGATTGAAGTCTTCCTTAGCCTTCTGGCAGAATGCCATGCCGTCGCCGTTCGGAACTTCCACGAACAGATAGAAAGCGCCGTCAGGTTTCGCACATTTGTATCCCATTTCAGTCAGAGAGTTGTACAGCAGAGTACGGTTCTCGTCATATGCCTTCAGGTCAGGCATCTCGTCAACGCAGCGCTGGATAACCATCTGCGGCAGTGTCGGTGCGCATACATGACCGTTTACACGGGCTGCGCCTGCGATTGCGTTGAAGATTTCTGATGCATTCTCAACCTGGTCAGGAACGCAGACATAACCGATACGTTCGCCCGGCAGAGACAGGCTCTTGGACCAGGAGTAGCATACGATAGTATTTTTGTAAATTGTAGGGATGAACGGTACCTTTACATCTCCGTAAACCAGTTCACGATATGGTTCGTCAGCGATGATGTAGATCGGATGGCCGTATTCTTCACCTTTCTTTGTCAGGAGCTCAGCCAGAGCCTTCAGAGTTGCTTCTGTATAAACAACACCGGAAGGGTTGTTCGGCGAGTTGATGATGATAGCCTGGGTGTTTTTGCTGATCAGCTCTTCAACCTTTGCAAGATCGATCTGGAAGTGCTCTCTGTCAGCAGGGACAACGACCAGCTTTGCGCCGTTCTTGTTGACAAACGGACGGTATTCCGGGAAGAAAGGCGCAACCGCCATGATTTCGGAATCTTTGTCTGCAGCAAGAGCTTTGATTGTTGAGATCAGTGCAGGTGCGGCACCACAGGTTACGAACAGATTGGAAGCCTTGATATCGGTACCGAATCTCTTGTTCAGATTTGCGGCGATGGCCTCTCTGGTCTCATCGAAACCGCCGGCCATGGAATAGCCGTGGATCTTGATGGAATCCGTATCGTCCAGGATGTCCTTGATGGACTGCTGAACCTTGGCAGGAGCAGGAATGCTCGGATTTCCCAGCGTGTAATCGAATACGTTTTCCGGACCGACTACCTTTGCCTGCTGCAGGCCATAAGCAAAGAGTTCACGGATGATGGAAGGCTGACTTCCCAGTTCATACATGGTTTCGTTAAACATGTTTCATTCCTCCTAAAGAATTACTTGTTACGGCAACGAATATATACGACAATATTTATATTTATTTTACTACAGATTATTGACCTGTGAAAAATTGTTTATTATAATATATGTATAAGCTGTTTTTATAAATGCGGAGCTGTATAATGGATACTAATAAAATAGAAGTCTTTCTGCAGGCCGTCGAAAACGGAAGCCTGCTCACCACAGCCAACAGGCTGGGCTACACCCAGGCCGGGCTGACACATATGATGAAGTCTCTGGAGAACGAACTCGGCGTGACACTGCTTCTGCGGGGAAAATTCGGTGTGCGTCTGACGCCGGAAGGAGAGCGCCTGATGCCGCTATTTCAGGAAATGGTGGAAATCAACCGGAAAATCTGTGCTGAGGCGGAAATGATCCGTCAGCAGAAACAGTCTGTGATCCGTGTGGCGGCGGTCGCCAGCGTGATCAGGACCTGGCTTCCCGACGTGCTTGCCGCATTCAGAAGAGAGTATCCGGAGATATCCTTTGAGATAAAGGAAGGAGAGAGAAATATCTATCAGTGGTTTGATCAGGGACTGGTCGATATATGCATAACCTGCAATATCGTAAACAGGGATGACTTTGAACCGCTGATAACGGATGAGTTTTTCGCCTGCCTTCCGCCGGATTACGATATTCAGGACGGAGAACCTTACCCGCTGAAACGGTTCGAAACGGATTCATATATTTCAGCTTCCTGCGGCGAGGACTATGATATTCAGTCACTTCTGGACGGCTACGGAATCCATCCTCAGAAACAGAACACCTTTGTGGACGATGCCAGCGTCATCTCCATGGTGGCAAGAGGGCTGGGAGTCAGTCTGATTCCGAAGATGGTTCTGGATTCCAGCAAAGAGAACATCCGCATTGCGCCGCTGGATCTGCCGTGTCACCGGAGAATCGGACTGATTTACGGAAAACGCACGGAACATTCCCCTTCACTGAAGATCTTCGTGGCATTTCTGAAGGACTGGTTTGCGTCAGACGAAGGGAAGATGCAGCCGGACACGGACAGCAAAAAATAAGATAAAGATATCGTTTGACACAGAAGAGAAAATGTGCTATCATATTAATGTACGAATTTTAGACTGAGAAGCGTAAGAGTGGGCAAAACCCACTCTTTCAGTTTTGTTAGGGGGTAAATCTATCCATGGCAAAGAAAAAAATTACAGAGCTTATAGAAGATATTTTGTCGGATTTTCTTGCGGCCGAAGGTCTGGAGCTCTACAATGTCGAGTTCACCAAAGAGGGAAAAGACTGGTTCCTGCGTGTGTATATCGACAAGGCTGACCCCGCTGAAGACGGGCAGGATGCCTATGTCAGCACAGACGACTGTGAAAAGGTAAGCCGTTTCCTCAGCGATGAGATGGACCGGCTGGATCCTATAGAACAGAACTACTATCTGGAGGTTTCCTCACCGGGCATGGACCGGCAGCTGTTTACGGCGCATCATTATGAGAAATACGCCGGCAGACTGGTGGAAGTAAAGCTTTATCGCGGTGTAGACGGGAAGAAGTTCTACGAGGGAGTTCTGATCGGCCTTGCTGATGGAAATGTCGTGATAAGAGATGAGAATGATAAAGAATTGATGTTCCCGCTGGACCAGGTTGCAAAGACCAGCCTGGCAGTGGTTTTCTAAGGAGGGTAAAAGACAAATGAACAGAGAATTTATCGAAGCGATAGATGCACTTGAAAAAGAAAAGCATATTTCGAAGGATGTTCTGATCGAAGCTATCGAATCCGCCCTGGTTTCTGCATACAAGAAGAACTACGGCACATCACAGAATGTAAGAGTGGATATCGATCACGAGACCGGGGATATTGCGGTACTGATGAAGAAAGATATCGTCGAGGAAGTCTATGATGACATGATCGAAATGTCCCTGGAAGAGGCGCAGGAGATCGATCCGAGATATGAGATCGGCGATGCCATCGAATTTTCCGTTACGCCGAGAGATTTCGGAAGAATCGCGGCGCAGACAGCCAAGCAGGTCGTGGTCCAGAGAATCAGAGAAGCGGAAAGAGGCATGATCTTTGACGATTTCATCACCAAACAGGGCGAGATCGTTACCGGCGTTGTTCAGAGAAAGAGCGGCGAGACCCTTTTTGTCAATATGGGAAGAGCCGAAGGTATTCTGTCGGCGGGAGAACAGGTTCCCGGAGAACACTTTGAAGTCAACGAGAGACTGAAGGTCTACATCATGGATGTCAAAAAGACCACGAAGGGCCCTCAGGTGTTCCTTTCCAGATCCCATCCGGGACTGGTAAAGAGGCTGTTTGAGCTGGAGGTTCCGGAAATACAGGATGAAATCGTAGAGATCAGAGGCATTGCCAGAGAGGCAGGATCCAGAACCAAGATCGCGGTGTATACAGAAGATCCTAACGTGGATCCGGTAGGCGCCTGTGTCGGAACCAGAGGAAGCCGCGTTCAGGCCATCGTCGATGAACTGGGCGGAGAGAAGATCGACATCATCTTCTGGAGCGATGATCCGCAGGAACTGATCAGCAATGTGCTGAGTCCGGCCAAGGTCGAGAAGGTCATCGCAGAAGAAGAGGAGAAGACCGCAACAGTCATTGTTCCGGACTATCAGCTGTCTCTGGCTATCGGAAAAGAAGGTCAGAATGTAAGACTTGCAGCCAAGGTCAGCGGATGGAAGATAGACATAAAGAGCCACACCCAGTATTTTGGGGAAGATGAGGAAGAAGAGGTTTTCGAAATTGAAGAAGAATAAAGTGCCGATGAGGCGCTGTATCGGATGCATGGAGTCAAAGCCAAAGAAGGAGCTCCTGCGCATCGCATATTACGAAGGCGTGCTTTCTGCAGATCCGGAAGGCAGGGCAAAGGGCAGAGGCGTGTATCTCTGCGATGATCCGGCCTGTTTTGCGGCAGCAAGGAAGAAGAAGGCGCTGCAGAAAAACTTCCAGGCAAATATACCTGAAGATGAGATAAACCGCGTGTTTGAGGAGCTGGGCCATGAAAAGAGATAAGGTGTACAGTTATCTGGGCTTTGCCGCAAAGTCGAGAAACCTGGTCACAGGGTATAATACCTGTGCCCTGATGATGGAGCGGAGAAAAATCAGGCTTCTGATTCTGACTACGGACCTGGCGGAAAACACAGTAAAGAAAATGCTGCAGCTCTGCAGCAGAAATCATATAGAATACAGGATTTTCGGAGACAGTGACACCCTGTCCCATGCGACGGGCAGCAGCGGAAAGGGGATTTTCGGTGTTACAGACAGTCACTTCGCGGAGATCATTTGCAAGGAGATTGACCTGATTCAATCAGAAAGGGAGGTGTTTCAATGACAAAGAAAGTGCATGAACTGGCAAAAGAGCTGAACATTTCAAGCAAGGAACTGCAGGAGAGGGCGCAGCAGCTGGGTATCAGTGTATCTAGTCATATGAGCGTTCTGTCTGATGCAGAAATAGAGAAACTGAAAGGGGCCAGAAAAGAAACAAAGATCGTGAAGGCCGAGCCGAAGAAAAAACAGTCTGCCGGCCAGGAGGAACCGAGAGTCACAGTGAAAGCGGCTGTGAGACCGGGCCTTTCAAACAGACCGAAACCGCCGGTAGGCAAGCCGGTAGTCGATACAGAGTACCTTGCCAGCAAACATAAACCGCCAGTAGGAAAACCGGTGGTGAACAAGGAGGAGCTGGAGAGCAGAAGCATGCGTAAACCTCCTGTGGGCACACCGCTTCCGAAAGCTGATCCGAAGCCGGCGCAGAAGGCCGATGAACCGGTAAAGCAGGATGCTGAAAAACCTGCAGAATCTTCTCCTGACGCAAAGGCAGAGGTTAAGACTGAGGCAAAGACCGAAGTGAAGACCGAGGCAAAGACAGCGCCGAAAGGCGAGGGCAGAACGGCAGAGAAACGTCAGGACAGAGGATCTGACAGACCTGCAGCAAAGAGCAGCGACCGCAATGACCGCAGCAGCAGAAATGACCGCAGTGACAGAGGCGGCAGAAACGACCGGGGCGACCGCAGTGACCGCAGCAGCAGAAATGACCGTAATGACCGGGGCGGCAGAAATGACCGCAATGGAAGAAACGATCGCAATGACCGCGGCGTGCGCGGAAACGACCGCAGCGACAGAGGCGGAGAACGCAGAAACAGCAGCGGCGGACAGGGACAGAAAAAAGACAGACCGCAGCTCGACAAGATGGAGACCAAACCTTCAAGAAGGGATGACTCCAAGAAAAAGCACGACAAAGAGAAAAACAAATTTGAGAAGCTGGAAAGAAAATCATTGGAAAAGCAGACGAGAAAGAAGCACAGCAGACCGAAACCTGCGGTCGCTGAGCCTGTAATTGAAGAAGAAGCACTTCCGGAAGGCACTATCGTGCTCAATGTGCCGATCACAGTAGCAGGCTTCTGTGAACAGACAGAGGTCTCCACATCCAAAGTCATCATGACTCTGATGAAACTGGGTATTATGGCCAACATCAACCAGAATATCGATGAAGACACCTGTATGATCCTGGCGGAAGAGCTGGGTATCAGCATCGCCATCGGCCAGGTTGAGGAAGAGACCGTAGAGGAAGGACTGGAACTGTTCGAAGATGATGAGAAGGATCTGAAGGCGAGACCGCCGATCATCACAGTCATGGGTCACGTGGACCACGGCAAGACCTCTCTGCTTGATGCAATCAGAAAGACCAACGTCACCGCATCCGAGTCCGGCGGAATCACCCAGCATATCGGTGCTTCTGAAGTAAGAATCAACGGACAGAAGATCGTTTTCCTGGATACACCGGGTCACGAGGCCTTTACCGCTATGAGAGCCAGAGGTGCTCATGTGACAGATATAGCAGTACTGGTTGTTGCAGCTGACGACAGTGTCAAGCCGCAGACCGTGGAATCCATCAGCCATGCAAAGGCTGCAGGCGTTCCGATCATCGTTGCTATCAATAAAATGGATAAACCGGGTGCAAATCCTGACAAGGTAAAGCAGGATCTGACGGAACACGGAATTCTGGTTGAAGACTGGGGCGGAGATGTCATCAGCGTTCCTGTCAGCGCAAAGAGCGGCGAAGGTATCGTAAACCTGCTGGAGATGATTCTGCTGCAGGCAGAGATGATGGAACTGAAGGCCAATCCGAACAGGCTGGCCATGGGTTCGGTTATCGAAGCGAGACTGGATAAATCCAAAGGTCCTGTGGCAACCCTGCTGGTTACCAACGGAACACTGCAGACCGGACAGAGCGTCGTAGCGGGAACATGTTCCGGAAGAATTCGTCTCATGACCGACCACAAAGGCAAGACCATCAAGAAAGCCGGTCCGGCAACTGCCGTTGAAATCCTGGGTCTGACAGATGTGCCGGAAGCCGGAGACGAGTTCAACGCAGTAAAAGAAGATAAGATTGCAAGAGAAATCGCAGAGCATAGAAAAGAAAAGCTGAGAGAAGAAATTCTCGCAAGAAATGCAAGCAGCACGCTGGAGCAGCTGTTCAGCCAGATTCAGGAAGGCGAGGTCAAGGAACTGAACCTGATCATCAAAGGCGATGTGCAGGGGTCTGTAGGCGCCCTGGTTTCATCACTGGAAAAGCTGAACAACGAGAATGTGAAGGTGAATATCATCCATACGGGTGTGGGAACGGTAACAGAATCCGACGTTATGCTGGCAGGAACTGCAGGCGCCATCATCATCGGTTTCAATGTCAGACCGAGCACAGCGGTGCAGACCATGGCAGACAGAGAAAACATCCAGATCAGAACCTACAGGGTCATCTACGATGTGATTGACGATGTGGAAAACGCCATGAAGGGTATGCTGGATCCTGAGTTCAAGGAAGAAATCCTGGGCAAGGTGGAAATCAGAAACACCTTCAAGGTTCCGGGCGTCGGTATCGTCGGCGGTGCATATGTACTGGAAGGCAAGGTTGTGAGAAATGCAGAAATCAGACTGGTGCGCGACGGCATCGTGGTCCACGAAGGAAAGATCGCGTCACTGAAGCGCTTCAAGGACGACGCGAAGGAAGTGGCCCAGGGCTATGAATGCGGTATAGGCATAGAGGCATATAACGACATTAAAGAAGGAGACATCATCGAATGCTTCCACATGGTAGAAGTTGAACGCAAATAGCAGGTGATATGGCAGAATTTTTCAAGGAGGCGGCAGAATTATGATATTTTATTATTCAGCTACGGGGAATTCTAAATATGTGGCCATGAAACTCCAGGAGGCCTTCGGCGGAGAAATGACAGATATGGCGCAGGCCCTCAGAAAAAAGGAGTTTCTGTGGAATCCTGAGAAAGATGAAATGGTCTTTCTTGTTATGCCGGTATATTTCTGGGGACTGCCGGGAGCGGCGGCTGATTTTCTGAAACAGCTGAAATTTCCGGGAGATGGACCGGAGTGCTGCGCTGTCTTCACCTGTGCAGGTTCTGCCGGAGCTGCAGACCGGATGCTGGGAGATATTCTGGAAAACAGGAACTGCCGGCTGAAAGCGGTATATCAGGTTGTAATGCCGGAAAACTTCCTTCTGCTTCTGAATGTGCCGAATCCGGAGGCGCAGGTCATGATTCTGCGTAAATCCGAGAAGGCTGTCGATGATATCATAGAAGATATACGTTATCACTTCCGCATGAGCTATCACAGCGGACTGACGGCGAAACTGCTGACAAAGGCATCTTACCAGATATACAGAAAAACCAGGGGAACGAAAAAGTTCCGGGCGGATGAAAGCTGTATCGGGTGCGGACTCTGTCAGACGGTCTGCCCGGTTGGGGCTGTCAGGATGGAAGATGGCAAGCCGGTGTGGGTAAAAGAGAAATGCGACTGGTGCACTGCATGCATCAACCGGTGCCCGGTGAAAGCCATTCAGTATGGAAAAAAGACGGAAAAGAAAAACCGTTATATCAATCCGGTATTGAAATAACGGAATCTGAAAGGAAATAATATGGGAAAAGGATACAGACAGGGTCGTCTCGGAGAAGAAATCCGCAGAATCATCAGCGAAATGCTTCTTCGGGAGATCAAAGACCCCAGACTGTCGGATCACATGGTCAGTATCTCTGACGTGTCGGTAACTGCAGACGGCAGCTACGCGACCTGCTATGTCACTGTTCTCACTGCGGGCAGCGATGAGGAAGGGGCATCCCAGGCAGAGGCGCAGGTGCTGGAAGGCCTCCAGAGTGCCAAAGGTCTGCTGAAAAAAGAAATCGGCAGGCAGATCAAGCTGAGACATATTCCTGAACTGATCTTTAAAATCGATCATTCCATGGAATACGGAAGACACATTTCTGAAGTGATAGACAGATTGGGTATAGAACATGAAGAATAACACATTTGAAGAAATCGGAAAAGTCATCATGAACGGAAACAGAATCCTGCTGTATCCCCATGTGAATATGGATGGGGATACTCTGGGGTCCTGTGCTGCGCTGTGCAGAAAACTCCGGGATACAGGCAGAGAATGCTATATTCTGATCGAAGATGAGATACCGGGAAATCTGAAGTTTCTTGACAGAGGATACTGCACGGCAGATCCGGATATTTTAGGCAGACCGGATGTATCCATATGCGTAGACTGCGGAGATGCCGGTCGCTTCCCGAAGAGGAAAGCACGTTTTCTGTCGGCGCCGGTGACGGTATGCATAGACCATCACATGACCACAGATCCATTCTGTGATTACAACTATATCGACAGCGGCGCTGCGGCGACCGGAGAGCTGATCTATATGCTGCTGAAATCCATGGGCTTAGAAATAGACAGGGAAACCGGCGAGGCACTTTTTGCAGCTATCACTACGGATACGGGGAATTTCCAGTACTCCAACACCACAAGACAGTCTCATGAGATTGCAGCTGCTCTGTATGACGCCGGCATCGACGCCAATGCGGTCAGCATAGAACTCTATGAGAACGTACGGATAGAAAAGATCCTGATACAGAACCGGGTTCTGGGCACCATGTCCACCATATGTGACGGAAGGGGCATCATAGCCTATGTGACGCAGAAGATGCTGGAGGAGACCGGCGCCTCCATGGATGAGACGGAAGGTGTCGCACAGCAGCTGCGGAGTATATCCGGTGCTGAGGTGATTGCCTTTATCAAGGAGACGGATGCGGAAAAAGTCAAGGTCAGTCTGCGTTCCAAGCGGTATGCGGATGTTGCCGCACTGGCGGCAGAACTGGGTGGAGGCGGTCATGTACGAGCTGCCGGCTGCACCCTTTACTGCAGTCTGACAGAGGCCTTTGACATTCTGAAGGAGAAGATGACTGAAATTTTAGACGGGAAAACGGCAGAGGCATGATGATTACAGACGGAATACTTAATATTGACAAACCGCAGAATATGACGTCCCACGATGTGGTGAGCGCTGTCAGAAGGATTACCGGCGTCCGGAGAGTGGGACATACCGGAACACTGGATCCTATGGCGACGGGAGTCCTTCCCGTTTGCATAGGAAGAGCGGCCCGGGTCATGGAATATCTGGATATGGATCTGAAGACCTACCGCTGCACCATGGTGCTGGGAATCACCACGGATACGCAGGACATCTGGGGAAACGTGATTTCCCGCAGCACTGTATCGGCCGGCGAAGAGGAAATCAGACAGGCTTTTACGCCTTTTCACGGTGTGATTGACCAGAAACCGCCCATGTACTCGGCGCTGAAAGTGAACGGGAAAAAGCTTTACGAGTATGCAAGAGAGGGAAAGACAGTCGACGTGAAGAGCCGGAAGGTCTATATAGACAGCCTGGAGATCGAAAAAATCACTTCGGGAGCAGCGCCTGAGGTGACCTTTACTGTACGGTGCACAAAGGGCACCTATATCCGGACCATATGCCAGGATGCAGGACAGGCTCTCGGATGCGGAGCCGCTATGACGGAGCTTCGCCGCCTTGCAAGCGGAGCATTTGATGCGGCAGACGCCGTAAGCCTGGAGGATCTGAAGGAGATGGACGGGGAGGCCCTGGCGGAAAAGCTGCTGCCTGCAGATTATCCGCTGACAGCATTCGGAAAAGTCGTGGCCCGTGAAGATGCCGCGCTGCGTTTTATCACCGGCTGGCATCTGCCTCTGGAACTCTGCCGGATCGTGAGGAAACCTCTGTATGAGGAGAAGGATTTCTTTCTGCCCGTGCGCGAAGAATTCAGACATGCATATAATGTCTACGGAACGATTGACGGTGAAGAGCGATTCCTGGGCGTGGCCTTTTACAGCAGCAGATACAGAAAACTTGTGGCAGATAAAGTATTTTATGTGAGGTGAGCTTGATTGAAGATATTTGAGACATTGGAAGAGATCGGACATATTGAGCCGGCTGCAGTCGCCCTGGGAAACTTCGACGGTGTTCATCTGGGACACCAGGAGCTGATCAGACAGGCGGTGCAGCGTGCGCATCAGGACGGACTGAAGGCATCGGTGTTCACCTTTTCAAACCATCCAAAGGATCTTCTTCCTAAGGAAAAAAAGGTAAAGAATATTCTGAGCAGAGATGAAAAGGCCAGGATCATAGAGAGCCTGGGCGTGGATTATCTGTTCAATATCGAATTCACGCGGGAGATCATGACCATGCCGCCGGAAATATTTATCCGGGAGCTTCTCGTTGAGAAATTCAATACGAAAGCCGCCTTCTGCGGGTTCAACTACCATTTCGGATTCAAGGCGCAGGGAAATCCCGACGTGCTCAGAGAGGCAGGAAGCCGGTACGGGTTTGACGTGACGGAGATGGCTCCGTACAAGATCAGGGGAGATATCGTCAGTTCCTCTCTGATCCGGACGCTGATCGCCTCTGGACAGGTGGAGAAATGCATGACCTATATGGGTCGTCATTATGCCATAGGCGGCGAGGTTGTCGTCGGAAACCGGCTGGGAAAGAAGCTGGGATTTCCCACATCCAATCTGGTCATAGATCCTTCCATGGTTACACCGCCTAACGGCGTATATGTGACCTACTGCACTTATAACGGTGTCAGATATCCCAGTGTGACCAACGTGGGCATCAAGCCGACCATCGGCCATTACAGCAAGAATGTGGAAACGCATATCTTCAACTTTGAGAGAGAGCTTTACGGAAAGAAGATCAAAGTGGAGTTCCTGAAGAAGACCCGCGACGAAGTGAAATTCGACAATGTGCGGGAACTTTCGGAACAGATCGTCAGAGACTGCAGACAGGCGAAGGCTTTCCACGAGAAAATCAGCAAAAACGGATAAAAATATTGAAAAACAGGCTTGAAAAGGGCATTGGAATATGATATAGTTAACTGGTTGAAATATTACTTTCACTTAGTCAGACGACACTCCGACGCTGACCCGGTGAAAGCGAATGAAGAAAAGGAGAAAAGAAATGATCACTAAGGAACAGAAAGCGGCTATCATCAAAGAGTATGCACTGAAAGAGGGAGACACAGGTTCTCCGGAAGTACAGGTTGCAGTTCTGACTGCAAGAATCAACGATCTGAACGAGCATCTGAAGGTGCACAAGAAAGACCACCATTCCAGAAGAGGTCTGCTGAAGATGGTCGGACAGAGAAGAAACCTTCTTAAGTACCTGAGAGAGGTTGATGTTGAAAGATACAGAAGCCTGATTGCTCGTTTAGGATTAAGAAAGTAGTTTTTTCTTTCGGAAAAATTCTCACTGAAAATTTTGGCGAGGCTGCAACCTCGCCATTATTTATATATTTTAGAGTTAAAGCCAAGGTAAGTGAAAATAAACAGGAAGGAGTTGTTTATTAGAATGGCGAGATTTACAGATTACAGGACATTTAAAACAGCAGTAGGGGGAAGACTTCTCCAGCTGGAGATCGGAAAGGTCTGCGAGCAGGCAAACGGACAGGTCATGGTCAGATACGGCGAATCCGTAGTAAACGTAACGGCCTGTGCATCCAAGGAACCGAGACCGGACATCGACTTTTTCCCGCTGAGCTGTGACTACGAAGAAAGAATGTATGCAGCCGGAAAGATTCCCGGCGGATTTATAAAGAGAGAGGGAAGACCGAGCGAGAAGGCGACGCTCAGTTCCAGACTGATGGACCGTCCTCTGAGACCGCTGTTTCCGAAAGGATATTACAATGACGTTGTAGTCGTTGCGACTGTCATGTCCGTAGATCCTGACTGCGAGACAGATGTCATGGCTATGATCGGCGCTTCTGTTGCGCTGGCCACTTCCGATATTCCGTGGGACGGGCCGATTGCGGCAGTTCGCGTGGGCATGATCGACGGACAGTTCATCATCAACCCGACTCTGGAGCAGAGAGCCGAGACCCAGATGAATCTGACTGTTGCAGGAACAAAGGAAGCTATCATGATGGTAGAGGCAGGCGCCAATGAAGTGCCTGAGAACATCATGCTGGATGCGATCCTCTTCGGTCATGAGGAAATCAAGAAACTGGTGGAATTCATCGATGAGATCGTCGCCGAAGTCGGAAAACCTAAACAGGAAGTGGAACTTTACAAGATTCCAGAGGAAATCGACGAGGCAGTCAGAGCATATGCGGTTGACAAGATGAAGACCGCCATCAGAACTGTGGACAAGCTGGAGCGTCTTGACAACATGGACGCTGTGGAAGTTGAAACCAAGGAACACTTTGCAGAAATCTATCCGGAAAACGAGAAGGATATCGCAAATGTTCTCTACAATATCACGAAGGAATGCGTACGCGCAATGATTCTGGATGAAGGAATCAGACCGGATAACAGAAAGCTGGATGAAATCAGACCGATCTGGTGCGAGACACAGCTGCTGCCGAGAGTACACGGAAGCGGCCTGTTCAAGAGAGGCCAGACTCAGGTCATGAGTGCCTGCACTCTTGCACCTGCAAGCGAGTCCCAGACCATCGACGGAATTACGGAACAGACGGAAAAGAGATATATGCATCACTATAACTTCCCGGGATACTCTGTAGGTGAAGCAAGACCGATGAGAAGTCCGGGCAGAAGAGAAATCGGTCACGGAGCTCTTGCAGAGAGAGCACTGCTTCCGGTGCTGCCGTCCGTAGAAGAGTTCCCGTATGCAATCCGCGTAGTATCTGAAGTTTTATCTTCCAACGGATCCACTTCCATGGGATCCACCTGCGGCTCCTGCCTGGCTCTGATGGATGCAGGCGTGCCTATCAAGAGACCGGTAGCCGGTATCGCCATGGGTCTGATCGAAAGAGTTGAAGAGGACGGAAGCAGCAAGATGGCAATCCTGTCCGATATTCAGGGAATGGAAGACTTCCTGGGAGATATGGACTTCAAGGTGACTGGTACAGAAGTGGGCGTCACCGCAATCCAGATGGATATCAAGGTTCACGGTCTGTCCAGAGAAATTCTGGAAAAAGCGCTTCAGCAGGCAAGAGAAGGCAGAATGTATATCATGAGCCAGATGCTGGAAGAGATTCCTGAACCTCGTCCTGAGCTGTCTAAGTATGCTCCGAGAAGCCTGACCATGCGCATCGATCCTGACAAGATCAGAATCGTCATCGGACCGGGAGGAAAGACCATCAACAAGATCGTTGATGAGACCGGCGTCAAGATTGACATTTCAGAGGATGATCCGGGTCTGGTAAGCATCTACAGCGCTGACATGGAAGGCGCCAATGAGGCAAGGAGAAGGATCGAGCTGCTGACCAAGGATGTGGAAGTCGGTGAGATCTACGAAGGTACGGTCACCAGAATCATGAACTTCGGTGCATTCATTGAGATCCTTCCGGGCAAGGAGGGTCTGCTGCACATCTCCAAGATGGCAAAAGAAAGAGTTGAAAAGGTTGAAGACGTCATGAATATCGGCGATGTTGTCAAGGTCAAGGTTACCGAGATCGACAGCCAGAACAGAATCAACCTGTCCAGAAAAGAACTGCTGAAATAAAGGCAGAGAGAAATACGGGGAGATGGCGCTGTCATCTCCCTTTGTCGTGGAATTGTGTATCAGGAGGAGGAATGCCTGCATGTCAGAGCAGCAGAACAGAGATTATTTTGAAGAATTAATGGACAGATACTCCAGTCAGGAGCCTCTGATTGCGAGAATCACATCCGCAGATGGAAAAAAAGAGAAAAAATTCGTCCGGACAGAGAACGGATATGTGCTGAGACAGAGCACAAGCATCAATGAGGCCAGTATCATCTGCGCAGGCCAGATAAGCTATGACGGGGCACAGGCAGAGATGGCCGATTTCGATGATACTTTCATGTTCCGGGGAGGATTCAGACCGGCCAGGCCATGTATAGAGGCGGCAGATCTTTCCATTGCATCTTTTTCCGCCATGGCAGCTGATGTCTACCCGCCGTCGGAAGTTATGGAAAACGAATACAGCAAGAATCCGCACTTCAGGAATGCACGTCAGGATTATCTTGATGCTGTAAGGTATGGCGGCTTCGACTGTCTGGCTATGGCCGGTCCATACAGTGCATGCGCCGGAGTCAGGGGAGTTCTTTCCACAGAAAGCTGCCTGAAAAAATATGATCTTCTCAGCAGCGGAATCGGAAGGGAGAAAAGCCTTCTCGTGGAGATCAACAATATCTCCGTTGCAGTGTTATCCTATACCGTATGCTGCTACGAAGCAGACAGATTTTTTACTGATGAAGGAAAGGAGACACTGCTGAACATCTATTCTGAACAGCGTGTCAGAGAAAATACAGCAGAGGCGAGGGCGGCAGGAGCGGATTTTATCATTGCTTTTATAAACTTCGAAAGAGAGGAGAAAGCTCTCAGCCGGAAGGAAAGAAAACGTATAGCTGCAGAAGCTGCTGAAGCAGGCGCGGACTACGTTGTCTGCAATGTGCCGGGGGAACTGTCAGAGTATCTGAAGTATACGACAGAAGATGAAAGAGTGGTGCCCGTTGCCGCCGGACTTGGAACTTTCATGTCAGGCGCCGTGAAAACAGGTGAAGAGCTGACTGCACTTCTTTCTATCCGTCTTTATAAAAAAGAAGACGGCAGTATCGATATTTCTGATGCATATATTCCCCTGAAGAGGTTTGAAGAGTATGAAGGATGTCCTTTTGCGGCCGTACCGGTATCAGCGCCTTTCTGCCTGGGAAATAAAAGTCTGAAGCCTGTCGGTAAAGACAATAAAATCGGCAGAATCCTTGGAAACGGCATCTCCCTCTACGAAAAAGGGGAACTCACACTGAAAAGAAATGCGGTTCCCCAGCTGACCTGCAGGGAAATCTATGAGATTCTGGGTGTCAGACCAAAAGCTTCTGACAGGCTCCGCCTCAATATGAATAAAAAGGTGTTTATTGCCGGCAGAAAAAATGACCTGAAAAAAAACTGTGTCGCAATCAGACTGAACTTTAAAGGCTTCTATACGGAGGCAAAGACACAGATGGAGCTGAAAGACGCTCTGAAAGCCGGTGCTTCCCTCTGGATCGACACAAAACCCTGCTCGCGAATTCCATGTATCGTTGTGGATGACTGCAAGGAAGCATACATGAAACTGATGAAGGCTGTCAGGGAAAAGTATGATCCTGTCACAGTCGCCATTACCGGAACGGCAGGAAAGACGACGACGAAAGAACTGATGAGTGCTGTTTTCGACACCCACTATAAGACCCTGCATGTTGCCGGAAATAACAATCAGTATGTCAGTGCAGGCATCATCATGCAGAAGCTGACGCCGGAGTACGAGGCGTATATCCAGGAGGTTCACGGCGGATCCAGAAATTCCGCAAAGAATATTTCCAATATGATAAAACCGGATATTGCTCTGATCACCAATATCGGAGAAGGCCATCTGAAGGATATGGGAACCATTGAGAATGTTATCAAAGGAAAGATGGAGATTATTTCCGGCCTGCAGAAGGACGGGGTCCTGATTATAGACGATGACAACGAGTATCTTCATCAGCAGCATCCCGGCTGCAAGGTGATCCGCTACAGTCTTCACAATGAGAACTGCGATTATTATGCCAGAAATATAGAAGATCTTGGAGACAGACTGAAATTTCAGATCGTCTGTCAGGAAGGTGTCTTCGATGCCCAGTTGAACTTTCAGGGCATACACAATATCAGCAATGCCCTGGGCGTCTTCGCGGCAGGAAGATATGCGGGCATACCGCCGTACAAGATCATCGCCGGCCTGACCCACTATGTGCCGGATGCTGATAAGCAGAATCTTATAGAGGCTGGGGGATATAAGCTGCTCATAGACAGTTACAGTTCTACTGCGGTTTCTGTTGAATCTGCAGTAAAGGGTCTGAGCGCCTATCCGCTGGAAGAAGGACAGAAAAAGATTGCTGTGATCGGTGATATTCCTGCTCTGGGAAACCGGTCTGCAGAGGTGCACAGGGAAGTGGCGAAGAGGCTTGTCCGGTATGATTTCGATCTGATGATCTGCTGCGGTGATGATTCTGTTTATTTTGTCGAGGAGGCAGAAAAGGCCGGAAAAGAGGCTTATCATTTCACAGACAGAGATGAGTTCAACCGGAAAATCATCGACAGCATCAGACCGGGAGATCTGATCCTGTTCAAAGGGGGAACAAGACTGCACTTCAAGGAAGAGACAATCTATCCGCTGTTTGGAAAGATCGTATAGCTTAAGCAGAGGACCGGTCCGAAAAAGACCGGTCCATTTTCATATTCCGGAAGGCAGCATCTGCTCTGCCAGAATCTCTCTGCATACATACAGTCCCATTTCAGAATCAGAACATATGGACCATCTGACCAGGTATGCTTTGGGAAACTGGAGCTCGATGGCGGTGACTGCAGAAGGATGAATGCAGCTTCCGCTGTTGAAATACATGCCGCAGCCGGTCTTCATGAGAGCAGGCTTATGAGTGTGGCCTGCGACGATGACGCATTTTTCTCTGCAGCTGTAACTGATGAAACTCTCTTCGATGCGCCGGACTTTTGTGTAATTGCGGGCTGCACTGGTGGGATCACGGAATCCGCGGATTTCCAGCGGCCGCCAGAGATATCGCACAAGCCAGCGGGAAATCTTCCAGAACTGATCGTTGATCAGATCACCCTGATAGCCGTGAAACAGATAGATCGGCGGCATATCGAGGCTGTCGATGATGATGGATTCATAGAAAGGGATCGCTTTTTCCAGACCGCGCCAGACGTAGGAGCCGTTTTCCTTGATCCGGTCATGGTTGCCGAAGACGAGGAAAAGCCTGCTGTCCCTGTCGAAGGCTTCAAAGAGCTGATAGATCTCTCTGTGCGTCCGGTATACATCGGCGAATTTTCTGTTTTCCCAGAGTTCATCACCGTCCCCAAGTTCGATATAGGTATAGCCCTGCTGATAATAGTGTTTCATTGCTGCGGTGTACACAGGCCGGTTGGCAAGAAAATTATCCCCCCAGGTTCCTGTGCCCCGGTGACAGTCGCTCATGATGACGATTCTGGGGTGGAGATCGGCCGTAATATGCAGTGCACGGTGAAATGATTTTTCGATCTGTCTCATTCTGTATGACATAAAAACACCTCTGCACAATATATGTGCAGAGGCTGCAGATTCTTCATGTTTATCTCTTTTTTCTGTGTTTTTCTTTGATTCGCTCCACATCATCAGGCAGGAAGATTACGTTCTCCTCCTGTTTCAGGTCGCTGTCGGCCGGCTTGTCATCTGTATCGGACTCGCTTCTGGTGCTGAGCAGATAAAAAATAAAGAGCCCGACAGCAAAAACAAACCCCAATATCATGAGTGGCATAATCTTCACCTCCTGTTACTGTTATTTTACCATAAAGCAGGTGGAATAGAAAGTTTTTCTCATCTTTTTTTCCACAATTATATGTTTTTTGACCGGCAATATGTTAAAATATAGAATAAAATACCTGTAAAAGATAAACAGAAGAGGGAAAGAGATGGAAGAAAAAAAAGAACTGAAACTGGAGCGGAAACTGAATCCGCTCAATGTCTGGGCCCTGGCCCTGGGAAGCATCATCGGCTGGGGCGCTTTCATCATGCCGGGCACCACGTTCCTGCCGAAGGCAGGGACTCTGGGAACGCTGATCGGTATGTCGATCGGTGCGCTCATCATGATTATCATTGCCATGAATTATGGATATATGATTCAGAAATATCCTGTGGCAGGCGGAGAGTACACCTTCGCCAGAAACTGTTTTGGAAAGAAACACGCTTACATATGCGGCTGGTTTCTGAGTCTGTCCTATCTGGCCATTGTGCCGCTCAACGCCACCGCACTGGGTCTTGTCAGCCGAAAGCTGCTGGGAGGGCTCCTGGAAGTCGGCTATCTTTACTCGGTAGCAGGCTGGGATATCTATGCTGGAGAGATCATCCTTGCATCCGCCGCACTGATACTGTTCGGTGCACTGTCCATCAGAGGCATCAGCGTCGCAGGATGGCTGCAGACGGTCATGGCTCTGGCTCTTGTGTCCTCTGTGATCGTTCTGGTGATCGCGGCGCTCCTGAATCCTGATGTTGAATTTTCCAATCTGAAGCCGGCTGTTCCGGAGGGAAAAAGCACCATGGCCGCAGTAATCGCTGTCGTTGCCGTGGCGCCATGGGCATTTGTAGGATTTGATTCTATACCCCAGGCGGCCGAAGAGTTTAACTTTTCTCCGAAAAAGGCCAACGGAATCATGATTATTGCCATTCTGTTCGGAGCCTTTGTCTACATAGCCATCAACACGATCACAGCAGCTGTGATGCCGTGGGAGGAGATGATGGCAGCAGGTTATGACTGGCCGACCGGAGAAGCAGTGGAAATGATCATGGGCAAGGCGGGCCTGTTCTTTCTGGGCATTGCACTGGTGTGCGCGGTCCTCTCGGGAATCATCGGATTCTATATGGCCACCAGCAGACTGCTGTTCTCCATGGCAAGAGAGGAGGCGCTGCCGCAGTGGTTTGCAAAGATCGATCAGAAGAGCAAAACACCGAAGAATGCAATTATTTTCGTTATGGTAATCTCCCTTACCGCTCCGTGGTTCGGCCGTGAGGTCCTTGGCTGGATTGTGGACATGTCGTCCATCGGAGCAGCTATCGGATATGGCTATACGTCCCTTGCCACATTCAGAACTCTGTGCCAGAATCCTCAGGACAGAAAACCGGGGCTGAAGATCCTGTCAATTCTCGGAACAGTATTTTCCATAATTTTTGTCATCCTGCTGGTCGTGCCCGGCATGCCTTCTTATCTGGCTCTGGAATCCAGAGTCTGCCTGGTTATCTGGATTCTGCTGGGAATCCTCTTTTATGCGTTATCAGGAAAGAAGAAAAACTGAGCTGAATGATAGAATGCAGACATCCTGCCTGGCGTCTGAGCCGCGGCAGGATGTTTTTTTGTCCTTGACACCGGATCTCTGAAGGATTATTATTTTAAGAAAGATTTCAATGAATAAATTCACTGAAATGATTTACTGAAAGACTCTGCTGTGGAAACAGTGAAGCCTGCAGGAGGAAAGAGTTATGGAAAAATGGAAAGAAAATCTGGAACTGATAAGACAGGCGGTCCGCTGTGAGAAGGTGGATCACGTGCCTGTGACACCCAGTGCGGACGGATATTACGCAAGACAGGCAGGGATAACCATCAGGGAGTATGTCGATGACTGTGAGGCTGCATGCAGAGCCAGCCTGCAGGAACAGCTGAGGATCGAGGCGGATGCAACGCAGACTATCATCGCTTCGCCGTATAATCTCGGGATCTTCTGGATGTCCGACATGTCTGTACCGGGAAGAGAACTTCCCGACGATGCCATGTGGCAGGTGGCAGAGCAGAAGATGATGATGCCGGAGGACTACGATACGCTGATAGATGCAGGATGGGATGCCTTTCAGGAGATGTATGTGAGGGAAAGACTGAACCTGGATATGGATTCTCTTGCCAGGTTCCGCAGCGCGGGCCCTGCCAGCCGTAAGAAATTTCAGGATGCCGGTATCCCGACCATCTGTGACTTTCTGATGGTGGCGCCCTTTGAATCTCTCTGCGGCGCCAGAACTCTGGGCGCGTTTTTTGTGGAGGATATGATCGGCAATCCGAAAAAAGTTCTGGAAGCGACGGAAATCATGCTGGAAGCGAATCTGAAGAACTACAGACGGATTCTGTCAGAGGGAGATCCTGCCGGAGTCTGGATCGGCGGATGGAGAACCAGTCCGAATCTGATCTCGCCGTCATCCTTTGAAACTTTCGTATGGCCTTCCTTCAAGGCATATTATGATCTCTGCATGGAGATGAATGTGATTCCGATTTTTCATCTGGACTCAGACTGGACGAAGGGAATGGAATTTTTCAACCGTTTTGACAAGAAGACTTTCATTGTGGCCCTTGACGGCATGACGGACATCCGCAAGGCCAGAGAAATTCTGGGTCCGGAGGTCTGCATCATGGGTGATGTGCCGTGCACCATGATGACATTCGGGCAGCTGGAAGAAGTGACCGCTTATGTGAACGATCTTCTCACGGATATAGGTCCGAGAGGATGTATCATCTCTACGGGCTGCGACATTCCGTCCGATGCGAAGGGAGAGAACGTGCTTGCCATGAGCCGGGCGGCGCACAGCTTCCCGGTCTGCGGCAGATGAACAGGCAGGAGGAAGTACAGTGACGATGACAAAAAGACAGAGACAGGCTGTGGAGACAAAGCTTCGCATTCAGGAAAAGGCCCTGGAGCTTTTTGAGCAGAAAGGCTTTGAGAATGTGTCCATGGAACAGATCGCCCGGGCGGCAGGATGCTCCGCGGGAAACATATACAACTATTTCGGCAGCAAGGAAATGCTGGCACTGAAGCTGATGGATCATGTGGATCAGATTTATGATGAGCTGGCTCCGGAATATCTGGAGACAGGTTCCGGACCTGCAGCAGAAAGACTGCTGGATTTTTTCTGCAGGGCGCTGGAGACAAGCTGCAGAGAACCGCTGCTGTGGCAGTGTTTCATTCACAGTCTGAAGTATCCGCAGCAGGAGATCCTGAAAATCAGGTATGACAGGACATTTTTCAGTATGCTGAGACAGCTGGCGGCTGAAAGTCGGTCAGAGGAAAACCTCCGTGGAGCAGATTCCCCGGAAGAAATCGTGCAGCATCTGACCGTGATTTTCAGAGGCGCGCTTATCCAGTGGAGGCTGGAAGGCGGCAGTTCTGATGTCTGCGAGGCTGGAAGAAAGCTTGCAAAGGCATATCTGGACAGTCTGAAGTGATTTTTTACTTGCAATCAGCAGGAAAAAATGCTAAAATATCCTGGTACGCAAGTCATGTACCTGCGAAGTCAAATTCATATTCGGATGATGAAGGAACCAGTAACCCTGTGTAAGATCCTTACAGAGAGGCAGCCGTATGCTGAGAGGCTGCCGGTGAAGCAGACGTGAATATCACTCCGGAGTCCGCACTTTAATGAGAGGCACCTTGATAGAGGTAAGCAACTAGGGTGGTACCGCGGTTTAGATCGAATCGTCCCTAATCGGAAACTGACAGTTCCGGTTGGGGATTTTTTAGTATACCCCAACCTGAAAAAACGGAAAGGAAGAAAAAGACACATGTTTGAGAAGTTATCAGACAAGCCTGTTGCAGAAGTGCAGAATGAACAGGTTGAAAAATGGAAAGAAGAAGACCTGCTGAACAAGTGTGTGACAGCAAGAGACGGACAGCCGAGATTCGTGTTCTACGAAGGACCTCCGACAGCCAACGGCAAGCCGGGCATTCATCACGTCATGGCGAGAACGCTGAAGGATTCCATCTGCCGTTACAAGACCATGAAGGGATTCCAGGTCAACAGAAAGGCAGGATGGGACACCCACGGACTGCCTGTGGAAATCGAAGTGGAAAAGCAGCTGAACATGAGCGGCAAACAGGATATCGAGAAATACGGTATTAAAGAATTCAATGAGAAATGCCGCGAGTCCGTATTCACATATACCGGAATGTGGAGAGAAATGTCCGAGAGAATGGGATATCTGGTGGATCTGGATAATCCGTATATCACACTGGACAACAACTATATTGAGTCCTGCTGGTGGATCCTGAAGGAATTTTTCAAGGAAGGACTCATCTACGAGGGACACAAGATTCTGCCTTACTGCCCGAGATGCGGAACAGGACTGGCTTCCCATGAGGTTGCACAGGGATACAAAGAGGTCAAGGTCAACACCCTGACCTGCAAATTCAAGAGAAAAGACGCAGAAAACGAATATTTTCTGGCGTGGACAACCACACCGTGGACACTGGCATCCAACACAGTTCTGACTGTCGGTCCGGACATCGACTATATCAGAGCAAAGATGCTGGAAGGCGAAGAGGAAGGAAACATCTTCTATGTGGCAAAAGCCCTGGCGGACAAAGTGCTGGGAGAAGGCAAGTACGAAGTGCTGGATGAGATGAAGGGAAGCGAGCTGGAATATATCGAGTACGAACAGCTGATGCCGTTCGTAAAGGCGGACAAGAAAGCTTTCTTTGTTACCTGCATGGATTATGTATCTGTAGAAGACGGTACCGGCATCGTGCACACTGCACCGGCATTCGGTGAAGACGACTATCAGTGCGGACGTAAATACGATCTGCCGATGCTGCAGCCGGTCGATGAGAGAGGCTGCTATACAGAGACACCTTGGAAAGGACACTTTGTCATGGAGGAAGGCCTGGATGTAGAGATCATCAAATACCTTGCCCAGGACAACAAGATTTTCGCCAAGGCCAAGCTGGAGCATAACTATCCGCACTGCTGGAGATGCGGAACACCGCTGGTCTATTATGCAAAACCGAGCTGGTATATCCAGATGAGCAAGCTGAAAGACAAGCTGGTTGAGAACAACAATACTGTCAACTGGTTCCCTGAATTCGTAGGCGAGAAGCGTTTCGGCAACTGGCTGGCAGAGGTAAAGGACTGGGCAATTTCCAGATCCAGATACTGGGGCACTCCGATTCCTATCTGGAGATGCGAATGCGGTCATCTGGAATGCATCGGAAGCAGAGAGGAACTGGTGGAAAAAGCCATCGAGGACATCGACACCTCCATCGAACTGCACAGACCTTATGTGGATGATGTTCATCTGACCTGTCCGCACTGCGGAAAGCCGATGAGCAGAATTCCGGAAGTTATGGACTGCTGGTTCGACTCCGGGGCAATGCCGTTCGCACAGTGGCACTATCCGTTTGAAAACAAGGAGATCTTCGATGAGAAGCTGTTCCCTGCAGACTTTATCTGCGAAGGTATCGACCAGACAAGAGGCTGGTTCTACTCTCTGATGGCGATTTCCACATTCATCAAGGGACAGGCGCCATATAAGAACGTGCTGGTCAACGATCTGATTCTGGATAAAGAGGGCAAGAAGATGTCAAAATCCAGAGGAAACACCGTATCTCCGTTTGAACTTTTCGACAAGTACGGTGCAGATGCAACCAGATGGTACCTGCTGTCCGTATCACCGGCCTGGACGCCGACCAAGTTCGATGAAGACGGACTCATCGATGTTGTGAGCAAATTCTTCGGAACACTGAAGAATGTATATAATTTCTTCGTTCTGTACTCCAATCAGGACGAGGTGGACGCAGCTGCACTGGAAGTTCCTTACGATCAGAGACCGGAACTTGACAGATGGATTCTGTCCAAGTACAATCAGCTGATCAGAGATGTGACAGACTATATGGATCATTACGATCACATGAAAACTGTCAGAGCCATCACTGACTTTGTTGCAGAAGATCTGTCCAACTGGTATATCAGAAGAGCAAGAAGAAGATTCTATGCGGAAGAGATGACGGACGACAAGAAGAGCGTATACGCAACCACCTATGAAGTTCTGGTGGGAACCGCCAAGCTGATTGCACCGATTGCGCCTTTCCTCTCTGATGAGATCTATACCAAGCTGACCGGAGAAGAGACGGTTCACGTCGCTTACTTCCCTGAAGCGGACGAAAGCCTCATCGACAAGAAGGTCGAAGAGAGAATGGATCTGGTGAGAACTCTGGTTGCACTGGGACGCGGAACCAGAGAAAAAGAAAGAATCAAGGTAAGACAGCCGCTTTCAGAAATTCTGGTAGACGGAAAATATCAGGCTGTCATCGAGGATCTGACACCGCTGATCATGGAGGAACTCAATGTGAAGAAGGTGGTCTTTGCCGATGAGCTGGATCAGTATATGAACTTCACCCTGAAGCCGAACTTCAAGGTTGCAGGACCGGTTCTGGGCAAGAAAATCAAAGCCTTCGGCGGAGCTCTTGCAAAGGAAAACGCGGCCGATGCGGTTGCAAAGCTGGAAGCAGGCACCATGGTCATGAATCTGGACGGCGAGGACTTCGAGATTCAGAAAGACTTTGTGGACGTCAGGATCAACGCCAAAGAAGGTTTTGCCGTAGCCATGGAGAACAATGTCTTCACCATTCTGGAGACGACTGTCACACCGGAACTGGCCGCAGAGGGTCTTGCAAGAGAACTGATCTCCAAGGTTCAGCAGATGCGTAAGGCCAATGACTACGAGATGATGGACAATATCCGGATCACCGTAGAGGCAGATGAGGAAGTTAAGGCCGCCATTGACATCTATGCAGACTATATCAGGAAAGAAACTCTGGCTGTTGCCATCGAAGAGGGTGCAGACCTGGAAAAATTTGACCTCAACGGTCACAAGACAGGTATCGCAGTCGAGAGAGTATAATGTGACATTTATCAGAGCTGCTCTGCTTCAGGGCAGCTCTTTAAAATGCCCGGAAGACTGCCGTGTGACAGCAGGAGAAATAATGAATTGTATTTATGACGGTTAGATAGTATAATAAACCCTATGGAAAAGAAAATCAATTTACGGGATCTGCAGCTTCCGGAGCTGCAGCAGCTGGTGAAGTCTGCAGGACAGCCGGCTTTTCGGGCAAAACAGGTGTTTTCCTGGATCTATAAAGGTGTCACCTGCTTTGATCAGATGACCAATGTGCCAAAGGCACTGCGGGAAAAACTGGAGGAAACCTGCACCATCGGCAGACTGGAGATTCTGCAGGTGCAGAAATCGAAAACCGACGGGACCAGGAAGTACCTCTATGGCCTTTCTGACGGCAATGCCGTGGAGAGTGTGTTCATGAAATATAAATACGGAAACTCCATCTGTGTGTCCAGCCAGGCAGGCTGCCGCATGGGATGCGCTTTCTGCGCCTCCACCAGGAACGGACTTTCCCGCAATCTGACACCGGGGGAGATCCTTTCCCAGATCATGGAGGCTGAGGCTGACACCGGGGAGAAGATCGGACATATCGTGGTCATGGGCACAGGAGAGCCGTTCGACAATTATGACAACCTTGCCGCTTTTATCCGCATCGTCAATGATAAAGACGGTCTGAATATCGGCATGAGGAACATCACTGTCTCCACCTGCGGCCTCGTGCCTGTCATCGGGCGTTTTGCAGAGGACTTTCCCCAGGTGAATCTGGCGGTCTCTCTCCATGGAACCACCGATGAAATCCGGGGGTCCATGATGCCGGTGAACAGGCGGTATCCTCTGGATGTGCTGATTCCCGCCTGCAGGGACTATACGGAGAAGACGGGCAGACGCATCACCTTTGAATACACCATGGTCAGCGGCGTCAACGACAGCGATGCAGATGCAGACAGACTGTGCCGTCTCCTGAGAGGCATGCTGTGCCATGTCAACCTGATCCCGCTGAATAAAGTGTCAGGCACGGGTTTTGACACAGTGAGCCGAGCCAGAGCGGGAGATTTTGCGGAGCTCCTGCAGTCCAGGGGGATTCCGGCAACAGTGCGCAGAGAACTGGGCGCCGACATCGATGCGGCCTGCGGTCAGCTGCGGCTGGGAAAACAGCAGGAGAGCCGGACATAGCGGAACCGCCGGATTGCAATGGCGTCCCGGCTGTGATATAATGGTTTCATAGGATGAAAAGGAGAGATTTTATGGACAAGAGAACCCTGATGCTGCTGTCGACCATCTTTTTTGCGGTCGCCATCATCGCTTATATTCTGTATTTTATCAGTAAGAAACCGTATTTCGTGGCAACAGCCATCGTCACGATTATCATCGGCTGTATTTTCAACTTTCTGTCGAAGAAAAGATCATAAAATATCAGAAAACTGTAGATCCGGTACTGCTGCCGGGTCTTTTTTTATTTTCCTGTAAAAAAACAGTTGAAATAGTACGAGAAAATAGATAAAATATAAAAGTCTGCTATCAGAAAAAAATATTGAGAAATAAAGTATTATGTGAAAGAAGGTATATTATGAATTTTGATAAAATGGTGGATGCTTCGATGGAAGCTCTTGCAAAAGACATTTCCGCCCTCTGCCAGATCAACAGCGTGGAGGGAGAACCGCTGCCGGGAAAACCTTTTGGCGAAGGACCTGCCCGGGCGCTGGAGGAGATCCTGCGCATGGGACAGGAGATGGGATTCAGGACAGAGAACTTTGACAACTATGTGGGACATATCGAGTTTGGAGAAGGTGAGGAAATCGTCGGAATTCTGGGGCATGTTGATGTAGTTCCCGCAGGAGAAGGCTGGGAAAGAGATCCGTGGGGCGGTGAAATCGCAGACGGCCGCATCTGGGGAAGAGGTACCCTGGACGACAAAGGACCGGTTCTGACCTGCCTCTACGCCATGAAGATTCTGAAGGAGATGAATGTACCTCTCAGGAGAAGAGTGCGAATGATTCTGGGAACCAATGAGGAGACCAGCTGGGGATGCATGGATCACTACCTGAATGTGGTGAAGCCGGAACTGCCGACTCTGGCGTTCTCGCCGGATGCCGAGTTCCCTGTGACCTATGCCGAGCTTGGCCTTCTGCAGTTTACCCTTACTAGGCCTGTTTCAGAGGATCTGAAGATCGAGGGCGGCAATGCGTTCAATTCCGTTCCGTCCTCTGCGAAGGCTGTGCTGCCTGCAGAAATGGCGGAACAGGTGGAAAAGGCCGTCGCAGAAAGCGGTGAGGCAGATATGTATTCCGTGCAGAAAGAGGAAGACTGTATCGTTCTTTCCGCAAAGGGAACAGGCGCTCATGCGGCACATCTGCAGGAAGGAAAAAATGCCGTAAGCTATCTGATGAAGCTTCTGGGACAGCTTCCTCTGAAAGGGGAACTGGCAGAGATCGTCGGCTTCTACAACAGTCATTTCGGAACCTGTCTCTACGGAGAGAAGATGGGCATCGCCGGATCTGATGAGGATTCCGGCCCGCTGACCCTCAACGTGGGCATGATCGGAATAAAGGAAGGAAAACTGGTGATCAGCTGCGACAGCAGAGTGCCGGTAAGCCTGCGGGTTTCAGATGTCATTGAAAAAGTGCAGAAAAAGATGGAAGGCACAGGATACGCCTTTGAGGTGGTCTCCACAGAAAGACCCCTTTACGTTCCGAAAGATTCCGAGCTTGTGCAGACACTGATGAACGCATACAGAAAGGTGACCGGAGATGAGCATAGTCAGCCGATGTCATCCGGCGGCGCCACCTACTCCCGCACCATGGACAGCTGTGTGGCCTTCGGATGCCTGCTGCCGGATCAGGTGGACACCATGCATCAGGCCAACGAAAGCCTGGAACTGGACAAGCTGAAAATCTGGCTGAAGATAATGGTGGAAGCCATCTACCGGCTGGCTGAATAAAACCGTTTATATTATATTATTATATATTTCAAATATAGGAGGAGTAACAAAATGAAAAAATTCAGAATGCCTACCGCGCTGTCGATCGTTATGATCTTCCTGGCCGTTGTAGGTATCCTGACATGGTTTGTCCCGACCTCTGTAGTAGTGACAGATGATCTGGGCAACAGTGTCATCCATTTCAACGCCGCCTTTGATGCGGACGGTAACATCATCGAAAATGCGGGCACCAGTCCGGTGGGCCTGTGGAACTTTTTCCTGGCGCCGGTACAGGGATTTGCAGATGCTGCTGATGTGGCTGTAGCCATTCTGGTTTCCGGAGGATTCCTGGCTGTGCTGAACTGCACAGGCGCTCTGGATGCAGGCATCGGCATGCTGGTCAGAAAATTCAGCGGCAACACCCTGATCATGATTCTGATGTTCGTTTTCGCTCTGATGGGCACCGTATACGGTGCATGGGAAGAACTTCCTGCATATGCCATCATTATCATTCCGCTTTTTGTATCGGCCGGATACGACGTCATAACAGGTATGATGGTCATCCTCATCGGCGCTGTCGTCGGAAACATGGCCAGCGTGGTGAACCCTTATTCCATCGGTGCTGCGGTCGCAGCCATCGGAAATGATGAGCTGTCCCTGGGATCAGGTATTCTGCTGAGACTGATTCTCTTTGTCGTCATGCTGGGCATGGGTATGTTCTCTGTCATCAGATATGCCAACAAAGTCAAGCAGGATCCTGCGAAATCCGTCGTAGCCTCTCTCCCTGACATCAGAAGCAGAGTCGGTGAGGAAGAGGGAGAAGTGACAGAAGTGGGCACAACTGAACTGACAGGACGTCACAAGGCTTCCCTGGCCGTATTCATCATCATGATCCTGATCTGCGTCATCGGCTACATACCTTGGGATTCCATTCCTGTAGGCGACAAGACAGCTTTCGACTATGTCAACATCATCCAGACCTCCATCGACGGCACGTTCCTTGGAAATCTGGCGGGTACAGGCAGTTTTGAGCCGTTCGGCTGGTGGTACTTCAACGAATTCTCTCTGGTATGGCTCATCGGTGCGCTGGTAGTTGGATTTATCAACAAAATGAGCGAAAAAGAGTGGGTTTCCGTTTTCGTAAGCGGAGCCAGGGACCTGATGGGCGTTGTCCTGGTACTGGCAGCTTCCAGAGGTATTTCCATATTCATGGGTTCCAGAGAGGAAGGCATGAGCATCACCTTTATCTACTGGATTCAGAAGTTCCTTTCCGGCGTGCCTCTCTGGGCCTTTGTCATCGCCGGAATCTGCGTATACCTGCTGATCGCACTGTTCCTTCAGTCCACCAGCGGAGTTGCGGGAATCACCATGCCTATCTTCGGCGCACTGGCCTTTGCACTGTTTGCAAATTCTGCAGCAGGTTCTGTAGGCGGCCAGGTGGTTCTGCTTTCAACCTTCACCTGCGGTGTCAACTTCATCTGCGGCATGTATCCGGAATCCACCAATATGGGCATCTGTGAAATGACAAATGTTCCGTACAATGTATTCCTGAAACAGTGGGCGAAGATCCTCGTTCCGATTCTGATCGCGGCTGCAGTCATCATCTCCGCAGCACCATATATCGGGCTGGTCTAATGGCCTGAGAAGGGCAGACATCCTGCCGGAACATCTGTACCGACCTCCAGTTGTCAGATTTGCGGTCTGACTTCCGGGGGTCGGTACATTCTGTTTTCCGGACAGGGTTTTTCTATAAAAAACCATTGAATGTAACTTTGGGTTAGTGTATAATAATGCTAATACTAAAAAGAACGGGAGGACAATAATAATGGTAAAATTATTGATTGGACATAAAGGAACTGGTAAAACCAAGCAGATGATCGACCTGGCAAACGATAAGATTGAGAACAGCAACGGCAGCGTCATTTTCATCAACAAGAATTCAAGGCTGATGTATGACCTGAAGTACAGAATCAGAGTTGTCTGCATGGAAGAGTATGAGCACATCACCAACAGCGATGAGTACATAGGATTTATTTACGGTATTATCAGTTCTGACCATGATATCGAAACCATTTTTATCGATAGTATTCTGAAGCATGCGGATTTCTCACTGGGAGATATTCCTGAGTTCCTGACGAGACTGAAGAACATTTCCAAGAATTACGGAATGGATTTCGTAGTAAGCCTGAGCGCAGAAAAAGAAGAAATGATCGGCGTAGATTTCTCAGAATACGAGGTTCTGAACTAATTACAGAAGAAGTTTAGGGGCGGGATCCGCCCCTTGTTTTTTTCTGCGGCACATGGGTCAGAGGCGGTGCTGCAGAGAGGAGGCGCTATGAATATCATACTGGATGAGATACGTGAATATTATACAGGCAGAAAGTCCCGTCCCATTGGGAAACACAGGTTTTTTTCTGTTCTGGTCCCTCTGGTGGAAAAGGATGGGGAGGTCTGTCTGCTCTTCGAGGTCAGGGCCCGCTCCATGGAATCACAGCCGGGCGAGATCTGTTTTCCGGGAGGACATGTGGAAGAAGGGGAGGATCCGGCGTCCTGTGCGCTGAGGGAGACTTTTGAGGAAATCGGCATCCCGCCGGAAAAGGTGGAGCTGATAGGCCCGGGAGACACCCTTTACGGATATGCCAACTACACACTGTACACCTATATGGGAATCATCGGATATGACGATGTCTGCAGAGCCGTCCTCGCACCGGAGGAAGTGGACGAAATTTTCCTTGTGCCTCTTTCCGCTTTCCGGGACACGCCCCCTCAGGTGCAGAAGGAAAAAATCTATACGGAGATCAGTGACGACTTTCCGTATGAGAAGATCGGAATTGATGAAAGCTATCCCTGGAGGGTAGGAAGCTGGGAAATACCCGTCTACGATGTGGAGGGAAGAATAATCTGGGGACTGACGGCAAGAATAACAGAAAACATTGTTTCCGGATTAAGGTGAAAATGCTTTAAAAACGGCGTGCAGTGCCGTATAATAAGCATATGGACAACCGTATGGACAAGGGAGGAAACCTATGAAAAGTGTATTGATTCTGCTGCTGGCATCCGTTCTGGTGTTCGGCTGTGCGGCATGCGGCGACGAAGAAAGCGCAGCTCCGGGATACACCTATGAAATTGCCATGATCACCCCGTCGGAGGAGATCTCCATCGATGACGAGGCGGATATTCAGAACACCTGGGAGGGACTGCGCCGCTATGCGGAAGACAGCGGCACCACCTTTAAATATTATGAACCTGCGGAAGATTCCGATGACGGAAGGCTGGAGCAGATAGACCAGGCGGTCGGTGCAGGCGCCCGGGTCATCGTATGCACCGGCGATTCCTTTACGCGTGTGGTTCATACCGCACAGTCCAAATACGAAGATGTGACTTTTATTCTGGTCGATGCCGTGCCGCTTGATGATGACGGAGATACGGAAATTGCAGAGAACTGCGTCTGCATCACTTTTGATGAGACCGGGGCAGGATTCCTGGCCGGCTACAGTGCCGTCATGGAAGGCTGCTCGGATCTCGGTTTCATGGCCGGGTCAAAGTCCGCATCCATGAAGCGCTACGGATACGGATTCCTGCAGGGCGCCCATGAAGCGGCAAAAGAGAGAGGCTGGTATGTGGATATAAAATATCACTACTTTGATGGAGATGAAACCGCCGCCAAAGTGCAGAAGACGGCAGAAGACTGGTACAATGAGGGAACGGAACTGATCTTCGCCTGCGGCAGCATTTTTGATTCCGTGGCAGTGGAGGCTGATATCGCCGACTGTCTTGTTCTTTCTGCCGGCAGAGTGAAAAATCCTTCTGACAGTAACATCGCTTCTGTGGTTAAAGAGTGCGGAAACGCTGTGTACAGTCAGCTGGCAGCATATTATAACGAAGAGCTGGAGGGCGGAACGTGTATTACGGCCGGTGCAGAGGAAGACGGAATAACCATAGACATGAAAGCTTCAGAGTTCCAGTATTTTCTGCCGGAAGATTACGCAGAGGCATATAAGAAGCTCGGCAGCGGAAAATATAAACTGGCAGATGACGGCGATGCCGGAACTGTCAGAAAGCTGATCCAGAAGAAGAATCTTTACACCATCGATGTAACAGTTCTGTGACGGAGACAGCGGTTTGCAATGACGGGGACGGGCCAATGCCTGCCCCTTTACTTTTGAAGAGAGGAAATAAGATGTTTTTACCTGTAACGAGGGAAGAAATGGAGGAAAGAGGCTGGCAGCAGCCGGATTTTGTTCTGGTGACAGGAGATGCCTATGTGGATCACCATTCATTCGGAAGCGCCATTATCAGCCGTCTGCTGGAAAGCCGCGGATACAAGGTGGCGATTCTGGCCAGACCGGATTATCACAGCTGCGAGGATTTCCGCCGGTTCGGGAGACCCAGACTGGGATTCCTGATCAACAGCGGCACGGTGGACTCCATGGTCAACAATTATTCCGTATTCAGGCGGAAACGCCGGACCGACGAATATGCACCCGGCGGCGAGGCAGGCGGACGTCCGGACAGGGCTGTCATCGTATACAGCAACCGGGCCAGGGAGGCATATCGGGACGTCCCGGTCATCATCGGCGGTATTGAAGCCAGTCTGCGCCGTCTGGGCCATTACGACTACTGGAGCGACAAGGTGCGCCGGTCCATTCTTCTCGATGCAAAAGCGGATCTGCTCATCTACGGTATGGGAGAGCGTGCCGTAGTGGAAATCGCAGAGGCGCTGGAAGCAGGAATCGATGTGAAAGACATCACCTGGATCAGGGGAACCTGCTACAGGGCCGGATCCTGGGAACAGGACGGGGAGACCACAGTCCTTCCTTCCTTCGATGAGATATCATCTTCAAAAGAGGCATACTGCAGAAGCTTTGCCATGACCTACCGCAGCAATGACTATATCAGCGGAAGGAGGCTGGTGGAGCCTTATACAGACACTGTGTATGTGATCGTCAATCAGCCGCAGGAGCCTCTGAGCCGGGAGGAACTGGACGACATATATGAACTTCCCTATGAAAACGAGTCCCATCCCATGTACGATGGGGCAGGAGGAATTCCGGCGTTCAGGGAAATCAAATTCAGCCTTGTTTCGAGCAGAGGCTGCTTTGGAGGGTGCAGCTTCTGTGCTCTGACCTATCATCAGGGACGGCAGGTGAGGAGCCGCAGCATCGAGTCCCTGGTGCGGGAGACACAGAATCTGGTAAAGAAACCGGATTTTAAAGGATATATTCACGATGTGGGCGGGCCGACGGCCAATTTCCGCCACCCTGCCTGTGAGAAACAGCTGAAGTCTGGCGTGTGCAAAAACAGAGACTGCCTCTATCCGCATCCCTGCAGGAACCTGAAGGTGGATCACAGCGACTATCTGGATGTTCTGCGGGCTGTCAGAAAAGTGGAGGGCGTAAAGAAGGTCTTCATACGGTCGGGAATCCGCTATGACTATGTAATGGCCGACAGAAACGATGAATTCATGTATGAACTCTGCAGATACCACGTCAGCGGCACTCTGAAGGTGGCGCCGGAGCATATTGCGCCGGAGGTGCTCTCTATGATGCACAAGCCGGAAAAAAAGGTGTTTGTGGAGTTCGCTGAAAAATACCGGAAAGTCAATGAGAAACTGGGACTGAAACAGTACCTGATTCCCTACCTGATCAGCTCCCATCCGGGAAGCACGCTGGATTCGGCGGTGGAGCTGGCCCTGTTTCTGAAAGAATACGGCTTTGTGCCGGATCAGGTGCAGGACTTTTATCCGACGCCGGGAACCCTTGCCACCTGCATGTACTATACGGAAAAGGATCCTTTTACCATGGAGCCTGTCTATGTGGCAAAAGATCTGGAAGAGAAGAAGATGCAGCGGGCCCTGATCCACTACAACAGGCCCGAGAACAGAAACACCGTCATCAGAGCATTGAAAAAGGCGGGCCGGGAGGATCTGATCCCGGTGCTCCTCGGAGGGAAAAAACATGAGTCTGATAAGAGAATTCACAAAAATAACAGCCGCGGGAAGAAGACAGTACAGAGACGCAAAGGGTAAACCCTTCATCCTGACAGAAGAGGTTGCAGGCAGCAGAGGCAGCGTGGACAATATGCTGATCCACGGAGACAACAAGGCTGTCATGAAGACGCTTCTGGATGATTACGGAATGAAGGGAAAACTGCAGATGATCTACATCGACCCCCCGTTTTTCTCCAGAGCCGATTATGATGCGGTCCTGAAGGCAGGAGATGAGAACATCCGTCATCTTGCATACGGAGACAAATGGGAGAAGGGGCTTTCCGCCTATCTGAGAATGCTGACAAGCCGGCTTCTGCTCATGCGGGATCTCCTGTCCGATACAGGTCTGATCTGGCTGCATCTGGACTGGCATGCCGTTCATTATGCAAAGATCATCATGGACGAGATATTCGGGGAAAAGAATTTCGTCAATGAGATCGTATGGACCTATAAATCAGGGGGGACCAGCAAAAAACACTTTGCCCGCAAGCATGACACCATTCTGGTGTACAGCAAGACCGGAAAATATGACTTCTACCCGCAGCAGGAAAAATCTTACAATCGTCAGTTCAAACCGTACCGTTTCAAAGGCGTCAGAGAGTACAGAGATGATCTGGGCTGGTATACCATGGTGAACATGAAGGATGTATGGAACATAGATATGGTCGGCCGCACCTCAGCGGAGCGGACCGGCTATGCGACCCAGAAGCCGGAGCAGCTCATCGAAAGGATTCTGGCGAGCTGTACCAGAGAAGGGGATCTCTGCGCGGATTTCTTCTGCGGAAGCGGAACTCTGCCTGCTGTGGCGGGAGCCATGGGAAGACGGTTTATCGCCTGCGATTCAGGCAGCCTGGCGGTGGAGAGCACGCTGAGCCGGCTGGCTGCAGCGGGAGAGAGCCTGCGTCTTTATGAGACCCGACCGGAAACGAAAAATCCTCTGCTGTCAGTAAAGGTGGAGGTTACAGAAGATGAAATTCCCGGATCAGATAAGATCCTGCTCCGCATCCGTCTTCTCTCTCTCCGGGAGAGGCAGCTGGGAAGAGCCGTGGACGGAAAATCAATGGAAACGGTGCAGAGGGTGCTGAAAGAAGACTCTCTGAAGATGGCGGCAGCCTGGAGCGTGGATTTCGACCACCGGGAGGGCATACACAGGCCGCAGGAGGTATTTGTAAGGACGAAGGGACAGCTGCCGGAGGTCTGCGAAAAGATTGTGGACCGCTGTCAGAAGGACATCTGCGTCAAGGTTGTAGACATTTTCGGAAATGTCGCTTATGAAAGGATCAGATATGAAAGAAACACTCAAGGAAAGGATCATTGATTACTTCTTCCTCATCGCAGCATGTGCCACAGGTGCTTTTGCAACTACTGCCGTCATGATCCCCAACGGGCTGACCAGCGGAGGACTGACCGGAATCGTCAGGATACTGCAGTACTTTGTGGACATCAACTTTTCTATCGCATATTACGCGGGCGCATTCATCATACTGCTGGTGGTGGTCCTGATGCTGGGATTTCGCGAGGCGAAAAAGGTCCTGGTGGTGACCATCATGTACCCTGCCATCCTCTTCGTGCTGGAGCTTTTCGATTTCCAGCTGCTGGAGGAAAAAGACGTTATCCTCGCAGCCATCTTCTGCGGTGTTTTTTCCGGCGTGTGCAACGGAATCGTCTTCTGGCGCGGCTATTCCTTCTGCGGTACGGAATCCATCGCCAAGATCATAAAGAAGAAACTGGCTCCCCAGGTGGATATCAGCAAGATTCTTCTGCTTCTGGATGCATGCATCATCATCATATCCGCCTTTATATACGGCAGGAATATCGCACTCTATGCTCTGGTAACCCAGTTCATAGCTTCCAAGATGGTTGACTTCATCATGTACGGTTTTGAGACAAAGATCGTTCAGGTCAACATTCTGACCGCAAAGCCTGAGGAGACAGCGGCCTTTGTCATGAAAGACCTGAACCGGGGTGTCTCCAGCAGGAAATCGGTAGGCGAGTTTACAGGGCAGGAGAGAAAGGAACTGATCGTGCTCTGCTCTCCGCGGGAGAGCATGCTCCTGAAAAAATTCCTGGCAGCAGAGGATCCTTCCGCCTTTGTAACTGTGGTCCATGTGGATACGGTATGGGGAAGCGGAAAAGGGTTCACCAGCATTGACAAAGAGTAGAGGGTGTAAAAACTTTTAGAAAAGAATTTTGCATTTTGGGTTTATGCTTTTGCATTTTTGTGTTATAATACTGTTGTTATGCGCCAGTAGCTCAGGGGATAGAGTAGCACACTCCGAATGTGAAGGCCGCAGGTTCGATTCCTGTCTGGCGCACCAGTATCTTATCCGGATCGCATATAGTGCAGATCCGGTTTTTTCTTGCAGTGAAAAGGGGATGCACCTCATGTGCATCCCCTGCATTTTTTGTTTTTGATGGCTGACTATCTTCCAAGGCCCAGGCCGAAGGTCTCTTTGACCCTGTTCAGAACAGGAACCGCAATGGCATTGGCTCTCTCCGCACCGTCCTTCAGGATATTGATCAGTTCGTCGGAATATCTGATCTCTTCGAATCTTGCCTTGATCGGAGCCAAAGCATCCACTGTGATTTCAACCAGATCCTTCTTGAAATCGCCATATCCTTTTCCGTCATAGTCCTTCTCAATCTGCTCCAGACTTCTGCCGGAAAGAACGCTGTAGATGTTCATCAGATTGCTGATGCCCGGTTTATTATCGACATCGAATCTGACGATGCCCTCGGAGTCGGTGGTCGCCTTCATGATGGACTTCTTGATCTTTGCAGGATCATCCAGCAGAGAAATCCTGCTGTGGATATTTTCAGCGGACTTGCTCATTTTCTGAGAAGGATCGTCCAGGGCCATGATACGGGCGCCTTCCTTCATGTATCTTCCCTCTGGAACGACAAAGGTCTTTTTCTTTGTATTGTTGATTCTGATCGCGATATCTCTGCAGAGTTCGATATGCTGTTTCTGGTCGTTTCCTACAGGAACCACATCGGTGTCGTAGAGCAGGATATCGGCTGCCATCAGAATCGGATAGGTGAACAGTCCTGCCGGAGCGGATTCCTTGTTGTGGCTCTTGGCCTTGAACTGAGTCATTCTTGAAAGCTCACCGGTATAGGAGCTGCATGTGAGGATCCAGGACAGTTCGGCGTGTCCGGATACGTCGGACTGAACGAATACGATGGACTTCTTCGGATCGATGCCTACGGCAAGGTACAGGGAAGCCACATCCAGGATGTGCTCTCTCAGTTCCTTCGGATCCTGCGGCACTGTAATCGCATGTTCATCTACGATGCAGTAGATGCATTCATGATCCTCCTGAAGCTCCACGAACTGCTTCAGTGCACCCAGATAGTTGCCAAGGTGAATGTTGCCTGTCGGCTGTACGCCGGAAAATACTCTTTTCATTTCTGTTACCTCTTTCTTTCTGTATTTCTCTTCTGATGCCTTATTTCATGCGGTGTACCCTGATCAGTTAAATCAAAAAAGCTTCTGTCCCGGCAAGGGACAAAAGCTGTACTTCTGCGATACCACCCTCGTTGGTCCATCCTCACGGATAAACCCGCTCATGAACATACCAGCATATGTTCTTCGATATAACGGTCGAACCCGTCGCACCTACTGCGCAAGATGCGGTTCAGTTTGCCCTCGTAAGCCCATTCGCTGATGTGTCCGCCGCTGCAATCCCACCATCTGCAGCTCTCTGAAGACGACCTCCATCGGTTACTATCCTTACTCATCGGTTTAAAGGTATTAAACTTTATACAGATTAATTTAGCACAATCTGAAAGGCAAGTCAAGAGGTAAATGGAACAGATGCGGGAGATTTATTCCCCGGTCAGACTCCGGATCCTGTCGATCAGCGGCAGATGACGGTTGATGATATTGACGAATTTGCCGACCAGAAAAGCCGAGATCACTGTTCCTGCACCTACGCCCTGAAGTCTGCCGAAAAAAATAAAGGAAAGCAGCGCAGCTGTGACCATCAGCGTGACATCAAAGGTGATCTTCACTGTGCCGAATCTGATTCCTGATACCTTTGCGATGGCTCTGACGATACCTTCTCCGGGAACGACGATCACATCCGGCGCCACTTCGATGCTGACGCCTGCGGCGAGAATCAGACAGCCTGCTGTCAGACTGAGCAGACGGGCAGGAAGGGCAGAAGGCTGGAAAAAGGCCAGAACCATCATGCTTACATCGATCAGAAAGCTGAACAGGATGTTGGCGCCTATCTGGAGAAACTGCACGGGCCTGAAGTCTCGGCGCAGCAGAAGAATCTGAACCAGGATAAACAGCATATTGAGAATAAAGGTGGTCAGGCCGAAGCTGACAGCGGGAAAGCGCAGACTCAGCACATAGGGAAGGCTGGAAATAGAGGAGGTTCCCAGGGCGCTCTTTGTGATAAAGGCAATTCCGAAAGAATTGACAGCGACCCCCAGAGCAAAGCACAGATACCGCAGCACGGTTCTTTTTCTGACGTTCATCGGCCGTCCTCCTCCAGATTGGCGGTTATGGCTTTGAGTGTTTCAAGAAACTGTGCGCGCTCTTTTTTCCCTATGCCCTGAAAGGCCTTTTCATCGATGGTTCTGAAGCTTTCCTTCAGCTGAAGTATGGCGGACCTTCCTTTTTCCGTCATGTGAATATGCGATGTTCTCCTGTCGTCTGCGCCGGCAGACCGGCGGATCAGCCCCTGGCTTTCCATGCGGCGAAGCAGATCTGTCATCGTGGACTTGTCCAGAACACAGCCTCTGCAGATGTCTCTGGCAAAGCATCCGTCGTGTTCCAGCAGATATTCCAGAATCTTCGGCTGGCCCGGATACATGCCGTGCCCGGTGATCTGCTGCACGATTTTTCTGTTGCTGTGGTGATAGGCCCGCATAAGCAGGTAATGAAGCTCCTGATCGAGCATGGTGAACATCCTTCTTTCTGTATAATATAGTTTGGATTCAAACTATATTATATGAGGGTTCTGTTTTTTTGTCAAGGAAGAGAAGAGAAACAAATTGACGCTGCGGATGCCCCCTTCCGTTGACACCCGCCCGTGAAAATGGTAAGCTATATGACAGAGGAAGAAGGGTGAATCCTACGGAATAACAGAGGTAAAAGCAAATGAAAGACTACAAGCTGGAGAAGAAGTTTTACGAATTCAGAGATCTCAGGGAGCTCCTCAGGACCTCCGCTGAGAAATATGCCGACCGGGTGGCATTTGTCACAAAGATAAAGGACCGGCAGACAAAAGAAGTAAACTATATCAGCACCACCTACGCGAAACTCTTTGAGACCATGGGCTGGCTGGGAACCGCACTGATCGAGCGGGGATATGCAGGAAAGCGCATTGCTGTCATCGGTGAGAACAGCTACAACTGGTGCCTCGCATATTTTGCATCCTGCTGCGGCGCAGGAGTCACTGTGCCGCTGGACAAGGCTCTGCAGAAGGAGGAACTGGAGAGCTGCCTCATCAGGAGTCGAGCAGAGGTGATTTTTTATGACCGGAAACATGCAGAAGTTATAGAGGAAATCTGCAGAGAGAACCGAACAGAGCTTACACTCACTGTCGCTATGGATTTCATTCCTGAAAAAGGGACAACTATGATAGAGCTCATCGATCAGGGGCAGAAGCTGGTGGAGAACGGGGACAGACGTTATCTGGATGCGGAAATCGATCCGGATGCAATGAATTTTCTTCTGTTCACTTCCGGCACCACCATGCAGTCGAAGGCGGTCATGATGAGCCACAGAAACTTTATGAGCTGCAATTACGGCATGAACTGTGAAGAACTGTTCTTCCCGGATGATGTCAACATGATGATCCTGCCGCTTCACCACTGCTACGGCATGAGCGGTCTTCTGACATTCCTGTCTCAGGGTATGAAGAACTGCTTCTGTGACGGGCTGAAGTATGTCTCCGCCAATATGAAAGAATACGGAGTCTCGGTTATCATGAGTGTGCCGCTTCTTCTGGAGAACATGTACAAGAAGATCAGCAAGGGCATAGCGGATCAGGGCATGGAGAAAAAAGTGGCTCTGGCCATGAAAATCTGCGATGCAGGCGACAGGGTCGGTATCCACCTGCGCAGGAAGCTGTTCAAGTCTGTCATCGATCAGCTGGGCGGCCGCATGCGGTTCATTATCAACGGAGCAGCGGCCCTGGATCCGGTAGTCTCAAAAGGACTCAACGATCTGGGCATTCTGACGGTTCAGGGATATGGTCTGACGGAGACTGCGCCGACTATCGCCAGTGAGACATACCGGTATCTGAAACCGGGCTCCTGCGGAAAAGTGATGCCTAATGTGGAGGCAAAGATCATTGAACCCAGCGAAGAAGGAATCGGCGAGCTGGCTGTCCGCGGAGATAATGTGATGCTGGGTTATTATGACGATCCGGAGGCAACGGCGGAGGTCCTGCGGGACGGCTGGTTCTATACAGGAGATCTGGCATACTTTGATGAAGAAGGATATCTGTTCATCTGCGGACGCAAGAAAAACGTTATCGTCATGAAGAACGGGAAGAATGTCTACCCGGAAGAGATCGAGAATCTCATCAATGTGCTGCCGTATGTGGAGGAGAGCATGGTATTCACCAGAGAAAAAGCCACCGATGTGGTTCTCTGGGCAAAGGTGGTCTATAACAAAGGCTATCTGACAGAGCAGGGCCTTTCAGAAGAAGAGCTTGCAGCCCGTCTGGATGCCGACATGGCGACGATCAACAGGGCCATGCCTGCCTATAAAATGGTCAGAAAATACTTCCTGTCAGACAGACCGACCATCAAGACTACCACAGCCAAGACAAAGAGAAATGAGGAAATGAAACAGATACAGGAGGAACTTGCAGAAAAGAACCTGTAACTGCAATATGATAAGACGAGGAGGAGAATAAATCATGCAGAATTTCGAATACTCCATTCCGACGAAGATCTATTTCGGAAAGGGCCAGATCAGAAAGCTGGCAGAAATCACACAGTTCGGAACCAGAGTTCTGATGGTATACGGAGGCGGAAGTGTCAAGCGCAGCGGCGTCTACGACAAGGCTGCAGCGGTGCTTAGAGAAAATGCCGTAGAGTTTTTTGAACTTTCCGGCGTAGATCCCAATCCGCGCATAGAGACTGTGGAGCTGGGCGCAAAACTCTGCAGAGAGAAAAAGATAGATGCGGTTCTGGCAATCGGCGGAGGCAGTACTATCGACTGCTCCAAGGCGATCGCAGCTGCAGCAAGGTATGAAGGTAATGCCTGGGATCTGGTACTGGACAGCAGCAGAATCACAGAGGCTCTTCCGGTTGCTGCCGTTCTGACCCTGGCTGCGACGGGTTCTGAGATGGACGGATATGCCGTCATTACCAATCCTGAGACGAACGACAAGCTGGATATGGCCAGCGAGCTGATCAAGCCGGCTTTTTCCATTCTGGATCCGAAATTCACTTACAGTGTGCCTGCTTCCCAGACTGCTGCCGGTACAGCCGATATCATGAGTCATGTGCTGGAGGTTTACTTCACCACAGAGAAGGATGCCTTCCTTCAGGCACGCATGTGTGAGGCAGTGCTGAAAACCTGCATCAGATATGGTCCCGTGGCCATAGCTGAGCCGGATAATTATGAGGCCAGAGCGCAGCTGATGTGGGCATCCAGTCTGGCTATCAACGGTCTTCTTTCTTACGGAAGCGATGTGCAGTGGACTGTTCATCCCATTGAACACGAGCTCAGCGCATATTACGATATCACCCACGGAGCCGGTCTTGCCATTCTGACGCCGGCATGGATGGAATACGTGCTTTCCGATGAGACTGTGGATAAATTCGCAGAATATGCGGTCAATGTATGGCAGATTCACCCGCAGCCTGATAAATGGGCTCTGGCGAGAGCCGGTATCGAGAAAACCCGCCAGTTCTTCTGCGGAATGGGTCTGCCGAAGACGCTGAAAGAAGTGGGTATCGGAGAAGAAAAGCTGAAAGAGATGGCCGACAAGCTGGACAACCTGACAGACACCTATGTTCCGCTGACACCGGAGCAGATACTGGAAATATACAAGATGGTTCTGTAGATCAGAATGATTTCAGCCCGGAAACGCCTGAGGTGTTTCCGGGCTGTTCCGGTTATGGAAATATAACGAAAAGAACTGGAGGAATAATAAGCAGATAAAGGGGAAATACTTTTCTTAGCTCAGAAAAAAGGAGTTGAGATTGCTCAATGATAGAACCGGATACGATCAGACTGCTGCGCGAATGTGATGCCGGCATCAGCATCGGTATCACATCCATCGATGATGTGCTGGACTATGTGCAGAACGCCGCTTTTCACAGGTACCTTGCGGTCTGCAGAGAGGAACACGACAAACTGCAGAGAGAACTGCAGAACCTTCTCGAACGATATCATGATGAAGGAAAGGAACCGAATCTGATGGCAAAAGGCATGTCCTGGATGAAGACCAACGTCAAGCTGGCAATGGACGGATCTGACGAGACCATCGCCGATCTGATGACAGACGGATGCAATATGGGCGTGAAATCTCTGAGTCAGTTCCTGAACCGGTATCAGGCTGCCGATGCGGAAGCAAAGGACATCGCTTTGCGGCTTATCAGCCTGGAGGAGAATCTGGCCGCCAGTATCCGCCCGTTTCTGTAGATATGAGAAATATAAAAGGACGGCAGGATCTGTTCAGGATCAGCCGTCCTTTTTACGGGCTCTGCCAGCCCGCTTAACCTTCGATTTCACCGATCAGATTGATCATCTCGATGGCGCCTACTGCGCAGTCATAGCCCTTGTTTCCGGATTTTGTTCCGGCTCTTTCGATGGCCTGTTCGATGTTATCGGTGGTCAGAATGCCGAACATAACAGGGATATCAGCGGCCAGGGACACCTGTGCGATGCCCTTTGAAACCTCAGCGCAGACGTAGTCATAGTGGGATGTGGCTCCTCGGATGACGGCACCGAGGCAGATGACGGCATCGTATTTCCCTGACTTTGCCATTTTCTGCGCGATGAGAGGAATCTCAAAAGCTCCCGGGCACCATGCCACTTCGATGTTTTCTTCTTTTACATCATGACGGCGCAGTCCGTCCAGAGCGCCTCCGAGAAGCTTGGAAACGATGAACTCGTTGAATCTGGCGCATACGATTCCGACTCTGATTTCTTTTGATACTAATTTACCTTCATAGATTTTCATGATTTTTTCTCCTTGTCCTTATTATTTATAATTCAGAATGTGTCCCATTTTTTCCTGTTTGGTCTTCAGGTAGAAGAGATCGTGGGCATTGGCCGGCACCTGGATCGGAACCCTTTCTATGATCTCCATGCCGAATTCGTTGAGCTCGTAGACCTTCTGCGGGTTGTTGGTGAGAAGTCGCAGGGTCTTTGCACCCAGGTCCTTGAGTATCTGTGCGCCGATGTAGTATTCGCGGAGATCACCGGCAAAGCCCAGTGCAATGTTGGCTTCCAGAGTGTCCATGCCCTGATCCTGCAGTTCATAGGCTTTCAGCTTGTTGATGAGACCGATTCCGCGACCTTCCTGACGCATGTACAGCAGCACGCCGCGGCCTTCCTTTTCAATCTGTATCAGTGCAGACTGAAGCTGCTGGCCGCAGTCGCATTTTGCTGAGCCGAAAGCGTCTCCTGTGAGACATTCCGAGTGGACCCGGCAGAGCAGGTTCTGTCCGTCTCCAATGTCGCCTTTGACCAGTGCGATGTGATGTTCACCGTTGAGTCTGTTGACATAACCGTGAGCCACAAAGTCACCGTATTTGGTCGGAAGTTTCGTCTTTGCGACGCATTCCACGAGATGGTCGTGCATCTTTCTGTATTCCTGCAGCGCTTTGATACTGATAAAGCTGATACCGTGCTTTGCAGCCAGCTCCTTCAGCTCCGGCGTGCGCATCATGGTGCCGTCCTCCCGCATGATTTCGCAGCAGAGACCGCATTCAGGAAGGCCGGCAAGGCGCATCAGGTCAACCGTGGCTTCTGTATGGCCGTTGCGTTCCAGGACTCCGCCGGGCTTTGCCAGAAGAGGAAACATGTGGCCGGGCCTGCGGAAATCCTCCGGCTTTGCGCCTTCCTCCACACATTTTCTTGCTGTCAGGCCGCGCTCCTGGGCGGAAATGCCTGTGGTGGTATCCACATGATCGATGGAAACCGTGAAAGCCGTGCAGTGGTTATCTGTGTTTTCTTCGACCATCTGAGGCAGATGGAGCCTGCGGCAGATTTCCTCTCCCATAGGCATACAGATGAGTCCTTTGCCGTGCACTGCCATGAAATTTACATTCTCGGTAGTTGCATGAAGGGCACTGCAGATAAAATCTCCTTCATTTTCTCTGTCAGGGTCATCGGTGCACAGGATGATCTTTCCGTCCCGAAGATCCTGCAGAGCTTCTTCAATGGTGCTGAACTTGAATTCTTCTTTCATATCTGGTCATTCCTTTCCGTTAAAATCCGTTTTCTATGAGAAATTCTCTCGTCAGAGAGGATGTTTTTTCTTCTGGTGCATTTTTTTCGAAGGTGAGCAGACGCTCCACATATTTTCCGATACAGTCGTTCTCCAGGTTTACGATGTCTCCCGGTTTCTTTTCTGCCAGAATGGTTTCAGACAGTGTGTGGGGAATGATGGATACGCTGAAGGATGTGTCTGTGACCTCTGCCACTGTCAGGCTGATACCGTCGATGGCGATGGATCCCTTCTCTATGATATAGCGCAGCAGACTGCTGCCGCAGCTGATGGTGTACCAGACGGCGTTATCATCCCTGCGAAGTGTCTTTACAGTGCCTGTGCCGTCCACATGACCGCTGACAATATGACCTCCGAAGCGTCCGCCTGCGGCCATGGCCCGCTCCAGGTTGACATGGCTTCCGGTGCTGAGAGCACCCAGGGAAGAACGACGCAGCGTCTCGTGCATGACATCTGCCGCGAATCCCCCTTTATCGAAGGAGGTGACTGTAAGACAGACACCGTTGACGGCGATGCTGTCGCCCAGTCGGACATCTTCCATGATTCTGCTGCATCCGATATGGAGAACTGCCGACAGGCTTCCTCTGTCGATTTTTCTGATGGTTCCTATTTCTTCGATGATGCCTGTGAACATGGCTTCACCTCACTTTCTATGAGAATATCGTCTCCGATGACGGTGATTTTCGGATCTGACAGAAGCACAGCCTGATCCGGAAACTCGACGCCGGCGCCGCCCACAGGTGTCTTTGCACTGTCGCCGCCGAAGAGCTTGGGAGCGACATAGGCCTGGACTTTGTTAACGATGCCTGCGGAAAGAGCTGACCAGTTGAGCCGGCCGCCTCCCTCCAGCAGAATACTGTCGATCTTCTGTTCACCGAGAGTCTGCATCAGCTGACGCAGATCCAGATGTCCGTCCGGGCCCTTGTCCACGGTAATGATTTCACAGCCTGCATCCAGATACGGCTGCTGTTTTATTCTGCCCGGGCAGCTGCAGGCAATGATGGTTCTGACGTCCTTTGCAGTCTGCACGAGCTGAGATGTCAGAGGTGTCCGCAGTCCGGTATCGCATACTATGCGTATGGGATTTCTGCCGGTTCCGTCAGGAAGGCGGCAGGTCAGCTGAGGATTGTCTCTGATGATCGTTTCCACACCTGCCATGATGGCGGTGAGTCTGCTTCGGTCCTGATGAACTCTCAGCCTGGCGGCCTCACCGGTAATCCATCTGGAATTGCCGGCAAAGGTTGCGATCTTGCCATCCATGGTCATGGCATACTTCAGAACCACATAAGGGGTTTTCTCTGTGATGTAGTGGAAAAACACCGGATTCAGGGCATCGCATTCCTCACGGAGAAAGTCTGTGATCACTTCTATGCCGGCATCTCGCAGCTGACTTACTCCTTTGCCGCTGACCAGGGGATTAGGATCTCTGGAGCCTATGAACACCTTTGCCAGACGGTTTTCTATGATGGCCTCGGTGCAGGGCGGTGTCTTGCCGTAGTGACAGCATGGTTCCAGCGTCACATAAATCGCTGCGCCTTCCGGGTCGATGCCCCGGCGGCGGCAGTCGGCAAGAGCGTTTCTCTCGGCGTGAAGTTCGCCGTATCTCTCGTGATATCCCTCTCCGATGATCTGTCCGTCTCTGACGATGACGGCTCCGACCAGGGGATTGGGACTGGTATATCCGGCGCCTCTCTGCGCCAGAGATATTGCCCGGCGCATGTATTCAGAATCTGTCATGATCTCACCTCTCAGAAAAAAATACCCTGAAGCATAGGCTTCAGGGCTGCGGCATTACAAAAACTCTCGTTTTTTAAGAAAAAACTCCGGAATCCAACGAATTCCAGAGCATTTTACAAAATCAAAATAAACAGATTTGCAAATCTTCTTCCATCCAGACTATACTGTCGGTCCTGGAATTTCACCAGGTCGTGCGCATGAGCGCTCGCGGACTGTCACCGCCGGTCGGGAATCTCACCCTGCCCTGAAGATCATCTTATCAAATTGTTCCAAGGCCTATTGTATACCTCACACTCCCTTTTGTCAAATGCTTTTGGACAAAAAAATTCTATGAGCGGAAAATGATGATGTCCTCGCCGATTTTCACGATGGATTCCCATGGAAGCTGAAGACCCCCGTGCAATGAGGCGAGACGGCTCTTTGACTGAAAATCCGGGACGAGCAGAGCTCTGATTTTTCCCGTATGCTCATCAAAAAGCATCTCTGCATCCCAGAAGGCTCCGTGGCGGCTTCCTTTTGTCAGATCGATGATCTCCTTATCTCCGATTTCGCTTAACAGCATAATTCACACTTCCTTTGCAGATAATACAGGATAACAGCATCAGTCTATTTTACGAAAAGAGAGGAGACATTATGAGCGAGGAAAAAGAAAAGACAGAAACAAAAGCGGAATCCGGAGATCTGATCAGAGAACTGGGGCTGATTTCTCCGTTCACGTCATTTAAAACAGATTATCAGTATATCAATATCATCGGCTGTATTGAGGGGCATACGGTGCTTCCAAGCGACAACAAGGCCACAAAATACGAACATCTGATCCCGCAGCTCGTTGCTGTAGAGGAAAATCCGGAAGTGAAGGGTCTGCTTCTGATACTGAACACGGTGGGAGGTGATGTGGAGGCAGGTCTGGCCCTGGCTGAACTCATCGCATCTCTGTCAAAGCCGACGGTTACGCTGGTCATAGGGGGCGGCCACAGCATAGGTATTCCGCTGGCAGTATCATCAGACTATTCCTTTGTGGCAGAAACGGCAACCATGACCATGCATCCCATCCGTACCAGCGGAACGCTGATTACAGCGGATGCCACCTTTGAATATATGAGAAAAACCCAGGAAAGGGTGGTCGATTTTATCGTTTCGCATTCTCATGCCTCCAAGGCGGATGTGGAAGCGAAAATGAACCAGACCGGGAACATGTCCAACGATGTGGGCACCGTCCTCTTTGGACCGGACGCCGTAAAAATGGGCCTTATTGATGAAATTGGAGGATTATATCAGTCTTTGAATAAACTTAAAGAACTGGCAAAAAATAAAGAAAATGAAAAATAATGTTTGACAAATATTTACAAAAATGATATGCTGAATGCACAGGAAGGAGGTAAAAAATGGAAATGATCAGAGTGGGTGTCTTCCTGAAAGAGAGAGCTTTTGCCCATGCTCTGGCTGTATGTCTCGCCAGAGAATGCAGATTCATGAGCCTGCATGTCCTGGCTGCACTGCCGTCAGAAAATGATCCTGAGCAATGGCAGACAGATATGATTCTCTCAGATGAACCTTTTGAGAGATTCCGTACTGTGCAGCTTGTAAGGCATGCAGAGGATGAACAGCTGTCGTCCAGTCCTTTCCGGGTATACCGGTACAAGGAGAGCTGCCATCTTGCCAGGGATCTGCTGTTTATCTGGTACCAGATGACAGGGAGCGTCATAGAGTACAGAGAAGACCGGCAGTGCCGTCTGCTGGTCTTTGCTGCAGCCGGAGGAGGATGCGGAACCACATCTGCAGCTATTTCCGTCTGCCGCATGCTTCAGCGTATCTACGGAAGCAGATGTCTGTATCTGAATCTCTGTCCCGTCAACGACAGCCGGAAATATCTGTACGGAAGCGGGCGTACAAGTCTGCTGCAGCTTCTCTACTATCTCCAGTCGGAACGGGAGTTTCCCCTGGAGCATTTCATCACCTGCGGGAATGAGATGGATTACATAGATGCGCCGCTTATCAACAGCTGCTTTGATCAGATAGTCCCCGGACTGCTGCATAAGCTGCTGCAGAGAATAGAACGCCTCGGCCAGTATGACTTTTTTGCTGTGGATGTGGGGTGCTGTCTCTGCAGGGAGAACCGGCATCTGATGGAAGAGGCGGAAGCTGCGGTCATACTGCTGGACGGACGGAAACTGCCGCCGGGGAAATACCTGGAGGAGATTTCCGGGGAAATAGAGCGGTGCCTGAAAAACGGAAAAGTCATAACCGTGGAGAATTTTGCGCCGGACAGCTGGGAAGAGCATGGGAACGGACGGCTGTATATCTCACAGATCAGCTATGGTGTGCAGGGAGAGGAATTCAATCTGGACGCGGCCCTTGAAGGTAATTACGGCCTGGAGATAGCCTCCATAGCCGGGAAGATCATGGAGGAACAGGATCATGAACCGGCTGTGTAGAGAAGAACTGGACAGGCTGGTTCCCCTGGTGCGCAGAAAGCTTCTGTCCGGCGGCAGCCAGAGCATGACCGATGAAGACGGAGCGATGAGAATTATCGAAGAAACCCTGCAGGAGCAGTGCAGAGACCTGTCTCTGGAAGAGTATGGATGGATGGTCAGGAGAATCTACGCAAAGACCAGAAGCAAGCTGGGCATGCTGGAGCTGTATATCGGTGATGATTCTGTCAACGAGATCATGATCAACGGAAAAGATCATTTCTTTTATGAGGATGCATCCGGCATAGGCCAGCTCAGCGGTGTCTTTGACTCCACAGAAGAACTGGAGGAGGTCATCCGGAATATTGCCGCGGCAGTCCACAGGGAGTTTAATGAGATGCAGCCTGTTCTGGATGCCCGGCTGGCCGACGGTTCCCGTGTAAATGCGGTATACCGGAATGTGGCGGCGGACGGACCTGTTCTGACCATTCGAAAATTTGCCAAGGACAGGATCACCATCGGAGAAATGGTGCAGCGGGGGACCCTGACGCAGCAGTGCGCCGATTTTCTGGAAGTACTGGTGCGCTGCGGCTACAATATATTTGTCAGCGGGGGAACGTCCTCGGGGAAGACGACCTTTCTCAATGCGCTGTCGGATTTTATTCCGGACGATGAACGGGTCATCGTCATTGAGGATTCCACGGAACTGCAGATGAACAATATCAGAAATCTGGTCCAGATGGAGTGCCATAATGCCAATTCCATGGGTCAGGGCCAGGTTTCCATGGACATGCTGATAAAAACCAGCTTGAGAATGAGGCCGGACCGGATTGTGGTCGGAGAGGTCAGGGGCAGGGAAGTTGCCGATATGCTCCAGGCGATGAATACAGGGCATGACGGATCCATGTCAACGGGACACGGGAACACGGTAAGAGGGATGCTGCGCAGACTGGAAGCCATGTACCTGATGGGAGCCCAGATTCCCCTGGATGCAATCCGCGCTCAGATCGTGGAGGGAATAGATGTGCTGGTGCATCTGGGAAGAATGAATGGCGGTCAGAGAAAAATCATAGAGATTCAGGAACTGATCGGATTTGAAAGCGGAGAGTACATACTGAATCCGCTGTATCAGCTGAACCGCAGCATGGAACTGATTCCCACGGGAAACAGAATACAAAGCCGCGGCAAACTGCTGCTGAAAGGCTGTGAAGATGATGAACGAATATAGCGGATATGAGCTCAGCAGGAGAGAGAAGACCGTTTTTACGGCAGTGCTGGCGGCTTTTCTGGGAATTGCAGGACTGATCTTCTACAACAGCATTCTGACTGCTGCAGCGCTGCCCTTTATCTGGAGGAAAGCAGAGAAAACCTGGTGCGTTTACAAGTCGAGACAGAGACGCAATAATCTGCTTCTCCAGTTCCGGGATTTTCTGTACAGTCTTTCCGGATCTTTTGCTGCGGGCCGCCATATGGCAGAAGCCATGTCGGAGGCTGAGGAAAATCTCAGCGACATCTATGGGCGAGAGTGCATGCTGTCGGAAGAAATCCGATGCATGCTCCGGGCTGTTGATGAAACGGGTATGACTGAACTGGAAGTTCTCAGCGATTTCGCACGGCGAAGCTGTCTGGAGGATGTGGAGGACTTTGTTCAGGTATACGGGGCATGCCGAAGTTCAGGAGGAAACCTTGCCGGAGCAGTGAACAAAGCGGCTCAGGTCATCGGAGAAAAGATCACCGTCGAACAGGAGATTCATGCCATTGTCTCACAGAAAAAACTGGAGGGGAGGATCATCATGGCAATGCCGGCGGTTATCGTGCTCTTTCTGCAGCTGATGTCTCCGGATTATCTGGAAATCATGTATCAGACTCTGGCAGGAAGACTTCTGATGAGCACGGCTCTGACGGCGGAGCTTGGTGCAGGTCTGATGATAGAAAGGATCACGAGAATTGAAGTATAAAATACCTGCGCAGATGAAGATGAAACTGGACGATTTTCTCGGATTCTGCAGAAAACAGCGAAGACAGACCGCCGTACTGCTGCTGCTGACACTTCTTCTTCTGGCACTGCAGATATGTTCTGTCGTGTCTGAAAACAGCATGCTGATAAAGGATCAGCAGGGCAATCTGATTGCCATAGAACGCGAACCCGGCGGAGAGACCGTATCTGTTCCTCTGAAGGTGAGGGCAGAGAAGGCGGGTCTGCTGATTGAAGAAGAAGTCACGCTGACTCTGAAGAAAGAAAGCGCAGGAAAAGAGCAGGCAGGGGCGGATGAAACAGATAAAACAGATGAAGAACAGGAGCTTCTGTATCAGGTGAAACAGATCGTTTCAGAACTGGCAGAAGAAGGTGGAAATCTGGTCAGTCTGCCTGGAGAAACAGAAGATGGGGCGGCTCTCTCCTGGGCTTCTGCAGACAGTGCGGATTTTCTGGGAGTCCTGCTGATTTTCCCTCTGGGTATGCTGTTACTCTACCGTCAGAACAGTGAAAAGACACGCACTGCAAGAAAACTGCAGGAGGATCAGATCAGGCGAGGTCTGCCGGCCTTTCACAGTCAGCTTCTTCTGCTTCTGGAGAGCGGCCTGATTTTCAGCGATGCGTTTTCAAAGATTGCAGAGGGATATGCGGGCAGAAAGGAACAGGATGCGCTGCAGCGTATCGTCATAGACACGCAGCACAGCGCCGACGAAGCGGGATGCAGTCTGATTACAGTACTGGGAGATAAGGCCAGAGAACTGAATATTCGGGAATTTACCAGACTTTCGGGCATTCTGACTGATAATCAGCATAAAGGTGTCAGTCTGAAAGAAAAACTGGAATCAGAGAGCGGTCTTCTGTGGAATCAGAGAAAAAAACTGGCTGAGGAAAAAGGCAGGGCGGCAGAGACACAGATGGCTTTTCCGCTGGCCGTTCTGCTGCTGGTGCTGATTATCATAACTGCGGCGCCTGCGATTCTGGAGATGTAGGAAAGGACACGGTAAGAATGGAAGGAGATGACTTTTTGTGAAAATATTACAAAACAAGCGAGGCATGGAAATGGTGCAGGTGGCTATTCTCATCGCACTGGCCATAGCCATAGGGCTGATATTCAAGACGGAGATAACCCAGTTTGTCAACGACACCTTCAAGGACCTGAACGGATGATGAGCAACAGACGGGGAGATGAATTCGTTGAGGCAGCCATGGTGCTGCCGGTACTGCTGCTGACAATCCTGAGTCTGATCATGCTGATGATCTACTACTATTCCTGTCTGCAGGCCCAGACACAGATGCACGGGCAGATGCTTGAAGAGATGCTGCGCAGTGAAGCTGTCTTTGATATTATAAAAAATAAAACAGAAACCTCATCGAAGATGGGCGGCATCACAGGCATTATATTAAACAGAAATCTGGAGGGAAGACTTTATGTTATCAGCGAAGCGGATATCATCAGGGCGGGAGGGCTCCTTGCACTTACATAGAGCAGGGATTGCAGACGGACGCAGAGGTTCTGTCACAATCTTTGTCTGCCTGTTCTTCGTGACCCTTGTCTGGGCGATATCCGTGTTTACAGGCGCCGCCAGACAGAACGCGGTTAACAGCAGCGTCAGAGCGCTGAGTGCCCTCTGGGCCGAGTCAGTTCTTGCCGAGTATGACCTGAATCTGCAGAGAAGATACAATCTCTTCGGATTCTACGGCTATCCTGCAGATGTGACGGAAAAGCTGGACTTTTATGCATCGCAGACTTTTGAAGAAAAGAAATACATACAGTACGAAGGCAGCAGCTGTGATCTCTACGATTACAGTCTGGTCAATGTGGATCTGCTGCGGGAGCAGCTGGTTGCGGCGGGGAAACTGGCTTTTACTGAAGACTTCATCGCGCCTGAAAAGGAGATCACTCCTGTAGAGAAGGCCGAGGAAACCGCCGAGAAGGAATATTCCGGGGAGAATATCTTTGACAGTCTGCCTTCCGAGGGAACTTCCAGAGCATATTCTGCAGATCAGCTGAAAGATCTGGTCATGGATGCGCAATCGGCTGCGGACATCATCGATAAAACCGGAGATTCCTGGGCACTGAATCAGTATATCTTCTCCTATTTTAAACATTTACGGTGCGAAAGGAATCTCGGGGAAACATTTCTTCAGAGGGAGATTGAATACATGATATGCGGAAACAGGAGTGATACAGCCAATACGAAAGGAGTCAGAAACAGAATCATTGCCATTAGAGAAGGACCGAATCTGGCCTGTATCAGCAGTTCCGCATCCATGTGTGCAAAAACGGCCGCAGCCGCTGAGATTCTGACGCCTGGTCCTGCTGCTGCGGCCACATCAGAGGCACTGAAGGCGGCATGGGCGCTGGCAGAAAGCATCAATGACTACAGGCTGCTTGCAGCCGGGCACAGAGTACCGATGGTAAAGACAGAGTCAATGTGGGCTACAGACCTGGAGTCAGTGCTGGCAGACAGGGAGGAGGGCTGTATATTTACAGGTATTGATGAAGGAGAAAACTACGAAGATTATCTGCGCCTTTTTACATACACCATGGACGAGAGGGTTCTGATTCTCCGCATCATGGATCTGATACAGATCAACATGCGCTATCTGTATTATGACAGCTTTCTTCTCAGAGAATATAACGGCGGCGTGAAATTCATCATGAAAGTGAACGGAAAAGAACATGAAGTGGCCAGAACCTATTAGATCATCGGGCAGACGGGGAAGCTATCTGGTAGAGGCGGTTATCGTGATACCGGTGTTTATTATCGCCGTTCTGATGCTTCTCTCTGTTATCCCTGCTGCAGCGGCCTGTGAGAACATCACCTGCACTGTCTGCGATGAAATACATCTGGAATCAGTAAAGTCGGCGTTTCGTCAGAATCCGGCGGAATTACCGCTGTCTCTTGGACATAGAATTGCGGCAGAAAACGACCGGCTGACTTCTTTCAGCATCCGTTCGTACCGATATCTGTACGAGGAAGGTGAGGAAGAGGATCTGATACAGGTGAAAATCAGAGCGGTCTTTGATGAGAAGAATCCGATGTCCTTCTTAAGCAGAGTGACCTTTGATGCGGTGGTGACGGCTAGAGCCTTTACGGGAACGCTGCATAAGGTGCCGCCGGGAGGCGGAAAGAATGAGGATGATAAAACCGTATACATTTTTCCTCAGTGGGGAAAGTGTTATCACGGGAAAAACTGCACCTATGTGAAAGCCGGCTGTCAGATGGTGTACCTGTCTCAAGCCCTGAAGAAGGAGTACAAACCGTGCAGATTGTGTAATGCCAGTACGGCTCGAATCGGTAGTCCTGTCTTCTGCTTTTCTGACAGCGGCAGAGCGTATCACCTGAGCAGCTGCAGAACCGTAGAACGCTATTACATCGAAATAAAAAAGCAGGATGCAGTCAGCAGAGGCTACAGTCCATGCTCGAAATGCCATGGAGAATAAATGATATGGAAATGAGATATAATGCGGAGGAGCTGGAGGAATATGTTGTGGATATACTTACAATGGGTCTTTCACAGATGTTTCTTCCTGCCGGATTCGTCAGAGAAGAGAACATTCTGATTGCAAGCTTCAGAACAGAGGGATACAGGCCGCTCTCGGCAATCGTGGAAATGCATACGGAAGACGTTCTCAAAGCAGCGCTTTCGCTGCTGCAGGGAGCAGGGCAGGGAGAAAAGGTTTATCTTCTGCCGGAATACTATGAAGTCCGGTCAGACTGCATCTTCGTGGATAAAGGCTTTGATCGTGTGCGTATGATTTTTGTACCCTCTGAAACGCCGCTGTCCTTTTCTGAAAAGCTGGCGGATCTGCTGGATGATCTGAAGGAGAGAAGCCATGAAGAAGGCCGCAGATATGTCGAGGATGCTGCAGAATATGTCAGAAGGCATCCGTGGAGCAGCAGGTCTGTGCGGCATCATCTGGAGACTTTGCGGAGAGAAGTATATCTCTGCGGTGTGCAGTGACAACTGAATAGAAAAGAAGCCAAAGGCTGCCGATAAAACCGGTCGGGTTAATCGGCAGCTTTTGGCGTGTGCAGAGCAAAGGCCTGCAGATATCCGGCTGTTTAAAAAAGATGATCCCGTTCAACTTCCTGTCATTGTCCCTTTTTCCGGCGCATATGATAAAAATACAGGATAGATCCGGATAATTACAGGAGGTACAGTGGTGAAAAAGAGAAGAATCAGAAGGTATCGCAGCCAGAAAAGAAATTCCGGGGTGAAATTTGCAGGAATTCTTGGTATAATGATTCTGGCAGTGTTCTGCGGGTATATGACAGCCCGGTTTATCATCGCACCGCTTCTGGGATATGACGCCGAAGTGCTGAAACTGGATTTTCCGTCGAAGATGACTTCGTTTTTTGAGGGAAAAGCAGATGAGGAAACAGGCGGAGAAGGGGAAACGGACGATGACGGGCAGAGCAGCGGATCCGGTGAAAGCACCGATGCTGCGGAGGAAAAAGGATATGCTCTTCAGTTCGGGCTGTTTACCACCAGGGAACGGGCAGAACAGCTGGCAGAAGAACTGAAAACAGAAGGAATCAATGCTGTGATCCGTGAGACCGGTGACGGATATAAGGTGACCGGCCCTGTCCTCAGCACCAGAGAAAAAGCTGTGGAAAAACTGAAAGAGACAGAGAGCGATCGGGTGAAGGACGTTTTCATAACAGTGATTCCGTAGAAAAAAACAAAAAGAGGAAATGCTATATTATGATACCGCTATCGACACGAATGAGACCGGACAGACTGGAAGACTTCGTCGGCCAGGAGCACTTTATGTACAAGGGGTCTCTTCTTTATAATTCCATAAAAAACAAAACCTTCGATTCTGCGATTTTTTACGGACCTTCGGGGACAGGAAAGACGACGCTGGCCAGGATTATAGCACGGGAGATGGACAGCAGCTTTACAGAGATCAATGCGTCCGCTGCGGGAACCCGAGAACTGAAGGAACTGATCGACAATGCCAGACTTCGCTTTTTCGGTCTGGAAAACAGGACGACCTATGTGTATGTAGATGAATTTCACCGCTGGAACCGGCTTCAGCAGGACTCCCTGCTGAAAGCCCTGGAGGAAGGAGTTATCAGGTTTATAGGGAGCACCACGGAGAATCCGTATTTTGCTGTCAACAATGCTGTTCTGAGCCGGGTCCGCAATATTTATGAATTCCGCAGGCTGGATGAGTCCCATATCAGAGAGCTTCTGCTCCGGGCGCTGAATGATCGGGAAAAGGGTTTCGGAAATCTGAATATCGGCTTCGATGAAGAGGCTCTGGATCTCCTTGCCGGTCTGGCAAACGGAGACGGAAGGGTGGCACTGGATACTCTGGGATTCATCGTGGACAATCTTGATCTGGAAAAGCAGCATATCACCAGAGAACTGGTGGCAGAGGCAATGCAGAGGAAGATCGGATTCTATGACAAGGGGGACGACAGATACAATCTGCTGTCTGCCCTGCAGAAATCCATCAGAGGAAGTGATCCGGATGCTGCGATTCATTATTTTGCCCGGCTGGTTGACGGAGGCGCAGATATTCAGATGATCGGACGGCGGCTCCTGGTCATAGCCAGCGAAGATATCGGTATGGCTTATCCATCTGCTGTCTCCATCGTTACATCCTGTGTGCAGGCTGCTCAGATGGTCGGTTATCCTGAAGCTGCGATCAACCTGGCTCAGGCAGTAATTCTGCTGGCTTCATCTCCGAAATCAAATACCGCTGTCACGGCATACCAGGAAGCGCTGGCGGATGTCCGCAGCCGCAGAATCGATGATGTGCCGGCTCATCTGAAGGACAGTCACTACAAAGGAGCTGAAAAGCTGGGACTGGGTGAGGGATACAAATATCCCCACGCCTACGGAGGCTACGTGGAGCAGCAGTATCTGCCGGACAACCTGTACCGGGAGGGCGTCCGGTACTACAGGCCCACATCCAACGGATCAGAGGCATCGTTCAAAAAATTTTTAGAAGGGCTGGAAGAAAGATATGGCAGAAATCATAAGGGCTGAGCATTCGGGGTTCTGTTTCGGTGTGAAGCAGGCTATAGATAAGACAGAAAAACAGATAGAGGAGAATACGGGGAAAAGAATATTCACCTGCGGACAGCTGATACACAATCAGTTCGTGACTGACGATCTGCAAAGGCGCGGTGTGGGAATCATCAGCGGCCCTGAGGAGGCAGAACCGGGAGATGTGGTCATCGTCCGCTCCCACGGACAGACAAAGGAGTTCTTTGACAGGGCACAGAGCCGCGGGCTGCAGGTGGTCGATGCGACCTGCCCCTTTGTGAACAAGATTCACCAGCTGGTGTACAGGGCCCATGAGGAGGGCAGAGCCGTGGTGATTGTCGGAGACCGCAATCATCCTGAGGTGACAGGCATCAACGGATGGTGCGGCGATGAGGCGGTCATCGTCGGCTGCCGGGAGGATGTGTCCCTGATTGCGGCGGAAAGTGTTTTTCTGGTGTGCCAGACCACGATAAAGAAAGAACTTCTGGACGAGATCATCGATGCCCTGAGAGAGAAAAAGGTGGAAGCGGAGATCCACAACACCATATGTGATGCCACTGCCAACAGGCAGCGCTCATGCAGTGAACTGTCAAAAACTGTAGATGCCATGGTCATCGTAGGCGGCAGAAACAGTTCCAACACGAGGAAATTATACGAAATTTCCAAAAAAAACTGCAATAATTCCTTTTTTGTTGAAAATATTGAAGATTTACCATTGAAAGAATTGCGAAAATGTAATAAAATAGGAGTTGCAGCAGGTGCCTCGACACCTGAATGCGTTATTAAGGAGGTTATTGCTAACATGAGTGAAATGATCACTAGCGAAAAAAATTCTATGGCAGATTTCATGGATGAAATCGATGCGTCTTTGAGACTACCTCGCACTGGCGAAATCGTTGACGGTAAAGTACATCAGGTAACTGAGAAAGAAGTTATCGTGAACATGGGTTGCAAAAAGGACGGAATTCTTCCTGCGGAAGAAGTAACTTTAGAGGAAGGACAGAAGCTGACAGATTTATTTAAAGAAGGCGATGAGATCCAGGCAAAGGTTATCAAGACTGATGACGGCGACGGTGGGATCTTACTTTCGAAGAAAAAGCTTGAAATCAATGAGCATTGGAACGAAATCAACGAAGCTCTTGAAAATAAATCAATTATCAGCGTCAAGGTCGTAAAGCAGGTTAACGGAGGTGTAATCGCAGCTTACAAGGAAGTTACAGGATTCATTCCTCTTTCCCAGCTGTCTGACAAGTTCGTTGAGAATGCTGACGAATTCCTTGGACAGACTCTCGACGTCAAGGTTACAAGAGTTGACCAGAAGAGAGGAAGAGCTGTATTCTCCCACAAGATTGTCTTAAATGAAGAGAGACAGAAGAAGATCGCAGCTGTATGGGAAAGCCTGAACGTTGATGACATCGTGGAAGGTACTGTAATGAGATTCACTGATTACGGTGCATTCATCGATCTGGGCGGAATCGACGGACTGCTGCACATCTCAGAAATCTCCTGGGGCAAGCTGAAGCATCCGCAGGAAGTTCTGCAGATCGGCGACAAAGTCAAGGTGAAGATTCTGTCCATGAACGAGGAAAAGGGCAAGATTTCTCTCGGTCTGAAGCAGACTGTGCCTGAACCATGGTCCGTTATCGATGAGAACTATCAGGTTGGACAGGTTGTCAGCGGTAAAGTTGTTCAGATCAAGGAATACGGTGCATTCGTAGAACTGGAACCGGGTCTCGACGGACTGGTACATATCTCTGAAGTTGCACACAAGAGAGTGACCAGCATTGCCGATGAGCTGTCAATCGGACAGGAAGTGGCTGCAAAGATCCTTGAAATCGACAAAGAAAGAAAGAGAATCAGCCTGAGCATCAAAGAAACTTTAGATGCGGCTGAACCTGCAGAAGAGACTGCAGTAGAAGAATAATAAGAACAATATTATCTGAACGGGAATACGCAGAGCGCAGCAATACGCTTCTGCGTATTTTTTATGCCTTCATAGGGGACTTGCGCAGATCACATGCAGGGCACTCTTTCCCGGAAGAAGAGTAACGTGGAAAAAAATCTTTGTAAACCCATAAAACCTATTGACAAAGTAGGTAAAATGGTGTATTATAACAATAACGAATTTGAGCATATCTTCTGAAAGGAGGCGGAAACGATGACCGCAAGAAATATAAGCTCCAGCAGCAGAGTCATGTGCAGCTGTCGAATGTTTATCTCCCGGACATATACAATGGCCAGGTGCGTCGGCATGCTCTGTTTCGCGCCTGCAGCAGTCACTTGAAGAAAAGTGCTGCAGAATGCCATTTGCCCGGGAGTGAACTTGTCTCGGTTTTTTTATACTCAGATTCATCAATGCAGAAAACACAGAAACATATATAATTTTTAGAAAAGAGAGGATTTCAATCATGAGCGAATACAGATTTGAAACATTACAGTTACACGTTGGACAGGAACAGCCGGATCCGGCTACTGATGCAAGAGCGGTTCCTATTTATCAGACCACATCCTATGTTTTCAGGAACTCGGCGCATGCGGCAGCGCGTTTCGGACTGGCAGATGCAGGAAATATCTACGGTCGTCTGACCAACTCCACTCAGGATGTTCTGGAAAAGAGACTGGCGGCTCTGGAAGGCGGCGTGGCGGCACTTGCCCTGGCTTCCGGTGCAGCAGCTATCACATATACCATCGAAGCACTGGCAGCCAACGGCGGTCATATCGTGGCCCAGAAGACCATCTACGGCGGCAGCTACAACCTTCTGGCCCATACGCTTCCGAACTACGGCATCACAACAACATTTGTAGATGCACACAATCTCGAAGAGGTCGAAAACGCTATCCAGGACAATACCAGAGCCATTTATCTGGAAACACTGGGAAATCCGAACAGCGACATTCCTGATATCGATGCCATTGCAGGGATTGCTCATAAGCACGGACTTCCGCTGGTCATTGACAACACCTTCGGCACACCTTACCTGATTCGTCCGATCGAGCACGGTGCTGATATCGTTGTTCATTCTGCTACCAAGTTCATCGGCGGACATGGAACGACCCTGGGCGGAATCATAGTAGACTCCGGTAATTTTGACTGGAAAGCAAGCGGAAAATACCCGCAGATCGCTGCAGCCAACCCGAGCTATCATGGCGTTTCTTTCGTAGATGCAGCCGGCCCGGCAGCATTTGTTACATATATCCGCGCTATTCTCCTTCGGGATACAGGTGCGACGATTTCTCCGTTCAACGCATTTCTGCTGCTGCAGGGTGTCGAAACCCTGTCACTGCGCCTGGACAGACATGCGGAGAACACAAGAAAAGTAGTAGAATTCCTGGCAGATCATCCTCTGGTGGAAAAGGTAAATCACCCGTCGCTTCCTGATCATCCTGATCATGAGCTTTATCAGAAGTACTTCCCGAACGGCGGTGCATCCATCTTTACCTTCGAAATCAAAGGGGGCCAGGAGGAAGCGCACAGATTCATCGATAATCTGGAGATATTCTCACTGCTTGCCAATGTTGCAGATGTAAAGAGTCTGGTCATCCATCCGGCAACCACAACTCATTCACAGCTGAGCGAAGAGGAACTGCTGGATCAGGGAATCAGGCCGAATACAATCAGACTGTCTATCGGTACAGAACATATCGATGACATTATCGCTGATCTGGAAAAGGGATTCCAGGCAGTATAACAGCATTCTGATGCGGGGAACAGTCCACGTTTCCCGCATTAACTGCTTTTTGACAGAATTCGAGGCGGTGAAAAACAAGTGATGACGGAAAGGAGAAATGAACCGATGAAGCTGGCAATGGCACAGATGAGGATGATAGAGGATATGGAGCGGAATCTGAAAGAGTCCGTCAGATATATGAAAGCTGCAAAGAAAGCCGGCGCCGATCTGATCCTTTTTCCTGAAGTGCAGCTGTCTCCCTTTTTTGCACAGAAAGAAAAACAGGACGCATCCCGCTGGCTCGTAAACCTGGACGGACCGGAAATCGGACTGCTCCGCGAAACCTGCAGGAAGCTGGAACTCTGGGCCAGCCCCAACGTCTATCTGAATATGAACGGCAGAAACTATGACGCGTCTCTGATGATCGATTCCCGAGGAGAGATTGCCGGAGTCTCCAGGATGGTGCACATCTTTCAGGCAAAGCATTTCTACGAGCGGGATTACTATACACCGTCGCCGGATGGATTACACGTCTATGATACGCCTTTTGGAAAAATCGGTATTGTCATCTGCTTTGACAGACATGTTCCTACCAGTATCCGGGCCTGTGCCGGAAAGGGAGCCGAACTGATTCTGGTTCCGACGGCCAACCTGACGGAGGAGCCCATGGAACTGTTTGCGTGGGAGATACGTGTGCAGGCATTTCAGAATCAGTGCTGTATCGCCATGTGCAACCGGGTGGGGAAAGAAGGAAACCTGACCTTTGCAGGGGAATCTCTGGCAGCTGCGCCGGATGGCAGTCTTCTGTATGCTGCAGATGAAGAAGAACAGCTCTGCCTTGCGGAAATCCCTGTGGAAACAGTCATGGCCTGCAGAAAAGACAGAGACTGGCTTCAGTTTGAGTAGCAGAAAATCACGCGTCAGGTTCATGCTCCGCGTTTTTCTTTTGCATAAAGATAATGCCCGTGGTATAATGACCCTAAAATCCCTGAAGAAAGGAACAGAATGTGCCCTATGGAAAAAATCGCATATATCGTGCCGTCAGAAGCCATGATCCCGCAGGCGGAAAAAAGCCTGAGGAAAGAAATCGAAGAAGGAGTTGTCAGAGTTCTGATTACTGACGTTTCTCATCCTGTTTCAGAATACAGGAGGCTTTGCAGTGAAGGATACGGATGTATCATTGCCAGAGGAGGGACCTACCGGGATCTAAAACGAGTTGCTGATGTAGTTCCGGTAATGGAGGAAAAAATCAAAACTTCCGACATTCTGTGCATGCTGAACAAGGTGAGAGAAACTCATCGGTGCAAGGTTTATGCGGTTCTTCATGAAGGAACTGCTCTGAATTTTGAAGAAACAGCAGATCTGTATGCGTTCCCGCTGGAAGTAAAGCGTTATGATACCATTGAAAGGCTCAGGGAGGTCATAGAGGAGATTCCGGAGTCGGATGTGGTTGTTCTCAGCAGCGGGCTGGCTCAGGCCATGACAAAAAGAACCGATATAACCTTTGTGGAATTACTGAACAGAGAGAGCGCCATGCGTGATACAGTCCGGGTGGCCAGAGACTTCCTCGCTCAGTTTCAGGAAAACATCAAGAAAGTCAATGTGATGGAATCCATTCTGAACAACATGGATGAAGGAATTGTGATTTTTGATGAAGATGATATTGCAAGAGAGATGAATGCCAAGGCAGAAAAGCTTCTTCATGTTGCGGCTGATGATCTGATCGGTCAGAATGTGCACAAAGGCATTCCTGATATGCCGGCAAAGCGGACAGACGGCAGCTGCAATGCTCAGTCGCCGAAGACGTTCATGCGCCAGATCGGACAGACCATGCTGAACTTTACAATCCATCCTTTCGAGTTCTATAAAGGCGAGAAGCGGTATATCGCCACGATGCAGGATGTAACCAAGATCCAGGAACTGGAGCAGAACATCCGTATGAATCTCTCCAAAAAAGGACTGGTGGCTGAATATCAGTTTGAAGATATTCTGACCTGTGACAGCAATATGCAGAAACTGATCGACAAGGGACGTACCGTTGCGCGGTATGAAGGCTCCGTTCTGATTTACGGAGAAAACGGAACGGGAAAAGAACTCTTTGCACAGAGCATCCACAATGCCAGCCGCAGAAAGAACGGACCTTTTGTGGCTGTAAACTGTGCAGCACTGACAGAATCCCTGCTGGAGAGCGAACTGTTCGGCTATGTGGGCGGTGCCTTTACCGGTGCCAGAAAAGAAGGAAAGGCTGGTCTCTTCGAGCTGGCACACCAGGGAACCATCTTTCTGGATGAGATCAACAGCATGTCTTTCAGCCTGCAGTCTAAGCTCCTTCGTGTCATAGAACAGCAGGAGGTCATGCGAGTCGGCTCCGATTATATCATTCCGCTTGATGTGCGTATCATCGCCGCCAGCAATGCAGATCTGAAAGAGCATATTGAACAGGGCAGTTTCAGAAAGGATCTGTATTTCAGACTGAATACCTTTCAGCTGGATATTCCGCCGATGAACAGGAGAAAAGACGATATACTGCTTCTTTTCAAACATTACCTTGCGGAGCTGGAGCATATGGAACCGGAGAAAATTAATATTGCGCCGGATTTTGAGCAGCAGCTGATGGAATATCCGTGGCATGGGAATGTGCGTGAAATCAGAAGTGCAGCTCTGCGTTATCATGCCTTTTCGGGAGATAACAGCACCGGCAATATTATCAGCCTGGAGAAAAGCAGAACTGCTCTTGTCAATGAAGAACTGAAAATCGACCTGCGTCAGCTCAACAAGGCCGTTGAACAGCTTGTCATAGATTCTCTGCTGGAAAAGGATCTTTCCAAATCAGAAATAGCTGATGTTCTGGGGATCAGCCGGCAGGCTCTGTATAAGAAAATGAACAAGGCAGAGTGAGAACTGTAAACTCGTGTAAAGAGAAGTTGACATGGCAGTCAGCTTCTTTTTTTTCTGCTCTGCATCGAAGAAACAGATTTACATTGAAATAATCACGTTCTGCATGGGGAAATCTGACTTGGCACGATAATTGCTTTAGATATAACTGTCATCGGATGATAAGTAGATTTACATAGAAATATACAGGAGGGTGTTATGTCACAGCAGTTATTTGAAGGAATCCGCGTACTGGATTTCACGGATTTTCTGGCAGGCCCCTATTGCGGCATGTATTTCGCTGACATGGGAGCAGACGTTATCAAAGTTGAAAACCTCACCAGCGGAGGAAACTTTGTCAGAAATGCACGGCCACTGGAGAAGACCACCGGCCGCAGCATGTATTTCCAGAATCTGAACAGAAATAAAAGAGGCGTTGCCGTCAATCTGAAATCAGACGAAGGTAAGGAACTGTTTACCGCGCTGATCAGGTCGGCAGATGTCCTTCTTGAAAATAATCGCCCGGGTGTCATGGACAAGCTGGGATTCGGATGGGAAGCGGTTCATGAAATGAACCCGAAACTGATTTACGCATCCATATCGGGATACGGACAGTACGGCGCAAGGTCGATGCGTCCGGGATACGATCTGATCGCTCAGGCCATGGGCGGATCCATGTCAATCACAGGCTGGCCCGGAATGGAGCCGACCAGAGCCGGTATGGCCATCGGAGACATGTTTGCAGGTCTCAATGCGGGATTTGCAATCTGCGGCTCACTTCTGAAGCGGCAGGAGACAGGCGTAGGGCAGCGCATCGATGTGGCCCTTGTGGACAGTATCGTATCGGGCATGGAAGCAAAGCTGATGCAGTACGTTTATGAAGGAAAATCACCGGTAATGACCGGAAATAAATATATTTCATCTGCACCGTATGATTCTTTCAGGGCAAAAGATGACTACTTTGTTCTTGCCAGCGGAACAGATGTCCATTTTGTCAAGCTGAGCAAGGCAATGGGCATGCCTGAACTGGCGGAAAATCCGCTTTACTGCAATACGGAACTGAGAAAGAAAAATGCCGATTCTCTGAAGGAGATCATAGAGCAGTGGGCCAGCGACAAGACCGTGGAGGAATGCGTCGCCATCATCGACAGCGTAGGCGTGCCTGCAGGACCGATCTACAACTGTGAACAGGTGTGCAAAGACAAGGAAATCACGGAAACCAGAGAGATGCTGGTAAAGGTTCCTCATCCTGAAGCCGGAGATCTGACTGTCATCGGCAACCCGATCAAGATGAACGAGTATCCGTGCCAGTACAAGAAGGCTGCGCCGGATCTGGGCGAAAACAATTACGAAATCTTCAGCGAGCTTGGTTTCTCTGATGAAAAGCTGAAGGAATACGTTGAAAAAGGTGCAATCAATTAGGAGGTGACAGGCATGGTTACATTACCTGAAAAAGTCGTGATCAGAGAAAGCTGTCCGAGAGACGGCTGGCAGAATCACAGAGTCATCATCCCGACGGAGACCAAGATCAGATATATCAGAAAGATGATCGACTGCGGAGCCAGGAGCATGGATGCCACATCCTTTGTCAATCCGAAAGCCGTTCCGCAGATGGCGGATGCAGCTGACGTCATGGACGGCGTGCTGGAATACGCACGGGAAAAAGGATGCAGGATGTCCGGCCTGACTCTGAACAAAAAGGGCGTTGAAAACGCCAGAAAAACAGGGCTGACATCGGTGGATTTCGTCCTTTCCGTCAGTGAGGAGCACAATCTGAGAAATTCCAGAAGAACCATAGAAGAGTCCCGGGCCATGTTCCGCGAACTGGTGCAGGAGGCGGGGGACCTGGATATTTCCCTGGCTCTGCCGTGTGTTTTCGGTTCGCCTTTCGGAGATGAAATCGATCTGGATCTGGTCAGAGACATCATAGAGGAGGCTTTCTCCCTCGGGGTCAAAGAGATCGGACTGGCTGATACAGCCGGTGTCAGCACACCGTATCATACCAGAGAGGTGCTGCAGAAACTGAAGACTTTCATGAGCTTCGACGACGCCAGCATCCATCTTCATGATACCAGAGGCATGGGTCTTGCCAACGCTTATGTGGCGCTGGAAGAGGGAATCAGCAAATTCGACGCATCCATGGGAGCCATGGGAGGCTGTCCTTTCGTGCCGGGAGCAAAGGGGAATATCGGTACGGAAGATCTGATCAACATGTGTGAAAAAATGGGAGTAAAAACAGGCTATGATCTGAATCTGGTGATCGAAACGGCACTGGAGATGGGAGAAGAGATACAGGCTGAGATTGTAAGCAGCATGACCAAGCTGCATTGCAATAAATAAATTGAAAATGCTTTCTAATTTAAAGGAGGAGAACAAAGTGAAAAAGAGACTATTATCTGTCGCCCTTATTCTGGCGCTCGTATTGTCACTGGCAGCCTGCGGAGGCAGCGGAGACGGCGAAGGTTCCGGAGAACTGACCGAAGCTGTAAAGCTGAGCCTTGGACATTCCAACAATACTGACCATCACTATCAGGTGCTGGCTGAAACATTTGGAGAAATCGTATCTGAAAAGACTGACGGAATGGTTACAGTAGATATTTATCCGGCAGAACAGCTGGGAGCTGGTCCGGAGATGCTGGAAGCCTGCAAGACAGGAACACAGGATCTGGTACTGGGGCCTGACGCTTATCTGGCAAACTACGACAAGAGCTTTGAAGTGTTAGGTATGCCGTACATGTTCGATGACTGGGAAGCTGTAAAGGCATTTCCTGAGACAGAAGTTGCAAAGCAGCTGGAAGCAAAAGCAGAAGAACAGGGTTTCGTTATTCTGGGCTGGGCCGCCAACGGATTCCGTCAGGTGACTGCAAACAAAGAAATCAACTCCCCGGATGATATGAAGGGACTGAAGATCCGTGTGGGATCCAGCGCAATCATGAGCGATCTGCTGGCTACACTGGGATGCAACCCTACTTCCCTTCCTATGAGTGAGACCTACAGCGGACTGCAGACCGGTATCGTTGACGGACAGGAAAATCCTGCTGCCAACATCATCGGAAGCAAGTTCTACGAAGTACAGAAATATATGGCTGTAACACGCCACGTATACACTACAGAACCTCTCGTTATGAGCAAAGCCAAGTTCGACAGCCTGCCTGAGGATGTACAGAACATTCTGCTCGAGGCCGGCAAGGAAGTATGTGCGACAGACGTTGAGACCTGCGCTGCTGCAGATGAAGAAGATATCAAGTACATCGAAGAGCAGGGCGTAACCGTTACTTATCCTGATCTGGAGGCATTTAAAGCAGTTCTTGCTCCGATGGAGGAGAAATACTGCTCCCAGTATGGTGATGAGTGGACTGAGTTATACAAGATGCTTCGTGAAGGAAAATAATCCGTTATTATTCTAAAAAGCATAGTATGAGCAGATAAGGATGCGGCGGAGCACCCTGCGGCGCCGCGCCGCATCCCGTTAATCCCATAAAAAGGAGAAAATTTGCAATGACAGTAGTAAACAAAATAAGAGGCGGCATAGACATGCTGAACAGATTTAACAATATTTTGCTCGGCATCGATGTCGTGGCGATGTTCATCGTCCTGATGATGCAGGTATTTTCAAGATTTATCATCTTTGTTCCTCTGCCGTGGAGCCAGGATCTCATCACGTTCCTGCTCGTGGTAAGCTGTTTCCTCGGAGCCGGTTCGGCTACCGCCAGAGGAAAACAGATCCGCCTGGAATTCTTTACAGGCCTTTTACCGGGCAAGGCGGAGGATCTGGTTTTAATCATTGCTGATCTGATCAGCATCGCGTTCCTCGGTGTCATCTTCTATCAGTGTCTGACGCTGGGAATCGATAATATCAATTTCGTAATCGGTGCATCTCTGGTTCCTTCAGGCTATTACTATTTCGCTGTCTGCTATGGCGCAGCGGTTATGATCATCAACTTTGCCTGCCTGATCGGAGACAGAGTGAAAGATATGATGAATAAGAGAAAGGGGGTAGAGGCATGACTGCTTTTCTGCTGATCGCTACAGGTGTGCTGCTGCTTGCGGCAGTTCCTATCGGTATCGCTCTTGGTTCGGCTTCACTTCTGACCATACTTCAGTCAGGAGCCTTCGAAGCGGTAATCATCTCACAGAAACTGATGGGCGGCGTCAACAAATTCACGCTGCTTGCCATTCCGCTTTTCACACTTGCCGGTGAGGTAATGACCAACGGAGGTATCTCAGATAAGCTGATTTTCCTGGCTAACAAAGTCGTGGGCCGTTTCAAGGGCGGCCTGTCCATGGTCACCACCCTGGCATGCATGTTCTTCGGAGCCATCTCGGGATCTTCCGCTGCAACAGCAGCTGCCATCGGCGGCATCATGGCCGATCCTATGGAAAAATCCGGATACAGAAGAGACTATTCCGCAGCCGTTATCGCATCCTCCGGTCTGCTGGGACTGATCATTCCGCCGAGCGGAACCATGCTGATGTATGCCATCATTGCAGACGTTTCCGTTCTGGACATGTTCATGGCCGGCATCATCCCGGGCATCATCATGGGTCTCAGCCTGATGATTGTGGAATACTTCCGTGCAAAGAAAAACGACTATGGTTCAGCCACATTTGAGCTGCCGGGTGCAAAAGATCAGAAACAGAGCACGGTCATCATCCACAGCTTTCTCGCACTGCTCTCTCCGGTCATCATCCTGGGAGGCATCTACGGGGGTTATTTCACCGTGACAGAAGCTGCCGGAATCGCGGTATTATACGGTGTGATCATCGGATACTTCGTATTCAAGCAGCTGACTCTGAAGAAGACCTTTGAATGCTGCATCAACACCGGAATCGGAACATCCATGATTCTGTTCCTCATCGGAGCGGCTTCCGTGTTCGGATGGCTGCTCACCGTTCAGCAGATTCCTGCCATGCTGACTCGTGCAATCCAGTCCTTTACAGACAGTCCGGCGTTAGTGCTGCTGCTCCTGAATCTGGTTCTGTTTGTAGCTGGTGCGCTTCTGGACAACGTGGCGGCAATTACGCTGATGACACCGGTACTGGTACCGCTTGTAAAGGCGTATGGAATCGATCCTACATTCTTCGGCGTTATCATGATTATCAATCTGTCCATCGGACAGATCACACCTCCTATCGGCATGAATCTGTTCGTATCGGCTAATATCACCAATGTGAAAATCGAAGGAGTCATTAAACAGGTCATCCCGTTCCTGCTGGTACTGATTGCTGATCTGTTCCTGTTCACTTACGTTCCGCAGACCGTCATGTTCCTGCCGAATGTTCTGTAAGTACAGAAAGAGGATGAGAGGTCATGCTGTACTATCTGATTTTTATTCTGGTGATGCCTGCACTGATCTTCACGGATTACCGCAGTTTTGCACGAAAGATGGAGAAGCTGCTGCAGGACCAGCCGGATTATGACAGCAACAGGGAGAACTACGATCTGCTTCTGGAGAAGCTGATGCTGAGACAGAAGAGAATCAGTGTGCTGGTCTGTATCGTACTGTGTGCAGCGGCGGCTGTGCTGCTGTTCATGTCGATCTGAACCGCATGATCATGTTGTGACCTGCCTTAAGAAAATAAATGCTATAATACAGAACTGTCAGTTTGCTGCTGACAGTTCTGTATTTTTTGCATTGCGGCCGGCAGGGTGATATGTCTGCTTTTGTAAACCGGTGTAAACCTGAATTGACAGAATGAGACGAAATCAGAAATGAGAAGAAATAAAACCGTCTAAATTTCAATGATTAAAACGTTTTAGCATATTGGCACGGTTATTGCAATTATATATTGACAAAGGTAACGAAAGACGAAAGGAGCCGTTAAATGAAAAAGAAACTGACACCCGATGTGATCATGATCAACGACGGCATCGGGCATGAAGCGGCAGATGCCTTCGTAAAAGGTGAAAAAACTGTTGCAGACAATATAAAAGACAGAGTTGTCGTCATTCTGGATCACGACATTCCTGCGGGAAGCTTCGATACTGCATTTATCCAGAAAAAGCTGATCGATTTTGCCAAGACGACAGGCGTGGCTTTCAGAAATGCTGAAGGAACAGGCTATGCTGTTCTGACAAAGGAGATGAAGAAAGGACAGATCTTCGCATCCTGCGGCAGGCATAACGCCTTTGCCGGAGCAATGGGGGCCCTGGGAATCGGGCTTTCTGCTGAAGAGATGGAGCAGCTGCTGGAACGAGGTGAGATCGAAGTCGATATCCCCGGGACTTTCTCTGTTGTTCTTGAAGGAGGTCTTCCGGAGCATACAGACGGATGGGATCTTGCCATGAGGCTGATGAGCGACGAAAAGATGCAGGCTGCTGCAGGAAAAATCATACAGTTCATCGACAGAACAGACGAAGGACTCTCCGTGGACGAAAAGCAGAAGATCTGCCTTGCGGCAGCAGGCTGCAAAGCCTTTTCCGCTGTTTTCGATGAGACGGATGCTGCGGATTTCAGAATCTGCCTGAATGAAACAGAAAACATGGCTGCTCTGCCCGGCTGTGAGAGCGACACCAGAAAGCTCAGCGGAACAGAGAGAGTCAGAGTGGATGCATGCTTTATCGGGGGCTGTGCCGGCGGTCATATCGGTGATATCCGGAAAGCAGCGGAGATCCTGAAGGGAAAGAGAATCAGAAGAGAACTCAGATTGCTGATCGGATTTGCAGACAACGAGACCTATCTGACTGCAGTTCACGAAGGTCTTATAGACATTTTCTTCGATGCGGGAGCCCAGGTGACCAATCCGGGCTGCGGTTCCTGCAGAACCACATCTATCGGTGTTGTTGGAGACGGAGAGGTGCTGGCTTCCACAGGATGTTACAACTATGCAGGCTGTGCGGGTACACCGGAATCAGAGGTTTATCTGGTAAGTGCGGAAACTGCCGCCCGGGCGGCACTGAACGGATATATCGGAGGTGAAACAGATGGAAAATAAATTCAGCGGACGGGTATGGAAACTTCCCGATGATGTGGATACGGACACCATCATTCCCGGCAGATACGGCGTGCTTCCTACTTTCAAGGATATGAGTGAGCACTGCCTGGAACCGCTCCGGCCGGAGCTGGCAAAGGAGGCAAAGCCGGGAGATATTTTCGTGGCAGGCAAGAATTTCGGCTGCGGCTCCTCCAGGGAGTTCGCACCGGCCTGCATCAACGCGCTGGGCGTCAGATGCATCATCGCAAAATCCTTTGCACGGATATTCTACAGAAACGGAATCAACAACGGCATGTTTCTCATAGAGAGCGATGATGTCTATGATATCTGCGAAGAAGGAGATATTCTGACAGTGGATGTGAACAGGAGCATCACCGTCAACGGGAAGACGGTTCCGATCAGAGAAATTCCGGAAAATCTGTTCGCCATCATACAGGGCGGAGGTCTGGTGGAGCATTACCGCCGCCTCAACGAAGAAAAAGAAGCAGAGGGGGAAGAATAATGGGACATACAATGGCAGAAAAAATACTGATGAAAAATACAGGCCTCGATGATCTTTCTCCGGGTCAGCTGATCATGACTAAGCCGGATATGTGCATGGTTCACGATATCTATACGCCTTTTGTCGTGCAGAAACTGGACGAGATGAAATTCAGAAAGCTGGCACATCCGGAAAAAGCAGTGATCTTTCTGGATCATCTCTGCCCGACCAACCAGGCCACAGGAGATCCGAGACATTATCACAAGGGCCATGAGCTTTCGGACCGGTTCGGTATCGAGAAACTCCATGCCGGAGAAGGCATCTCCCACACCCTGATGCACGAGTATCGCTATGCTCTGCCGGGAACCGTGGTCGTTGCAACAGACAGTCATACGCCTACCTACGGGGGAGGCGGCTGCTTCTGCACCGGTATCGGTCATACCGAGATGGCGGCGACTCTCGGAAGCGGAGAGATGTGGATGAAGGTTCCTGAAGCAATAAAGATCACTGTAGAGGGAAAGCTTCCGGAAGGCGTATATGCCAAGGATATTGTTCTGACTGTTCTTAGAGATCTGAGAGCAGACGGCGGAACGTATAAATCTCTGGAATACATGGGCAGTGCTATCGACAGCCTGGACATGTCAGGCAGATACACCATCGCCAACATGTCTCTGGAGGCAGGGTGCAAGACTGCACTTTTTGCAGCAGACCAGAAGACGGCAGATTATTTCGATATGCCTCTTTCCCAGATCAGCTGGATCAGACCGGATGAGGATGCGGTCTACTGCAGAGAACTTTATTACAGAGCAGAGGAACTGACACCACAGCTGTCCTGTCCGCAGGGCGTGGACAACGTGCATTCTATCGACGAGGTGAAGGGAAAACCTCTGAACGAGGTCTATATCGGCTCCTGCACCAACGGAAGCCTGGAGGATATGCGCATTGCAGCGGAGATACTGGAAGGAAAGCATGTGGCAGAATACATGAAACTGGTCATCATTCCTGCTTCCATCGGAATCTATAAGGAATGCATGAAGCGGGGATATATCGACATATTTGTCAGAGCAGGCGCCACCGTATCCCATCCGTGCTGCGGTCTCTGCTGCGGCCAGCCTTACGGGCTGATGAGCGACGGCGAAGTCGTTCTGGGAACCAATAACCGTAATTTCATCGGCAGAATGGGTACGACGAAATCGTTTATCTATCTGGCATCACCGGCAACAGCGGCAGCCAGTGCACTGACCGGTGTGATTACAGATCCGAGACCATAGGAGGAAAGAAAATGGAATACAGAATTGCAGTGATTCCGGGAGACGGAATCGGAGTGGACGTGATCAGAGAAGCTGTCAGAACTCTTGACAGAATCGGAGAACTCTACGGACATACATTTAACAAGGAGCATCGTCTGGTCGGCGGATGCTGCATCGATGAATACGGTGTGCCCATCCAGCAGGAAACGCTGGATATCTGCAGCCGGTGCGACGCTATCCTCTTTGGAGCGGCAGGCGGCCCGAAATGGGACCACCTTCCGAGAAAGGACAGACCGGAGAGCGGCCTTGCGGCTATCAGAAGAGGTTTCAACCTGTTTACAAATCTGAGACCGGCCAAGGTTTATGAGGACCTGAAAGACAATTCCCCGCTGAAGAATGAAGTGCTGGACAAAGGCTTTGACCTGATGCTGATCCGTGATCTGATCGGCGGTATCTATTTCGGAGAAAAAGGTGTCAGAGAGGGAAAGTACGGCATCGAGGGCTACGATGTGGAGTGCTACAGCGCTTTCGAGGTGGAGCGTGTGGCCCGCAACGCCTTTGAGATAGCAAGAGGAAGAAGAAAGAAAGTCACCAGCATCGATAAATCAAATGCTCTGGAGAGCTCCCGCATGTGGAGAGAGACCGTTGCAAAGGTGGCAGCCGATTATCCGGATGTGGAGCTGGAGAACCTTCTGGTGGACAAAGCCGCCATGGAGGTGGCATGCAATCCGTCCCGCTTTGACGTCATGCTGACCACAAGCATCTTCGGCGACATCCTGTCCGATGAGGCAGGTGTGGTGACCGGTTCAGTAGGCATGCTGGCCTCAGCGGCCATCAATGACAAAGGCTTCGGACTCTATGAGCCGATTCACGGAACCGCACCTGATATCGCAGGTATGGGTATCGCAAATCCGCTGGCAGCTATCGCATCCGTATCCATGATGCTGGACATCGCCTTCGGACTGAAAGAGGAGGCACTGGCTGTAGACAGAGCTATAAATCAGGTGCTTCATGACGGCTACCGGACTGCCGACATTTATCGCGAAGGAAAAGGTCAGACAAAGGTCACCACGGAAGAGATGGGGCGTCTGACTGCTGAAAGAATAACCAGATAATCAGGAGGGAAAAATGGCTGACAATATCGTTTTTAAAATACTGAAATCACATCTTACTGAAGGAGAACTGATCCCGGGACAGCAGATCACCATCTCTGTCGATCAGACTCTGGGTCACGATCTGACTGCAATTATGGCAGGGCAGACCCTGATGGCCGTCAATGCAGACAAGGTTGCGACGGAGGCATCCGTATTCTACTGCGACCACAATACGCTCTGTGTCACTTCAGAGAATACGGACGACCACATGTTCCTGAAGACGACGGCTCAGCGTTTCGGAGCATATTTCTCCAAACCGGGAAACGGCATCTGCCATTTCCTGCACTGCCAGCGCTTTGCGAAGCCGGGGAAGGTCATGCTGGGAGCAGACAGTCATACACCGACGTCTGGAGCCCTGGGAATGCTGGCCATCGGAAGCGGCGGTCTGACCGTTGCAAAGGCTGCCCTGGGTGAAGGCTTCAAGCTGAACACCCCAAAGGTTCTGGGAGTAAAGCTCACAGGAAAGCTTCAGCCGGGGTCCTCCGCAAAGGACATCGCCCTGGAGCTTCTGCGGATTCTGAGTGTAAAAGGCGGAATCGGCTATATCGTTGAATATTTCGGTGACGGGGTGTCCACTCTTTCCGTCAGCGAGAGACAGACCATCGCCAACATGAGCATCGAGCTGGGCGCCACTACCGGTGTGTTCCCCAGCGATGAGGTGACCAGAGAATTTCTGGCTGCTCAGGAGAGAGAAGAGGATTATATTGCGCTTTCTGCAGATGA
>JBJESV010000059.1:74340-101660 GCA_051882975.1 Emergencia sp.
CTGGAACAGCTGATCGCCGACGGCATACTGGCTGATCTGGTCAGCTCCGGATGCCGCATTCTGGAATGTGCCTGCGGTCCGTGCATCGGTGTGGGACAGGTTCCATGCCACAACGGCATTGCAGTGAGAACCTCCAACCGGAACTTCCCGGGACGAAGCGGAAACAACGATGCATCGGTATATCTGGTGAGCCCGGAAACTGCTGCGGCAACAGCCATCACCGGCTGCATCACTGACCCGAGAGAAGTCTTTGACGTGAAAACCCTTGCAGATATCAGAGAACCGCAGCATTACATGGTGGATGACTCCATGTTCATCACACCGGACGATGTGGAAGACCGCCATGCCGTGGAAGTCATCAAGGGACCGAACATCTCCGAGCTTCCGATGCGGGGACCGGTGCTGGAAAAGATCGAAGCAGGCGTGGTCATAAAGCTGGGCGACAACATCACCACAGACGACATCATACCGGGCGGCTCCTCCATACTGAAGTTTATCGCCAACATTCCGGAATTTGCAAAATACACCTTCTGCTATACGGATCCTGACTTTGTGGCAAGAGCGCAGAGGATGGGACAGAGCATCATCGTGGGCGGAGAAAACTACGGACAGGGATCCTCCCGCGAGCATGCGGCCATGCTGCCGATGTATCTGGGGACCCAGGCTGTCATTGCAAAATCCTATGCAAGGATCCACAAGGAGAATCTGTTCAATTACGGTATTCTTCCTCTGATATTTAAAAAACCAGAGGACTATGAGAAGATCTCTCAGGAGGATCAGCTGGTCATAGATCAGGTTCTCACAGGAATCGACAGCGGAAGCTTTATCGTCAGCTGTCCTGAAAAAGGCTATTCCTTTGAGGCAGTACTGGAGGCATCCGACTTTGACAAGGAGGTGCTCCGCCGGGGCGGCGCGCTGAACTATCTTGCTGAAAAGATCAGATAGGAGTGGAGGACAGCTATGAAAGATAAAATCAAATACGGACATCAGCTGCTGGACATAGAAATACCGGAAAAGGGGCATCTGGAAATCATGCTGCCCCGTGAGGACCAGGTTACGGCAGGTGAAGAGGAAATCGTCAGAGAGGCCCTGAAACATCCTGTAGGAACCGGTTTACTGGAAGAAGAGGTCAGAGCCGGCGACAAGGTCTGCATCCTGACCAATGACATCACCAGACTGACCAGAAGCCAGGTGTACATTCCGGTACTTGTGGAAGAACTGAACAAAGCCGGCGTACCTGATGAGGACATCACCATCCTCTTTGCCAACGGGATGCACAGCGGCATGAGTGAAGAACAGATGATCGAACTGATCACAGAGGATATCTACAGAAGAGTCAATGTTTTTCAGCACGACTGCGTCGATTCTCCTTGTGTTCTGGCGGGAACAACATCCTTTGGCCACGAGGTGTGGGCCAACAGGATCGCCATGGATGCAGATAAACTGATTCTGACAGGAGGCATTCTGGTCCACCATATGGCCGGATTCGGCGGCGGCCGCAAGGACATCATCCCGGGCTGCGCCAGGAAGGATACCATCCTGAACAATCACAAGATGGTGGTGCACCCCAATGCCCAGGCAGGAGTGCTGGAAGGCAATCCGGTCCATCAGGACTTCATGGAAGCATGCGCTTTCACAAAGCCTGCCTTTCTGTTCAACGTTCTGTGCGACAACAAGGGGAAAATCTGTGATGCAGTGGCGGGTCACTGGAGAGATGCCTATCTGTACGGTGTGGAGAAAGCGAAGAAACTCTATCTGTATCCCATCAGCAGGCGTCCTGATGTGGTGATTTCATCGGTAGGCGGCTTCCCTAAGGATATCGACCTGAGACAGAGTAAAAAGGGTTTCTATAACGCTTCCCGTGCCGTTAAGGAAGGCGGCACCGTGATCTGCGTTGCAGAATGCAGCGAGGGCTGCAGCAAGGAGATGGATGATCCTTTCGAAGAATGGCTGGACAGATTCCGCAGCGTGGATGAGGTCAGGGCTGAGATCCAGCGCAATGTCAATATGGGCGGCCTCAACTGCTACAAGGTCAGAGAGGTCCAGTCACACTGCAGGCTGATTCTTATCACAGCCCTTCCGCAGCAGAGAATGACGGAGATCGGAGTGGAGTGCTACCCTCCGGAGGAACTGAATCAGGTCATCGCACGTGTTCTGGACGAATATGAAAATCCGGAAATCCTTTACATGCCGCAGGCAGGACTGACCCTGCCGGATGCACAGTAAGGATGAACTTCTGATACTTTACCACGAAAAGGCTGTTTCAGATTTTCCTGAAACAGCCTTTTCACGAAGACGGTCTATATTTCCGGACAGGATTCCCGAAGTCTCAGCTGTGCGGGAATCTGCAGTCTGGTCTTTTCTGCATCCCCCGGACTGCGTATCATCTTTGCTGCAGTGGAGACTGCAGCTTTTGCCATTTCAGAAGAGGGCAGCTCGATGACGCTCAGGGAAGGAACAGCATAGCGGGCGGTATTCGGATCACCCAGACCGAAAGCAGCCGTCTGCACGTCCCGGGGAATGAGCAGGCCTTCATGGGCAAACACATAAGATGCCCCAAGGGCGATGGTGTCCGTCATGGAGAAGATGAAAGGAGGCCTTTTCTCAAGGGCAAGATAGTTTTCGGCAGCGAGGATTCCTCCGGCATAACTGTCTTCCACATCCCAGACCGCATCTTCACGGATACGGATACGGTATCGGCTGCAGGACTGCTGCAGGCTGTGCAGACGGTTTTCGTATGCCACGTAGGAGCTTTCCGTTCTCAGCAGAGCCATTTCGGTAAGACCTTTCGATGCAAGCAGGGCGGTCAGACTGTCTACTGCCGCGTCATTGCCTGCGGTGATGCTGTGATGGACAGATGAGGCACGGTTAAAGAGAATCAGAGGAAGCGCGGGATCCAGAGTGTCCAGATACTGAAGATCAGCAGGAGATGCGGCGCCGATGACAGCGGCATCATACTGATAGCGGTCAGTGAGCTCCTTTTCCTCATAAAGATAATCGTTTCTGTATGTATGAATCGTAAGGGTGCAGTCCAGGTTCTGACGCTCTATTTCATCCCGGACAGAATTCAGCACCACAGAAAGATAGCCGGTTCTGTAATCTCTGGGCCAGTAGAGTGCAATGACAGGTTTTTCCTGTTCGCTGGAACGCAGAATCCTTGCAGCGGCACTGGGTTTGTACCCGAGAGTGTTTGCAGCTTCCATCACTTTTTCACAGGTGGAGGCCGCGACTTTCTTTTCCTTTGCCTTTCCGTTGAGGACAAAGGAAACCGTGGATATAGACACGCCCGCCCTGGCTGCCACATCTCTGATTGTTGCCATAAAAGACCTTCCTCTCTATCAAAAATCTACTGTTATTGTGGCATGCCGGAGCGCCGATGTCAACAGAAAACTAAAACGTTTTTATGCGGACGGATATACGATGTGAATTGTAGAAACGCCCGGAATATCCGTGACAGGCTCTTTGTGATGAAGGGCCTGCAGATCGCGCCATGGATGCTGGAAGGGACTGTCTGAATCAGGGCAGCAGCTGCGGACGCCCCGCAGCACATCCTCCATAATCTGAGGCGGATAAAGAGAAGCGCTGTGAGAGTAGGCAACGCCGGTCACAGGATAACTGTCCATGATGTATTTCAGCCGGTCTGCAAACTCCGGCAGAGATGCGCTGAAGCGAAACATGATCCAGAGACTCTCTCCGATATTGTCTCCGCCGGCCAGAATGCCGCTTCCATGGTCAAAGACAGCCAGGGAACCTTTTGTATGTCCCGGCAGAAAGATGATTTCAGCCGTGCGTCCGCCCAGATCAAAACACTGGTGATCTTCTGCGGTGAGGAAGGAAGCCTCGAAGGGACGGACGTAGTCCTCTTTATCAAATCCCGGTGGAAACGGATCGGGAATTCTGCCGCGGGCGAGCTTTCTCTCCACATTGGCCAGGTGATCCTGTTTCTCATGCTGAGTGAAATCATATACATATTCTTCTGACTGATGGATATATGCGGGCTGAGAAAAGACCGAATTTCCGCCTGCATGATCGATATGACAGTGGGTGTTCACGAGCTGCAGCGGAAGAGATGTGATTTCACGGACCAGCGCCGGCAGATCGCCGAAGCCGTACCCCGTATCGATGAGCAGCGCCTGTCTGTCTCCTGTGATCAGGCTGCAGCAGACGCCTGCAGGCTCGGAAATATGATAAAAGCCCGGTGCGGGTTCAGATACTGTAAAATAGTTTTTCATAGATAAATCTCCTTTCTGGAAATACAGTCTACATTATAACACAAAAAAGGGAGGAAAAAATGAATCTGGCTTTATTTTCAATCGTTCTTTTTCTGGCGGCCGTGATCACAGGGATCGTATGCAGGATAAACTGTGGTCTGACTGCCATGCTTGCGGCATTTATTCTGGTACAGTTCTTCATACCGGATATGACGCTGAAGGATATCTACACGCAAGGATGGCCGGTGAGCACCTTTTTTATGATGCTGTCCATACTGCTGCTCTTCGGGATCGCCGGAGCCAACGGCACCATGGAAGTCGTCGCCAGAAAGATTATGTCTCTTACAGGAGGCAGAGTCCGCCTGATTCCCCTGTGTATTTTTCTGCTGACTTTTGTTCTGTCAGCGGCAGGAGCAGGCCCGGGAATCGCTCCGGTGATGCTGGCCATTGCCATGGGAATCAGCAGGGAGACAGGACTGAACTGTTTCATGCTGGGTATCATCGTCGAGTGCGGAGCAGGCGCCGGCGGCATGTCTCCTGTCTCCACTTCAGGCATCATTGCAGGACATCTGATAGAAAATGCCGGAATAACAGGAAGCTATATGGGAATCTGGATTCCCTATGTTCTGCTCATGTCAGTGGAGGCTCTCGCTGTCTGGCTTCTGTGCGGAGGACACAGGGAAGGACAGATGAAGGCCCGTCCCGGCTCGTGCACGGCGGATACAGCCATGAACCGTGGGCAGAGGGAAACTGCTGCAGTTGTCGCAGGGGTTCTTTTCTGCGTCATCGTGCTCAGACTGGACATCTCCATGACAGCTATGGCAGGGTCAGTCATACTGCTTCTGCTGGGAGTTATAGAAGAAAAAAAGGCGATATCCGTCATCAACTGGAGCACGCTGCTTCTGGTAGGCGGCATGTATATGCTCATAACCGTGGTGGACAGGTGCGGAGGGATCAGCCTGATAGCGGAGACCCTTTCAGGAGCCGTGTCCGCAGAGACAGGAACAGGAGTCATGGCTCTGCTCAGCAGTCTGATGGCAACGGTGACCAGTGCTTCCGGCGTGGTGATGCCGACTCTGATACCGGTATGCAGGGAGATATCAGCCAGCACAGGCGGAACCGTATCTGCACTTCTGCTGACTGCAGGCGTGGCGTCCGGCGCAAACTGTGCTTTTTTCAGTCCCTTTTCCATTCTGGGTTCCATGACACTGGCCATGTATCCGGAAACCGAGGACCACAGAGTTCTGTTCAAAAGACACGTTCAGATGACCTGCGCCTCCATCGCTTTCGTAACACTTCTGGGACTTGCCGGGCTGCTTTATATACCCGGTCTGTAGCACAGGAGAAAAGTGTAAGTTGACAAAAGGGACAAATATCCCTATTATAAGAGTGGCAGCAGCACACGGCTGCAGCCATGAACGATATGGGGAGGAATTATGGACGAAAGAATGGAGGTCCGGCTGGATCAGCTCTTTGACGCTGAAGCTTATGATCAGATCATACATATGCTCGAAAACTGCACGCAGGAACACGACTACGCCACCATACTCTGCCTTGCAAGAGCCTATAATAAAAGAGGAGAGCAGGGAGACGGAGAGCGGGCGGTTCAGCTTCTGGAGATGATCCGGGATCTGGGAGAAACTGATCCGGGATGGTATCTGGAGGCAGGTCTGGCGGCCTTTGAAGACGGACGCAGGGAAGATGCGGTGCAGGCTTTTCTGAGGATCATGGAGCTTGCACCGGAGGAAGCGGATGCAGCAGGTGTCGGAGAATTTCTGAATATGCTGCAGGAAGCCGATTTTGGAACCGGAGAAAACGATCCGGAGATATACGAGGAGGAAGAACTGGATATCCTGGAGGATTTCATCACATATAATTTCGGAGAATATGAGACGGTGTTCCATGAACTGGTATCACCGGATATCCATGTGGATATCTGTATCATACCGCCGGATGAAGAAAGAAATTTCTATACGCTGACAACGATGGGCATGGGTGCTCATTTTATGGATGTACCGGAAGAGTTTGCGGATTACGCTCTGGAGAGAGCGGAGCTTCTGATCTGTCTTCCGCCTGACTGGGATCTGCAGAGCGAGGAAGAAAAGTGGTACTGGCCCGTTCGCCTTCTGAAAGTGCTGGCAAGACTGCCGGTGCAGGAGGACAGCTGGCTGGCCTGGGGACATACCGTAGACAATGGAGAACCTTTTGACAAAAGCACGTCCCTGTGCGGATGCATGCTGATCAATCCGGCATCTTTCGGGGAATGCGAAAATGTCTGCATCCTTCCTGACAATACAGAAGTCAATTTTTATCAGGTGATTCCGCTGTACCGTGAGGAGATGGATTTCAAGGTGGAACACGGGGCGCAGGAACTGCTGGATCAGCTGGACAGCCGTGTTCTGGTCGTGGATCCGGAGCGCATACAGTTCTGCCCTGAAGATATTCTCAGCTGAAAAAATAAAAAAACTGAAAAAAATACCTGTTAATTCCTTTTATATTTCCGAGGTCAGTGCAGATACTATCCTTAGAAAAAAGAAAGGAGATTCACAGATGAAGAAGACCAGATTTTTTCTGACGGCTTTATTGCTGGTAACAGTGCTCGTGTTCACAAGCTGCGGCAACCGTGACAACAACGCAAACACTGTCCCTGATAATCAGAACAACAGCGCAGCCCAGGATATCGACAGGGGTGCAGATGACCTGAGAGACGATGCTGACAACCTGGGCGATGATATCAGAGACGGCATCGATGATGCGGCTGATGATACGAGAGACGCCTTAGACGGCAGCGACAGGACAGATAACAACGGAGATGTCAGCAGAAACACTGCTGACAACGGCACCAGAGCAAATCTCCAGTAATAATCCGCTTTCGGAGGCTGTTCCGGACCGGAACAGAAAGCCGCCAACGCAGGGAGTGTACGCCCTGCGTTTTATTTTTGCATGACAGGCAGAAATCTTATGTTTTTATGGTAAAAAGGGGAGTTTTCGTTTACAATAACAGTATGAGAAAAAACAGATACAGATATAAAAATGAGAAAAAAAGAAGCATTCCCCGTACTCTGACAGGTGTACTGGAAAAGAACAGAGCAGGTTTCGGTTTCGTAAGGCAGGAAGAAGGGAGAGATATCTTTGTGGCCGCCTGCAATATGGCCGGTGCCATGCATGGCGATACCGTACAGGTGGATCTGCTGCCGGAATATCTCTGGACACGCAGCCGTGAGGGGATAGTGGACAAAGTGCTGGTTCGCGCAAATACGGAAGTCGTGGGCACTTTCCAGAGAAACAGGAAGTTCGGCTTTGTGGTTGCCGACGACCGCCGCAATACCGATGATGTTTTCGTCCGCAAGGCGGATTTCAGGAACGCACAGAGCGGCGACAAGGTGGTCGTGAAGATTACCCGATACCCGGAGAAAAATGTCAGTGCCGAAGGAAAAATCACGGAGATCATATCCCGCTATGGGGAACCCGGCGGGGAGATAAAGGCCATGATCCGCGGAGCAGGCCTGTTTGAAACCTTTCCGAGCAGGGTAAATGCGGAGGCGAAAGCCAGATCCAGAGAGGAGATCACAGCAGAGGAGACTGCCCGGCGCAGGGATATGCGCAGCGAAGCTGTCATCACCATCGACGGGCCTTCTGCAAAGGATCTGGACGATGCGGTCTCTATCCGGATGACCGATTGCGGAAACTTTCTTCTGGGCGTTCATATCGCTGATGTGAGCCACTATGTCAGTGCCGACGGACCTCTGGACAGGGAGGCGGAAAAACGCGGCAACAGTGTCTACCTGCTGTCCCGTGTGGTTCCCATGCTGCCCAGAGTGCTGTCCAACGGTATCTGCAGTCTGAACCCGGATGAGGACAGGCTGACACTGAGCTGCCAGATGGAGATCGATCAGGAAGGGAACGTAATCAGTCACGAATTCTTTGAGAGCATCATCCGTTCAAAGGCCAGAATGGTCTATGATGATGTTTCTGATATACTGGAACTGGAGGATTCCCGGCTTACGGAAAAGTATGCGGACCTCTGTGAAGATCTGAAGCTGATGGAAAAGCTGGCGGCAATCCTGCGGCAGAAGCGTAAAAAAGCGGGAAGTCTGGATTTCGATTTCGATGAGACGCAGATTCAGCTGGATGAGGATGAGGTCCCTGTGGAGATCGGAATCAGCCCGAGACGCACCGCCAACCGGATGATCGAGGAATTCATGCTGGCTGCCAATCAGACGGTGGCTGAGCACTTTTTCTGGATGCAGTTTCCTTTTGTCTACCGTGTCCACGAGAAGCCGGATACGGAAAAAATCATGCAGCTGAAGGCATTTCTGGCCGGTTTCGGCATCAGTCTGCCTGGTAATCCGGATAATATTCACCCGAAAACGCTGAATGAGATTCTTCAGCGTGTGGCGGGGGAGCCTTACGAGAACGTGGTGAGTACCGTCATGCTCCGTTCCATGAAAAAGGCTTTCTACAGCACGGAATGCGAAGGTCATTTCGGACTTGCGTTTAAATATTACTGCCATTTCACATCGCCTATACGCCGTTATCCTGATCTGTGCATACACCGCATTATCAAAGCGTACCTCAACGGGACAGCTGATGAAAAGGCATTGAAAAAGTTCCGTTCTGACGCCCGGACCGCTGCAGAGACTTCCTCGCTGACGGAAAGGAAGGCGCAGGAACTGGAGCGGGAAGTGGAAAAGATGAAGAAAGCCCAGTATATGGAAAAGCATATCGGCGAAGTCTTTGACGGAATCATCAGCGGTGTCACAGGTTTCGGCATCTATGTGCAGCTTCCCAACACTGTGGAGGGCATGATCCGGCTGGACAGCATGAAAGATGATTTCTACGATTACGAAGAGGGTAAATACAGGGTCATCGGAAGACAGAGCAGAAAAATCTATGCACTGGGGGACTCTGTAACGGTCCTTGTCATCGGAGCCAGTGCACAGGAGAGACAGATCGATTTTCTGCTGTATCATGGAGAAAAGAGAGAGGAAGACAGGTAACCCGGCGAACAGCCGGAAAAGCGAACGGGGGACTGCCCGTGCTGTTCCGATATAACAGCACGGGCAGTCCCCCGGACCTGTCTCTTTTCTGTTCTGAAATCAGAATTCCATGATTTTGTGGATAGCGTCTGTAACTTCCTTGTAGTCTTCTACAAGCTCCTCCAGACGCTGCATGCCGGAGTCCTCCAGATGGTAATAGACTCTGGTCATTCTCTTACCGACGGTTTTCTTGTAATCGGTTATGTATTTGTTGTCGATGAGCTTGTACAGGGTAGGGTACATGGAGCCCTCAGGGATTACAAGAACACCGTTTGATCTCTGGTTGATGAGCTGTGAAAGCTGATAGCCGTAGCAGTCGCCTTCTGTCTTCAGCAGGTGAAGCAGCAGCATTTCCACCGATCCTTTCTTGAAATTGCTCTTGTTCTTACTTCTTTGTGTCATATTGCATCATTCCTTTCTATACAATATATTAAAACAACTATTTAAACAAATCAATGAATATTTACTAATTTTTGGTGATGAATTTGTGAATTTTTTTCAGATACGGAAAAAAGTGAATGAAATCTGATTCTTAAGAATTCTTAATTTTGGAAAGAAGCCTTGACCGGAGAAGAAAAACGTAATATGATGAATATATCAAAAGGGATTTCTACTATAAGCAGCAGAAGGGGAAACAGAGATGATGATAAGAACAGTAACAGTGTCTTTTATTGCATTCATTCTATTGATTGTCGCTCTCGTCGGGGCGATAATCGCACTGAACAGGGGAGAATGAACAGAGCCGCTGCATGTGACGCAAGTCACCTGCAGCGGCTCTTTCTTTCATCGGTCCTGCTTTGCCAGTGCTCCCATAATATCTCCGACTTCTGCCAGATAAAGGCGTCTGCGTGCCATATCGCAGACAGAAAGTATGCCGGCCAGCCTGCCGTTTTCAAGTACAGGGAGCCGACGCACCTTTTCTTTTGAAAAAACACATGCTGCGTCGTGAATATCCATGTCGCCGGTCAGGACGGTCACCTTTTCCGTCATGATCTCACAGACTTTCGTGGATACAGGATCTCTGCCGGACGCCAGCACGCGAAGCAGGAGATCTCGGTCGGTCACTGCGCCGAGGAGGCCGCCGTTGTTGTCGCATACGGGTACAAAACCGATGTTCTGCTGTTTCATCAGTGCTGCTGCATGGGAGACCGACGCATCGCCGGTGACAAAACAGACATTGGAAGACATGAGCTCTTTGACGGTCATAAAATCACCCCCTGCATCATAGCATCTGCAGATCGGGACGCGGCTATGCATGGGAAAGGACATAAAAAGAGAACCGGCACAGCGGCGCAGGTTCTCGTGTTACGGTCAGGATCTGGCTCTGTCAGGATTCCAGAAGGAGCGGGAAAAGAGCATGACAATGGCATACAGTTCCAGTCTGCCCGAAATCATCAGTACTGAGGAGAGCAGTTTGCCGAAGGAGGAGAAAATGCTGAAATCGCCCCCTGCGATGCTGCCGAATCCTGTACCGTTGTTGGTCAGGCAGGCCAGAGTGGTGCATAGGGTCGTCTCCATATCCATGTTCTCCAGGGAAAAGAGTACTGACCCGGCAATGAAAATGGCGAAATAAAGCAGCAGAAACACGGTGACGGAAGATGCGCCGGCTGCACTGACCGGTTTGCCCTGGATCATGACGGGTCTGACAGCCCGCGGATGAATTCTCTTGTAGACTCCGCGCAGGAAGATCTTGAAAAAGATGATAAACCGGATTACCTTTATGGAGCCGCTGGTTGAGTTGGCGCAGCCGCCGATAAACAGCAGACAGAGCAGAACCATCTTTGACAGCGTCGGCCATGTGTTGATATCGCACACTTCGAAACCGGAAGTGGCCCCGAAGGCAACCGCCTGTACAAATGCATCTCCCAGAGCGCTCAGAAAACTGTCGTAATATCCGGAAAACCTCAGAGGCAGGGCGATGAGCACTGCACCGCCGGCCAGAAGACCGAGATAGGTCCGGACTTCGATATTTTTTCGGATAAGATTCCATTTTTTCAGGTACATGAAGAAGTACATCATGAAGTTGACCGATCCGGCGATGGAGAAAATCGTGATGATCGCCTTCACATACGGAGTGAAGTTGACAACGATATTTCCGTCCAGACTCAGAAGACCGGCTGTACTGATGGTGGACATGGTGTTGACCAGGGATTCAAAAGGTGTCAGGCCGCTCGGCAGCAGCAGAAGAAATTCCGTGACAGTCAGAAGAATGTAGATTCTGTAGGAAATCTTTGCGGTGTCACTGATTCTGGCGGACATCTTCTCGAATTCGGGACCGGGAACCTCTGCAGCCGCCATTTTCTGACCTTCGACGCCCAGAACAGGGAAAAAGGAAATGGTGAGCAGCAGGAGCCCCATGCCGCCGAGCCAGTTGGTGATGGCCTTCCAGAGAATCAGTGAACGGGGCATCTCGTTCAGATCCAGCGTCCATGCTCCGGTGGTGGTCCATCCCGATACGGATTCAAAGATGCAGTCCACGTAAGAATAGCCGCAGTCGGCCAGCGCGTAGGGCAGGGTGCCTGCCAGACATACGGTGAACCAGCACAGGAAAGCGATAAAATAGCTCTCGCTGTTGCGGATCTTAAGTGTATAGTATTTCAGATGTCTGTAAACAGTCAGTCCAAAAGCGATGCAGCAGATAGCTGTAAAGAAAAGGGCGGATGCAGGTCCGCTTTCTCCGTAATATACAGCGCAGGCCACAGGAACCAGCATAGCGGTTCCCTCAAACAGAAGAATGACTGAAATTGTTCTTAGTATTACACGGTAATTGTGTGCCATTTCTCTATCCTTTCGCGTCTATGCCTTGTTGGAGTTCCAGTAATGAGGTGAGAACAGCATGAAAAAGGTGAACAGCTCCAGCCTGCCTGCAATCATCAGAAGAGCCAGGACGATCTTGGAGAAGTCAGAAAATGCTGCAAAGTTCATGGACGGTCCCACCAGGTTGAACCCGGGGCCGATATTGCCCAGACAGGTGATGACAGACGAGATCGTTGTCATCAGATCAAATCCGTTGATGGAGATGATCAGAGAACCTGCGAAGACAATAAAAATATAGAAAAACACGAAGTTGGCGATATTGGTCGCAACCTCCTGAGGTACTTCTCTCTTTCCCACGGTCACCGTCACGATACGGTGAGGATGGAGTTTCAGAGAGATTCCTCTGCGTATCAGCTTCAGGGAAACGAGAATACGGATCAGCTTGACGCCGCCGCCCGTTGATGAGGAGCATGCGCCGGTCAGCATGAGAAGCAGGATCAGCATCCTGCTGAAGGTCGGCCAGGTGTCAAAGTCCGCTGTGGCGTAGCCGGTGGTGGTGATGATGGAGACCACCTGGAACACCGCATCGGTGAATCCTTTGAAGAAATTTTCATATGTATGAGTGGTCATCAGATTGAGCGTCACCAGAGCAGACACGGTGCCGATGAGCAGCAGATACAGCTTCAGCTCAGAATCCTTCAGAACGGATCTCAGACCGTGACGGATCAGCACGAAATACAGGTTGAAGTTGATTCCGCACAGAAGCATGAAGACTATGATGACCCAGTGCACGTAAAAACTCTGGAAATGGCCTATGCTGGCGCCGTAGGAAGAGAAGCCTCCTGTTCCTACCGTGCCGAAGGTGTGCACAAATGCATCATAGACGTTCAGACCGCCGAGAAGAAGCAGAAGAATCTCCACAACGGTGAACAGGATGTAAACCAGGTAGAGGTTTTTCGCCGTTTCAGAGAAGCGGGCGGAAACCTTTTCCAGAGTAGGACCCGGCGTTTCGGCACTGGCAATCAGCTGACCTCCCACGCCGATAGATGGAAGCAGCGCAACGGCGAAGACGATGATGCCCATGCCGCCCAGCCAGTGGGTGAAGGATCTCCAGAAAAGCATGGATTTCGGAAGACTTTCGATATCTTCGAGAATGGAGGATCCTGTTGTGGAGAAGCCCGAAGCAGTCTCGAAAAACGCATCCACGTAACTGGGGATCGCATCCGAAAGCACGAAGGGCACTGCGCCGATGGCAGATGCCATCAGCCAGGTAAGCGATACAATAAGAAACCCGTCTCTGGCCTTGATCCTGATCAGAGAAGGGCGGAATAATTTCATCAGTATGATGCCGCCTGCAAAGCAGGGGATCATTGTATATATAAAACTTTTTGCGGCGACGGCCTCATGGTATATTACTGCTACCGCAAGAGAAGGTATCAGGCAGAAGCCCAGTACCAGCAGCAGAATTCCCATAATCCTTATGACGCCATTAAAGTTTACGGTCATTGCAGTACTCCTAATTCTTGTTTTTCAGCAGTTTTTCCAGGTCGCCCAGTTCTGAGAGCAGACTGAGTATGATGACTCTGTCGTTCCACTCGATGACAGTGTCGCCTCCCGGAATGATCACCTGTTCGCCTCTGTGGATTGCGGCGATCAGAACACCGTCCGGAAGATTCAGCTGTGACAGAGGCACGCCGATCATGGTCATATGGGAATGGGCCACGATCTCCATAATTTCGGCCTGTCCCTGGATCAGCAGAGAAGAGATGATCTTCTTGGATCCCTGAATGAAGCGTAAAATATTGCTGGCGGTGATATCCAGAGGATTCAGCACCATGTCTACACCCATACGCTCGATGAGATCCTTGTAGTTTTCGTGGCTGACCTTGGAGATGACGTCGGCGATGCCGTGCTGCTTGGCGGTCAGTGCGAGAAGCAGATTCTCCTCGTCGTAGCCGGTGGCTGTGACAAAGGCGTCCATCTCGTCCATGTTCTCTTCCTCGAGAAGAGAAAGGTCGGTGCCGTCACTGTGCAGCACCATAACATTGTTCAGATGTGTGGACAGATAGCGGCAGCGGTCCATATCCTTTTCCACAAGCTTGACAGCCGCACCGAACATGGAAAGTCTGTCGGCAAGATAGAAGCCCGTCTTTCCGCCGCCTATGATCATAACCTTCTGCAGGTTGGTGTATTTGCCCCGTTCGTGGACCTTTCTGTTCAGCTCGATGATCCGGTCCTTTTCGCCGATGACATAGAGAAAATCACCGTTTCTGATTACGTCATCACCGTGAGGGATGATGACCTTGCCGTTTCTGGAGATGGCGGCGATGAGCATGCCCGGAAGAACCTCTCTGACCTGCGGGATAGGCAGGTCGATCAGCTTCGGATACCGTTTGGAAGGGAATTCGATCAGAGCAATCTTTCCGCTGGTGAAAATGCCGTTGCTGAGGGTATATTTTTCAGCAAGATATTTGTAGATTTCCACTGTGATGGCAAGATCCGGATTGACGATGGAATCGATGCCCATGGTCTCCTTGATGAAACCCAGCTGGTTCATGTGCTCCGGATCTCTCACCCTGGCGATGACCCGCCTGCATCCCAGCTTTTTGGCAAAAGACGCGATGAGAATATTGGTCTCGTCATTGTCCGTTACCGCAAGGAGATAGCGGAAGTTCCTGATATCTATATCTTTCAGAACACTTGTGTCTCTGGCATCTGCATTGACGGTCATGACGTCCAGCTGCTGCGAGAGCTTGTTCAGAACGTTTTCGTTTTTGTCGATGATGGTGATGGCGTAATCGCCGCCCAGCAGGGCTGAAGCCACTCTGTAACCCAGTTTACCTGCACCTACGATCGCTACTTTCATGGTTACTGTTCCTCTTCTGTCTTTCTAAGATCTGTATATGCATACACTATTCTAATCCAAACCCTTTGAATTTGCAAGAGGTTTTGGTATAATGAAACCGTATGCTGAATCTGCGGTCTGCCGCAGAACGAAAGGAGACACAGACAGATGAAAATCAGAAGGTTTATCGGGGGAAGCCTGGAGAGCAACGGATATATTCTCTATCAGAGAGAAGGAGGCAGCTGCATTGTCATCGATCCGGGATACAGCCCGAAAAAATTCATATCTTTTATAAGAGAGCACGGACTGCGGCCGGAAGCCATTCTGCTGACCCATCTCCATCACGATCATACGGGTGCGGCGGAAGCGGTGCGGGATGCCTTTGACTGTCCGGTCTGCATGCACGAAGAAGATGCTTTTGTATACAGGGGCAGGGTGGACCGGACTCTGACAGACGGAGACACCTTCGATCTGGAAGGAGAAACTCTACGCATTCTTCACACCCCGGGACATACCAGGGGAAGCATCTGCATCATGGCAGAAAAGAGCAGAATGTGTTTTACAGGGGATACAATCTTCGATACGGATCTGGGAAGGACCGATCTGGACGGAGGCAGCGAAGAGGATATGAAGCGCTCCATCCGGAGTGTCGTGGATACATGGAGCAATGATATCACTATTTTTCCGGGACATGATGACGGCTGCACCATGAAGCAGGTAAGAAACTATAACAGGGAATTTTTAGCATTGAGGGATGGAAATGAAAGATAACAGCAGAATCAGGATGGTGGCGCTGGACCTGGACGGGACCACGCTGGACAGCAGTAAAAGAATCTCACAAAGGACGGTGGAGGCCTTCCGGCGTGCAACGGAGAAAGGCGTGCATATTGTGGTCTCCACAGGGAGAACTTTTCACTCTCTGCCGGAGCAGCTGTTTCAGATCGAAGGACTGGAATATGTGATCACTTCCAACGGAGCCCATATCACAGACCTCACCTCCATGGAGACTATCTACAGCGATTATATCGGCCCGGAAGCTGTTGATGCTGTGATCAGCGCTGTGCGGGGACACGGCCTTTATGTGGAGACATTTACGGAGGGACGGGCATATATCGACCGCAGTGAATTCGATGAAATCAGAGGATCCGGTTCAGATTTCCGGGATGCGGACTATGTCCTGTCCACCAGGAATCCTGTGCCTGACATCCTCAGATTCATGGAAGAAAACCGGAGCCGGATCGAGAACATCAGCATCAACTTCCGCCATCTGGAGGAAAAGAAACGGTGGGCGGAAATCCTGAGCCGGATTCCCGGAATCACGCTGACATCCTCTTTCGCACACAATTTCGAAATCGGCGGCAGCTCCACCAGCAAAGGTCAGGCCCTCTGTGTGCTCATGGAAAGGCTTGGTCTGAATGCGAGTCAGCTGATGGCATGCGGCGACAGTCTCAACGACGGCAGGATGCTGCAGCTGGCCGGTATCGGTGTGGCTGTAGCCAATGCCTGTGATGAAATAAAAGCGATGGCGGACTATGTGACCGCCTCCAACGATGATGACGGGGTAGCCCGAGCCATAGAACGCTTCGTACTGAATGAATAACAGATAATTGAAGAGAGACTGCCGTGCAGCAGAGCCCTGTCGGGACCATCTTCGCTGCACAGGCGGTTCTTTTTTTGCACATAAATAATATTTATTGACAAAAATACCATTTTATAGTAGATTTATGGAAGGGAGAAGGTAAAATATTACATTAATTCATTTATAAGGAAGGAGAACGCGACAATATGAAGCGTCAGAACATACCTGGGAATATGTCGGAAACTGGGGACAGAAGAGGAGCCGGATGGAACCGGCAGATCGGCTGTCTGGGAGAGGAACTGGCTGCAGGGATGCTCCGGAATCAGGGATATGAGATCCTGGAACGGGGATTCCGCTGCACTTATGGAGAAATCGATATCATCGCCAGGAGGAGAGGAGTTCTCGTCTTTGCGGAGGTGAAGACCAGAACCAGTCTTGCTTTCGGACGGCCGTCAGAAGCTGTGACGGCGGAAAAGCGGCGCCATATGAAATCCGCTGCGGCGGCATATCTGCAGCAGCAGAAGGGCAGGATCTGTCACAGCTGTTCATTTCAGGTCATTGAGATACTGATCAATCAGATCGAAGATGCGTTTTGAAGAAAGGAGGAGTGAATCATGCTGTCCAAAATCAGATCAGCATACCTGAGCGGTGTGCAGGCTTTTCCGGTGACAGTGGAGACCGATATCGCCAGAGGCATGCCCGCCTTCAATATCGTGGGACAGGCTGACAGCGTCATCAAAGAGGCGAGAGAACGGATACGTCCGGCTCTGATCAATTCCGGACTGGAATATCCTCACTGCAGAATCACCATCAATATGTCCCCTGCCGGAGTCAGAAAAAGGGGCAGTCATTTCGATCTTGCCATCGCCATGGGGATTCTGATTTCCAGCGGGCAGCTGGAAGCCGGCGTCACTGACAGATGCTGTTTTCTGGGAGAACTGGGTCTGGACGGATCTCTGACACGGACAGACGGTATCCTGCCTATGGTTCTTGCCATGAAGCGGAACGGCGTCAGAAAGATATACCTTCCCGCAGCCAACCTTCAGGAAGCATCCCTGGTCAGGGATATGGAAATCCATGCGGCGGACAATCTGTATGAAGTGCTCGGTCATCTTACAGGAAAGCTTACCGCTTCGGCGGAAAAAAACCGCTGCTTTTCAGTTCCGGAGCCTGATAACGGAACTCTGGACTTTGCCGATGTCAAAGGTCAGGAAGCGGCGAAAAGGGCTATCATGGTGGCTGTTGCCGGCGGACACGACATTCTGATGACGGGCAGCCCGTCTACAGGCAAGACAATGCTTGCTGAAAGGGTGCCGACTATCATGCCGGAAATGACCTTTGAGGAGATCGTGGACACTACGGCCATCTATTCTGCGGCGGGACTGCTGAATCCGCGGATGCCCTGCATTCTCCAAAGGCCATTCCGCAGACCACATCAGAAAATCACCCCGGCCGGTCTTCTGGGAGGAGGTGTACTGCCGGTGCCTGGAGAGATCACTCTGGCAAGCAAAGGCGTGCTGTTTCTGGATGAACTGGGAGAATTCAGCGGAAATCTGATCGATGCCCTGCGCACCCCCCTGGAGAAAAAGCAGATATCTCTGGTCCGGAGGGGCTGCAGCTTTCTGTTTCCGGCAGACTTTCTGCTGGTGGCCGCCACCAATCCGTGCAAATGCGGCTATTACGGGGATCCGCAGAAAGAATGCACCTGCGCCGACTATGAGGTTAAAAGGTATCAGAAGAAGCTGTCGGGGCCGGTCCTGGACCGCATCGACATGCATATTCACCTGATGCCGGTGGAGTACAGCGATCTGGAGAACGGAAACGCCATGTCTTCGGAACAGATGCGGGAGCAGGTGAATCGTGCGCGCAGCATACAGGAACAGAGATACAGGGATCTGCCGATCAGTCTCAACAGTCAGCTCGATGAGCATTATATTGACGAATTTGCTTCTCTCGGAAGACCGCAGAGACAGCTTCTGGCAAAGGCTTATGAGACGATGGGGCTGACGCCGCGGACACTGCTCAAGATCCGCAAGCTTGCCCGCACGATTGCAGATCTTTCCGGCAGTGAAAATATAGAGACAGAACATCTCGCAGAAGCGCTGCAGTACAGGGAGGGAAGAAAATGACAATAAAGGAAGGATGTCTGAAAAAAGGAGATCCTCTTTTTCCGGAAAAGCTTTCGAAGCTGAAGCCGGAAGTAAAGGAGCTGTATTATCAGGGAGATATTTCCCTTCTGGACGGACCGGCTGCGGCTATCGTAGGAAGCAGGCGCTGCACCCGGTACGGAAGAGTCGTCGCCAGGGCTCTGGGAAAGAAGGCTGCTGCCAGCGATATCGCTGTAATCAGCGGCCTGGCAAAAGGAATCGATGCGGCCGCACATACAGGAGCGCTGGAGGCAGGGGGCAGAACCATTGCTGTTCTCGGCGGCGGAACATCCTGCTTTTATCCTCCTGAGAACAGAAAACTTCAAATCCAGATTGCGGAGGAGGGCCTGCTGCTTTCCGAGCACGAACCGGATTATCAGGTACGAGCTTTTGATTTTCCTTTAAGGAACCGAATCATTGCCGCCCTGGCAGACAGTCTCGTGGTAGTGGAGGCAGGAAACCGCAGCGGCGCTCTGATTACGGCAGAATGCGCTGCCGATCTGGGGAGAAATGTCTATGCCGTGCCCGGCAATATAACCAGCCTCTACAGCTTCGGATCCAACAAGCTGATCCGGGACGGCGCCATGCCGCTGATACTCATGGATGATCTGATCACAGATATGGGAGTTGTTCCTTATATAAATGAAGACAGTTATCAGGGGCTGGGCAGAGACGAGAGAAGGGTCTTTGATGTTATCAGATCGGGAGGAGAGACAACGGTTGAAGAAATCCATCACAGAACCGACATGAAACTGTCGGAAATCAATGGTATAATTACTATTCTGGAAATAAAAGGGCTTATTTTTTCTTCGATGGGGAAAATTTTTGTTGCAAAATTCTGATAAGGCTACTATAATAATGCTTTACTGAAACCAATTATTCAAAAGTGCGGGAGGAAAAATGGCAACTGCAAAGAAAACAGCGACTGCCAGAAAGGCGGCAACTGGGAAAAAGACATTAGTCATCGTGGAATCACCATCCAAAGCCAAAACGATCGGCAAGTATCTTGGGGCAAATTACAAGGTGATCGCATCGGTTGGCCATGTTAGAGATTTACCTAAGAGCAAACTGGGCATCGACATAGAAAACGATTTCGAGCCTCAGTATATTGCAATCAGAGGAAAGGGAGAAATCATCAAGGAACTGAAAAAAGAAGCGAAAAAAGCGTCCAAAGTCTATCTTGCAACAGACCCGGACCGCGAAGGGGAGGCGATTTCCTGGCATCTGGCAAACCTGCTGGATATCAGTCTGGATACGCCGTGCCGGATTGTGTTCAACGAGATAACCAAGGCGACGATCAAAGAGGCGATCAAACATCCGAGAAAGATTGACCTGAGCCTGGTGGATGCCCAGCAGGCGAGACGTGTTCTGGACCGGCTGGTGGGTTACCAGATCAGCCCTCTTCTGTGGCGAAAGGTCAGAAAGGGCCTGTCCGCAGGCAGAGTGCAGTCAGCTGCACTGAAGATCATCTGTGACAGAGAGAAGGAGATACGGGATTTCCAGCCGAAAGAGTACTGGACTGTAAGCGCTGACTTTTCAAAGGGAAAGGGGTTCAGCGCCCGTCTGGCAGAACATCAGAAGAAAAAACTGGTCATCGACTGCAGAGAAGACTGCGACCGCATCATAAGCGAACTGAAAAAGGGCACTTATCAGGTTGCTTCTCTGACGCGCAGGGAGCGGATGAAGAAGCCGTCGGCGCCTTTCACGACCAGCAGCATGCAGCAGGAGGCTTCGACCAGACTGAACTTCAACACCAGAAAGACCATGATGGTGGCCCAGCAGCTCTACGAAGGGGTGGAGGTCAAGGGCAGAGGCACCATCGGTCTGATAACATACCTGAGAACAGATTCCGTTCGTATATCAGAAGAGGCAAAGGCGGCAGCAGGCCGGTTCATACTGGAGCGGTACGGAAAAGAGTATCTGGGCAGCAATGTCTTTTCCAACAGGAAGAAAGACATCCAGGATGCCCACGAGGCTATCCGGCCCAGTGATGTCACGCTGGATCCGGAAGAGATCAGAGATTCTCTCACCAGCGACCAGTATAAGCTCTACCGCCTCATCTGGCAGAGATTTATGGCCAGCCAGATGACTGCAGCCAGATTTGACAATCTGCAGGTGGAGATATCCAATGGAGACTATACCTTCAAGACTACAGGCTCCAAACTGCTCTTCGAAGGTTATCAGAGAGTCTACAAGAACGGAAATGATGAGGACAAGGACAGGATCCTGCCGGCTCTGGAGGAAGGCGAGATCCTGGAGGCAAAGTCAGTCAGCGGCGAACAGAATTTCACGCAGCCTCCGTCAAGATATACAGAGGCAAGTCTGATCAGAGAACTGGAGGAGAAAAATATCGGCAGACCGAGCACATATTCTCCTATCGTGGGGACGCTTTCCGAGCGTAAATATGTGAGCAGAGAAAAGAAGTCTCTCGTTCCGACGGAGCTGGGATTTCTGGTGACCGGTCTCATGGAGGAATACTTCAAGGAGATCGTCGATGTCAACTTTACTGCTGATATGGAAGACCGTCTGGACGATGTGGAAATCAGACATACGGACTGGAAGGATGTGATCCGGGACTTCTACGGTCCTTTCGAAAAGGAGCTGGAAGCAGCGGACAAGGCTATCGAAAAGGTTCAGGTGGAGGAGCAGCCTACCGGAGAGAACTGCGAACTGTGCGGAAAACCGATGGTTCTGAAGATGGGCCGTTTCGGCGAATTCATCGCATGTTCCGGATACCCGCAGTGCAGGAACACCAAACCGGTGGTCAGGACTATCGACGTCAGCTGTCCGAAATGCGGCCGCGATATTGTGGTCAGAAAGAGCAAGAAAGGCAAGCTGTTTTACGGATGCAGCGGATATCCTGAATGCGACCAGTCCTACTGGTACAAACCGGTGAACAAAAAGTGTCCGAAGTGCGGGTCACTGCTGGTGGAGAAAAAGACAAAAACAGGAACGCTGGCATGTTCCGGCGCAGAATGTGATTATAAAGAATAAAAGAAATACAGTAAAAGGAAAAATGGAGGTAGAGAGAAATGACACAGTTTCATGCAACAACAATCTGTGCGGTCAGAAGAGGTCCGGATGATGTGGCTATCGGCGGAGACGGGCAGGTGACCATGGGCGAAACAGCCATCATGAAAAACGGAGCAAAAAAAGTCAAGAAAATATTCAGGGGACAGGTGCTTACGGGGTTTGCAGGCTCTGTTGCAGACGCCTTTGCGCTGACAGAGAAATTCGAGAGCAAGCTGGAGGAGCACGGCGGAAATCTGAAGAGAGCGGCTGTAGATCTGGCGCAGATCTGGCGGTCGGATAAAGGCATGCGCAGTCTGGATGCCCTGATGATCGTGGCAGATAAAGAAGATCTTCTGGTAGTCAGCGGCAACGGCGAGGTCATCGTTCCTGACCAGGATTTCATAGCCATCGGCTCCGGCGGAAACTATGCTTATTCTGCTGCCAACGCTCTGTTCAACCATACGGAGATGAGTGCGGAAGAAATCGTCAGAGAGTCTCTGCGCATCGCATCGTCGATCTGTGTATATACCAATGACAATATCAGAGTGGAGAAGTTATAAAGGGGGAAGAGAAACATGGCAGGAAAGATTCAGAGCATGACGCCGAAGGAAATCGTGGCGGAACTTGATAAATACATCATCGGACAGGATGAGGCGAAGAAATCAGTTGCAATCGCGCTGAGAAACAGATACAGGAGAAGCCTGCTCTCCGATGAGATGAGAGAAGAAATCACACCGAAGAACATCCTCATGATGGGCCCTACCGGATGCGGAAAGACCGAGATTGCAAGAAGGCTTGCAAAGCTCATGGAAGCGCCTTTTGTCAAAGTGGAGGCCACCAAGTTCACGGAAGTGGGCTATGTGGGCCGTGACGTGGACTCCATGATACGCGATCTGGTGGAGGCGTCCATGCGTATCACCAAGCAGTCCAAACTGAAGGAAAAGTATGATATAGCAGAGGGCATTGCCGAGGAAAAAATCATCGAAGCCATCATTCCGGGAAGCAAGAAAAAAGATGCTTCAGCAGGCAAGGCCAGGAATCCTTTTGATTTCATCATGAACAGCGGCGGCTATCCGAGCCAGAAACAGCTTTATGAGGAAAGCCAGGCAAAGGAGGCCGAGAAGCAGAAGGAAAGCAGCGATGTTGAAATGGCTCGGGAACAGGTGAGACAGCAGCTGCGGCAGGGCCTTCTGGAGGAACAGTTCATCGAGATCGAAGTCGTCGATACGCCGAAGGGAAATCAGCTGGATATGAGCAACGAGGGAATGAGCATCGCCATCGGCAATATTTTCGGGGACATGATGCCGCAGAAGACCAAAACCAAGAGAGTCAGGGTTAAAGATGCCAGAAAGATCCTCAGAGAACAGGAGGCGCAGAACCTGCTGGATATGGATCAGGTGACTGACGAGGCGCTGGAGAATGCGGAACAGAACGGCATCATCTTCATCGATGAAATAGACAAGATCGCATCCAGCGCATCCTATCACAGCGGAGCCGATGTCTCCAGAGAAGGCGTTCAGAGAGACATCCTGCCGATCGTGGAAGGAAGTGTGGTAAACACGAAGTACGGCCCTGTAAAGACAGATCATATTCTGTTCATCGGCGCCGGCGCATTCCATACCGTGAAACCGACGGATCTGATTCCGGAACTGCAGGGACGTTTCCCGATCAGAGTGGAACTGCAGAACCTGACCAAGGATTCCTTCGTGAAAATCCTTACTGTTCCGGAGAACGCCATCATCAAGCAGCACAAGGCCCTTTTAGAAACAGAAGGAATAAAAGTAGAATTTTCAGAAAATGCTATTGACGAAATCGCCACAATGGCGTATCTTATGAATGAGCAGACTGAAAATATCGGGGCCAGAAGACTGCATACGATTCTGGAGAAGCTCCTGGAGGATATCTCTTTCAATATTCCGGAAATGGAAGAGGAGCAGATTACTATCGACAGAGAATACGTGCAGAGCAAGTTCATGGATACAATTCACAAGGATGATGTGGACCGGTATATTTTATAGTCGCATTTTGTAAGAAGTTGAGGTTATAATATGAGCGAAAAACTATTAACAAGAATCAGGAAACTGAACTGGGTCTTAACAGAGAGCACGGCAGGCTATATCTCCTTTGATGAACTTTGCAACATCATGAGTGAGATGCTCGATTCCAATATCTACATTATGAACAGGAAGGGCAAGGTTCTCGCCGCAAAATATGCTGCAGGAGAAGAAGCACCGCTTGCTTTCGATGAGGAAACCGGAAAGGTCATGCTTCCGCAGATCTATAATGAGAGATTCCTGAAAATCGAAGAAACCAAGGCGAACCTCATCTATGACAGCATCAAGGCATATTACGGGGAGGATTATACTCTTGCCAGCAAGTACCATACTATCGTTCCGATCATCTTCGGCGGAAACAGAATCGCGACACTGCTGCTGGCCAGACCGGATAAAGCCTATGATGATGAGGATATCGCCATCTGCGAATATGGAGCGACTGTTGTGGGCATGGAAGTGGCCAGAGGCATCGCTCTTGATGAAGAAGAAGAAAACAGAATGAAAGAGGCGGTGGATATGGCGCTGTCCACTTTATCCTACTCGGAAATGGATGCAGTGACCAAGATCTTCGCTGAACTGAAAGGCGATGAAGGACTGCTGGTTGCCAGCAAAATTGCCGACAAGAGCGGAATCACCCGCTCTGTCATCGTCAATGCGCTGCGCAAGCTGGAAAGCGCCGGCGTCATTGAATCCCGGTCCCTGGGAATGAAAGGAACCAGAATCAAGATTACCAACGACTATCTGAGAGACGGAATCCGCAGTTTCCAGATCTGATCAGACAGCCCGTTTCGGAAGGTCAGAAACCTCCCCTGCAGCATATAATGACTGCAGAGGGAGGTTTTTTATGAGCAGATGCAGACGGACAGGGCATGCCGCCGGCAGGTCTCCGATCAAAAAAACGGCGATTTCAGCCTCGATGATTCTGCTTGGGTGCATTTTACTTACGACGGGATTTAAACGGCAGATCGGGCCGAATATCGATGCTGTAAGCCAGCTGAAAGCCAGGGGGATTATAGGCGCTGTCATCAGCCAGACCATAAAAGAAGAATTTTCCGGCAGAGAATACGAGGAAAATCTGTTCAAGGTGACAAAGGGATCCGACGGAAAGGTGCAGATGGTCCAGGCGAATACCCGGCTCATCAACGAACTGGTAGCGGGATTCACTGCATCTCTGCAGAAAAAGTACAGCGAGGCGGAGCCGCAGACAATAAGGGTGCCCTACGGTACGATTATCGGAAGCAGAATCCTTTCTCAGACAGATCTGGGCGTGGATATCAAGGTCCTTCCGCTGTCGGTTACCAGCTGTGACTTTGAGACCGAGTTCGAAGGGCAGGGCATCAATCAGACAAAATACAAGATCTACATCGTCATAGAGAGCAATGTGCGCGTTCTGCAGCCCTTTTCTTCTAAAAACTTCAAGACACGCTCCAGAATGCTGATTTCTGAAATCGTCATCGTGGGAGACGTGCCTGACAGCTATGTCTATGTGCCGGAAGAAGATATTTTAGATGTTACATGACGGATTTTGTGGTATACTAATGTCATGCTTAGATTTAACGAGAACAACGAGATAATAACAGAAGAAAAATACAGAGGCATCCTGGTGGGCCTGCAGCGCAGAGAGGATATCACCTATTCCATGGAAGAGCTGGCAGGACTTGCAGAGGCGGCGGATACGGAAGTGCTGGGTACTGTGATACAGACTCTGGAAAAGCCGAACACGGCGACGCTTATAGGAAAGGGAAAGGTTGAAGAGGTCGCGCAGCTTGCTGAGAACATGGAGGCCGACGTAGTCATATTCAATGATGAACTTACAGGCATGCAGATACGGAATCTGGAAGATGCCATCGGCTGCAGGGTGATAGACCGGACGATCCTGATTCTGGATATCTTTGCATCCCGGGCCGATTCCCGGGAAGGAAAACTGCAGGTTGAACTGGCCCAGCTGAAATACCGTCTGCCGCGTCTGACGGGTTTTGGAAAATCCCTGTCCCGCCTGGGCGGCGGCATCGGAACCAGAGGCCCCGGAGAGAAAAAGCTGGAGACAGACCGCCGGCATATAGAACGGAGAGTGGACGATATCAGAAGCGAGCTCCGCGAACTGACGCGAACGAGAAGCGTGCAGCGTGCCAGAAGGGAAAAGAGCGGGATCCCGGTGGTTGCCCTGGTAGGCTATACGAACTCAGGGAAATCGGCACTGATGAACAGGCTGCTTTCCCTGACCGACAAAGAAGAAAAATCCGTAAAGGAAAAGGATATGCTGTTTGCCACCCTGGACGCCCAGAGCCGCAGCGTGCGCCTTTCCGCAGGGCAGGAGTTTATTCTGGTGGACACGGTTGGATTTGTCAGCCGTCTGCCCCACAGTCTGGTCGAAGCCTTCAAGGCGACCCTGGAGGAAGTCCTTTATGCGGATCTGCTCCTCCATGTGGTGGATGCGGCTTATGAGGAGTGCGCCTTTCATATCGGCGTGACGGACAAAGTGCTGGATGAAATCGGAGCCTCAGACAGAGAAAAGATAATGGTATACAACAAAATGGACATCGCAGGCGAGTTTCATCCGCCGGCCACCGGCTGTGCCCAGGTTTTCGTCTCCGCAAAAGAGAATACGGGCATGGACATGCTGATCGAGGTGATCAGAGAGAAACTCTTCGGCAATGTGGTCAGAACCAGTCTGCTGATTCCATATACCAGAGGAGATATTTCCTCCTGGCTTTGTGAAAAGGTCAAAGTGTGCTCCATGGAATACGGTGAAGGGGGAACGCTTTTCGATGTTGAGCTGAAACAGGAAGATTATCAGAGGTTGAAACAATATGAAGTTATATAGTACCGTTGCAGAAGCCGCCAGTGCGGAGCAGATAATAGAGAAATCCAGGTTCATAGCTTATGTGCAGCCTGTCGAGAACAGAGAAGAGGCAGAGGCTTTCATTGCTTCTGTCAGAAAGAAGCACAAGGACGCGACCCATAATGTGCCTGCCATGGTCATCGGCGACAGGTTTCAGATCCAGTGGGCCAGCGATGACGGTGAACCCCAGGGGACCAGCGGTGCCCCCATCGTGCAGATGCTGGTGCAGGAGGGCATTACCGACGTGGCCGTTGTAGTCACACGGTATTTCGGCGGAATCAAGCTGGGGACCGGCGGACTGGTAAGAGCTTACACGAGTAGTGCAAAACTTGGAATCTCGGCGGCCGGACTCTGCGACGTGATGGAGAAGAGCGTCATTACATACAGGGTGGAATACGCTGTTTTTAATAAAATACAAAATTTCCCCTTTACATTTGAGATAAAATTTGCTAATATAATCTATGCTGATACGGTTACTTTTGATGTGATTACCGATCCGTCTCATGCGGGAGCATTGAAGGACGCGATTACGGGACTGTCGTCAGGCAGAGCTCAGACAGTAAAGGAAGATATCAGCTTACAGAAAATCAGAAAGTGATTTTCTGATTTAAAAAAGTGTTGACATGAGCTTCGATGTGTGATATTATAATCTACGGCTCGTTTGTTAAAACAGTCTGAAGATGCGGACAGGCATCTGAAGAAAAGAAAAAAATACTTGACAGATTCAAACAGATATAGTATAATCTGTAAATGTGCCAAGTAATTTAATCGGACACTGAGGGCGTTTAGCTCAGCTGGGAGAGCATCTGCCTTACAAGCAGAGGGTCATAGGTT
>JBJESV010000060.1:0-11072 GCA_051882975.1 Emergencia sp.
TTCAGAGATTCTGGTAAAGGAAAGAGGAAAACTGAAAAGCAGCCGGTCTGTGCCAGCTGCCTTTCGTCTGTTATTTATTAAAAGTTTTGAAACATTCTACTTTACATACACCTTTGGAAGTCTCTGGCCGAAGGCGCAGCAGATCTCGTAGTTGATGGTGCCTGTCGCATCTGCAATGTCGTCTGCCAGAATGGTGTTGACACCGTCAGTTCCCATGACGATGACCTCGTCGCCGACCTTTACGTCAGGAACAGCGGACACGTCGATCATGCACTGGTCCATGCAGATGTTTCCTGCGATCGGGCATACCACACCGTTTACGATGACTTTCGCCTGTGAGGAATACGGACGAGGGTAGCCGTCAGCATAGCCCAGAGCGATGGTGGCGATTCTTGCCGGCTTTTCGGAGATGTACTTTCTGCCGTAACCTACGGAGAAGTCTGCCGGAACGTCTTTCAGGTGCACGATATTTGCCTTGACGCTCATAACCGGCTTGATGGAAAGCTGGTTTCTGTCCACTTCATCGGAAGGGTAGCATCCGTAGAGAATGATGCCCGGACGGACTGCGTCAAAATAGATGGACGGCAGTTCCATGATGGAAGCGCTGTTGGCCAGGGTTCTGAACGGAATGTCGATGCCTGCCTTTGTCAGTGCCTCATAGAAGGCGTTGTACTTTGCCTCCTGCTGATGGGAATAGGTCTTGTCGTAAGCGTCAGCTGTGGACATATGGGAGAACATGCCTTTGATCTTGAAGTTTGAAAGCATTGCAATCTTTTTGATGTCGAAGATGGAGCTTTCTACTTCGTCTGCCAGATATCCGATTCTTCCCATACCGGTGTCCACCGCGATGAGACCGGAAACAGTCTTGCCTGCCTTTGCTGCAGCATCGCTGAACGCTTTTGCATTGACGGAGTCACAGACCACCGGTGTGATATCGTACTCGACGATGGTGTCAGCATACATGTCCGGGGTGAGTCCCAGCATGATGATCTCTTCTTTGGCGCCTGCCTCACGAAGTGTGATCGCCTCCTGCAGCGTAGCGATGGCAAAGGTTTTTACTCCATTTTCTCTTAAAACATTTGCACATGCAACTGAACCGTGACCATAGGCATCGGCCTTGATAACGCCGATCAGTTCCTTGTCGGGACCGACCTTAGCCCTGATGCTTTTGATGTTGTAGTCCAGATTGCTTAAATTGATTTCGGCCCAAGCGGGTCTGATAGCTTCTTTATACATGACTGTACAAATCCTTCCTTTCCTTTTATACGTTACAGCGCGGCTCGTCCTGCAGCCGCACTGCCCTGCATAAATCCGCCTTGCGGCGGGACCGCCCGTATGCAGGCGGTATCATCTGGCGGAAGCTGAACTTCCGCCGGTTATATCAGCGGTTTGCGGGAGATGATGTCCTCTCTGCCCGGACCGTTTGATACAAGGGTGATCGGGAAGCCGATCTGCCTTTCGATTTCGTTGACGTATTCCTGGCATTCCTTCGGGAGATCCTCCCATTTTCTGATGCCCGTGACATCGCATTTCCAGCCAGGCAGCTTCTTCAGGATCGGTTTTGCCTGGTAGAGATATGTGGTGTTCGGGAAATCCTGGTGCTCTTCTCCGTTGATGTCGTAGCCGACACAGATCGGAATCTCGTCAAGATATCCAAGGGGATCGATGACAGTCAGTGCAACCTCTGTGGTTCCCTGCATTCTGCAGCCGTATCTTGTTGCCACTGCGTCAAACCAGCCTACACGGCGAGGTCTTCCTGTGGTGGCGCCGAATTCTCCGCCGTCGCCGCCCCGTCTCCTCAGTTCATCTGCCTCTTCGCCGAAGAGTTCGCTGACGAATGCGCCGGCGCCTACAGCGGAGGAGTATGCCTTGACAACGGTAACGACTTCTTTGATTTCATACGGCGGAATGCCGGCTCCCACTGCGCCGAAAGCAGACAGCGTGGAGGAGGATGTGACCATCGGATAGATTCCGTGATCGGTATCCTTCAGCGCACCGAGCTGGCCTTCCAGCAGGATGTTTTTTCCTTCCTGAATTGCTTTGTGCAGGAAGGCGGATGTGTTGGCGACATAAGGGCGGATCATCTCTTTATACTCCATGAGTGTCGCATAAAGCTCGTCGGCCTTCAGCGCCGGTTTATGGTAAAGGTTTTCTATGACTACGTTTTTCAGTGTGCAGACGTTCTCCAGCTTTTCCATAAGCTGTGCCTGCGGCATGAACAGTTCGTTGACCTGGAATCCGATTTTGGCATATTTATCGGAATAGCAGGGTGCGATACCGCTCTTGGTGGAGCCGAAGGATTTGCCGGCAAGGCGTTCCTCCTCGTACTCATCTAAAAGAATGTGATAAGGCATCACGATGTGGGCGCGGTCGGAAACCAGCACCTTCGGCGCAGGAACCCCCTGGTCTGTGAGAGATCTGATCTCTTCGACCAGCTTGGGAATATTCAGCGCAACGCCGTTGCCCAGCACGCTGGTGGTGTGGTTGTAGAACACGCCTGAAGGCAGCATATGCAGCGCGAATTTGCCGTAGCTGTTTTTGATGGTATGGCCTGCGTTGCTTCCGCCCTGGAATCTGACGATGATGTCAGAGTTCTCAGCCAGCGTGTCGGTGATTTTTCCTTTTCCTTCGTCGCCCCAGTTGGCGCCTACAATTGCTTTGATCATTTGAATTCCTCCTATTCATTCAGTACAGGCGGACTCTGTGATGAAGCACAGAGGGTCTATACGTTGATTTCAGCAGTGAGGCCAAGGATGTCCTCATTTGCTGACAGAATAGGCTTTATGACCCCGTTAAGAAACTCAGTTGTCTGTTCTACAGCTCTTCCTACATAATTTTCTGGCTTCAAAACCTTCTGTAAAGCCTCTTTTGATATATTAAAGGCCGGGTCGGCTGCGATACGATCGATGAGATCGTTAGGCAGTCCCTGCTCTTTAACGACTTTTCCCGCCTCCATGGAGTGGACACGGATCCTCTCGTGGAGTTCCTGTCTGTCTCCGCCGGCCTTGACGGCATCCATCATGATGTTCTCGGTTGCCATAAACGGCAGTTCCGCCATGAGATGAGCCTCGATGACCTTCGGATATACGACCAGTCCGTTGGAAACGTTGATATATAATTCCAGGATTCCATCTGTAGCCAGGAAGGCTTCGCTTACGGAGATCCTCTTGTTTGCGGAATCATCCAGAGTTCTCTCGAACCACTGGGTCGCAGCGGTGATCTGCGGATTCATGGCATCGCTCATGACATAGTTTGCCAGAGACGCCATACGCTCGGAACGCATCGGATTGCGCTTGTATGCCATGGCAGAGGATCCGATCTGATGTTTCTCAAACGGTTCTTCCACTTCCTTCATATGCTGCAGCAGTCTGATGTCGTTGGAGAATTTGTGCGCGGACTGTGCAATGCCTGCCAGGACATTGAGCACGCGGCTGTCCACTTTGCGGGAATAGGTCTGTCCGGACACAGGATAGCATCCGTCAAAGCCCATCTTCTCGGCGATCTTCTGATCCAGAGCCTTGCACTTCTCGTGGTCGCCCTCGAAGAGCTCCAGGAAGGAAGCCTGTGTGCCGGTGGTGCCTTTTGAACCCAGCAGCTTCAGAGAACCGAGGACATAGTCCAGATCCTCAAGATCCATGACCAGGTCGTTGAGCCACAGTGTGGCACGCTTTCCGACAGTGGTCGGCTGAGCTGCCTGGTAATGGGTATATGCCAGGGTCGGCAGATCCTTGTACTTTTCAGCAAAATCGGCAAGGCCTGCGATGGCGTTGATCAGCTTGCGGCGGATCAGCTTCAGAGCCTCGCGCATGATGATGATATCGGTGTTGTCGCCTACATAGCAGGAGGTGGCACCCAGATGAATGATGCCCTTGGCATCCGGACACTGCTGTCCGTATGCATAGACGTGGCTCATGACATCGTGTCTGACTTCTTTCTCTCTTGCCTTGGCAACGTCATAATTGATGTCGTCCCTGTGGGCCTTCAGCTGGTCGATCTGCTCCTGGGTGATGTCCAGGCCCAGCTCGCGCTCCGCTTCTGCCAGTGCGATCCAAAGTCTTCTCCATGTCCTGAATTTCATGTCAGGTGAGAAGAGAAACTGCATCTCCTTGCTCGGATATCTCTCCGAAAGGGGGCTGGTGTAGTTGGATGTTGTCATAAAAAAACCTCTTTCGTCCTAATAAAAAAATTAACATATAATTATAGCATTTTTGTATGCAGTATTTCAAGAGTGAAGAGGAGAATTTTCAGAGGATCGTGCAGCGGGAAAAAAGTAACAGGCGGGCGTCGGGGGTGATGTGGAAAACCCTCTGGCAGTCTGTCGCAGCAAGAAGGCCTGATTTTCTTAATCTTTCCTTACAGTTTCCTTACATTCCGCCGGGAGGCGTAGACGGGCAGACCTGCCGGATGCTATACTAAGGTAACCGTCCGGCTCCGCTGCAGGGAGACAGCTGGCAGGAGCCGGAAAGAAAGGGGAAGAACATGCTAAGATTAGAACGTGTATCAAAATACTACTCTGCAGGCGGCGTGGTCTCCACAGGATTTTCCAAAGTGGATGTGGAATTCCACATAGGAGAGTTTGTGGCCATCACGGGAGAGAGCGGCAGCGGAAAATCAACCCTGCTCAATGTCATCTCCGGACTGGATTCCTTTGAGGAAGGAGAGATGTATGTCAACGGCCAGCCCACCAGCGGATATACAAAAGAGGATCTGGAGGAGTACCGGAAAAAATATATCGGCAGTATCTTTCAGACCTTTAACCTGATAAACAGCTACACCGTCTATCAGAATGTGGAGCTGGTTCTTCTGATGAGCGGGTATGACAGGAAAGAAATACCGGCAAGGGTCAGGGAGATCATCGCAAAGGTGGGTCTGTCGGAATATGAGAAGACCAAGGCTTCCAAGCTTTCCGGCGGACAGAAGCAAAGAGTTGCCATTGCCCGGGCCCTGGCAAAAGAGACTCCTGTTATCGTGGCAGACGAGCCCACAGGCAATCTGGACAGCCGGTCGGCGGCGGAAGTCGTCCAGCTGCTCCATGAGCTGTCGGAAGATAAGCTCATCATCATCGTGACCCACAACTACGAACAGGTGGAGCCTTATGTGACCAGGAAAATCACCATGCATGACGGCCGTATCGCAGAAGACAAGCGGATCTCACATCCGGCTGCATCGGAAGCCAAAGGGCAGGCTTCTGCCCGGACCGGTACGCAGAACGGAGGCGCAGTCAGCAAGGCGGTCGGCAGCCTGGAAGAAAGACCGGTGAAGACCGCGCGGGCCGGAGCCCTGTCCTTTGGCAGCATGACCAGACTGGGAATCCGGAACACATTCAATATACCGGCAAAATTTCTGCTGCTGCTTGTCGTGTTCCTGTTTCTCAATGCCGGCGTCATCGCCCAGTACAGCTCTTTCAGAAACATGCAGGATATGGACACCGGCGGCTACAGCAACTACTTCGAGAACCTGTCAAGGAACAGGATCCTCGTAACCAGAGAAGACCGGAAAGAACTTACAGAAGCGGATTATGAGAAACTTTCGGCTATCAGCAATGTGCAGCGCATCGTGGAAAACGATCTGATACTGGATATGATGGTCAATATTACCGATGACAGCGAAAACTACTATATCTGTGCCCGTGTGGAGAACCAGTCGGCCTTTGAGCAGGAGCTGGCAGAAGGGCGCATGGCGGAAACCGCACGGGAGGCCGTTCTGTTCATACCTCACGACGAATATGCCGACAACGTCATCCACATGGTGCTGGATCAGAAGGTGGAGACTGTATCTCAGCGTAACGGGGAGAAGCTGATCGACGGCAGAATCAGGATTACAGGATACGGCTATCTGACCGAGGAGCAGGAAGAAGCCATGGAAGAAAGCAGCTCCTACAGCGAGGGATATCTGTGCATGACCGATGCAGGCATGAAGGATATGCGTCAGAATCTGCTGCAGCAGTACTGCAGCCAGAGCATCCGGTTCGGAGACTATATTCTGGACGGGAGCACCGGTACAGGATATATGTCCCTTGCCCCGTCGGACAAAGTGCCGCAGGGAGAGATCTATATACCGGAAGATGTCGGCGCTCTTGTGGATGGATGGCCGGCAGGAAGAGAACTGACCGTCACAAACAAGAGCCTGTATTTTGAGGATACCTTTGATTTCAGAGTAGGCGCCGTCTATAACAAAGAAAACCTGGAATATTACCTGGGACGATCCGATTTCGAGGAAATCAGCGGAACTCTCTTCATCAGTCAGAAGGACTTTGACGCCATGTTCGACAAGGGGAACTTCCAGTCCAGCGTCATCACGGCGGACGAAAAGCTGACCCACGAGACCGCGGCGGCCATTGAAAAAGCCGGATACAGCACCTTCTGCGTCAACGACGGAATGATCAGCTACTCCGGCGGCTTTGATGTGATTCTGGACACGATCTACGGCATCATGCTGGCAGCTGTCATCATAGTGCTGTTCTTCATCTCCTACTTCATCATCAAGCTGATTCTGAAATCGAGAAACGTCTACTTTTCCACCATACGCATGCTGGGCGCCACCAGAAAGAACTGCAGCAGCCTGCTGAAAGTAGAGCTGTTCGCCGTGTTCAACATCGCTTATCTGCTGTGTCTGGCAGCGGTCATCCTGGTGAAAAAGGATCTCATACAGGTGCAGTATCTGCAGCATCTGGTTTCTTTCCTCAGCGCGACCGATCTGGCACTGCTTTACGTGGTGCTGTGCGCTCTGAGCATCCTGCTGGCAGCCAGATACGCACGGGGGCTTTTCAGAAAGACAGCTATGAACGCATATAAAGAGGAGGTGTAGAGGGATGATAAAGCTGACGCATGTAAACAAATACTACAACCGGAAAAAGAGCAACGAGATCCATGTCATCAATGATACATCCCTGGAGCTTGAAAGCAGAGGACTGGTCACTTTCCTGGGCAGCTCCGGCTGCGGCAAGACCACCCTTCTCAACGCCATCGGCGGTCTGGACAAAGTGGACAGCGGCGACATCTTCATCGACGGAGACAGGATGACCAGACGCTCCAGCGGGAAGAAAGACGAGCTGCGAAACGCATATGTGGGATATATCTTTCAGAACTACAATCTGATAGAAGATGCATCGGTGTTTACCAATGTGGCTCTGGTTCTGAAGATGATGGGTGTAAAGGACAAGGCCGAAATCGAAGAAAGGGTCATGTACATTCTGAAAAGAGTGGGGATGGACCGCTACCGGAACCGCCCGGCCAGGATGCTGTCCGGCGGCGAGAGACAGAGAGTAGGTATCGCCAGGGCGATCGTCAAGAATCCGAAAATCATCATCGCCGATGAGCCTACAGGAAATCTGGACAGCCGCAACACCATCGAGATTATGAACATCATCAAGGCGATTTCCCGTGACAGGCTGGTCATTCTGGTCACCCACGAAAGAGAGATCGCAGAGTTTTATGCCAGCAGGATCATCGAGATCGTCGACGGCCGTATCGTCAGCGACAGAGAAAATGTCCACGACGAGCAGCTGGACATGAGGATGGAGAACAAGATCTACCTGCAGGACCTGCCTGTGCAGAAAGAGCTCAGTGCAGACAACATCCGCATCCGCTACTATAGCGACAGAGAAGACGACCCGGGCGAGATCCGGGTGGTGGTGCAAAACGGAAGCCTGTATATTCAGCTGCCCGGCGGACTGAAGGAAGGATCGGATGCAGTGGAACTGGTGGATGACCACTACAAAAAGCTGTCCCGGGATGTCTACGAGGACTATGAGTTCGACTACAGCGCAATGGTGGATGATAATTTCCGTCCGAAGTACAATTCGGTATTCAGTCCGGTAACGATGCTGGCGGCCGGGTACAGGAAGATTTTCTCCTACTCTCTGATAAAGAAGATCCTTCTGGCAGGCTTTATTCTCGCATCCATGTTTGCCATCTATGCGGTGAGCAGCATCGCAGGCATCACCAATATCACCGATGACAAGTTCGTCCAGGTCAATCAGAACTATCTGACGGTAAGCGGTGCAAAGATCACGCCTGAAATGTATGAGAAGTACAGCGAAATGGAAGGTGTGGATTACGTCCTGCCGGGGAATTCCATTGCCAGCTTCACCATGCCTATCGACGACTATTACCAGTCGGCCGGTGCATTCGTCATGCTTTCCGGATCCCTTTCCGACAGGGCCATGGCGGACCCGGATGCCATGGTCGCAGGTTCTCTGACTGACGGAAAACGGGATCTGGTCATAGACAGGATGACGGCGGATGAACTTTTACGGGGAAACATGGTGAAGATGATAGGAATCCTGAGTTACGAGGATTTCATCGGCAGAACCGTGGAGCTTCCTGATCTGGGAGAGTTCACCATCACAGGAATTACTGATCAGGGCAGCCCGTCCGTCTATGCGGACAGAGATATCATGACAGATATTCTGATCAACCAGCCGGCAGAAGGTGCAGGGGATGCGGAAAACCTGGATCAGGCAGTCAGCTCGGGAAGCGCTGTAAAGGCCTACAGTGCCGTAAAAGACGATGAAAACATCCGGATCACCGGAGGCAGTGCGCCGTCCTCCAGATATGAGGCGCTGATCAGCGAGGCATACCGCTATGATTACGCCATCGGAAGCAGTCTGGACACCAGGGTGAACGGCAAAAAACTGAAGGTATGCGGCTACTACTCGGACAGAAAACAGCGGGATACCGTCTATGTCAGCAGACAGACCGCGGTCTGTGCGCTTCTGGACAGCCAGAACTGCCTGGTGCTTTCACCGGAGGACAAAAGTGCGGTCTTTGAGGAACTGTCCGCGCAGAATGTGAAGGTCAGCGACAATTACGCCGATGACCGCGAAAGCTATATAGAAAGCATCTACAAGCAGATCCTGGCCACGATTCTGGTTTCGGGCATCATCCTTCTCATCTCTCTGATCGAGATGTATCTGATGCTCCGCTCCTCCTTCCTTTCCAGAATCAAAGAGGTGGGTGTGCTGCGTGCCATCGGACTGAAGAAAAAGGATATCTACAGGATGTTTGCAGGTGAGATTATCGCTATGACGACTATGACCACGCTGCCCGCCATGGCTCTGATGGCGTATATCCTGAACGGAATATCAAAGATCCCGTACATCGGAGATCAGTACCTGATGAATCCGGCGGTCTTCCTGATCAGCTTCGGACTGGTGTTCCTGTTCAACATGATTGCAGGACTGCTGCCTGTGTTCAACACCATGAGAAAGACGCCGGCGGAGATCCTGAGCAGAAATGATGTGAATTAGATGCGGACCGGCGCGTACTGCGGTGCAGATGCAGCTGCGTGACGCGCACGGAAAATGGGCAGAAAAGCAGCCGGTATCCGGGAGATCGTATCTCCGGAGCGCCGGCTGCTTTTCCGTCTGATATATTTTTTTGGATTAGAATGTATTTAGAATGTGCATTTGCTCGTATTTTTCCAGATACCGTTCTTTTCTGCGGCCTTGATCAGGTCCTCTCTGAAGTCAGGATGTGCTATATTGATCAGCATTTCTGCACGCTGCCAGGTGGATTTTCCCTTCAGATTTGCCGCGCCGTATTCGGTTACGATGAAGTTGGTCGCGGTTCTCGGGGTTGTGACGATTGCGCCCGGCATCAGGATCGGTGCGATCAGGGATTCCTTGGTTCCGTCTTTCAGGGTTCTGGTGGACGGCGTGCAGATAAAGCTCTTGCCGCCTTTTGACAGGAACGCGCCCATGACGAAGTCCAGCTGTCCGCCGGTTCCGCTGATCTGCTGGTGGCCTGCGGATTCGGAACATACCTGTCCGTAAAGATCGACCTGGATGCAGCTGTTGACAGAAATGAAGTTGTCGATGCTTGCGATGACATTGACGTTGTTGACGTAGTTTACCGGTGCTGTGCAGCAGATCGGGTTGTCATCGATGAAGTCGTACAGCTTCCTGGTGCCTCCCGCAAAGGTGTAGAGCGCCTTGCCTCTGTCCACCGGCTTGTTTCCGGTCAGTTTTCCTGCCTCAAAGAGATCCACATAGGCATCTACGAACATCTCTGTATGGGCATTGATATTTCTTACATCTGATTCTGCCAGCATCTGTCCGATGCAGTTCGGAAGGCTTCCGATTCCCAGCTGCAGTGTGCTGTGGCTTTCTATGAGATTTACTACATGTTCTGCAATCTGTTTGTCGATGTCTGATGCAGGCTTTGTCGGAAGCTCTGCCAGAGGAGTGTTGCTTCCCTCTACGACATAATCGACTCCGTAAAGATTCAGCTGTGTCTGATGTCCGTGGGCAATCGGCATGTTCTCGTTGACTTCGACGATGATCTTCTTGGCTCCTCTGATGACGCCCCACATGTCAGCAACCTGCGGTCCCAGGTTGAAGTTGCCGTGACTGTCCATCGGTGCAACCTGGAAGAAGGCGATATCCACGTGGTTTTCATTGCGGTTCCAGTAGAAAGGAAGTTCATTGAAAAGCATCGGTATGTACCAGCATCTGCCGTCCTTGCACATCTGGCGGTCAAATCCGCTGAAATGGGCAGACGAGAAACGCACCTGATCGTTGGACTGGGTCGCCTGATAAACCTTGAAAGGTTCGTTTCTGATGGTGACGGTGCTGATGATCTCCACACCCTTCAGCTCGTCTGCGCGTTTAGCCAGCGCTTCATCGATATCCACTACAGAGCCGCAGCCCAGACCGAAGTGGATTCTGCTGTTGTTCTCGACCATAGCTGCGGCCTGGTCAGCCGTGATCAGTTTCTTCTTATACTCCTCTGCGAGGGATGATACTTTATACATCTTTTACCTCCTAATCCTCTAAACAAGCAAGTTTGTTTACTTTTTAACAATCACTATGTCTATTGTACTACATTACCATATGGTAATCAACCCGTAATTTCAGAATTTAGTGTTTTTTTATGCGGGACATGAGAAGAGAGCCGGACAGGGACTCTTCAGGCCGGCAGCAGGGTGTCCTGCACGAAAAAGGTACTGCAAAATCATTGATTTTCTCAGTGAGTCGTGGTAGAATAAGTACTGTTGAAACTGCGGCAGCCGTTTCGACATCTTCACAAGTTCATATGTCTCCGTAGTTAAATGGATATACGAACCTCGCA
>JBJESV010000061.1:0-41007 GCA_051882975.1 Emergencia sp.
CCTTGTTCGCGCCCCTGTTCAAGACCCTGTTCAAGACCCTGTTCAAGACCCTGTTTAAGACCCTGTTTAAGACCCTGTTTAAGTCCCTTCTCAAGCCCGGAAGCGAGGCCTCTTTTTTCGGCCATACTGAATCTGGTGGCCATATCGTGTTCATAGGTCTCCTCCTGCAGACGCCGCTCGTAAGCCAGCTGGTCTTCTGTTAGTTCTTTGAAGAGTTTCTCCGTCATTCTGACTGCGTCACCTCCTGCCTGGATCAGCAGATCCAGATCTTCTTCGTGTTTTACATCGCCTGCGAGTTTCATGTATGCTGCGAGCTGCTCCACAGGATCCATTTCATCCACCGGCTTCAGGGGAAAGATTTTGTCCAGTTCCAGAAAGTGCATTTCAGCCAGGCCGGAAAGATGGAAGTGCTCCCTGATTTCCATGAACTGGAAAATAGTATGGAGCAGATCTGTATTGGGGAACAGAGTTCCGTTGACGATGGATATGACGATGCTTTTCTTCATTTTATCATAATCCTGACCCTTTTCCAACGAAGAATTGATAAGATTGCCGCTGTATCTCAGGGAACGGTTGACATAATAATCCAGATTGCCGCTCTGCATCTCGATATCGATGATCTCCTCCCGGTCAGTGACAGCCTTGATGTCGAGGACAGAGCCCTTTTTATCATAACGGTCGGCGTAGCGGACAGGATTAAGCACCTGGATGTTTCTGATAGGGTCATCCTCGCACTGAAGAATGACATTGAGAACGGCAGTGAGAGCCTGTCTGGATTCGTCGGTATCTGCGGCATATACCGCGTGGAAGACCCAGTCACTGAACATGCTGAAATGACTTCTTCTTCCGTCTGCAAACAGAGATTGGTTTTTCATTTGTTACCTCCTTGAAATATCCGTATTATAATGAAAAGGCGAAAAAGATTTCCAAAGGAAAAACGGCCCGAAAGCCGTTTTTGAGAAAATTCTTTTTCACCTTTAACATAATTATAACACAGGGATTCCCCTGAAAGCAACCGGAAATGTAAAATATTTCCTGAATTATAATGCCTTGCGGTATGCCTCGTATTCCTCCTCAACCTCAGAGCCAGGAGCTTTGGTGATCAGGCTGACGATGATATTCACAGCAAGAGCAAATACGAAAGCCGGAAGCAGCTCGTAGATGCCGAAAGCACCTCCCAGAGGTTTGATGGCGTATTTCCACAGGAAAATCATAAATGCACCGGCAATCATACCTGCAACAGCACCCTGCCTGTTTGAACGCTTCCAGAACAGAGCACAGAGCATGGCAGGGCCGAAGGTGGCACCGAAACCGGCCCATGCAAAGGATACGATTTCGAATACGGAACTGTCCGGATTGGATGCAAAGAATACAGCGATGACAGCGATGGCGATGACTGTGCCTCTTGCAGCCAGCATTGATTTTTTCTCATCCATATCGATTCCGAGGAAATCACGAAGAATATTCTGAGATACACTGGACGATGCGGCCAGCAGCTGGGAATCCGAGGTGGACATGGTGGCTGCAAGGATACCGGCAAGTATGACTCCGGCTATCAGAGCAGGCAGCACGCCGTGCTGGCTGATCAGTCCGGCAATGCGGACGATGATAGTCTCTGAAGAGGAACCTTCGAGATATTCCAGAGCACCGGCCTGTGTCATGCCGTAGCCGACAATACCTATGAAAATAGCCACGGCCAGGGAGATGACTACCCAGATCGTCGCGATGCGGCGGGAAAGTGTGAGTTTTTCTTTATCTTCAATGGCCATGAAGCGCAGCAGCACGTGAGGCATGCCGAAATAGCCCAGTCCCCAGGCCAGCATGGAACATTTGGAGAGGAGGCCGTAAGGTGAAGATGTTCCGGTATCCGGATTGTAAATATTGTTGAAATCCAGATAGCCCGGAAGTGCAGATGCGTTGTCTATGACCGCATCAAAACCTCCGGCAGCTGTGATGCCGTAGCCCAGAACCACGACCAGGGCAATGGTCATGACAATGCTCTGAATCAGGTCCGTGGTACTGGCTGCGAGAAAACCTCCAAGGGTCGTATATCCGACGATGACTATGGCGCTGATAATCATGGCGCTCAGATAGCTGATGCCGAAAAGGCTGCTGAACAGTTTGCCGCAGGCGGCAAAACCGGATGCGGTATATGGAATAAAGAAGACAATGATAATCACTGCCGCGATGCAGGTGAGAATGTTTTTCTTATCCTGATAGCGCTTCGAAAAAAAGTCCGGAATAGTGATAGCGTCAATGTGATGGGAATAGACACGGATACGCTTTGCCACAATGAGCCAGTTGATATAGGTGCCCAGAGCCAGACCGATGGCAGTCCAGGCGGCATCTGCCACGCCGGTCAGATAGGCGACTCCCGGCAGTCCCATGAGGAGCCAGCTGCTCATATCCGATGCTTCAGCACTCATGGCTGTGACAAAAGGCCCCAGTCTGCGGCCGCCCAGATAGAAGTCACTGGTATTGTTGTTCTTTCTGGTGAAGTAGACACCGATCGCCAGAACAAAGATCAGATAGATAACGATAGCAAGCATGATGTAAATCTGTGATGTGTTCATATGTCTGAAGTCCTTTCATATATATTGCAATAAATGGATTATAACACAAACAGAAATAGACTGAAACACAGAATATAGTTTGAACTGAAATGAGAATAAATAAAGAAAATACAGCAGAAAAACTGTATTTTCAAACATTTTATAAATAGACCGGAGTACATACTTTTTTCAGAATAAAAAGTAATATAATTTTTTTATCTGTTTTTTACGCCCTGTATATTTCCAGCATCATCGGCAGCACGCTGCGGGCATACTGCGCCAGAGAATAGTCACCGTTGCAGAGACACCAGTCATACATCATGCCTCGTTCCAGCATGGCGTAGGTTTTAATTATTTCGTTGAGAGACAGGTCGCTCCTGAGCTCGCCTTTTTCCTGCCCCTCCTGCAGAATCCTGCGGAGAAGTTTGTAATAGGTTCTTCCCTGATCAAGCAGATGCCGCTGCCCCCGGGTGACAAGCTGAGAGGAGAAAAGCCGTGCAAGCAGATCGATGGAGATGGAGTTTTCGATCATCAGAAAAAGCTCCTGATTCAGATAGACCAGTTTGTCGATGGCGCTGTCCTCTTCCTTCAGTGTAGGGATCAGCTCTTCGTATTTTTCGTCAAAAAGGTAGGAAAGAGAGGAAAGAAGGGCATCCTTGCCGTCGAAATAATGGTAGAAGGATCCCTTTGACGTGCCGGAAAGCTCGACGATCTCATCCAGAGTGGTGTCGTCGTACCCCTGCTCGTAAAAGAGCTTCCATGCTGCCGATATGATCCTGCCCTTTGTGTTTCTGGTGTTTTTCTTTGCCATAGAATGTCCTTTCTCTGCGGTTTTCTGTTTTTCGCCTTCCCGGGACAAACAGGACGGCGGGGGCTTTCCTCTTTGCCGGATTGATGATAAAATATATTATATCATATTTCAAAGGAGAAGACCATGAATAAGAATACGGGAGTTGCCGGTTTTCTGCTGGAACATGCAGAACTCTCGCCGGTATCCTTTCACATGCCGGGTCACAAGGGAAGCCGGTTCTACAGAGAAAACGGATACGGGATCTTTCTTGACCGCATAGCGGATTGTGATATCACGGAAATCCCCGGAGCAGACAATCTGTTTCAGGCGGAAGGAATAATAAAGGAGACGATGAATCGTTATAAGGCGATTTATGGTGTAAAAGACAGTTTTCTGCTGATAAACGGCAGCAGTTCCGGTCTGATCGCCGCGATTCTGACAGCGGTGCCTGAAGGGGGGACTCTGATCATGGCACGGAACTGTCACAAGTCTGTTTACAACGGGCTTCGGATGGCCGGAGCAAAGCCGGTTTATGCGTATCCGGAAGAGCTTGAAGACTTCGGTATATCAGGGGAAGTGACTCCGGAGGAGATCCGGCGGTGCCTGAGGGAACATCCCGAAGCATCGGCGGTGATTCTGCCCAGCCCCAACTATTACGGAATCTGCAGTGATATCGAAGCAATCGGGCGGCTCTGCCATGAGGCAGGGAAAATCCTCATCGTGGATCAGGCTCACGGAGCCCATCTGAAGCTTTTCGACAGTTACATCGGAGAGAAAAGGCTGGCTGCCGAAAATCTGGGAGCGGACATCATCATTGAAAGCACCCACAAAACTCTGGCCAGTTTCACCCAGAGCGCTGTGGCAAATCTCAACTCAGAGAGAATCGACAGAAGCGTCTTCGAAGACAGGCTCCAGCTCATAGAAAGCACCAGTCCGTCCTATCTTCTGATGGCATCGCTGGACATCAATGCGGAACTTCTGGAGAAGAAGGGACGGAGTCTGATATTTGACTGGGAGGACAATCTGAAGCACTTTTATGAGGGAGCGGAGAAAATCGAAGGGCTGAATGTCCTGCGTCACCCTATGCTGGATCATACCAAAATAAATCTGGATATGAGCAGACGGGGAGTCAGCGGCCTGGAACTGGAGCAGCTCCTGATGGATCAGGGGATCTTTACGGAGCTGGTAACCGGTGATATTGTAATGTGCATGACAGGAATCGGCAATAAGCGATGCGATTTCGACAGGCTTTTATCTGCTCTGCAGAATGTGGCAGAGCGTCACCCTCTCCGTGAGGAATCAGGAAGAGGACGGCAGACTGTGACTCTGAAAAAACCGGTGCAGGCGGAAATCCCTAAAGCTGCGGAGCGGGTCAGAATAGAAGAGGCGGCAGGAAGAATCTGCGCGGCGGCAGTCATCCCGTATCCGCCGGGCATCCCGGTCATCTGTCCGGGAGAAATCATGGACGGCGAAATACTGGATTATGTAAAGGAACTTCGCGCCGCAGGAGAAAAGGTCATGGGTGTTGACGAGGAGGGCTTTGTCGTGTGCGGAAAGGAAATCTGTTCTTTCTGAGCATCTTTTACTCGGCTGGGCATATAGATGTAGAAACGGAACCGGTTCGAAAGAGCCGGTTCTGCGAATAAAAAGGAAGATAAAAAAATAACAAATTTTAATGATTTTTGCGAAGAAGTGTAGTATAATTTACTTTGTATGATTATAAGACGACTATTTTTTAGAAAGGAAGGTTTCAAATATGAGTTCAAATGCAAAGCATTTACACAGCATTGACGCCGGACATTATAAGAATACTGCCGGCTGTGAAACCGAAGTTATGCCAGTACCTGACGTTGTTAAAATTTCAATGTCGCAGCATATTGGCGCACCTTGCAAGCCTCTGGTAGCAAAAGGCGATACAGTCAAGGTTGGACAACTTATCGGTGACACGGATGCATTTGTAAGTGCGCCAATTCACTCAAGCGTATCCGGAACAGTAACTGGGATTGAAACTCAGCGTTCTGCTGTCGGCGGAAACGATACCCTGGTTGTCATTGAAACAGACAAGAAACAGGAAATGTGGGAAGGAATCAAGGTTCCTGAAGTAAACGACCTGGCCTCTTTTGTCAAGGCAGTAAGAGAGAGCGGCCTTGTAGGTCTGGGCGGTGCGTCTTTCCCGACGCATATCAAATACAACCCTAAGAACATCGACGATGTACATACTCTGATCGTCAACGGTGCAGAGTGCGAGCCTTTCATCACCTCTGACCACAGAGGCATGCTGGAGGACACACAGGATATCATCGATGGAATGAAACTGATTATGAAATACATCGGACTCGATGAAGCATATATCGGAATCGAAGAGAACAAGCCTGACGCGATCGCAAAGCTGGATCAGATGTTCGCAGAACAGGGTCTGACCAACATGCATACCTTCAAGCTGCAGGCAAGATACCCGAAAGGGGCAGAAAGAGTTCTGGTCTACGAGATTACCGGACAGCACATGGCAGCCGGCGTGCTCCCTGCAGATCTGGGCGTTATCCTGTCCAACGTGACTTCCGTTGCATTTGTAGGACAGTATTTCAGAAACGGTGTACCTCTCATCAACAAGAGAATGACTGTTGACGGCGATGCAGTTGCACAGCCGAAGAACATCATCGCACCGATCGGAACACAGATCCACGATGTCATCGAATTCTGCGGCGGCTACAAGGCAGAGCCGAGGAAGATTCTGATGGGCGGACCTATGATGGGCAGAGCCATCTTCTCCGATGCAATGCCGATCGTCAAGAACAACAATGCGATTCTGGCATTCTCCAGGGATAAGGCTTATATTCCTGAAGAAACCGCCTGCATCAACTGCGGCAGATGCCATCAGGCATGTCCGTTCAACCTGCTGCCGACAGCTCTGGCAGATGCTTATGAGCGCAGAGATGCACAGAAGCTGAGCGATTTACAGGTTATGCAGTGTATGGAATGCGGAAGCTGTTCCTATGTATGTCCTGCAAGAAGACCTCTGGGCTTCATGAACAAGCTTGGAAAAGCTGTTGTAAAGGAGGCTGGAATTAAATAATGGATAATAAATTTTATAACAATTTAGCAGTATCCTCCGCACCGCATCTGGTCACCGGCGTGGATACCCAGAAGACCATGGCGATGGTGCTCATTGCTCTGGTACCTTCTTTCCTTGTAAGTATATACGTATTCGGTTTCAGAGTCATTCTGCTGACTCTGGTATGCGTAGTCGCAAGTGTCGGCTTTGAGTGGCTGTATAATAAACTGATGCACAAGAGACAGACTGCAGGCGACCTTTCCGCAGCAGTCACCGGTGTGCTCATCGCATTCAATGTTCCGTCCAACTTCCCGCTGTGGATGGCTGTAATCGGCTGCTTTGTGGCAATCGTCATCGTCAAGCAGCTCTACGGCGGCATAGGCAGAAACGTTGTCAACCCTGCCATCACAGCAAGAATCGTGCTGTTCATCTCCTTTGCCACTGAGATGACGACCTGGCCGGTTCCGTCCATGTCCACTATCGATGCAGAGACAAGTGCTACTCCGCTGGGTATTCTGGCTGAGGGAAGCACTGCAGATCTTCCGACCAACATGGAAATGTTCCTCGGTTTCATCGGCGGTTCCATGGGCGAAGTCAGTGCCATCGCACTGCTCATCGGCGGACTCTTCCTGATCTGGAAGAAGATCATCAGCCCGATCATTCCTGCATGCTTTATCGGTACAGTATTTGTTATCGCACTGCTTTACTACGGTATCACCGGAAGCGATGCAGGCGCACTGCACATGGCAGTGTTCCATATCTGCGCAGGCGGCGTAATGCTGGGTGCATTCTTCATGGCGACAGACTATGTAACTTCCCCGATCATGCCTCTCGGCAAGGTCATCATGGGCGTAGGCTGCGGTATTCTGACCATGGTTATCAGGCTGTGGGGATCCTACCCTGAAGGCGTATCCTTCTCCATTCTGCTGATGAACATCATGACTCCGCTGATCGATCAGCTGTGCATCAAATTAACATATGGAGGTGCAAAGAAAAATGAAAAATAACAATACATTTAAAGAATATGTTGCACCTATCGTCGTTCTTGTATGCATCTGTCTGGTTATTACAGCTGCACTGGCAGCTACATACGGTGTAACAAAACCGATTATCGACGAAAACTCCAAGAAAACTGCAGATGCTGCTCGTATGGAGCTCCTTCCTGCAGCAGATTCCTTCACTGAATACAGCGGTGAACTGGTTGAATCCGATCCGGGCAAGGTGTATGCAGAAGACTGCTATATCGCTGACAACGGAAGCGGCATGGTTATCACTGTAGTGACCAAGTCCTTCGGCGGCGCGCTGACAGAGATGATCGGCATCGACTCAGAAGGAAAGATCACAGGCGTCAAGGTTACAGCCCACGGCGATACACCGGGTCTGGGAACCAAGGCTCATGCAGACAGTCATCTGAAGCAGTACATCGGACTCAGCGAGCTGACTTCAACAGCAGCCAAGACAGATTCCGCTGTAAACCATGTAACCGGTGCAACCATTTCCTCTAACGCAGTGCACTACGGTGTATACTGCGCATTAGAGCAGTATAAATCAGTAGGAGGTGCTGAATAATGGATAAAAAACCAAGCAAATTAAGCATCCTTACCAAAGGTATCATCAAGGAAAACCCTGTACTGGTACTGCTGCTGGGAACCTGCCCGACGCTGGCAACGACTTCCTCAGCAATCAACGGTATCGGAATGGGAGTATCTGCAACTGCAGTACTGATCTGTTCCAACATCGTAATTTCCTTGCTCAGAAAAATCATTCCTGACAAGGTTCGTATCCCGTGCTACATCGTAGTCATCGCCGGATTCGTAACCGTTGTACAGTTAATGCTCCAGGCATTTGTTCCTTCCCTCTATGATTCACTGGGACTATTCATCCCTCTGATCGTAGTAAACTGCATCATTCTGGGAAGAGCCGAAATGTTTGCAAGCAAGAACAACCCGTTTGATTCCGCACTGGACGGTATCGGAATGGGTATCGGTTTCACTCTGGCACTGGGCATCATGGGTCTGATCAGAGAATTCTTCGGATCCGGCACACTGTTCGGAGTAGAAGTTCTGACCAATATCGTTCCTGGAATGGGAATCTTCAACCTGGCTCCGGGCGGATTCTTCGTATTCGGTGTTCTCATTGCTGCTGTGAACTACTTCACAAAGGGCAAGGGCCTGAAGAAAAAGGATTTCGGATGTGAAGGCTGTGCCATGGCTGCTATGTGCGGCGGTGCAAGAAAAGAAAAAGAATGTGAGAAAGGAGCTGAAGAAGCATGTTAATCATAACAACAATGATGAGCGTAATTCTCGTCAACAACTACGTACTGTCTCAGTTCCTGGGTATCTGTCCGTTCCTCGGCGTTTCCAAGAAACTGGATTCCGCTGTAGGTATGGGTATCGCCGTTATTTTCGTAATGGTGCTGGCAACTCTGGCAACATGGCCGATCCAGCAGGTTCTGAACAGATTTGATATCGGTTATCTGCAGACCGTTGTATTTATTCTGGTAATCGCTGCTCTGGTTCAGCTGGTAGAAATGATGCTGAAGAAATTCATGCCTTCCCTGCACAAGGCTCTGGGCGTATATCTTCCGCTGATCACCACCAACTGCGCTGTACTGGGTGTATGTATTTCCAACATCGACGACGGTTTCGGATATTTACTTTCCATCTGCAATTCCGCAGGTGCCGGCATCGGTTTCTTACTGGCAATGGTTCTCTTTGCAGGTGTAAGAAGCAAGCTGGAAAACGAAGATGGTGTTCCTCAGGCATTCAGAGGGGTTCCTCTTACATTAATTACTGCTGCTATGTTATCCCTGGGCTTCATGGGCTTCAGCGGATTATTCCAGTAAGAACAGGAGGCGATTTGAATGTTGACACCAGTTTTAATTGTTGTAGCTATCGGTCTGGTATGCGCAGTCATCCTGACCATCGCTTCTAAGGTATTCTTCGTACCTGTTGATGAAACTTTCGCGCTGCTCCGTGCTGAACTGCCGGGCGCCAACTGCGGTGCCTGCGGTTATGCCGGCTGTGACGATTATGCCAATGCTCTGGCTGCAGATCATTCCCTGAGCTGCTCCAAGTGCCCTGTGGGCGGCGCTGATGTCGCTGCCAAGCTGGCAGAGGTTCTGGGTGTGGAAGCAGGTTCTGCCGACAAGCAGGTTGCTGTCGTTATGTGTAACGGAAGCAAAGATGCAGCTAAGACTATTATGGAATACAATGGCGTGCAGACCTGTTCTGCCGCAAAACAGTTCTTCGGCGGACTGTCTGCCTGCCCTTACGGATGTATCGGTCTGGGAGACTGCGCTGCTGCCTGTGACTTCGATGCAATCCACATCTGTGACGGTGTTGCGGTAGTCAACAGAGACAACTGCGTGGGATGCGGCGTCTGTGCCAACACCTGCCCGAACTCTGTGATCAAAGTTCAGAGCGCGAAGAATCTGGTAGTGGTTCAGTGTAAATCCGAAGCAAAAGGCGCAGATACCAGAAAGGCCTGCTCCAATGGCTGCATCGGATGCAAGAAGTGCGAAAAGACCTGTAAGTTCGAAGCAATCACTGTTGAGAACAATGTCGCGAAGATTGATCCAGACAAGTGCAAGAACTGCGGACTCTGTGCAAAAGAATGTCCGACCGGCGCTATCAACAATATGCGCGTAAAGAAAGCTCCGGCAAAACCGGCTGCTCCGAAGGCGGATGCACCGGCAGCTGAGGCTCCAAAGGCTGAAGAAAAACCGGAAGCATAAACCTGACCTTTCTAAATGGTTTAAACCGGCCGCTCCCTGAGGGCGGCCTTTTTATGTGACAGAATGTTGAATGAAAAAGACACAGAGCATATAAAATTTCTTTACAGAACCATCACAAAAAATTGCTATACTGAGTATGTCAAAAGGAACAGGGTTACACGAGATAATTTCTTTTGAACGTTCTTTCTTAATTAAATATCGCAGCCGGATGGCCTCGTCGTGAGACGGGGTCGTCCGGTTTTTTGGCATTTTTTGAGAAAACTATTGAACTTAAAGGCGGGTTTAATGTTACAATAAATCTGTCAATGCTGAAACAGATCAGCTCTGCTGTCAGGCAGACGGCAGAGAATATATCAGACGGAGGAACAATGCAGAACCTGACAGAGAAAAGAGAATCCAGAACAACAGCCGCAGTAATTCTGGCGCTGGCATGGCCTACTATGATTGAGCAGATCATGAACTCTGCAGTACAGTATGTGGATACCGCCATGGTAGGCTCTCTTGGAACCAGCGCAACCGCGGCAGTTGGGGCAACGGCCACGATTATCTTTCTTCCGTTCAGCGTTCTTTTTGCACTTTCTGTGGCATTTCTGTCCTATGTGGCACGTGCCTGCGGAGCCAGAGACCCCCAGATGATTCACCGTATCGTATCCCAGGCTGTACTGGTGGTTCTGATATCGGGAATTCTGCTCACCGTCATTCCAGTCTGCATCTGCAGGTACATTCCTGTATGGATGCAGGTGGATGACAGCATCCGCGATCTGACTGCAGTCTATTATTTCATCCTCAGCCTTCCGAGTCTGGCCAGAGCAGCAAGTATCATTTTCGGAGCGATTCTCCGGGCGGCCGGTGATACGAAGACACCGATGCGCATCGGGATCGTGATGAATATCGTCAATATCGTTCTGAACTTTCTGCTGATCTATCCAGTGCGAAATGTGAATGTTCTGGGACTGTCCGTCACCGTGCCTGGAGCAGGACTGGGCGTCATCGGCGCGGCAGCAGCCAGTGCGGTATCCCTTCTGATCGGCGGAGCAGCAATGAGCATCGCACTGTGGAGACATCCTGTGGTCTCGCCGAAGGGAATGAAGCTCCGCCTGGATATGCATGTGCTGAAACCGTGCCTGGTGACGGCACTGCCCAATGTATTCCAGCGCTTTGGAGTATCTCTGGGTTTTGTATTCTTCGCATCCATGATCAATTCCATCGGAGAAGCTGCGACAGCGGCCCATACCATTGCCAATACAGTGGAATCAGCATTTTATATACCCGGCTTCGGCATGCAGTCAGCTGCATCCACACTGGCAGGAAACGCGTACGGCGCCGGAGATGAAAAACTGCTGAAGAAATATGCGTCCATGTTCATACCTATCGAAGTGGGACTGATGATTCTGACCGGTGCAGCTTTGTTTTTCAGCGCGGAACCTCTAGTGGGAATATTCTCATCCAGCGATGAAGTTATCGGACTGGGATCCACCGTGCTGAAGATGGTTGCAGTGTCGGAACCATTCTTCGGATTTTCCATCGTCATAGAGGGACTGATGCTGGGGGTGGGAAAGACGAGGAGACCTTTCGTCTATAACATCACCGGCATGTGGTTCATACGCATTGCGGGAACTTATGTGTGTACGCAGATTCTGGGTATGGGTCTGATTTCCGCATGGGCCTGCATGATTTCTCACAACATGTATCTCTGTCTCCTCTATCTGATTACATACCGCAGAGAGATATGGAATCCTTTCCGGACAGAATCCGGAGAAAATCAGATGTCATAAACCGGACAGTTCTTCCCATTGACAGACTGTCCGGATTTTAATTATGCAGGCAGTGCTGAAAATGGAATAAATGAAAAATAATTAAAATAAAATTTACTATTGACTTTAATTAAATTTAATGATATATTGAATAAAATTAAAGAAAGGGGGTAGAGCTATGATAGTCACGGCATTTGTTGTACTGCTGATTTTCATATCAGTGACTGTGCTTCTGATCCTGGCTGAGGCGGAATCAATAAAACGCAGAAAGAAATGGGAATGGATTCTTCCGCTGATCGTGACTGCGGCTGCGCTGATACTCATCGTGCCAAATGCTCAGGAGACGTCCAGCGGGCCCTGGGGAACCAGCCTGAATGTGCAGATCAGTGAAAGCCGGTCGGGAGAGCTCAATATGGTCTGGAAAGACAGGGGAGAAGGCAGAGGAAACGAAGTACTTGCCGTCGGGTTTCTGGAAGTCGGAAAAGGTGAGAACAGACAGTATCTGGATGTAGAGCTTCGGAATGGAAAACTGATCGGGGGAAAAGAGGCTCTGAAATATAAAGAGGCTGTGGAAGAGTCGGTTTCCTGGATAGATGGGGATTACACAGGAAAAACGGTGTCTTACGAGGAACTCCAGCAGGCTGCCGCGGAAGCATCAAAGCCGCAGTCAGAATTCACCTGGCATGCCTTCGGAATCCTGTGCCTTTATTTTGCACCGGCGCCGCTGATACTCTGGTCCATGTACCTGATCAGCTGCCAGAGGAGAAAGAGACGGCAGCGTGTCACCAGAACCAGACTGGAGGATCTGTAAGAGAAAGGGGTTTAAAATATGTCAATACAAGTTGTTCCATCCTGGATGGAGAATCTGGAGGATGAGGACATGGTCTTCATCAAGAATTTCATACTGACGAGCGGCTCTCTGAAAGAGATGGCTGCCCGGTACGGCGTCACGTATCCCACCGTCCGGCTGCGTCTCGACCGTCTTATCGACAAGATCCGGATCCATGAGGATCAGGAAGCCGAGCCTTATGTGAAGCTGATTAAGAAGCTTGCTCTCGACGACCGGCTGGATTTCGAGACTGCCAGGCTGCTGATAAACGAATACAAGAAGGAGAGAGAACTATGACATCGATACTTGGAGTTATAGCCGGTATGGCGGTACTGGCCGGAGCTGCTGCGCTGCTGATCTGGGCAGTTGTCCGCCTTTCAGGCACAAAGGGGTTTCTGCCCGGGCTGATTCCGGCAGTTTCGGTGTTTCTGATGACAGCGGTACTTTCTCTATGGGCCTTTTCGGAAGTGAGTTCTTATCAGGATGTGAAGCTGAGCAGAGAAATTGCCGGAGGCAACACCCTGGAGATGGTCGTCAGGGTAAACGGCGAAGGTGAGACTGTCACGGTCTTCGAGCCTGAGATATACAGTCCCGACGGAGAACTGCTGGATCGCATAGCATACTGGGGCGAGGACTCGGGAGACAGTGAGATGATTGCATCACTGCTGGAAGGAAGCGGCCTGAACAATGTCGGAGATTATGCCGTTGAGGCATACGAGGGAGAAAACCGAAAGATCGGGAAGTGGTTGTACATGGGAGATACATCCATCCATGTGTACAGCTGGATGGCAGGCGGATTCCTGCTGGCAGGGCTTCTCGCAGTCATATACGGATTCCAGCGGAACCGTGTCGTAAAGAAAAGGCGGCAGCAGGAACTGAAAAAGATAAAAATAGAAGCGCTCTGACGGAGCGCTTTCTGTTATTTCTTCTCTTTTCCTCTGGCTTCTTCCAGATAGTTGTATAAGGTGAACTTGGAGATACCCAGAAGCTCGCAGACAGTCTGTCCGGATTTCTGGATCATAAAGACGCCTCTTTCGTCGAGGAACCGGATCAGCTTGATCTTTGCCTCTTTGTTCATCTTGTCCGGCGGCATGCCGATGAGGGCGATACCCTCTGCGATGAGTGTATCCATCAGGCCGTGGATAGAAGGGCTCGGTACGTCAAAATCGTTGTCTGCCGAAAGCTTGCTGGTCTCAAAATAGTTGCTGGCAGCCATGCCCCGCACCGCGTTTTCCAGAGCAACCAGGTCGGTGATATCCTGATTGATGCACATGGCGCTGTTGAGAATGCCGTCTTCATCGAAAAAATTCATCGTGGAAGAGCGGATTATTCTTCCGTCAACCGTGTGAGTAACATAACGGATCTTGTCCAGGCTGGAGCTCTGGTGTTTCATATGTCTCAGAAAAGCCTGAGTGGGACCGTCGCCGATGCGGCGTCCCGTCACATGGCCGTTGATTATATATACAATCGTGTGATCAATGTCTCCGGTAAAGTCGTGGATAACCACTTCCGTACCGGGACCGAACTGAGCGGCGACCAGATCCGCCACCAGTTTTAGCTGTTTTTCGTTATTTACCATAAAGGTTCTCCTGTCCGCAATACAAAACAAGTCAATATTTATAGGAAGATTATATCAATTTATCGGATTCATTGCAATAGAATTCAAACAAAAAGTTATAATATCAAAATATTAATTTGAGTAATAGAAGAAAAGAAAAATACTGAAAAAAGTGAAGAACCCCTCTTTTTCACACATAACAGTGTAAAAGTATTCAGACAAAAAGTCTTTAGTTCAGAAAAATAATTTGACCTCAAAGTGAAAAGATGATATTCTAAACATATGGTAAGCATATTTTGATTTACAGGAGGTAGAAACTATGGTTTTTAAAGATTTTGAAGAGCTGGAGAAGTCATTTCACGCGTCCGGCAAAAAGACCGTTGTCGTTGCAGCTGCACAGGACAAATCAGCCCTGACTGCAGTAAACCAGTGCCGCAGGGAAGGCCTTATCGATGCCGTCCTGGTCGGCGATGAAGCCCTGATCAGAGAGGAGATCAAGGCCTTTGACGGAGGCCTCGACGACGCGAAGATCATCAACGCTCCTACCCTGGAGGAGGCCGCAAAGAAGACCTGTGAATGCGTAAAGAACGGAGAGGCGGATTTTATCCTGAAGGGAAAAATCGATACAGGAATCCTTCTGAAAGCCGTAGTTTCCGAGGAATCCGGTCTGCGTACAGGCAAGCTGATGAGTCATCTGGCCTTTCTGAAGATTCCTAATTATCACAAGATCATCGTACTGACAGACAGCGGCATGGTTCTGTATCCGACACTGGAACAGAAGAAGGAAATCATCGAGAACGCTGTGGAAAACCTGCGCAATATGGGATATGAAACACCAAAAGTCGGCATTCTGGCAGCTGTGGAGAAAGTCAATCCAAAGCAGCCTGAGACTGTGGACGCTGCCGAACTGACAGAAATGTACAAAAAAGGTGAGCTGAAGAACTGCATCGTCGAAGGACCTCTTTCCTATGACATCCTCATGAGCAAAGAGTCTGCCCACAAGAAGGGCTTCGACAGCGAACTGGTCGGCGACGCCGATATTCTGGTGGTTCCGAATATGCCTTGCGGTAACATTCTGGGCAAAGCGCTGCTTTTCTCCGCAGGTGCGGATATGGCAGGTCTCATCGTAGGTGCAAAAGCGCCGATCGCGCTGACTTCAAGAGGCGCAACCGAAAAGGAAAAGCGTCAGTCCCTGCTGCTGGCAGCTGCATGTGCGAAAGGAGACAGATAATATGGCAGAATATATTTTAGTCATCAACCCGGGCTCAACCTCCACCAAAGTAGCGATCTACGATGGAGAAAAGGAACTGAATACATACAGCATCGACCATCCGGCAGAAGAACTGAAGAAATTCAAAGAGCCTAACGATCAGCTGGATTTCAGAAAGGATGCCATCCTGGAATATCTGAAATCGCAGAATCTTTCTGTCGGCGATCTCTCAGCCATTGCAGCCAGAGGCGGCGTGGTCGGCCAGATCGAGAGCGGTGCATATCTGGTCAATGAGGCTTTTGCGGAAGCATCCCGGAATTCTCCGGCGCCGCATCCTGCGAACCTTTCCGCAGTAATCGCCTATGAGATGATCAAAGAGGCCGGCGCTGACATCAACGCCTATATCTATGATGCTGTCTGCGGCTGCGGCGTGCCGGAACCGATTTTCACCTATACGGGTGTTCCGGAAATCAAAAAGCCTTTCTACACCCATGTGCTCAACAGCCGTGCGGTAAGCATCGAGCAGGCAAAGAGAGACGGAGTGAAACTGGAAGATACGACCTATATCGTGTGCCATCTGGGCGGCGGCGTGACCAGCAACCTGATCAAAGGCGGCAAGGTCCTCGAATTTGTCGGTGATGACGAAGGCGGATTCTCCCCTGAACGTTCCGGCGGCGTGCCTTGCAGAGAGCTGGTGAAGTTCTGCTTCAGAAGCGGACTCTCAGAAAAAGAGGTCCAGAAGAAGCTGAAAGGACAGGGCGGACTCATCGCATATCTGGGTGTCAACGATGCCAGAGATGTGGAACGCATGGCCTTTGAAGAAGGCAGCGAGGAAGCCAAGATCGTCTATGACGCAATGATTATGCAGCTGTCCAAGGACATCGGCTCCCTGGCACCTGTCGTATGCGGCAGGGTCGACAAGATCATCCTGACCGGCGGCATGGCATATTCCAGCTATCTGACAGAGGAGATGAAAAAGCGGGTCGGCTTCATCGCACCGGTTTCTGTCATCGCGGGAACCTACGAGATGGAGGCTCTGGCAAAGGGTATCCACCGTGTCATCACAGGTCAGGAAGAAGCTCATGTGCTGTAAAGAAAACTGAATTTTATCTGTGTGTCTGATCATTATGCGGTATAAAGAGACTGTTCTCCCGGACAGTCTCTTTTTTCTGCACACTTTCCGGTTGAGACTGATGCCCTTTTGGATTATACTGTTATATAAGATCCGGTGCAGTATGGTGCACGGAGGGAGGGATTCCTTTGAACATGAAACAGATAGAAGGTTTCTGCCGCCTGGCGGAGACGCTGAACTTTTCCAGAGCCGCATCTATGATGTATATGTCTCAGCCGGCGTTCAGCAGAATGATTGCCAGCCTGGAGGAAGAGCTGGGCTGCGCTCTCTTTATCAGGGACAAGCAGAATCCGAGACTGACTCCGGCAGGGGAGGAACTTTATCCCAAAATGAAGATGGTCGGACAGCTGAGCGGGGAAATCATGCGGACAGCCCGTCTCGCCAGAGAAGATAAGCTGGGCAGACTGAGAATCGGCATACTGGATTCCGGCGTGAGCAAGAGAAACCGGGCGGCGGTAAGGGCTTTCCGGGAGCAGCATCCCCATGTACAGGTAAGCTTTGAGGAGTTTACAGAGGTTGAGATATTCAATGCTCTGGAAGCGGATCTGATAGATGTGGCGCTGGCTGCACATTTTCCGGACCTGTACAGGAGCAGCATAGAAGGTCTATCTCTCAACAGCAGCGTGGAGTGCGTCGTTTTCAACCGGAACAACCCTCTGGCAGACAGGGAGGAGGTCTCCATCATGGAACTGGAGAAAGAGCCTTTTATCGCCATGCGCAAAGAACGGTCTCAATACGGATACGGCAATATCATGAACAGTTTTCTGCGCCACGGCTTCTTTCCGCAGATCGTTATGGAAGCCGATTCTCTGTTCAGCGCACTTTCGGCAGTGGACTGCGGCCTGGGCTGTACGATTCTTCCCCAGAGCATGCATGACATTCTCAAAGACAGCCACGTGGTCTTCGTTCCCCTGAAAGAGGGGAAAATCAACCATGCATGGCTTCTGTGGAGAAGGGACAGCACCAACCCGCAGATCAGGAATTTCCTGCAGGTCATGGAAGGTAGATGGGTGAGACCGGGCCGCCGCAATGACGATGCATAAAGCGCATGCAAATAACCCAAAAAAGCATTGGAACGCATAGAACAAAACGGCTATAATACGAAGTAGAACAGGATAAATGATTATCCTGTTTTTTAATGAACGGGAGGAGAATGTTCTATGACACAGAGAAGCGAAATGCTGATGAAGAATATGGAATACATCGGCTATACAGATCTTAACAGAAAGCCTGGCTTCCAGATGGCTATGTACAAGAGTCCGGAAGGCAGATACTATATCTATACGGCATGTTTCAGAGACAACGGATACAACATTGTCGACGTGACAGATCCGGCAAATCCGGTTTCCACCTGGATGGAAGGAGACTGGGTCAGCGAAGTCCACGACGGACAGAGCCTGCCGAAAATCCAGACAGGCGACGGCAGGCTGATCACCATGTACGGAGGAACCATGCGCGTCCTCCACGGAACTAAAGAGATGGAGCACTGGGGCGGCATCAAAATCTATGATATCGCAGAAGATCCTCTTCATCCGAAGTTCCTGGGACAGTTCTACTGTGATGGACCGGGTGCACACAGATGCTTCTACAACGGCGGCGATTATGTCTATGTCGTAGGCGGCAAAAAGGGATTCCTGGGCTTCGTGCTCCGCATCGTGGATATTTCTGATCCGGCAAATCCGACAGAAGTCAGCACCTACTGGGCAGACGGACAGTATCTGCAGAACAAGTTCGCAGACGAGATCCCTGAATTCGGTACAGAGGATTTCATGAAGCTGCCGAACTTCCATGCGATCACAGTCAAGGACGACATCATCTATGCGGCACAGCCTAACGAAGGTTTCTGCCTCATCGATATCAAAGACAAGACCAATCCGCAGCTCATCGGAAGACTGCCGCTGAACCCGCCGTTCGGCAACGGACAGGGCGGCGCTGCAGTTCATACTGCAATGCCTCTGGGCGACAGACCGTATGCCGTGGTAACCACAGAAGGAGAGAGAGTCAGATACTTCTCCAACGAGAATCCGATGGATCAGATGTTCCATCCGATCACAACCCAGCCTATGAACATCATCGGCATGGTTGAAACCACAGATATGAGAAATCCGAGCCTGATTTCCATCTTCCCTTATCCGGAAGTGCCGGAAGGCTACACCCACGGAACCAACTTCAACATCGTAGACGGCGTCCGGGCCGTCATGGGACCGCACAACATGTTCGATGCCTTCGGGCAGGACTGCTACGAGAAGAGAGATGACAGAGTATACAACTGCTACTTTCATGCCGGCCTGAGGGTGTATGACGTCAGCGATCCGTTTGTTCCGAAAGAGATCGCATACTTCATGCCGCCTGATCCGCAGGGAGAAAACTGGTTTGACAACGAAGACGGCACACTGCTGCCGGGACCGCAGGTTGCCATCACAGAAGATATTCTGGTCGATGACAGAGGATATATCTATGTGACAACCTTCCAGGATGGTATGTATATCGTAAGATGTACGGTTTAATCTATATTATCATTTATAATTATTGAGGAGGTCATAATTATGGCTGTATTAGGTATCATCGGCATTATCGTCGGTATCGCGCTGCTGATCTACGGTGCATATAAAGGAGTATCCACCATCGTGCTGGCTCCGATCTGCGGCCTGATCATCGCGCTGTTCAACGGCATGAATCTGCTGACAACATTCACAGACACAATGGTGCCGGCTGTCTGCAACTATGTGACAGGCATGCTTGGTCCGGTTCTGATGGGCTGCATCATCGCTGCGATCTACAACACAAGCGGCGCTGCACTGTCCATCGCCAATGCTCTCTACGATCTGTTCACGATCAAGGCGAGAAAGAACGCAAAACCTGGTGAACCTGTTGTCATGAGCCCGATTCTGGCAATCATCACAATCTATGTAATCGGTACAACCCTGTCCTACAGCGGAATGAACCCTGTAGTCCTGATGTTCATCCTGTTCCCTATCGCAATGGACCTGTTCGGAAAGTCCAACATCCCTCGCGAGATGGGTCCCGGCGTCGTACTGGGTGCACTGGCAACTGCCGCATGCAGCATGCCTGGAACCACTTCCGACCAGAACGTTATCGCTGTACAGTTCCTGGGAACCAGCCCGATGGCTGCGGCAATCCCGGGGTTCATCGGAGGCGCAGTCGTTCTGCTGCTGAACATCATCATGATGAACATCATCTCCAGAAAAGAGATCGCAAAGGGCCACATCTATACACCGCCTGCATCTCTGATGGATCGTCAGACGGACAGAAAGACACCGCACTGGGTGCTGGCTGTCATTCCTATCCTGTCCACGCTGATCACTTTCAACGCACTGGGATGGAACATCCTGGTGGCAATGGCACTGAACATCGTGCTGTCCCTGATCTTCTTCTTCAGGTACTACGGCGGACTCTCCGGCCTGAAGGGACTTCTGGAGCCGGTTGGCGGACAGGCCACCATGCTGGTGCTGCAGGTAGGTCTGCTGGGAGCTATCGGTGCTGTCGTTGCAGCATCTCCGGCATTCCCTGTACTGACTGATGCCCTGCTGGGCATGCCTGTGCCGGGACTGTTCAAGGTCGTCATCGCCATCGCACTGCTGACAGGTGCAGCCGGATCCGGTCCTGCAGGACTGTCTGCTACACTGCCGTATATGTCCGAGACTTTCGCGCAGATCGGCATCAGCATGAACGCTCTGCACCGTGTATCCGTATTCGCATCTCAGACACTGGATACGCTGCCTACCAACCCTGGATATATCATCGCAACAGGCATCGCAGAAGTTCCTATCAAGGATTCCTACAGATACGTATTCATTACAACCGTACTGAATACAACCATCACTGCATTCGTTGTAGCTCTGCTCCTGACCATCTTCCCGGGCTGGGCATAAAATACGAAAGGGCAATAAAAGACTTACATAAGAAAAGAGCTCTCCAGCGTGAGAGCTCTTTTGTCGTGGACAAACTCCGGTACTATTCTATGGCCATCCTTGCGGCTGTCTCGCCATGAATAATGGTGGTGTCAAACAGCGGGATATCTGTGTGTTCCTGCTGCATCAGCAGACCGATTTCCGTACAGCCGAGAATGACGCCTTCGGCGCCCTCTGAGATGAGACGATCCGCTATGGCATAGAATTCCCGGGCGGAAGACTCTTTTACGATACCGAAGCCGGTCTCCTCGTAGAGAACTCTGTCAATAAAGGCGCGGTCGGCTTCGCATGGGATAACGGGTTCAAGTCCCTTTGCAGCCAGACGGCCTTTGTAGAAATCCTCCTCCATGGTGATACGGGTGCCCATGAGGCCGATGCGCCGGATTCCCTTTGCAAGAATAGCGTCTGCGGTGGCATCTGCGATGTGAAGAAGAGGTGTTGAGACATGCTGCTGCAGGAAAGGAGCATGTCTGTGCATGGTATTGGAGCAGATCAGATAAAAGTCGCAGCCGGCGGCCTCAATCTGCCGTGCGGCGGTAAGGAGCACCTGCTCCTGTTCGTCTTTCCGGTTTACAAAGACGTCCTGCAGGTTGACATTGGCCAGGACCATCTGTGCGCAGTTGTACTGGCCCAGGGCGTCGGCGATGTACTGGTTGATGTACTGATACATCTGCAGGGATGAATGCCAGGAAAGACCTCCGATCATACCGATGGTTTTCATAGGAAGTACCTCCTTAGATTTCTTTTTCATCAGTTTACAGAAATGAAAGCAGTTTGTCAATATCTGCCGCAGAGACCGTCCCGGGTGTATGATCCGGTTCTGCAGGCGCAGACAAAAATTATCTGACTTTTTCTCGATTTTATGCTATTAACAGAATGAAGAACTGTGCTACAATAAAATCAGGAGTAAAAGATCAGTGAGTGAGGCGTTCTGATGAAAAGAGAGAAAAGTGTATACGGGACCGCAGTTCTGATCGCTGTCTGCAGCGAGGTTCTGTTCGGAATGAGTTTTATCTTTATACGTAAAGTGGTGGACGATGTATCCGTTTTTACCCTTCTGTCATGGAGAAGTCTGATTGCCGTGGCGGCTATGACCGTCTGCGCTCTGACGGGGCTGCTGAAGATCAGCCTGCGGGGGAAGGATCTGAAGCCGCTGCTGCTGCTGAGCTTTTTCCAGCCGGTGCTTTACTTCATCATGGAGACTCTGGGCGTGCAGAGGACAACCGCTGCAGAAAGCGGCGTTCTTCTTGCCATCATACCCATCATCACCATGTGCTTCAGCGCAGTATTTCTGAAGGACAGGCCTACACGGGTGCAGGTGCTGTTCATGTTTGTCACTGTGGCAGGCGCCGTGCTCATAGGTGCAGGCAGCGAGCTGAAGACCTCCAGCAACTTCCTGGGGTATTTCTTCCTGCTCATCGCCATGTGCAGCGAGAGCGCCTATGCCATCACCTCGCAGAAACTGAAAGAGTTCACCAGCGCAGAGAAAACCTATGCCATGGTGGTGAGCGGTGCGGTGGTGTTCACTTTGTGTGCCCTTGTGGAACACACTCTGAAGGGGACACTTTCCTGGTATCTGACTCTGCCCTTTCGCGATATGGAGTTTCTGGGGAGCGTGCTCTATCTGGCGCTGGGCTGCAGTGTTCTGGCCTTTTTCCTGGCAAACTATGCGATTTCTGTCATCGGAGCCACAAAGCGGGCGGCCTTTGCAGGCATTGCATCTGTCACATCCATACTGGGCGGCGTGTTTATCCTGGGTGAAACCTTTACGGGACTGCAGATTGTGGCTACCGTGCTGGTTCTGGGCGGTGTCTACGGTGTAACCTTCGGGGGCGGAAAGAAACAGTCTGACGACTGAAAACAGCCGGGCTGTTCCGGCAAAGAACAGATAATAGGGAATATTAATGTCCTCTTTCGCAAAGAATACCTTTGATTCTATTGAGAAAAGAGGACTTTTTATGTGGCTTTTAACGGCTGGCCTGTCGGCAGTTTTTATCGGAATATCCACCATACTTTCAAAGATCGGAATCAGACATGCGAATCCCTATATAACCGGTGCCGTGACCAACACGGTGCTTCTGGCAGCTTTTGCGGGAACTGCAGGATTTGCAGGCAGTTTCGGGCAGGTTTCCTCCATGGGAGGCTGGACCTGGGTCAGCGTTATCGCTTCCGGACTGGTGCTCTCCATATCCTGGATATTCTATTTCCTCGGTCTAAAGGGAGGAAGCGTCAGCGTCTTTCTCGCCATACAGAGTCTGACGGTCATCGTGTCCACCGCACTGTGCCGGATTTTTCTGGGAGAAGAAATCACAGGATATATGATTGCAGGAACAGTTCTGATCATCGGCGGCACCCTTCTGATGATGAACCGCCGCGAACTGGCGGCGCTGAAGGGAAAAGGTCTGATCCGCGGAGAAAACAGGTGGATCCTTTTTTCGGGACTGTCAGCCGTATTTGCCGCCGTCTCATATGTCATCGTCAAAGCCGATACTGCTCCCGTCGATACCAACGTGACCTCGACTTTTCGCTACATCCTTGTGGTGACGGTGCTATGGCTGATCCTTTTTACAAAGCTGCAGCGCGGCCCGGAGAAAAGCGTGTCGGGCAGCTTTGGTGAGATAACAGGAAAAACCTGGATTTTTATTCTGCTGGGTGCGGCAGCCAGCGGAGCCGGTCATGTGCTGGTCTACAAAGCGCTGTTCCTGGGCAAGGCGGCAGTAATCATGACCATCTACCGCATGGGTATGGTGATTTCCATCGTGCTGTCCCGGGTCTTTCTCCACGAACGTCTGGGGGTAAAGGGATGGATCGCGCTGCTTCTTCTGGCAGCCGGCGTGGTGCTCTTTGCGGCGGGAAGGTGAATAAGTAAAAAAATGCAGAATTCTCTTGCCAGGACAGCACCAGATGTGTTATACTACAGGGGCACATATGATGTGATTTGTTAGCTCAGCTGGGAGAGCACTTGGGTGACAACCAAGAGGTCGGCAGTTCGAGCCTGCCACAAATCACCAGAACTGAGGAAGCACGCTTCTGCAATATGCAGAGGCGTGTTTTTCTCTGGTATGCAGCTCAGGCCAGGCATGAAAACCTCTGCGGAAGCATATATATGTAGTGACGCTATTCATATATTCCGCGAATTATCAGGAGGTGTAATAATGGAATCACAAAAAATCACTTCAGCCGGAAGCGGAGACGGCAAAGGTCAGTTCCGGAGCAACTTCGGATTTCTGATGGCGGCTGTAGGCTCAGCTGTCGGTCTGGGCAATCTCTGGGGCTTTCCGTATAAAATGGGAAACGGAGGAGGATTCGCCTTTCTGATCCTCTACCTTCTCATGGCAGTATTCATTGGATATCCATGCATGCTGGGAGAGTTTGCTATCGGGCGTAAAGGAGGCAAGGCGGCGGTCGGCTCCTATGAAAGGCTGGATAAAAGATTCACCTTCAACGGATGGATCGCAACCATCGTGCCGTTCTTTCTGCTGACATTCTACTGTGTACTGGGCGGCTATGTGGTGAAATACCTGGTGGCCAACATCGGCGACATCTTCGGGGCAGGCTGGGGTGTGTGCGGTGCAGACAGCGGTACATACTTCGGCCAGTTTGTGGGAAGCGGCGCAGAAGCGCTGATCTACACAGCCATTTTCATCATTGCAACCGTGGTCATCGTTATGGGCGGTGTATCCGGCGGCATCGAGAAATTCTGTACTGTCGCGATGCCCGGTCTGGCGGTGCTGCTGCTCATCACAGTAATCCGAAGCTGCACCCTTCCAGGTGCTGCGGAAGGTCTGGTATTCATCTTCAAGCCGAACTTTGAAGTGTTCAGGGGGACCGGATGGATCACAGTGATGGCATCGGCCGGCGGTCAGATCTTCTTCTCCCTGTCTCTGGCATCAGCCTGCATGATCGTTTACGGCTCCTATCTGGATAAAAAGGAGAATCTGGAGAAGAATGCAGTTCTGGTACCGGTTATGGATACTTCTGTGGCGCTGCTGGCCGCCCTGGCAACCATACCGGCCACCTTTGCGGCAGGGATGGAGCCGGCGGCGGGTCCGGGCATGCTCTTTGTGACACTGCAGACTGTATTCAACTCCATGGGTGCTGCAGGTCCGGTCTTCGGAACCATCTTCTATCTGCTGGTTCTCTTTGCTGCACTGACATCGTCCATCGGTATGCTGGAAGGCGCCGTATCGGCCTTTATGGATCGTGCGGCCGAGAAAGGGAAGAAACCCAGCAGGACAAAGATCAGCTGGGCTATCATCGGCATCACTACAATCGGATCCGTCATCGTCTCCATTGACGCTCTGGGAGGCGGCCCTCTGCCGAAACCTTTCGGTCTGGATACATGGCTGGATGCCTTCGACCTCTTTGCTGAAGGCTTCATGATGCCGGGCGGATGTCTGATCATGGTCATCCTTCTCGGCTGGCTGCATCCTGACTATCTTGATGATGAAGTCCGTCTGGGCAGTGCATACAAGTCGAAAAAATTCGTAAACTTCTGCCTCAAGTGGATCGCGCCGGTATTCCTGGCTTTCATTCTGCTCGGGCAGATGAACAGCTTCTTCGGTCTGGGTCTGTTCTGATACCAGCCGGAAGCGCCTTATGTGAATAACAGGTTAAACAGTGGCGAAACAGAGACAGCCGCATCAGGAAATGCTGATGCGGCTGTCTCGATTTTTGGCGCTGCGTGTTTCAGAGGCAGCGCGGCAGGGCCGCTTTACTCAGATAACGTGATTCTCTGATAATGTAAGTAATTGACAATTTTCGCCCTTTGCGTTAGAATGACCGGAGTATCTCAATGACATGGAGGAAAATATGACAAAGAAAGATGTAAAAGATAATCTTCTGAGAATTCTCGCGGTCGCGGCAGGAAATGTTCTCTATGCCCTGACCGTGAAGTTCTTTCTGTTTCCGGGGGGACTGGTCACGGGAGGAAGCACAGGGATAGCTCTGGCGGTGAACCATCTGTGCGGTTTCTCAGTCTCTCTGTTCGTGCTGATCTTCAATGTGATCATGCTGGCGGCGGGCTTTTTTCTTCTGGGAGCGCGATTTGCACTGACTACTGTCATCAGCACCTTTGTATATCCGGTGGCGCTGGGCGCGCTGGACAGCCTGCTTCCTGACATCTGCCTTACAGATGATGTGCTGCTGTGCACCGTTTTTTCGGGTCTGGGGATCGGTGCCGCAGTAGGTATTGTGATCAGAGCGGGAGCTTCTACAGGAGGTATGGATGTGCCGCCTCTGGTGCTGCACAGATTCTTCCGTATCCCGGTATCCGTCAGTCTGTATGTCTTTGACACCTGTATTCTGCTGAGCCAGGCCATGTTCACCGGTGCGGAAAAGATTCTTTACGGAATCGTTCTGGTGATGCTGTACACTATGGTCATCGACAAGATGATGCTTATCGGCACGACCCAGACAGAAATCAAGATCGTCAGCGGAAAATCCGATGACATCCGGGCGGCGATTCTGGAGGATGTTGATCGGGGGATCACCATTCTGGAAGGCAGAGGGGGATACCTGGGTGAAAGCGCGGAAATCATCCTTACCGTCGTATCCAACCGGGAGGTGCCGAAGGTTGAACAGCTGGTGCACCGTATCGACCAGGAGGCCTTCATGACCATCAGCAGAATCAGCCAGGTCAGCGGAAGAGGCTTCTCCATGGGCAGAAAGTACCTGTAAAAAGGAAACTTTTTATGACATATGGACCGATATGGGGATTGCAATGCTGAAACGGTATGATAAAATAGAAATATGAACTTTCTCGTAAAAGGAGGATGCTGAGCATGAAAAAAAACATATCCAAGTTCGCTGTCTCCCTGGTATATGTGATACTGGGACTTGCTCTGATTCTGAAACCGACCCTGGTGGAGGACATACTCTGCTATCTGCTGGCGGCAGCAGCTATCGCGGTAGGTCTGGTGAGGATCATATCATACATGCTGATGAATGTTGAAACGAGGATCATAGAGGATACCAACGGCCTGGCTGTCGGTCTTTCCCTGATCATTCTGGGCATATTCATCCTGCTGAAGGGAACGATGATCATCATTCTGGTTCCGTTTATCCTGGGATTCATGATCACTTACAAAGGTGTGGAAGGAATCCAGAATGCGGTCAATCTGAAGAAATACGGAATTCCGGCACCGAAGGGCGCTCTGATCACCGCAGCGGTCATAACCTGTTTCGGTATCGTCGTTATGGTCAATCCTTTCTCCACAGCAAGAGTCCTGTTCATCATGCTGGGAATCGGCCTGGTTGTCAGCGGCCTGACAGATATCGTCGCAGATGCCATATTCACCCGCAAGGTCAGCAAGGCGAAGAAAGCTGCAGACAGCACGATGTAGATCTGAGCGAAGCGGCCTGTACAGTCCCGTCAGATGACGGAACCCTGTGCGGGCTTTTTTGCTGCAGCGGAACGCTTTCCGAAGAACCAAAAAAATACATTTTTGCGGTTGACGAAGGTTTTAATGGGGCGCATAATGTTTAGAGTTAAAATGATCTGAAAGGAAGTTTCCGATGGAAGAAGAAAGAAAGCATCAGATGAAACTGGGAAAGGCCCTGGTTTCTCTTGTGGCTGTCATCGCAGTCATGTTCGTGTCAATGGTAAAATTCGGCGCCGATCCGCAGATACCGCTGACTTTCAGCTGCCTCGTGGCAGGACTGGTCGCCCTGTGGGCAGGATTCCGCTGGGAAGAGATTCTGGAAGGCGCACTGAAGGGAATATCCAATTCTCTGGAGGCGATCCTGATTCTGCTGCTCATCGGCGTGCTGGTGGGAAGCTGGATCGCATGCGGTACGGTCCCGGCCATGATATTGTACGGACTGCAGCTGATTTCGGCCAGAACTTTCCTTCCGGCCGCTATGGTGATCTGCGTTATCGTGGCCTTTGCCATCGGTTCCTGGGGCACTGTGGGGACAGTAGGTCTTGCTTTCATGGGCATGGGACTGGCGCTGCAGCTCCCTGCGCCGGTGATTGCAGGCTGTATCGTTTCCGGCGCCTACATGGGAGAAGTCATTTCACCTCTCTCTGACGCCACAAATCTGGCGGCGGCGGTGGTTTCAGAGAATGTATTCGATATTATCCGCAAGATGATACCGGCAGCCCTGGCCGCCCTTATCATCGCTCTGGCCGGTTACTTTATTCTGGGCACAAAGTATTCTGCCGCAGATCAGGACGTGATCGCCCGGAATATCGGGCCTCTTACGGAGCAGATCCGCCAGCAGTTTTTCATCAGCCCTGTGGTTCTGATCCCCATGGCACTGATGGCAGTCTGTATTTTTCTGAAGATCCCGGCCATTCCGTCCATGTTTGCCGGCATCCTGTCCGGTGTGATTATCGGCATGTGCACCCAGGGCCTGACTCTGGAGCAGGTGATGGATATCAGCTATAACGGATATGTCTGCCGGAGCGGAAATGAAATGGTGGATCAGCTGCTGTCCGCAGGCGGTATGGAAGAAATGCTGTACACCATATCGATTATCGTCATAGCCATGGGCTTTGGCGGCATCATGCAGGCCACCGGGCAGATCGAGGTTCTGCTGCGGCCTCTTGTCAGCAGGATCAGAAGCAGAGGAACCCTGCGGCTGCAGACAGTCATCGCATGCATCCTGTCCAATCTGGTTCTTCCTGACCAGTATCTGGGCATTTCCCTTCCGGGCCAGATGTACGGAAAGACCTATAACGATAAGGGCATCGACAGGACAGAACTGGCTTCCGTTCTGCTGGGCGGCGGTGCGGTGACTTCGCCGATGATTCCGTGGAACACCTGCGGTATCTATGTTGCCACTATACTGAGCGTCTCACCGACAGCTTACGGGCCGTATGCGTTTTTCTGCATCGCCCTGCCGGTGGTGGTCAGCATTCTGGGTTTTTTCAGAAAAAAAGAGGACAGGAAATAAGATAGAAATAAAACAGGGCCTGCACAGCCGGGAGACGGACATTTTCGTCAGACCGGGTGTGCGGGCCCGTATTTTTTTGCGCTGTCAGCGGAGAATCGGAGCGGCTGCCTCTTTCAGCCAGAACTTCACATCGGCCGGCACCAGAGGACTGATTTTTTCAAAGACCTGACTGTGATAATCGTTGAGCCATGCGAGCTCTTCTTCTGTCAGCATCTCCGGAAGAATCGCCTCTCTCTCGAACGGACAGAAAGTGATGGTTTCGAAGAAAAGCATGCCTTCATCATTCTCCCTGCAGAGGATCTCGTTTTCCAGCCGGATACCGTGGCTGCCTTCGATATAGACGCCCGGCTCGTTGCTTGTGATCATGCCGGGCAGCAGAGCCTGGGATGTGCCCCGCGGCGAGATGGTCTGCGGCCCTTCGTGGACACTGAGCAGATGACCGACTCCGTGTCCGGTGCCGTGATTGTAGTCCAGTCCCGCTTCCTGAAGAGGCCTTCGCGAGACTCTGTCCAGATCTGCGCCGGTGGTTCCTGCGGCAAATCGGGATGATGCCAGGGCTATGTGACTCCTCAGAACCAGAGTGTAGTGGCGCTTCATCTCTTCTGTGAGCGGTCCGAGTGCGACAGTTCTGGTGATATCCGTGGTGCCGTCGTCATACTGACCGCCGGAGTCCACCAGCAGAAATCCTTCCGGATGAAGTTTTCTGTCCGTTTCGGGAACTGCGAAGTAATGAACGACGGCGCCGTGGTCCTGATAGCCTGCGATGGTGTCGAAGCTGATATCGTTAAAGCCGTCCTGTCTGCGGCGGCAGTTCTCCAGATACCGGGCAGCCGATATTTCGGAAGCGCCTTCCGTACAGGCACGGGTTTTCAGCCAGAACAGAAATTCCGCCATGGCAGCTCCGTCCTTCAGATGGGCGCGGCGGGTGCTTCGGATCTCTGCGGGGTTTTTCAGGGATTTCATCAGTTCGCACGGATTCGGTCCGGAGATGATTCTGACGCCTGTGGAGATGGACCTGACCAGGGAACAGCTGACGATATCCCTGTTCAGAAGAATGGTTTCGCATTTCAGCTTTCCCAGATCTTCGAAAACCTGCAGATAGGGCAGGATTTCTGCGCTGATGCAGATTCCTTTTTCTCTGAGCGTCTCATCCAGGACGTAGAGCCGTGCATCTTCCCGGGTGATCAGGGCAAAGGCGAAAAAAACCGGCGTGTTTGCCACATCATTGCCGCGCAGGTTGAAAAGCCATGCGATTTCCTCCAGCCTGGTCATCAGATGGCAGTCTGCCCCTGCAGCATCCAGTGCGGTGCGCAGTCTCCGCAATTTGTCTTCTGTACTTTCTCCGGTAACGGTTTCCGGGAGAGCATAGATTTCAGAAGGGCGGATCTGCGGACGTTCAGGCCAGATCAGGTCTGCCAGGTCTGTATCGTAAACCAGTTCAAAATCTTCCTCGAAGGAATCCGCCGTCCTGCTGTCCACAACTCTGCCGTCAAACCCCAGGCGGCTTCCTTTAGCCAGCACACTCCTCAGATAATCCGGAATGTCCGGTACACCGGGCTCTCCCTGCTTCATCAGGTCGATACCGCTGCCTGCAAGCTGGTCTGCAGCCTGGAGAAAATAACGTCCGTCGGTCCAGAGCCTGGCCTCGTCAGCTGTAACTGCAAGAGTCCCGGCTGAGCCGGTAAACCCGGATATATAACGCCGGCATTTGAAATAGTCGTTGACGTACTCACTGCCGTGAAAATCGGTGGTGGGGATCAGATAGGCATCGATGCCGCGGATGCCCATTTCTCTGCGAAGGTCTGTAAGCTGTTTTCTCATATGATTCTCCTTTCTGTCTCTGCCTCAGCGAAAAAGCTGTCTGGGAAGTTTATCGTCAATAACAGATGCAACGATACCGATGGCGATGCCGCTTCCGATTCCGGAAAACATCAGAACCGGGAAATAGACAAACATCTTCAGATTGCTGACGATGGCAGCCGCAACGAGGAGCTGTCCCAGATTGTGTGCCGCGCCGCCGGCCATGCTGACACCTGCCATGCTGAAAATGCCTGTTTTTTTCAGTCCCCACATGACCAGGAAACTGGTCAGGGCTCCGGCCAGAGAATAGACTGCGCCGAAGAGACCGTTGAACAGAAGGCCGCAGGCCAGAACTCTGACCACATTGACCGTGACTGCATAGCGAGGCCCCATCTCATAGAGGGCGATGATGACGACAAGATTGGCGATACCCAGTTTTACGCCGGGGATGCCTACGCTGAACGGGATGATCGCTTCAATATAGGAAAAAATCATGGCCAGAGCCGCCAGCATGGCGGACAGGGCAAGTCTTCTGGTTCTGGCTGTACGTCTGTCAGCTGATGACCGCATCAAGATCATCCTCCTTTCCTCCTGATATCTCTATCATAACCCGGTTGGGCAGGCAGACGAGGCTTTCGCTGGTCCGGCTGATTTTCCCGTCTTTGACGCAGATCTGATTCTTACAGTCAGAATAAGACATTTGCACACTGCCGTCTTTTATGGTAATCTTATTAATATGGCCGTCCTGCTTCACTTCGATTTCCCGGTCTTCGTCCAGGGAATAAGTGCCGTAGAGCTGTCCGTCTACGGTGACGGTGACTTTCTGTCCGGCGGAAGAACCTGCCAGAATCAGAGCGGAACCCGCAGTGCCTGCTGCAAGAAGCAGGATCAGCAGGACGATATCCGCTTTTTTAAAATATTTTCGCATAACCTTTAGCTCCTTAACCTGAATTAGATGTGAGGTATGATAAATGAAAAAAATTTTTCCATGTCTGCTGCTGGTGCTGACTCTTATTATAACACAGACCGGCTGCGGGGAAAAGCCGGTTGAAAAAACAAGCTACTATATGGATACAGTCTGTGAGATCACCATCTACGATATGGATGGTATGAGCGAGGAGACTGCCGGAAAAGCCATCGACGGTGCCTTTGCTCTCTGTGCGGATTACGAGGCTCTGCTGAGCAGCACCGTGGAGGGGTCTGACGTCTACAGAATCAATCACGCCGGCGGCGCACCTGTAGAGTGCGACCCGCGCACAGTCCGGATCATAGAAAGAGGTCTGGAATACGGAGAGATGTCTGACGGCGCTTTCGACATCACTGTGGGAGCTGCGGCAGAGCTCTGGGACTTCCATTCTGAAGATCCCCAGGTGCCGTCTGAAGCCGATGTGGAAAAAGCTGTCGCCACCGTCGACTACCGGCAGGTGAAGGTCAGCGGGAACACTGTACAGCTCCGGGACCCTGATGCCCATATCACTCTGGGCGGAATCGCCAAAGGCTGTGTGGCGGACAGCGCGGCGGAATACCTGCAGGAACAGGGTGTGACCAGCGCCATTGTCAACTTCGGCGGCAATATCGTGGCTGTCGGAGACCGTGACGGGGAGAAGTTCAGAATCGGAATCAGGAAACCTTTTGCGGAGAACAGCGAAATCGCCGGTGTGATTTCCGTCTCTGATGCCTCCGTGGTGACCAGCGGAATCTATGAAAGGGGCTTTGAGAAAAACGGGAAATACTATCATCATATTCTCGATGTGAAGACCGGCTGGCCTGCCGAAACCGATGTAGCCGGTGTGACCCTCACCGGCGGTCCGGGCTCGTCCGGAGACTGCGATGCGCTGTCGACCATCTGTCTGATGCTCGGCGTGGAGGACGGGATCAGTTTTATCGAAGGCATTGACGGTGTGGAGGCCGTGTTCATCGATAAAGACGGAAAAATCACAAAGACCTCCGGAATGGACAGTTTTTCCGAAGAGTAAAAGTCACGCCTGCCACAGCCGTATCATCTCGGAGATGCTGCTTTCCATCTCCCCGATAGGAATCTGATTGTAATAGAATATCAGCGCGGCGGTATCCTGGTCTGTGAGACTGGCCGCCGGCACCACGTTGAGCCCGATGGTCCTGGCGATTTCAGAAAGGACCGCCGGGTCTTTTTTTGTTCGCACCTTCAGCATGATGTTGATGCCGGAACTGGTATTGATCGGAGAGGCAAAGCCTTTTCCGTGTTCTGTGAAGGCAGACAGGGCGGTCTGCAGTTTCTGGGAGTAGAGATTCCTCAGTTTCCGGATATTGGTGTAGTAGAGACCGTCTTCCATAAAGAGGGCCAGAGTCAGCTGTTCTGTCTTTGAACATGTCTGCGTGTAATCGCTTTTGATGGAACTCCAGATATCCATCAGCTCCCTCGGCAGAACCATGTAGCTGATCTTCACTGCAGGGAACAGGGTCGATGAGAAAGAGCCCAGATAAACCACCCGGTCGTTCTTGTCAAGACCCTGCAGCGCCGGAACCGGTTTCCCGAAGTAACGCAGTTCGCTGTCGTAGTCATCTTCCAGAACAAAGCTGCTGTTCTCCTTTGCCCACTCCAGCAGCTGATAGCGCCTGCCGACAGGCATGACGGAGCCGGTAGGAAACTGGTTGGACGGACTCACATAAACCGCAGAGGGAATATTTGTAGGAAGTTTTTCGATGATGATGCCGTCCCGGGCAACGGGAATCCTGGTGATGGCAAAGCCGTGGTCCCGGAAAATATTCTGCACCGGCAGATAACCCGGGTCTTCTGTCGCAACATGGCCGATGTTCATTTTTTTCATGATCCGGCACAGGTGGGTGGTCAGCTGCTGGGTGCCCGCCCCGATGACGACCTGGTCAGGGCTGCAGATAACGCCTCTGGAGCTGTAGACATATCTGGAGATCTCAAACCGGAGTGCGGGTTCTCCCTGGGGGTCGCTTTCGAAGAGGAGAAGGTGGGAGTATTCCGTCAGGACCCTGGACATGCATTTTTTCCATTTGCTGAAATCAAAACAGGAGAGGTCATATTTGTATCCGCTGTCCTCAAAGGTGTAGCTGGAAAAGTCAAGGGCGGCTGCAGGAACCGCATCTGTGCGGGAACTGATGCCGGTGATGGAAGCCACATAATAGCCGGACTGAGGCCTGCTGGTGATGTAGCCTTCGACCAGCAGCTGGTTATAGGCCAGCTCCGTGGTTGTGACACTGATGGAAAGGTCTTTTGAGAGCCTGCGCAGTGACGGCAGTTTCTCGCCGGCAGCCATATTGCCGCAGGTGATTTCCTCCTTCAGGTAACGATACAACTGTATATACAGAGGTGTCGTTCCCTCATGATCAAATTGCAGAATAACCGGTTTCATCTTATCTTTTCCTCCAGACTGTATATAACTAATCTGATTATAATACACATTCTGATAATGTCAATACGCAGCTGACTCCGTGAAGAAACCGGGAAAAACATCCCGGCCGACTCCAGTTTCATCTTCTCAAAAATACATTGCCATCCACTACATATAGTGATATAATAATCCATGCAACAACAGATATTGTATAGATTCGAAGTGTGGAGGATAATAATGGCAGTAGGAGAAATCAGTAAAAATGCAATGACGGTACTTGAGAAACGGTACCTTGCCAAAGACGAAAACGGAACCCTGACTGAAACCGTAGAGGAGATGTTCCGCAGGGTTTCAGACACCATTGCGGCTGCGGACGCCAATTACGACAGCACGGCAGATACGAAGAAGCTCAGCGACGAATTTTATGAGCTGATGACGGAACTGAGGTTTCTGCCTAACTCACCGACGCTGATGAATGCGGGCAGAGTTCTGGGACAGCTTTCCGCATGTTTCGTTCTTCCTGTTGAGGACAGCATGGAAGGCATCTTTGATTCCGTCAAGAATGCGGCGCTGATCCATAAATCCGGCGGCGGCACAGGATTTTCCTTTTCCCGCCTGCGCCAGAGCGGATCTGCGGTCAGAAGCACGGGCGGTGTCGCCAGCGGACCGGTCAGCTTCATGAAGGTCTTCAACGCAGCCACAGAAGCGGTCAAGCAGGGCGGAACCAGACGGGGCGCCAACATGGGAGTTCTGCGTATCGATCACCCTGACATACTTGATTTCATCAACTGTAAAGCCGATAATAAGGAAATCACCAACTTTAACATAAGTGTAGGCATCACGGAGGCCTTTATGGAGGCTGTGGAAAACCAGAGCGATTACGATCTCATCGACCCGAAGACGAAACAGGCTGTCGGGCATCTCAGCGCCGAGAAGGTCTTTGATCTCATCGTGGATCACGCCTGGAAGAACGGCGAGCCGGGCATCATTTTCCTGGACCGTCTCAACAGAGACAATGTGACGCCTACCATGGGAGAGATAGAAAGCACCAATCCGTGCGGAGAACAGCCGCTGCTGCCTTACGAGAGCTGCAATCTGGGCTCCATCAATCTGGTCAAGATGCTGAGAAAGACGCTGACAGGCTACGAATTCGATTTCGGCCTGCTGGGAGAGACGGTGGAAAAGGCCGTTCACTTCCTGGACAATGTCATAGATGCCAACAACTATCCGCTGGACAAGATTGCAGAGACCACCCGGGCATCCAGAAAAATAGGACTGGGCGTCATGGGATGGGCGGATGCGCTTCTGCTGATGGGCATCCCGTATAATTCAGACGAGGCGGTGGAACTGGCTGAAAGAGTCATGCGCTATATCGAGAACACCGGCCACGCTGCAAGTGCAAAGCTGGCCGAAAAGCGCGGAACTTTTCCGCTGTTCAGCGTAAGCACCCTGAAGGACGGAGTGCCGATGAGAAATGCTACAGTGACCACAATAGCTCCGACGGGAACCCTTTCCATCATCGGAGGATGCTCCTCCGGCGTTGAACCTGTCTTTGCATATGCCTATATCCGCAATATCATGGACGGCACGGAGATGATCGAGGTGAATCCGGTCCTGACCGCAAAGCTGAAGGAACTGGGACTCTACAACGAGCGTCTGCTCCGCAAAATCGCCAACGAGGGAACCATCGCCCGCTGCGAGGAGATTCCGGAGGAGGTCCGCAGAGTCTTTGTCTGCTCCCACGACATCAAACCGATCGATCATATCAGAATGCAGGCTGCTTTCCAGAGATATACGGACAATGCTGTATCCAAGACTGTCAACTTCCCGAAGGAGGCCACCAGGGGCGAAGTCCGCGACGTCTATCTTCTGGCCTACAGAGAAGGCTGCAAGGGTGTGACCATCTATCGTGACGGAAGCAGAGAGGAGCAGGTGCTCAACATCGGAAAGGTGAACAGAGAAGGCGCTCAGCAGAGTGCGGCAGATCAGATCACCGGAAGAAACGGCGCTGCAGTACCGGGATTCGGATCCATCGAGCCGAGACCGCGCCCTGATGTCACCCGGGGCTTTACAGAAAAGATGAAAATCGGCTGCGGCAGCCTCTATGTGACGACCAACTACGATGAGAACGGAATCTGCGAAGTATTTACAAGCACAGGAAAGGCCGGCGGATGTCCGAGCCAGAGTGAAGCCACGGCCCGTCTCGTATCCGTGGCGCTGCGGAGCGGTATTTCCATCAACGAGGTCTATGACCAGCTGAAAGGTATCCGCTGTCCGTCCACGATCCGTCAGCAGGGCATGAGCTGCACATCCTGTCCGGACGCTATCGCAAAGGTCATCATGAAGGTTTCCAAGCTGATCGAGGAACAGCCGAAAGAAAAGGGCACTGTGGAGATTCCTGCAGAAAAGACTGCGCCGGCGCAGACACCGGCAGTTCCGGCAACAGCCGGAGAAATCCATTCCTGCCCTGAGTGCGGAAGCGTGGTGGAACACGAAGGCGGCTGCGTGATCTGCAGAAATTGTGGCTTTTCAAAGTGCGGATGATGTGGTATAGTAGTAATAGCAACTGAACAAGGGAGCTCGCAGAAGCGGGCTGAGAGTGGACTGATACTGTCCAGACCTGTGACCTGATTTGGATAATGCCAACGTAGGGAAATAGTGACATTTCACTGCCAATGAACCTGCGGGGCCATTGGCAGTTCTGTTTTTTGAGAAAGAACACCGTCCGGGTCGGGAAAAGAGAATTTCAGCGGGGAGGATCCCCGGAGGAGGAGAGAAAAATATGAGAGAATATGCAACACAGATGGAAGCCGCACGTAAAGGTATAGTCACGCCGGAGATGAAGATTGTGGCAGAGAAGGAACACATGACTGTGGATGAACTGATGCCGCTGGTGGCATCGGGCAAGGTGGCGATCTGCGCCAACAAGAACCACAAATGTATCAATCCGGAGGGCGTCGGCTCCATGCTGCAGACCAAGATCAACGTCAATCTGGGCGTGTCCAGAGACTGCAAGGACATGGATGTGGAGATGGAGAAAGTCATGGCGGCAGTCAACATGGGCGCTCATGCCATCATGGACCTGTCATCTCACGGTGACACCATTCCGTTCCGCCGCAAGCTGACCAGCGAGTGTCCGGCCATGATCGGAACTGTACCTGTCTATGACAGCGTGATCCATTATCAGAGAGATCTGGATACTCTGACTGCAAAGGACTTCATCGATGTGGTCAGACTCCATGCGGAAGACGGCGTGGACTTTGTGACGCTCCACTGCGGCATCACCCGCAAGACCATCGAACAGATCAAAAAACACAAGAGAAAGATGAACATTGTTTCCAGAGGCGGCTCCCTGGTATTCGCATGGATGACCATGACCGGAGAGGAAAACCCGTTCTATGAATATTTCGATGAGATTCTGGACATCTGCCGCGAATACGATGTGACGATCTCCCTGGGCGATGCATGCCGTCCGGGATGTCTGGCCGATGGTTCTGACGTATGTCAGATCGAAGAGCTGGTCCGCCTGGGAGAACTGACCAAGCGCGCATGGGAAAAGGATGTGCAGGTCATGGTGGAAGGTCCGGGCCACATGCCGATGGATCAGATCGCTGCCAACATGAAACTGCAGCAGACCATCTGCAGCGGCGCACCGTTCTACGTGCTGGGACCGATCGTTACGGATATCGCTCCGGGCTATGACCACATCACTTCTGCCATCGGCGGCGCCATCGCGGCTGCTTCCGGTGCAGCATTCCTCTGCTATGTGACTCCGGCCGAGCACCTGGCACTGCCGAATGTGGAGGATGTAAAACAGGGCATCATCGCATCCAAGATCGCTGCCCATGCCGCTGATATCGCAAAAGGCGTCCGCGGCGCCCGCGAGATCGACGACCGTATGGCTGACGCCCGTCGCGAACTGGACTGGGAGGCTCAGTGGGCCTGCGCCATCGATCCTGAAACCGCCAAGGCCATCCGTGAGGACAGGAAGCCGGAACACGACGACACCTGCTCCATGTGCGGAAAGTTCTGCGCAGTGCGCAGCATGAACAAGGCCCTTGCAGGAGAGCACATAGATATTCTGTAAGAACCTTGCATATCACATATGACGAGCTCAGACTGCTCCGGAGAATCTCCGGAGCAGTCTTTTGCGTAAAAAAATCAGAATTACAGTAAAGTTTTCTGTACAAATGCCCCGGTGCACGGTTATAATAGAGTCAGAGATCGGAGGTGAAGATACCGTATGCTTGCACTCAGAAGATATGTGGAGCAGATACTCAATCTGTATAATTACATAGACGGAATCATGGTGGTGGATGCAGAGGGTATTGTCGAGTTCTATATGACCTATCGGCCCGATGTCAACAATCTGAAAGAAAAAGATGTCGTGGGAAGGCATATACTGGATATCTACCCGGGGCTGACGGAAGAGAGCAGCAGCCTGCTGCGGGTTCTGCGCACAGGCAGGCCCATCACCAACGAGTTCCAGCTGCTTTCAACCTTCAAAGGGCAGCACATCCGTGCAGTCAATACGACCATGCCGATCATGGAGGGGGACCGGATCGTAGGGGCTGTAGATGTCTCCCGATATGTGGAATCCGCCTTCGAGAGACAGAACATCACGCTGGAACTGAAAGAAAAGACCGAGGAACAGTCCCTTTATGTGCTGGACGACATCATTACGTCCTCACAGCAGATGGAACTGATCAAAGAACGGATCAGAATGATTGCAGATACGGATTCATCTGTTCTTATCTGCGGCGAAACCGGAACAGGGAAAGAACTGGTGGCCCAGTCCCTTCATACCAGCAGCCGGCGGGCGGGAAAGCGCTTTGTCTCACAGAACTGCGCGTCCATTCCCGCAAACCTTCTGGAGAGTATCCTTTTCGGGACGGTAAAAGGCAGCTATACAGGTGCAGAGAACCGGCCGGGTCTCTTTGAACTGGCCAGCGGAGGCACTTTGTTCCTGGATGAGATCAATTCCATGGAGCTGAGCGTCCAGGCGAAGATCCTGAAAGCCATTGAAGAGAAGCAGATCACCCGGATCGGAGGGCTTCAGCCTATTCCCGTGGATGTAAAGATCGTTTCAGCCATCAATCAGAATCCCATGGACTGTATTCAGGACGGAAAGCTGCGGGAAGACCTCTTTTACCGTCTCAGTGTCGTGCAGCTGACACTGCCGCCGCTGAGAGAGAGGAACAGCGACCTGTTCTTCCTAGTGAATCACTTTGTACAGGAGTATAACCGGAAAATGAACCGCAAGATTCTGGGCATCGATGAGGAAGTGGAAGAACTGTTCGGAAATTATGACTGGCCGGGAAATGTGCGGGAACTGAAAAATGTCATAGAGGGAGCGTTTAATGTCACCGCATCCGGGTTTATTCAGAAAAAGGACCTTCCGGAATATCTGACCAATGCGATGATGCGTAAACGCCAGATTGCGGACGGATCAGGAGATTTTGTGGATTTTGACGCGCCGGATTTTTCCCTGGATAAGGCTCTCCGCGATTTTGAAGTCAGCCTCATCGGCCATGCCCTGGATGAGACAAAGAATCTGACCGCCGCGGCAAAACGGCTGAAGATATCCAAACAGGCTCTGAATTACAAGATGAATAAATTCAATTTGTACAAATGATTTTACAAAAGAGTAAAATTTTTTTGACAAAATGAGGAATAGAAGAATAGGACCGCTGTTTTCAGCGGTTTTTCTTTTGGCACGACTCTTGCTATACTATATAGATAGCAGAGCAAGAAAAGGAGGACGGACATGAGTGAACAGATGAAAAAGATCGATATTGATGCGATTCCCGGGGAAAGATGGTTCCCGAAGGAAACCACATTCGAGGAGGATATGGAACTGTACTGGGGCGACTGGGGCGTATCATCAGAAGTTGAAAAGCTGCGCGCGGTACTGCTGCGGCGTCCCGGCAAAGAGGTGGAGAATTTCGATGCCGGTGAGAACAGGTTTTCTGACGAACCTATAGATGTGGAGCTGATGCGCAGGCAGCACGATGCGGTTGCCGATATCTACAGACAGCATGGCGTGAAGGTGTACTATGTGGAAGAACAGCGGGAGGACCGGCCTAATGCGGTGTTCTGCAGGGATCTGATGTTCATGACGCCGGAGGGTGCCATCATCACCCGTCCAGGCATGGCGGCACGGCGTGGAGAGGAGCGCTATATTGCAAAGGCTCTGGCGGACATCGGGGTGCCAATCGTCAGAACGGTCAACGGTGACGGGCTATTTGAAGGGGCCAATGCCATGTGGGTGGACAGGAAGACTGTAGTGCTTTCCACAGGAAGCCGATGCAACAGAAGCGGCTTCGAACAGGTAGAGACAGAACTGCGCCGCATGGGTGTAACAGAAGTTCTGCATATGCAGCAGCCTTACAGCAATATCCATATCGACGGACTGATGAATGCGGCGAGCAATGATGTTGTGATGATCCATGCATCCCAGGTTCCATATGACGTGGTGGATGCCCTGAAGAAGAGAGGCTACAAGATACTGGAAGCGCCGTCGACTACAGAAGTCCGTGAAAGCTTCGGATGCAATTTTGTCGCTCTGGAGCCCGGACTGGTTCTGATGCCGGAAGGAAACCCGAGATGCCAGGAGCTCCTCGAAAAGAACGGAATCAGAGTGATCACCGTGGATATTTCCGAAATCATGAAAGGCAGAGGCGCACTCCACTGCATTACAGCATTTTTGAAGAGAGGTTAAGCTATGACTGATAAAAAAAGAGATATTGATGCGATCCCCGGCGAACGCTGGTTTCCGCTGGAGACGACCATAGAAGAGGATATGAAGTCCCTGTGGGGCGACTGGGGCGTAGCCTCAGAGGTAGATACCCTGCGTTCCGTGCTGATGAGACGGCCGGGCAGAGAAATTGAGAATTTTGACTGGCAGGCAGCCCGCTTCAAGGGCCCCATCGATGTGGACAGATTTCGTGCACAGCATGACGGACTGGCGCAGATATACAGAGACCACGGCGTGACCGTGCACTACATTGAGGAGCAGAGAGAAGATAAGCCAAATGCCCTTTTCTGCAGAGATCTGGTGCTGATGACACCAGAAGGCGCCATCGTGACGAGACCGGCAATGGAAGCCCGCAGAGGGGAAGAACGCTATGCGGCCCAGGCCCTGGCAAAGCTGGGTGTACCGATCATCAGAACCGTATGCGGAGATGCGACTTTTGAAGGTGCCATGGTCATGTGGGTCGACAGGCACACAGCCATACTGGCCTGCGGCGTACGGACCAATCGGAGCGGCTATGAGATGATAGAATATGAACTGCGCCGCATGGGTGTGACAGAGATTCTGAAGATGCAGGTTCCTTACGGTCATGCGCACATCGACGGAAATCTGAACTTTGCCAGCCACGATGTGGCAATGATCCACGCATCTCAGGTTCCGTATGATGT
>JBJESV010000062.1:0-10827 GCA_051882975.1 Emergencia sp.
TAAAGCAGAAAAGTCCCTGAATGTCAAGGGGAAGGGGGAGAGTGTGCCGGAAAATCGCGCAAAAAATCCCCAGACCTTTGATTTTCAATGGTCTGAGGACTTTTATTCTTTTCTGTTTATTCGACTTTCAATTAGTCAGCAACGTACGGCAGTAAAGCAACGATTCTTGCTCTCTTGATAGCAGTTGTGACTTCTCTCTGGTGTACAGCGCATGTACCAGTGATTCTCTTCGGCAGGATCTTGCCTCTCTCAGTAACGTATTTTCTGAGTTTTTCAACATCCTTGTAATCGATCACTTCAGTCTTGTCAGCGCAGAACTGGCAGACTTTCTTTCTTCTCATGCCGCCGCGTCTTCTATCCATCATGATTATCGTTCTCCTTTCCTTAGAATGGAACATCCTCATCGATTGCCTGGAACGAATCCGGCATCTCTTCCGGCATGCCGCCCTGGTTATCGTTATAACCGGACTGCTGAGGTGCGCCATAGCCGCCCTGATTTCCCTGGCTGCTGTAGCCGCCCTGCTGGCCGTAATTCGAAGATGTGTTCTGTCTCTGAGCGGATCCGCCGGATGGCCTGTCCCCCCACTCCAAAAATTCTACTCTGTCCGCTACAACATCGGTAGTGTAAACAGTGACGCCATCTTTATTCTGATAGCTTCCGGTCTGTAGTCTTCCCTGAACGCCTACCAGTCTGCCTTTTGCCAGATAACGTTCGCAGTTCTCCGCCTGCTTGCCGAATACGGTAATGCGCGGGAAATCCGTCTGTTTCTCTCCGCCTGCTCTGACAGGTCTGTCAATGGCGATGGTAAAGGTAGCCACTGCCATCTGCGTATTGGCGGTATATCTGATTTCCGGATCTCTGGTAAGTCTTCCGATCAGTACAACACTATTCATGAACTACACCCCATTCCTATTTAGCGTCTTTGTTGATGATGATGTGTCTCATGACATCGTCTGAGATTCTCAGTCTTCTGTCAAGTTCCTTAGGTAATTCTGGGCTTGCAGAGAACTCGATGACCACATAGTAGCCTTCGTTCTTCTTTTCGATCGGATATGCAAGCTTTCTCATTCCCCAAGCGTCTACTTTTTCGACTTCACCGTCAGCCGCAATGACAGCCTTGATCTTTTCGATTGCAGCTTCTCTTTTTTCCTCTTCTAAAGTAGGATTGATAATGAACATAACTTCATACTTTGTCATTTTTTTCACCTCCCTGTGGACTAAATGGCGTAAGCCTGCGCTTACGCAGAGATTCGCATGACCGAAAATCATGCCTTATTAGTATACCATAAATCCGCTTAAATGCAAGGATTTTTTCTCATTTTGACCTTTATTTGTCCACCATTGCGATAAAATCCTCGATGAACCGTGTACTGTCGATATCCTCGTTGCCTAAAAGGATCTGCACCATCAGTCCGTCGATGACCGTCAGCACCAGCCACCCGTAATACTGGGCGTCAGCATCCGGTTTGCGCTGGGCGATCTTTTCTCCGATGGCTTCCCGGAAAATCCGGTAGCGCTCCTTCAGACGCGCCTTTATCTCTTCATTTCCGTCCACCGCATCCACGGTCAGATGCAGCCGCAGGCTGCCTGCCGGGTCGTCTGCCCCGCGGGTCAGCACAAATCTGAGCAGTCTGGGAAGAGAAGTATCCTTTTCCTTGTTTTCGACCCAGCTTATCAGCTCCTCATACATGCCCATCAGGTAGCCGTCCGCCACATCGCAGAGAATATCATCTTTGGTTTTGTAATAATAGTAGACGCTTCCTTTGGCGACCCCGGACCGCTTCGCAATCTCAGAAAGAGATATCTCGTTGAAGGACTTCTCTGCCAGAAGAGCCGTTGCCGCCTCCAGAATTTTTTCCTTTATATTGTCATTGTGTGGTGCTGCCATATTGATTCCTTTCGTCTGTTAAGCTGTATTCTTAGCATATCATTGACCGGAAGGGTTTTCAATGGTAAAATATATATAAATAAGAGTCGGCCAATCGGCTGACTATATTTAGAATCTATGATCACTGTCAGAATTCATGACAGGACAGAATCAGAAGAGGAGGGATTCCTTTGAACCTGAAAAAAATGCAGCGAAAGCTGGATGCACGTTTCGAAGGCGCTGTCCGAATCGAGGACAGGGGAGAATACTACTATCTGTCCGGCTCTGTGCCTGCGTGGGAAGATGCGGTGGAAGCCGGCCTTCTCTGCGCAAAGAAAGGCGCATCGAAACACGTCGTCAGCGATGTGACCGTGCCCGGGCAGAAAAAACCGGAACCGGTGCTGCCCCGGCTCCGGGACGACGCACTGGAAGGCAGATCGCCCGATGTTCTGATCATCGGCGGCGGCGTCACCGGCTGCGCCATAGCCAGAGAGCTGGCAAAAAACGATCTGGATATCCTGCTGGCAGACAAAGAATACGATGTGGCGCTCCACGCCTCGTCGCGAAATGACGGCATGGTACATCCGGGTATCGATATCTCGCCTGGCCTTCTGAAAAAGAAGATGAACAACCTGGGGAACGCTCTTTACGACAAGGTCTGCGATGAACTGCAGGTGCCTTTTGAAAGAACCGGCCAGTATCTCTGTTTCCGCAAAGGCTGGTATCTTCCGCTGATGTGGCTGACCATTCCCTACTGGAATCTGACCGCTGCCGGAAAAGCCCGCATTGTCACCGGGAAAAAGCTGCGCCAGGCAGAACCCGACGTGTCACCGGAGGCTAAGTTTGCTCTGTTCTATGATGGAGCAGGCATGGTATGCCCTTACGGCCTGACCATCGCCCTTGCGGAAAATGCGGCAGATAACGGCGTGCAGATCAGTCTGGACACCGCCGTCCTTTCCATGGATGTGAAAGACGGTCATATCGCCAGCGTCTCCACCAACCGGGGCACGATTTATCCGAAGGCAGTCATCAACGCAGCCGGCGTCTTTGCAGAAGATATCGCAGCCATGGCAGAGGACCGCTTTTTCTCCATTCATCCGAGAAAAGGTACCAACGCCATCCTGGACAAGAAAGCCAGACGCCACATCAGAACCATATACTCCCTCATGGGAACCCAGTCAAAGAGCGCCCACACCAAGGGAGGAGGCATCGTGGGGACTGTCGACGGCAACGTCCTCGTCGGACCTGATGCTGTGGAAACCATGGAAAAGGAAAACTTCGCCACAAGCCGGGAAAGCATAGAAAATTCCTTTGAAAAACACAACCACGCCGGAAAATGGCTTACCACCGGTGATATCATCACATATTTCACGGGTATCCGCGCGGCCACCTACGAAGAGGATTTCATAATAGAAAACGGACGCTTCACGGACAACATCATCCACGCCGCGGGCATCCAGTCTCCGGGGCTGACCGCAGCTCCCGCCATAGGTCTGGCGGTGGAGGAACTGACCTGCCGGATGCTGTCCTCACAGATGGAAGTCAGGCCAAACCGGGATTTCTGCCCGGAGAGAAAAGCCATCCCCCGCGTAAAAGACATGGATCCGGAAACGCGTGCTGCACTGATTGCCGGTAATCCGGATTACGGCCAGATCGTATGCCGCTGCGAGGAGGTCAGCAAAGGAGAAATTCTGGACGCCATGCACAGAAGTGTGCCGTGCACCACTGTCGACGGAATCAAGCGCCGCGTCCGGCCAGGCATGGGGCGCTGTCAGGGAGGCTTCTGCGGACAGCAGGTGCTCCGGATCATCGCCGAAGAGACAGGTATGCCGCTGGAGCAGGTCCGCAAGGGATATCCCGGAAGTGAGATCCTGACAGGCGAAAAAGGCCAGGCGGAAAGCCGGGAAGGAGGCAGTCATGAATAAGGACATAAAACTCTACGACGTCACTGTCATCGGCGGCGGTCCTGCCGGTCTTGCCGCTGCTGTCTCCGCTTCACACTGCGGCGCAGAGGTTCTACTCATCGAAAGAGAGGAACGGCTGGGAGGCGTGCTGAAGCAGTGTATCCATGACGGTTTCGGCGTCATACGCTTCGGAGAAAAGCTTTCCGGATGCGAATATGCAGTCCGGTACATAAGAGAGCTGGAAAAGACAGATGTCCAGGTCCGCACTCTGACTTTTGCTTCAGAGATACAGAAGAAAGACGATCTCTTTTTCCTTTCTCTGTCCGGCAGAGACGGATTTGAGACAGCTGCAAGCCGGACTCTGATTCTGGCTACAGGCTGCAGAGAGAGAACCGCCCGGCAGGCTGCCATCCACGGCACCCGTCCGGCAGGTGTCCTTACAGCCGGCAGCGCTCAGTACTACATCAATGTCCTGGGCCAGATGCCGGGAAGAAAGTGTGTGATCCTGGGATCCGGCGATATCGGCCTGATCATGGCCCGCCGGCTGACCCTGGAAGGCGCTGAAGTTCCGGGTGTCTACGAGGCAAAACCAGAACCCAGCGGCCTGATGCGGAATATCTATCAGTGCCTGATGGACTTCGATATTCCTCTGCATCTTTCCCGCACTGTCACCCGGGTCCACGGCAGAGACAGAGTCACCGGCGTCACCACCTCTGCCACCGATGCATCTATGCGACCCGTACCGGGTACAGAAGAATATATAGACTGCGATACGCTGATCCTGTCTGTAGGCCTGATTCCAGAAAACGAGCTGGCAGAATCTCTGGGCGTTTCCATATCGCCTTTCACGAAAGGGCCTTTCTGCGACGAGAGTTATCAGACCGATGTGCCCGGAATCTATTCCTGCGGCAACGCTCTTCATGTGAACGATCTGGTGGATTACGTCAGTGAAAGCGGCGAGAAGGCCGGAAAAGCCGCTGCAGCCCATGCAGAAGTGCTGCGGCGGGGCGCTGAGGCAGCAGATCAGTCTGCTGACGCCGTTCCTGTCACCACCGACGAGAACTTTGCATATATGGTGCCGTCCCGCATCACATCTCCGGGCAGTGAACCGGTCGATTTCTTCTTCCGCACCAGGCAGACCAGAGGATGCACCATCGTCAGATCCTATTCCGGCGATGAGCTTATTTTCCAGAAGACATTTCAGAGCCTGCGCCCGCCGGAAATGGAGAAGTTCCAGATCAGCGCAGAGAAGCTGAAAGGGGCGGGCACGCTGCACTTTACCATGGAGGAGGCAGAAAATGAATAAAAAAATAGAAAAAGATCTGATCTGTATCGTATGTCCCAACGGCTGCCGTCTCCACGGAACCGTCAGCGAAGACGGAACTCTGACCGTGGAGGGAAACCGCTGCGTCAGAGGTGAAGCCTTTGCAGGCACGGAAATGACCAGCCCTGTACGATCACTGACCACCACAGTCAGGACTTCCTTTGATAATATGCCGTGGCTCCCCGTGCGGACAGACGGCGAAATCCCCAAATATGCAGTGCCCGATGCGCTTAAAGAGCTTCGCGGTCTGCGTGTAAACAGAAAAGTCCTCTGCGGGGACTGCGTACTCGAGAATCTTGCCGGCACAGGCATACCAGTGATTGCCACAGCGGACCTTCAGCCAGATCCGGCTGACTGAATCAGGAGGTGAAAAATGAAACCTTTGGTACTTACCTTTGATATCGGCACCCAGAGTCTGCGTGCCGTCCTGGTGGATGATGAGGGAAATCTCCTCTGCAAGAAGCAGACCGCCTTCGAGAAACCTTATTTCAGCCTCAACCCGGGCTGGGCAGAACAGAGAGGGGAATTCTACTGGGAGAACATATGCAGGGTATCCCGAGAGCTGAAAGAAGAGGCAGGCCCGCTCTGGCAGCAGATCCGGGCAGTCAGCATCACCACCATCCGGGATACTGACATCTGCATCGGCATGGACGGAAAGCCTGTCCGCCCGGCTATCCTGTGGCTGGATAAAAGAGAAACTGAGACAGATGAACCTTTTCCGGCGATGAACCAGATGCTCTTTGCCGCCGCAGGCATGACCGGCACAGCTTCCTTTATCAGAAAGATCAGCCATTGCAACTGGATCCGTCACAACGAACCGGAAACCTGGGAAAAGACATACAAGTATATGATGCTCTCCGGATACATGAACTACTGCTTTACGGGAGAGATGAAGGACTGCACGGCCAACATCATCGGCCACGTCCCTTATGACAACAGAAACTCCCGCTGGCAGACTCCGAAAGATCTGACCTACTGCGTCTTTCCTATTCCCCGGGAAAAGCTCTGCGACCTCTGCGAGCCCGGAGACATCATCGGTCATATTACTGCCCAGGCATCGGCGGAAACCGGGATACCGGAAGGACTTCCTCTGATCGCTACGGGATCTGACAAGGGATGCGAGACCATCGGTCTGTCCTGCACCACGCCGGAGAAAGCAGCTGTCAGCTTCGGCACCACGGCCACCATCCAGTATACCATAGACCGCTATGTGGAACCCCAGCGGTTCTTCCCGCCCTATGTAGCCGCCTATAAGGGGAGGTACAATCCGGAAATCGAAATCTACCGCGGCTACTGGCTGATCTCCTGGTTCAAGCGGGAGTTCGCCGAAAAAGAAGAGGCAGAGGCCAGAGAAAAGGGCATGATTGCAGAAGAACTGCTGAACCGGCGTCTTGCCGAAATCCCGCCAGGCTGCGACGGCCTGGTGTTCCAGCCGTATTTCACACCGGGAGTATCCATGCCTGAGGCCAGAGGCTCCGTTATCGGATTTTCCGATGTCCATACCAGGATCCATATCTACCGCGCAATCATAGAAGGCATCAATTTTGCCCTCATCGACGGCATGAAGACCCTGGAAAAGAGAATGAAAACCAGGACAGAAGGCGTCTATGTGGCCGGCGGAGGCTCCCGCAGCAGCGAAATCTGCCAGATCACCGCGGATATGTTCGGTCTGCCGGTTCACAGGATCCAGACCCACGAGGCCGCCGTCATCGGCAGTTCCGCCATCGCCTTCACCGGCATCGGGCATTTTGACAGTCTGGACGAGGCCATCGCATCCATGGTCCACATCCGGGACATCTTCGAGCCGGATATGGAAGTCCACAAAACCTACGATAAAATCTTCAGCGAGATATTTGTGAAGATCTTCGATAAATTAAAATCACTGTACAGCATCAGCAGGGAAATGGAGGAAAAACATGTCACATCCGTATAAAGACTTCGAACCGGCCTGGTTCGATCAGGACTATTCTGATAAAAGCTACCGTTCTATCTTCAAATGGGGAGAAAAACGCCAGATCAAGGCACCCAGGGAATCTCTCTACAAGCTCATGAAGGAACGCTTTGAGCTTACTGACGAGGAGTTCAGAGACTACAGTGAAGATCTGGGTCTGGATGAGGTCAGCTTCGATATTCCCATCTCTCTGACAGAAGATCAGCTCAACCGCTTCCGCCGGATCTGCGGCAGCGAATACGTGCGCACCGATGACTATGCCCGTCTCTCCGTGGCATACGGCAAGACCATGTACGACATCATGCGTCTGCGGAACAAGATCGCCGAAAACGTCCCGGATGCGGTCCTTTATCCTGACAGCAGGGAACAGATCGAAGAGATCGTTGCATTCTGCCAGGAGGAGAAGATTCCTGTATACGTATATGGCGGCGGATCCTCTGTAACCCGGGGCGTGGAATGCGTAAAAGGCGGCATTTCCCTGGATATGCGCCTTCGTTTCAACAAGGTGGTCTCCTTCAACGAGATCGATCAGACCATCACGGTGGAAGCCGGCATGAGCGGACCGAAGCTGGAGGAGACGCTGAACAGCGCTCAGAAGCTGTTCGGTGCAAAGCGGGCCTACACCTGCGGCCACTTTCCGCAGAGCTTTGAACACTCCTCCGTGGGCGGCTGGGTCGTCACCAGAGGAGCAGGACAGAACTCCACCTACTACGGCTGCATCTCCGACATCGTCCTGGCGCAGGAATACGCCACACCTGTAGGCAATATCAAAACGGACACCTATCCGAGAAAGGCCTGCGGGCCGGATCTGAACCAGATCATGATGGGCAGCGAGGGAACCTTCGGCGTCCTGACCCATGTCACTCTGAAGATCTTCCGCCACACGCCGGAGACCGTCGTCCGCTACTCCTACATGTTCCGCGACTGGGAGACCGCCCAGGCCGCCGCCAGAGAGATCATGCAGTCCGAAGCAGGCTACCCTTCCGTATTCCGTCTTTCTGATCCGGAAGAGACGGAGATCATGCTTCATCTGTATAATGTTGTGGACTCTCCTCTGCGCCATCTCTTCAAGGCAAAGGGATTCGAGCCGGGGAAAATGTGCCTGTTCCTGGGCTTCACCAACGGGGAAAAGGGATTCTCAAAGAATCTGGCGAAGCACACGAAGAAGGTCTGCCGGAAGTTCGGAGGCTTCTCTCTGACCGGCTATGTGACAAAGGCCTGGGAGTCCGGCCGCTTCAACGACCCGTACATGCGCGACACCATGCAGGATTTCGGCATCGTCATGGATACCATGGAATGCACAGTCAACTGGAGCAATATGAGCAAGGTCCATGCCGAGGTACGCAGATACTGCAAATCCCGACCTCATACCATCTGCATGACCCACATGTCCCATGTATATCCTCAGGGTGCAAATCTGTACTGGATCTTCATCACCCGCATGCATGATCCTGCAGAGTTCAAGGCTTACCACGCAGGCATTCTGGACGCCATCCAGAAGAGCGGCGCTTCCATGAGCCACCATCACGGCATCGGCAAGATGTTCGCACCGTGGCTGGAAGGCTCCCTGGGCACCAGCCAGTACGAGGTGTTCCGCGCCCTCAAAGCCCACTTTGATCCCGACGGCATCATGAATCCGGGGGGAACCCTGGGCTTCGACCTGCCGGAGGATGAAAAGATCCCTATGGACAGGAAGCTGTACGAATAATCTGTTCACTGCATTTAATAAAAGAGGACTGCGTGCCGTCAGGGCTGCAGTCCTTTTCAATCTGTCTCAACTCTATCTGTTTCAGCTCTATTTCCAGAGCTTTTCCGGGTACATGCCCTTGTCCTTCATGGACTGGAGGGCACTGACCACGCTCTCTTTGTCTTCTTTATACGTCACACCGTACCACTTGTCCGCCGATTTCAGCACCCGGACCGTGGCCTTCTGCTCTCTGATCAGCTGATCCACCACGCCCGGAAGGAAATATTCCCCCTTCAGAGGGTTCTCAGCGAGAGCCTTGTCCAGAAACGCAGGGAAGCGTGCCTCCATCTCCGTTACAAAGGACTTTGTGAAGCCCCAGAAGTTCATGGAAACGGTGGTTCCTTCCTGCAGAGGCTCCCAGGTCTGTCCGTCATCCTCCGTAAATGCGATGCCGCCTTCCCGGCGCATGATCTTTGTTCTCTCAGTGATGGTCTCCAGCATGCCGTCGCCGTCCACCCTGCAGACACCTCTGGCAACATGGCCGTTCTCCGTCAGAGTGTTCTCCAGCTGGTATCCCACCATGCAGTAGCGGTATCTGTCATCGTCTCTGGCCTGCTCCAGCCAGCTGTAGATGGACTGGAAGGCGCCCGGGCCGTAGTAGTCGTCTGCATTGATGACTGCAAAAGGCCCGTCGATGAGATGCCGCGCGCTGAGGACCGCATGACAGGTTCCCCACGGCTTGACTCTGCCTTCCGGCACACTGTAGCCCTCCGGTATGTCCGAAAGCTTCTGGAAAGCGTATTCCACTTCCATGTATTTTCCTGCCCGTCCGTCGATGAGGGCGCGGAAATCCGCTTCGTTCTCCTCTTTGATGATAAAGATCACTTTTTCAAAGCCTGCCATCATGGCATCGTAGAGAGAGAAATCCAGGATGATCTCCCCCTGGTCGCTGACCGGATCGATCTGCTTCAGACCGCCGTATCTGCTGCCCATGCCGGCAGCCATGATGATCAATACTGGTTTATTCATAAGTCTGTCCTTTCTGAAACTTGTAATCTGTCTGTATAAGTCTACTGTTATTATATCAAATCTCAGATTTCATACAAGTACTATCCTGCGGCTTCATTTCGTGATAAAATAAAGTTATCCACATAATCGTACACACAGGAGGAAAACTTTATGATAAAAGCGATGGAAAACGCAGAAAGAGATGCGGCGCTGGCTGTTGCGGACATGATGGCGGCAGCGGCGCGGACCGCACCTAAGGGAAGCGGCAGGGACAAGGTGGTCACTCTGATTCTGACCGGCGAGGACAAGCAGGCTCTTGCCGATGAGATGCTCAGGGCTGCTGAAGAATACGGGGAAGCTTTCATAGAGAGAGATGCGCACAATGTTGAAAACAGTCACTGCGTCGTGGTCATCGGCGTGCGCGGCGAGCCTTTCGGTCTTGCCAACTGCGGCATGTGCGGATTTGAAAACTGCGGAAAGATGAAAAAAGCCGGCGCCAACTGCGCCTTCAATATCACGGATCTGGGCATCGCTGTAGGTTCTGCTGTATCAGTGGCAGCGGATCACAGGATCGACAACAGGGTGATGTATTCTGCCGGAAGAGGAGCCGTCAGGATGGGCATTTTCCCGGAAGATGTGCGCGTCTGCTACGGGATTCCTCTGTATACCGGCGCCAAGAGCATCTACTTTGACCGCGGTCCCGGCAGCGTGCTTCTGTAGCCCGGACGGCTGCAATAAAAAAAGCCCCCCGGGGCAAAAAATAAAAAAATAAGCATCTTTGGGAAACACTTCATCGTTTTGGGTTAGGATTTTGGATTAGGATTTATTAAGTGTAGGATTTTTCATTTTAGGACTTATTATGGATAGAAATCATTTCCCAAAGGTGTCTTATTTCGTTTGATGGTACTATTTTAACAGAGACGCATAAATATGTCTTTGTAATATTTTATAAACTTTTGTGAATATTTTTGTTTTTGGTACAAAAACCGGACTGTTTGTGAAAACGGCCCGGTTTTCTCTGCGTTTTTCTTCTTTTTTTAGCCGATCGGCTCAAAATCCTCTGCACCGTGTTTGCAGAGCGGACA
>JBJESV010000063.1:0-10726 GCA_051882975.1 Emergencia sp.
TATAATATAATGGAGGTTTTTAATTATGGGAAAAGGCATGAGAGCCGGCAAGAAGCCTAAGGCGCCGGGTGCAGGAAATATGCAGAAGCAGCTGCAGCAGATGCAGGCTATGCAGCGCCAGATGGAACAGATGCAGGCAGAACTGGAAGAAAAAGAAATCACCACCACATCCGGCGGCGGTGCAGTCAGTGTCACTGTAAACGGAAAGAAGGAGATCCTCAGTCTGTCTATCGATAAAGATGTAGTGGATCCTGACGATGTTGAGATGCTGCAGGATCTGGTCGTGGCGGCAGTCAACGAGGCTATGCGTCAGGTTGATGATATCTCCAATGCGGAGATGGGCAAGCTGACCGGCGGCCTGAACATTCCGGGACTGATCTGATGAGACAGTATCCGAGACCGCTGGCAAAACTGATCAATGAGCTTTCAAAGCTTCCGGGCATCGGAGGAAAAACAGCCCAGAGGCTGGCTTTTCATATTCTTTCTCTGCCGGACAAGGAGGCGCGGGCACTGGCTGAAGCAGTGCTGGAGGCAAAGGAGACCATGCGCTACTGCAGTATCTGCGGCAATCTGACGGATAAGGATCCCTGCGCCATCTGCAGCGACAGAAGCCGGCGGCAGGATGTCATCTGCGTGGTCGAAAGTCCGCGGGATGTCATGGCCATGGAGCGGATCAAAGAGTTCGACGGGCAGTATCATGTGCTCCACGGCGCCATCTCCCCCATGGACGGGGTCGGCCCGGAGGATATCAACCTGAAGCAGCTCATCGTCCGGCTTCAGGAAAATCCGCAGGTCAGAGAGCTGATTCTGGCGACCAATCCCAATATCGAGGGAGAGGCGACAGCCATGTATATCGCCAGACTGATCAAACCGTCCGGCATCAAAGTCACGCGGATCGCCAACGGCATTCCGGTAGGCGGAGATCTGGAGTATGCCGACGAGGTCACCCTGCTGAAAGCCATGGAAGGCCGCAGAGAGCTGTAGCCGTCCGGGGACGTAAGATTACGGGCGCCCGCCTGCGGAAAGGCCCTGTTCTTTGGCCAGCTTCATCAGAGACTCATATTTGGCCTTCGCTGCCAGCAGATTATAGGAAGCGTAATCCACATCGGCGGAATCCGTGAGTTCGTTAAAGAGATTATCGGCCTGTTCCAGTTCGGAACGGGCATTTTTTATGAAAGAAAGTATCTGCTGCTCTGACAGAATGCAGCTGCAGGATGGAGAAACCTGCCCTTCTGAAACCGGGGTGACGGTTTCCCTGCCGCCGGATGTCCGCCTTTGAGCCTGAAAAGCTGCGAACCAGGCAGCGATCTGATCAAATTTCAAAATATCACTTCCTTTACGGGTTATTTAATTCTATTTTATTCCACAACCGCATATTTTATACAAAGGGCATGGCGGCGGCGCCGCGGCGGTCAGGCCTGCATTCCGAAGCAGAAGGAGGAAACGATTATGGGTGCAGAGATGGGCGTATATCTTACCTTTGGGGGAGCGCTGATTCTGATTTTTCTGCTGGGGAAAGCGCTGACGGCCCCGCTGCGGGTGATTCTCCGTCTGCTGCTGAACTCCGTCGCAGGGGCTGTGCTGCTCCTGGTCATCAACTTTATCGGGATGAATTTCGGCATAATGATCCCCGTCAATGCGGTCAATGCCCTTACGGTGGGGATTCTGGGCATTCCCGGGGTGGTGACCCTGCTTCTCCTGTGCAATTAGTGAAGGAGGGCGGAAAAGGCACAGCATAAACATGCAAAAAATTCTGCATACAAAGCATGGTAAAAAGGCCTGATTTCTTGTCGGAATCTCCGGCGAGGACAGGCCGTATAACTTTGCAGGAAACTGGATAACCATTTGGAAACTGCCAATTCATGTATATTGTATTTCTTTCCGTACAATCTTGACATAAGCGCTGTTATATATTAAAGTAATACCATTGTTGTTTCTATATAACAAATAGTCTGATATTAAAACAAAATTTTAGTTAGCAGTTTTTAGCTCAGAAGTATGAGAGAATTGGAGGAAACCTTATGGCTAAAAAAAGAATGAAGACAATGGACGGAAACACCGCCGCAGCGCAGGTGTCTTATGCGTTCACAGATGTAGCAGCGATTTATCCTATCACCCCTTCATCCACCATGAGCGAAGTGGTCGACGAATGGGCGGCATACGGAAAGAAGAATATCTTCGGACAGACCGTGCGGGTTGCGGAGCTTCAGTCAGAAGCCGGAGCGGCGGGAACCGTTCACGGATCCCTTTCATCGGGAGCGCTGACTACTACATACACCTCATCCCAGGGACTGCTTCTGATGATCCCGAACATGTATAAGATCGCCGGAGAGATGCTTCCGGCGGTATTCCACGTGGCTGCCAGAACCGTATCCAGTCATGCCCTCTGTATCTTCGGAGACCATTCCGACGTTATGGCGGCAAGACAGACCGGTTTTGCCATGCTGGCCTCAAGTTCCGTTCAGGAAGTCATGGATCTGGGCGCAGTAGCCCATCTGGCTGCAATCAAGGGCAGCCTGCCTTTTGTACACTTCTTTGACGGATTCAGAACATCCCACGAGATTCAGAAAATCGAGACCATCGAATACGATGAGCTGAGAAAGCTGATCGACCTGGACGCTGTGGACAGATTCAGAAAGAGAGCTCTCAATCCGGAACATCCGATGATCCGCGGTACTGCACAGAACCCGGATATCTTCTTCCAGGCGAGAGAGGCTTCCAACAAGTTCTATGACGAGCTGCCTGAAATCGTCGTGGAATATATGGATAAGATCGGTGAGCTGACAGGCAGACACTACAAGCCGTTCGACTATGTGGGCGCTCCGGATGCGGAGAACGTCATCGTTGCCATGGGTTCCGTCTGCGAGACCATCGAGGAGTCCATGGAGAAACTTCTGGCAGAGGGACACAAGGTGGGTCTGATCAAAGTGCGCCTCTACAGACCTTTTGTAAAGAAATACTTCATGGATGTCCTGCCGAGAACTGTCGAGAGAATCGCCGTTCTGGACAGAACCAAGGAGCCGGGCGCCATCGGCGAGCCTCTGTATCAGGATATCAAGACCATGCTCTACGGAGAAAAATACGCGCCGGAGGTCTACGGCGGCAGATACGGACTGGGAAGCAAAGACGTGACGCCGGGCATGGTGCAGGCTGTCTTTGACAACCTGTATCACAAGCATCCGAAGGATCACTTCACCGTGGGAATCGAGGACGACGTGACCGGCCACTCCCTGGGTTACACCGTGGGCATCTCCAGAGAGCCGGAAGGCACCATCAAGTGCAAGTTCTGGGGTCTGGGTTCTGACGGTACCGTCGGCGCCAACAAGACCGCCATCAAGATCATCGGTGACAAGACCGATATGTATGCCCAGGGTTATTTCGCCTATGACTCCAAGAAGTCCGGCGGCGTGACCATCTCCCATCTGCGGTTCGGCGACAAGCCGATCAAATCGGCATACCAGATCAACCGGGCCGACTTTGTGGCATGTCACAACCAGGCATACCTGCGTCAGTACGATATGCTGAAAGACCTGAGAAAGGGCGGCACCTTCCTTCTCAACAGCCTGTGGTCTCCGGAGGAGATGGGCGATCATCTGCCGGCCAAGGTGAAGAGAGATCTGGCGAAGAAAGAAATCAACTTCTATACCATCGATGCGTGGAAGATCAGTGAAGCCATCGGTCTGGGCAGCAGGATCAACATGATCATGCAGGCCGCATTCTTCAAACTGACCGAGGTTATTCCTATCGATGACGCCATCAGATATCTGAAGGAAGGTATAGAGAAGACATACAAGAAGAAAGGCCAGCAGATCATCGAGATGAACTGGAAGGCCGTAGACGAGGGCATCAACGCCATCCAGAAGGTGGAAGTGCCGGAAAGCTGGCTGGAAGCCGAAGACGAAAAGGGCAAGGTCATCGATCTGCCGGTATTCGTGGAGGAGGTTCTGATTCCGATGAACAGCCAGGAAGGCGACGACCTGCCGGTCAGCACCTTTATCAACCATCCGGACGGATCTTTCCCTCTGGGAACCAGCCGCTACGAGAAGCGGGGCGTTGCCGTCCATCTGCCTAAGTGGGATATGACAAAGTGTATCCAGTGCAACCAGTGTTCCTTCGTATGTCCGCATTCGGCCATCAGACCGGTCCTGCTCAGCGACGAGGAGCTGGCTGCGGCGCCGGAAAGCTTCAAGACCCTGAAGGCACAGGGAGCCAAGCTGGAAGGACTTCACTACAGGATGCAGCTCTCTGCACTGGACTGCATGGGCTGCGGCAACTGCGCAGACATCTGTCCGGCAAAGGAAAAGGCTCTGAAGATGGAAGCTTACGCCGATGTGGTCAGCGAAGCGGATAACTGGGACTATGCCATGACTATTCCGAAGAAGAATCTGGATATCGACAGGAAATCCGTCAAAGGCAGTCAGTTCTGTCAGCCGTACTTTGAATTCTCCGGCGCATGTGCAGGCTGCGGCGAGACTCCGTATCTGAAAGTCATCACCCAGCTCTTCGGAGACAGGATGATGATCGCCAACGCGACAGGCTGCTCCTCCATCTGGGGTGCGTCTGCGCCGTCCATGCCTTACTGTACGGACGAGAAAGGCCACGGACCTGCCTGGGCAAACTCCCTCTTTGAGGACAACGCCGAGTTCGGCTACGGCATGGTGCTGGCGACCAAGCAGATCCGCGACAAGATCGAAAGCAACATGAAAGCTCTTCTGGAGCTGGATATAGACGATGAGATGAAAGACGCCTTCAAGGAGTGGCTGGAATACAAAGACCACGGCGAGGAGTCCATCGGAGCCAGCAGGAAGGTTCTGGAAGCCATAGAGAATATGGAGACCTCCGATGATGTGCTCAAGCAGCTCTGCGACAGGATCCTCCGCTACAAGGATTATCTGGTCAAGAAGTCCATCTGGGCCATCGGCGGAGACGGATGGGCCTACGATATCGGCTACGGCGGACTGGACCACGTCCTCGCTTCCGGCGAGAACATCAACGTCCTGGTCTTCGATACAGAGGTTTACTCCAACACCGGCGGTCAGGCATCAAAGGCCACACCGGCTGCTGCCGTGGCCAAATTTGCGGCTTCCGGAAAGAAGATCAAGAAAAAGGATCTGGGCATGATGGCCATGTCCTACGGCTATGTCTATGTGGCTCAGGTAGGTATGGGCGCCGACAAGGCTCAGTTCATGAAAGCCATCGCCGAGGCGGAAGCCTATGACGGACCGTCCCTGATCATCGCATATGCACCTTGCATCAACCACGGTATCAGAAAGGGCATGGGAAAATCCCAGGACAACATCAAAGAGGCTGTGGAATCCGGATACTGGCATCTGTACAGATACAATCCGGACCTGAAGAAGAAGGGACGCAATCCTTTCACTCTGGATTCCAAGGCTCCGACAAAGCCGTTCCGCGACTTCATCATGGGTCAGAACCGCTATGCCGCCCTTGCCAAGGAATTCCCGCAGTCAGCTGATAAGCTCTTTGCCATGACAGAGGCTGACGCAAAGGAAAAATACGAAACCTATAAGAAAATGTCTGAAGAATAATAATTTTACTCAGGTGTCCTTATAAACGGAAGCAGCCTGCGCAGAAGACCATGCCGGTCGGCCGCGCAGGCTGTTTTCGTGTTCCGGTTCGAAAGGATCGGAAAAACACGTTGACAGGAAAGGGCTTTTGTGAAATCATAGAAGAGACTTTTGGAATTTGCGTACATAAAGAGGGAGACTATGAACTTATGAACTACGACGATCTGAAATATCTGGCAGTTCCTCTGCCTGAGGACATTGAGAAAGAAAAGTGGGCCGGTAACTACGACACGGTCAGGGAGATGATCAGGAGAAGACTGGATACGGACGTGCTGCCGGTCAGTCTGCGCCGAAGACTGGAACTGGAGGAGAAGAACCTGCAGCATCTGGAGAAGTGCTACATATATACGGAAGAGGAGGCCCTGGCTGTCATACGGGAGAGGATTCCGTCCTTTACGGCGGACGAACTGGAGCAGCTCCGTCTGGACGGCAGAGCGGACTGGATCAGAATCAGCGGAAAAGTCCGATATCTGCGAAGTTTTGCCAATACCTTATTCCTGGTCTATCCGGAGATGAAAATCCGTGAGAAGGCCGAAATGGGTCTTTCAGGGGCATGTCTGGAGGAAACTGCGGGCGTATCAGGGGCAGCTGATGCGGTGGATCTGCTTCTGGAAGAGGATCTGCAGGACGGTCAGGAGACATCTGCCCACATTCACATCCGCCACAGACTGAGTCTGGCGCCAGAAGAGGTGGAGGAGGGTAAGCGGCTGCTGGTGCATCTGCCGCTCCCTGTGGAAAGAGACCAGATCCGGAATCTGAAGATCATATCGGTCAGCCCGGAGCCTGTGTCCATGCCGGAGCTTTCTGACGGACAGCCAGCCGCAGCCTTTTCGGTAAAGGCGGAGAAAGGACAGGAGTTTTCCGTGGAATACGCCTTCGACCACATCACATATTATCACGATCTGACGAAAGCCGCCTCCGGCAGCGGAGATCTCAGAGACAGCCGGGATGCGGCCCTGCCGGATGAGGTAAAGCCGTTTCTTGAGGAACAGCTGCCGCACATCCGCTTTACCCCGTACATGCGGGAGCTGGCTGCCGAGATAGCAGGAGACGGGGATATGCTGCAGACTGCGCGCAGAATATACGACTACGTGACCACGAAGATCACATACCGCTTTGTCCGGGACTATGCATGTATCGACAATCTGGCCGAGTACAGCGCCCTCAACGGCAAGGGGGACTGCGGCATTCAGGCGCTGCTGTTCATCACGCTCTGCAGACTCTGCGGAATTCCGGCACAGTGGCAGTCCGGCATCGATGCCAAGCCGGGAGAAATCGGGCAGCACGACTGGGCCTCGTTCTGGATTCCGTCAAAAGGATGGCTGTATACAGATCTTTCCTATGGCGGTTCCGCATGGCGCAGGGGAGACCTGCGGCGGTGGAACTATTTCTTCGGCAACGCCGATCCGTACAGGATTCCTATCAACAGCAGATTCCAGGAAGATCTGCGGCCGGCCAAGGCCTTCTGGCGGGAGGACCCTTATGACAACCAGTGCGGGGAGGTCGAGTACGAGGACAGAGGGCTCTACGGCAGCGCATGGAGCTGCGCCTACGATGAGATAGATATTCACCGGATCAGATAAACATCAGAAAAGCCTGCCTCGGCGTCGAGACAGGCTTTTAAAGTTGTCTTAAATGAAAATCCTCTGAATTTATTTATCCTATTATCTTATCCGAAAATACCCAGTCCGAAGAAGCCGTCGATCTGTCCCAGCAGTACCAGAACCATCATCAGCGGAGCCACAAACTTGAGGCAGAAGTCGAAGAACTTCTGTGTCCTGAATTTGTTTCCGTTCAGAGTCACTTCTTTGTCTACCAGGGATGTAGGCAGGATGATTGCCATGTAGCATGCGCCCAGCGGCATCAGGATGCCTTCGGATACCAGGTCAAAAGCGTCCAGCCAGCAGCCCTGACCGAAGATCTGAGGGAATCCGTTGGCGCCCAGTCCGTCCAGGGATACGAAGATGGCTTCTGCCATGACGATCAGACCCATGATGGTGGTGACGTTCTTTCTGTTCATCGGCTTGCCCTTTTCGGCACGCTTATCCATGACAACGGAGCTTACAGCCTCCAGCAGTGCGATGGAGGATGTGATGGCCGCGATGAATACCAGTCCGTAGAGGATGAACCCAAAGAGCGGTCCCATAGCGCCCATGGCCTGGAATACGGTCTGCAGTGTTACGAAGAGCAGTCCCGGACCGCCTGCAGGGTCCAGTCCGGAAGCGAAAACCGCCGGCATTACTGCGAGGCCTGCCATGATGGCGATAACGGTATCAGCAAAAGGAATGATAAGTGCATTTCTTTCAATATTTTCTTCTTTTTTCATATACGAACCGTAGGTGACGGTGATGCCCATGCCCAGAGACAGGGAGAAGAACATCTGGCCGCCTGCGGAAGCAAGCACGCTGATGAAGCCTGCGCCCTTGAATACGCTGAAGTCAGGCTTGAACATGAACTTGAGTCCTTCCACTGCACCCGGCAGCGTCACACTTCTGACGATGACGATGAGCAGCATGACGAACAGTGCAGGCATGGCTATCTTGGTGAATTTCTCAATTCCACCGGATACGCCGCCTCTGACGATGAGAATGGTCAGCAGCACAAAGATGATGGAATAGATGGAAGTCTCCAGCTGGTTGGTGTAGAAGCCTTCGAAGAAAGCTCCGCTGTCCGCGCCGTTTACGCCCCAGCCTGCGCCGAACAGGTCTCCCAGGTTTGCCACAGCATATTTGATGCAGTAGCCGCCCAGCATGGAGTAGAAGCCCAGGATCAGAAGCGGTGAGATCCATCCGAACCAGCCGATGAAGCTGTATTTCTTATCGATGGATTCGTATGCGCCGACGACGCCTTTTCCGGAATGACGGCCCAGAGCCAGTTCTCCGGTACAGATTACGTAGCCGACAAAGATTACCAGGATCAGATAGAGGATCAGGAAGGCGAAACCGCCATTCATGCCCATCTTATACGGGAAACCCCATAAGTTACCGAGGCCGACAGCCGAACCGACCGCGGCCATCAGAAAGCCGAAACTGCTTCCCCATTGACCCTTTCCGTGTTGTTGTTCCATGAATTACCTCCTAAAAAATAAAACTATCTACCAATTAAAATATTTCAGTGAATATTATTATACTCACTGTCGGAAAAATTGTCAATATAAACAGAAATGATGAAATTAAATTTGTTTTAAAAAACAAAAAATCCACAATTAAAAGCGCGGTTTTCTATGGGCATGCAATGGTTTTTCTGATTGAAATTCAGCCATTGAGAAGGGGTACATACGAAGAAGTCTGAAAAGAATGCATCATGCATGAACTTGACTGTGATCTGCACCTTCCGCACACAGCATCACCGCAGGATCTGAACCTGACCCCAGACAGGCCCTGAAAATGAGCGAACGGAAAAGAGCATGAAAAAAGCGGGGTCCGGTAAACCCCGCTTCAGTCTGCATATATTTATGGTGTATGTAATCTGTGCGATCTTTAGAATAAAGTTGTGAATCCGAAGAAACCATTCAGAGAAACAACCAGCAGGATTGCGCAGATAATCGGGTCAACATACTTCAGACAGAAGTATACGAACTTCTTGGTCTTGAAATCGGAGCCCTGTGCAACTTCGTCGTCCAGGAAGCCTTTTCTTACCCAGCCGAGCAGAATAGCCATACCCAGAGCACCCAGAGGCATCAGGATGCCTTCTGCGAACAGATCGAAGAAGTCGAGCCAAGTGCCGAGTCCGAGCAGGTGTGGTAAACCAGTGGAGCCGAGTCCGTCAGCAGTTACCAGCAGGTTGCCGGCAAGAGCGATGATAGCAGTGATTGCAACTGCAACCGGTCTGTTTGGTTTGCCCTTCTTTTCCTGAGCATCTACGATAGCGTGGATGCCGCCTTCCATCATGCCGATGGAGGAGGACAGTGCTGCGAAGAATACCAGTAAGAAGAAGATTACGCTGAAGATAGGACCAATGCCGCCCATGTTCTGGAATACTGTGATCAGAGTTGAGAACAGGAGTCCAGGACCTGCAGCAGGTTCCAGGCCGTATGCGAATACTGCCGGGAAGATGGTGATACCAGCCATTACAGCTACTGCTGTATCAGCGATTGCTACGATTGCAGCGTTCTTTTCAAGGTTTTCTGTCTTAGAAAGTCCGGCGCCGTATGCGATCAGACAACCGGATGCCAGTGACAGTGAGAAGAAGCACTGGTTACCGGCAGAACCGAGAACCTTGATCCAGCCTGTGCCCTTGAAGGCTTCTAAGCTTGGTGAGAAGATGAATGCAAGACCTTCGCCTGCGCCTGGCAGAGTGACTGCTCTGATGATGATGATGATCATGCAGACAACCAGTGCAGGGATAGCGAATTTACAGAACTTCTCGATGCCTGCTGTTCCGAGATAAACGATGATTACAGTCAGAGCCCAGAACAGAATCATGAACAGAATTGCAGGAGCGCCGCTGCTGATGAAGGAACCGAAGTATTCACCTGCATCTGCAGTGCCGATGTCGCCTGCTCCGAACAGCCATCCGATGGATGCGAACAGGTATTTCATGATATATCCACCGAAAGTGCAGTAGAATGCTACCAGGAAATACGGTGCAACTGTTTCGATGATACCGAAGATCTTGAAGCGCTTGTCCACTTTAGCAAAACCTTCGATTGCAGCAACCTGAGTCTTACGACCGATTGTGAATTCACCCAGCAGCATAGGATATCCTACGAATACCAGGAATACCAGATAGCAGATCAGGAATACGAATCCGCCCATGTTACCCATCTTGTATGGGAATGACCATAGGTTACCGAGACCTACGGCAGAACCGATAGCAGCCATCAGGAAACCGAAGTTGCTGTTAAAGCCGCTGTTACCTTTGTTGCTCATTAAACTACCTCCTAATAAAATAAATAAATGCATTAAAATTTTGGTTTCAACTAATTATAATTCAAAAAACAAGTCGATGTCAACATGTATACACATTAATACACGAAATTATCTGATAATTACAATTTCGCTGGCATATTTTGATGAATTACAACAAAAAATGCAGAAATTGACAAAAAAATATCATACAAATCTTAAGATTTTCGTGCAGCCCCAAAAAGGGCAGAAGCCCCGCGGCTGTCCGCGGGGCTTCTGCCCTTTAATGCA
>JBJESV010000064.1:0-10694 GCA_051882975.1 Emergencia sp.
ATATTCGGATACTATTCCAGCTCGAAGGCCCCGCAGTACAGCTGATAATAGGTCCCCTTCTCTTCTATCAGCTTTTTGTGGCTTCCTCTCTCGATGATCCTGCCGTGATCCATGACCATGATCACATCGGCATTCTGTATGGTGGACAGCCGGTGTGCGATGACGAAGACTGTCCGTCCCTTCATCAGCTTATCCATGCCGTCCTGCACCAGGGCCTCTGTACGGGTATCGATGGAAGAAGTCGCCTCATCCAGAATCATGACAGGCGGATCCGAAACCGCAGCTCTCGCGATGGAGATCAGCTGTCTCTGACCCTGAGAAAGGCCGCTTCCGTCTCCCTGAAGCACCGTGTCGTATCCCTGAGGCAGCATGCGGATAAAGCCGTCAGCATTGGCCAGACGAGCCGCTTCTATGCATGCTTCATCCGATGCCTGCGGATTTCCGTAGCGCAGATTCTCCATTACGGTTCCGGTGAACAGGCTTACATCCTGCAGAACCATGCCGAGTGACCGGCGAAGATCCGCTTTCCTGATCTCGTTGATGCTGATTCCGTCGTAGCGGATTTTTCCGTCAGCGATATCGTAAAACCGGTTGATCAGATTGGTAATGGTCGTCTTCCCCGCACCGGTGGCGCCCACAAAGGCGATCTTCTGCCCCGGCTCTGCATAGAGAGAGATATCGTGAAGAACCTCTTTATCCGGAACATAGCCGAAGTCCACATGATCGAACACGACCCTGCCTTCCAGCCTGGTGTAGACGGCGTTTCCGTCCTCTCCCGGCTGTTTCCAGGCCCACAGGCCTGTATGGGTACCGGCTTCCGTCAGCTGTCCGTTCACCTCTTCCGCATTTACCAGCGTCACTTTTCCCTCGTCTTCTTCCGCCTCCTCGTCCATGAATGCAAAGATTCTGGATGCGCCCGCCAGGGCTGTGACGATGGCGTTGAACTGATTGGATATCTGCGAAACCGGGTTGGTGAAATTCCTTGAAAGGGTCAGGAAAGAGGCGATCATGCCCAGGGTCATTTCCCCCTTTCCCCCCAGACCGAGATTGGTCATGCCTTCCACTGCCATATATGCGCCCAGAAGTGCGATGATGACGTACTGCACATATCCCAGTGCGTTCATCATAGGCATCATGGAGTTGGCATGGCCGTTGGCGCTGGAGGCGCTGTCCGCCCAGGCACGGTTCCTGTCTGACAGTTCCTTTCTGCAGGTATCTTCTCTGCAGAACACTTTGACCACTTTCTGTCCGTTGACCATCTCTTCCACATAGCCGTTGAGATCTGCCAGGGTCTTCTGCTGCATCATGAAATAAAACCCGATCTTTCCCGTGACCACCTTTACAATCTGAAGGATCAGAAAGATGGCCGCCACGGCAACAAGGGTCAGCCAGAGGCTGATATAGAGCATGCAGACGAACACAGCGGCGATGGTGAACACCGAGGATACCAGCTGGGCCATGGACTGGGCGATCATCTGGCGCAGGGTGTCTGTATCGTTGGTGTACAGGCTCATGATATCACCGTGGGTGCGGGTGTCAAAGCAGCGGATCGGCAGCCTCTGCATCCCGGCAAACATATCATCCCTGATTTTTTTCAGGGTTCCCTGGGCGATGGTCACCATCATCCGGTTGTACAGCAGTGTGGCGACAACGCCGGTGAGATAGACGCATGCCATTGCGGCCAGTATCCGGGCAAGTCCGGAGAAATCCGGGTGATCGGTCAGAAGCAGCGGTGTAATGTAATCATCTATCAGTGTCTGCAGGAACAGTGAAGATGCGGCTCCTGCCACTGCACTGAGGAGAATGCATACCGTCACAAAGACCAGAATGCTGCGGTATTCCTTCATGTAGGACATCAGTCTTTTCAGTGCGTGAAAATCCAGCGTCTGCTGCTTATCTTTCATTCTCCTCTCCCCCTTTCTGCTGTGATTCATATACTTCCCGGTAGATGGTGCAGCCTGCGAGCAGCTCATCGTGCGTTCCCTCTGCAGCGATCCTTCCGTCGTCCATGACGATGATCTTGTCTGCATCCTGAACGGAGCTCACCCTCTGGGCTATGATGATCTTCGTCGTATCCGGGATGTACTCGGCGAAAGACTTGCGGATCATCGCATCTGTTCTTGTGTCCACTGCGCTGGTGGAATCATCCAGTATGAGAATCTTCGGTTTCTTCAGCAGCGCCCGGGCGATGCACAGTCTCTGTTTCTGTCCTCCGGACACGTTGCTTCCGCCCTGTTCGATATAGGTGTCATACTTATCCGGGAAAGTCCGGATGAACTCGTCGGCACAGGCCAGAACACATGCATGCTCCATTTCCTCCTCCGACGCCTCTTCATTGCCCCAGAGAAGATTGTCTCTGATGGTCCCGGAGAAAAGCTCGTTTTTCTGCAGCACCATTGCCACAGCTCCCCTCAGGGTATCCAGACTATACTCCCGTACATCTCTGCCTCCCACGGAGACTGCTCCTGCCGTCACGTCGTACAGCCTTGGAATCAGATGGACCAGACTGGATTTTGAAGATCCGGTGCCGCCGATGATTCCCACGGTTTCCCCTGATTTTATCTCCAGACTGATGTGATCCAGCACCTTTTTGTCCGCTTTTGACTCATAGACAAAGTCCACGCCGGAGAACCGGATGCTGCCGTCTGCCACCTCGGTCACAGGATTGTCCGGACTTGTGATGTCACTCTTTTCGTCCAGCACCTCCGCGATACGCTTTGCCGATGCGCTGGCGATGGTCAGCATGGCAAAGACCATGGACAGCATCATCAGGCTCATGAGAATCTGGATCGCATAGGTGATCAGCGCCGTCAGATCCCCGGTGGTCAGTCCCAGAGCCGGATCGTTTCCGCTGGCGATGATGGCCCTGGCCCCGATCCATGAAATGAGGATCATGCTCAGATACATGAAGAACTGCATCAGAGGCGCGTTGAAGGCCAGAAGCCTTTCCCCCTTTGCAAAGTCCTCAAAGATGCGCTGCGATACGCCCCGGAACTTTTCTATCTCATAGTCCTCTCTGTTGAAGGATTTCACCACACGGATGCCGCGGACGTTCTCCTGCACCATGTTGTTCAGACTGTCGTAAGTGCGGAACACCCGGTTGAAAATCGGATTGACGCGGCGGACGATCATCAGCAGCAGAACCGCCAGAACCGGAATGATACAGAGAAAGATCAGCGCAATCCGGCTGTTGATCCGGAAAGAGACGATCATGGCGAAGAGCATCATGACCGGTCCCCGTATGGCCATACGGATCAGCATCTGATATGCATTCTGTATGTTGGTCACATCTGTGGTGAGTCTCGTCACGATGGATGCGGTGGAAAATCTGTCGATGTTAGAAAAAGAAAAGCTCTGCACATTGTCATACATATCCTGCCTCAGATTGGCGCAGAAACCTACGGCGGCTCCCGCTGCGGTATGCGCTGCAAGAACACCGGCAGCAAGCTGGAGCAGCGCACAGATGAGCAGTGCGACGCCGTATCTTCCGACGATTCCCATATTTCCGGCCTCTATGCCGTAATCGATGAGATCTGCCATGCACAGCGGAATCAGTATTTCGAATACCACTTCCAGGACGGAAAGCAGTATGGTGATGACAGAGCCTTTTCTGTGTTCCCGCAGACTGCGGGCAAGGGTTCTGATCATAAGTCTGTTCCTTTCTTCAGATTGATTTTGTGTAGCGTGCTACGTTTATATGCCGGATAAAGCCGGCTCCCGCCGGCCGAAGATAATGCCGCGGCAGAGACCTGACAGTCTGTCACCTCTGCCGGCTGATATTGTCATAGATGATCTGCAGAGCGTTCTCCAGAGCGGTGATCTCCTCTTCTGACAGGGACTGCAGCAGTTTCTTCTCGTTCTCGTCGATCTGGCTTTCGATTCTGCCGGCGGTCTCTTCTGCGAGAGGTGTAAGAAACACGATCTTGTTTCTCTTGTCTGCAGGATCGGTTCTGCATTCCAGGAACCCCTTCTGCTCCATCCGTGAAACCAGTCCCGAAGCGGTAGGATGCGACACCTCCAGGAAGCTTTCGATTTCTTTCTGTGAGGCGCTGCCTCCCCTTTCCCTCAGATAGCCCAGAATCCTGTTCTGCTGCAGGGTAAGGTTATATCTTTTCAGATCTTCGTCTGCTCTGACTTTCAGCTTGTCGTTGATGGATTTGATCATATATCCGATATGGTGTCTGTTCATCTCTTTACTCCGTCAAAATATGTAGCATGCTACGAATTATATCAGAAAACACGCTGTCTGTCAACAGGCAGCGTGGATTTTACATAACAGGCCTGTGGTTCCGGTCATCCGAGAATCAGCGGAACGACAACCGGTACCGCCATGGACTGGATGACACCGGAAATGAAGGAATACAGCGCGATATCGCTGCGTGTGGACCGCTCCACCACCGGCAGGCACACATCCATGGAAGAACAGCCGGAAACCGCCATTGCCTCCAGATATCCGATCTTTCGCGCCACCAGAGGAATGATCAGCAGAGAAATGTACTCCCGCAGGATATTGTGCATGAAGGAGACCGCACTGGCCGTGACCAGTCCTTTGTCCATGATAATAGCCGGCGCAAAGGAGTACCACCCGAAGCCGCCGCCGATGGCCAGAGCCTCCCGCAGAGTCAGCGGAAGGAACAGAGCACAGACGCCTGCACCTGCCAGCGTTCCGGCCATGATGATAAACGGAAAGGCCAGAACACGCAGTCCCACTTTCCGCAGGCTGGAGAATACGGTTCCGTCCCGTCCCATGTCAAAGCCTACAAAGAACAGCAGAGTGCAGAGACCTGCATCTATCAGCGTGCCCGCCAGCCGGTCGAAGCTGTTCATATCAGAGAAAATTCTGCTCACCGCAAAATGGCCGAAAGCAAGTCCTCCTGTGACACAGATCAGGATGATCCAGGTCATGGACATATCCTGCCCTTCTCCGTCATCTTTTCCGGATGCTGCCGCCTCTGCATCTTCAGACGCCGTCTTTGCCTCCATATGTCCCAGCCGGTCGATACCCATAAGCTTCCTGGACACAAAAACAGCACCCGCCGCTCCTGCGATGACCGCAGCCGTAATAATCAGAGCATAAAGGCCGATGGAGTTCAGGTTCTCCATAACCTGCCGGTTGGATCCCATCCGCATGCCCATGGTAAAGATCAGAATCACGATGGCCGCCGTCTGCAGCCGGCCTGTCCACTTTATAATACGCTGTGCGTCTTTGAGTCTGCCGCCGGCAAAATAACCTGCAGCAGCCATGCAAAGATACAGTGCAAGATCACTCATAGCTTTATTTACTCCTCTCCATATTACCATTATATCTGCTGCCTGCAGGAAAGTCCAGCAGAGTTCTGCCTCCGCAGATCCGGGCTCCTGAACGGGCGAAAAAATATACAGCCTTCATCCCCGTCTGCGGGTATAAAAGCTGTATATTTTCCTTCTGTCTCTTTCTCTTTCGCGGCAATCAGCCTGGAGGCCAGGTCATCTTTCTCTTTCCGAGAATGTGGAAATGCAGATGTTTTACTGTCTGGAACGCATCCTCGCCGTTGTTGCTGACAACTCTGTAGCCGTTTTCCAGCCCAAGGTCAGCGGCGATCTCATGAATCTTGAACATGATGTATCCCAGAAGTTCCTGATCTTCTTCCTTTACATCATCCAGGGACGCGATGTGCTTTTTCGGGATTACCAGCACATGAACCGGCGCCTGAGGCTCCAGATCATGGAAAGCTATGATCCTGTCATCTTCGTATGCGATGCTGGACGGGATCTCGTGTCCTGCAATGCCGCAGAATATACAATCAGCCATTTACTATCTCTCCTTTCATTCCATCTTTATATTCATTTAAAAGTTTTACAGAGTAAAACCGGTTTAACATATCCTCGCTGCCGCTGACATAGGCTCTGACATAGTTGTCCGTGTACCCGGTCAGCATTCCTTCTTCTGTGATCTCCTCGAAAAGCACCCGCCTTACATGGCCTTTGCACATGGCGTGGAACCGGCCGGCGTCTTTCTCCGCCTTTTCTATCAGGATCCGGCTCCGCCGGTTTTTTTCATCCCCGCTGATCTGTCCTTCCATGGACGCTGCAGGGGTGCCCTTGCGTGGAGAATACTTGAACGCATGCACTTTGCAGAAACCTGCTTCATCGATGATGGAGAGGCTGTCCGCAAAATCCTCTTCGCTCTCTCCCGGAAACCCGCATATGATATCGGTGGTGATGCCGTACAGAGGGTCAGACTCCTTCAGAACACGGACGATATCCAGATAGTCCCTGCGGCTGTAGCGGCGGTTCATCTTTTTCAGAATGTGGTCGGAACCGCTCTGAACGGACAGGTGCATATGAGGACAGAGTTTTTCGAACTGCAGGAGTCCTCTCACATAATCCGCGTTGATGACCGTCGGTTCCAGAGAACTGAGCCGGATGCGGAAATCTCCCGCCAGATCATTCAGCCGGGCTATAAGGGGCCTGATCCCGTCGAAGCCCAGATCCGTTCCGTACAGGGCTGTGTTGATGCCGGTAAGGATGAGCTCGTGAAAGTCCTTTGCGATGAGCCCTTCCGCCTCCTGCACGATTTCTTCCATGGGCCGGCTTCTCACCTGGCCTCTTGCATAAGGTATGATGCAGTAGGAGCAGAACCGGTTGCAGCCCTCCTGGATCTTGATGTAGGCACGTGTTCTTGATTCCATGGATGTGACTAAGCCGTCTGACTCGTAGCGGTCCAGTTCCTCCCTTGCCCGCACATGGCACTGGGTCTGTCCCGCCTGCAGGAACTCCTCCACATAAGCCGCCATATTCCGCTTCTCGCCGGTGCCGGCCACGATGTCGACGCCCTCTATTGCACTGACCTCATCCGGGCTGACCTGGGCATAGCATCCGGTAACGGCAATGACCGCCTCCGGATTCACCCGCTTCATCTTTCTGATGTACTGGCGGGATTTCCGGTCCGCAAGGCCGGTGACGGTACATGTATTGATCACATAGATATCTGCAGGCTCATCCTCCTCTACGATGGTGTGGCCTCTGGCGGCAAACTGCTCCTTCATGGCCTCCGTCTCGTACTGGTTGACCTTGCAGCCAAGTGTGTGAAATGCGACTTTCATAAATTCCCCTTCCAGAAAAACTGTACGGCACGGCTCCGCAAAGCCAGACTGCCGCATATATAAATAGTACAACCTTTTTGCCCTTTCTTCAAGAATAATCTTTTTCCATAGCGATATATTGTCATGAAAGGAGATTCCTATGGCCAAGAAATTCCTGTCTTTTTTTCTGCTGTGTCTTCTCGTCTGCGTCACGGTCTGCGAGCACGGCATTCCCGCCCGGAGTGCAGCCGCCGCGGCTTCCGGAGAAAGCGAGTCCATCAGATGGGTGGACTTCGATGTCTCCTATGAGGCCCTGCGGGACGCATCTGCTCTGGATACAGAGACCTGGGAGCAGGATCTTCACATCGGCTGGGTCCAGTCCCTGGCTTATCTGGGAACGAAATACGGCGGAGATTTCTCCCGGTATGCAAAAGCCGACCTGGATGATTACGCCTGCAGTCTGCAAAGCGGAAAGACCACAGAAGAGCTGACACAGAATATGAAATACTACCCCTATTACGAGCAGGCCTACGGCGCAGTCATAGGCGGCCTTCTCGGCCTGCGCAGCGACGGCACCTACGGCCTGGCGGCATATTCACCTGTAGGTGCAGGATACTGGTACACCGACAGCGATGATTTCGGAAACGGACGCAGCTACGGCTTTGCCAGAAAGCATCTGGGTCACGACATGTTCTGCTCTGTCGGAACGCCAGTCATCGCCGTGGAAAGCGGCCGCGTGGAGGCCCTGGGCTGGAACCAGTACGGAGGCTGGCGCATCGGCATCCGCAGTCTGGACGGACTGCGGTACTTCTATTACGCCCATCTGCGCAAAGATGCTCCCTTTGCGGAAGGTCTGAAACAGGGTGATATGGTATCAGCCGGTCAGCTCATCGGATATACAGGACAGACGGGATACAGCATAAAAGAAAACGTCAACAACATCAACGTCCCCCACCTCCACTTCGGCATGCAGCTGGTTTTCGACGAATCTCAGAAAGAATGCAATTCGGAGATATGGATCGACACCTATGCCCTGGTCCGGCTCCTCTCTTCCAGCCGTTCTGACGGCAGGACCGGGCAGGATGCGACCCCCGCCGCCGGAAACCTGCCTGCACAGTCACAGACCGCCTGTGTGCCGATCATCATGTATCACGGACTTACAGACAGCCAGAGCAGGGTCAACGACTATTTCATCACCGTCCAGTCCTTTGAAGAAGACATGCGGTATCTGAAAGAGCACGGTTACACTTCGGTCACCATGCAGCAGCTGATTGATTTCGTCTATGACCGGGACGGAAGCGTCACCCTGCCGGAGAAACCGGTGGTGATCACCTTTGATGACGGCTACTGCAACAATTACCGTTTCGCCACGCCGATTCTGAAAAAATACGGCATGAAGGCGGTCATCTCAGTCATCGGAAGCGCATGCGAAGAGGCTTCCACTGCGGAATACAGGGCGGAAGCCTACTGCAACGTCACATGGGATCAGCTCCGCGAGATGTCCGATTCCGGTATCTGGGAGATCCAGAACCACACCTGGAATCTCCATGAACTGAAGAACGGCCGGAAAGGCGCAAGCAGAAAAGCCAACGAAAGCACAAAAACTTATGAAAATATTCTGAAAAACGACATAGAAAAATTGCAGGCAAAATTATTGGAAACCACCGGTATCAGCCCCACAACCTTCACCTGGCCCTACGGCGCATACAGCGAGGAAAGCCGGGATCTGTTGAAATCTATGGGTTTTAAAGCCACTCTCAGCTGCCGGGACGGTATCAACATCCTGCAGAAGGGCGATACCGAATGTCTCTACCTCCTGAAAAGAAATATAAAAAATTCCAAAAAATCTTTAGAAAACATTTTACAAAACTGATTTTTGTGGTATAATGTACCTGTAAATAAGATAGTAATATTTTTAGTTTGGAGGATTCAAGATGACATTAATCAATTTAGAATTATTCAGAAACGACGTATTAAACAACCTGATGACGAATCCATATCTGTCTGAAATGTATTACAGCAACTCAAGAGGCGACCTGCATCAGATGGAACTGGTTCGCAGGATGCATCTGATCGATGACGAGATAGACAAAGAAAGCGGACGCTCCGATTCCGGGCAGTCCGTCAGACTGATCAGACTGCAGAAGGAACTGGAGGAACTCAACCACGCAATTTACTCCTTAAAACCTTTCAGGTTTTAGTTCATTCATAAAATAATCCAACACATAGGACCAAGCAAAAAAGACTGGAATAGGGGCCAGTCTTTTTGCGTTCTGTTGTTAAAGTTCCAGCTCATACATAGTCATGGCCAGAGCAGCCATGCCGGCAGTCTCCGTCCTGAGGATGGTCTTTCCCAGACTCACCCGGACAGCTCCGGCTGCATCCAGTTTTGCTGCCTCGCTGTCTGCAAAGCCGCCTTCCGGACCGATGACGATGGCCACACTGCCGGGAATTTCCTTCAGACCGCGGAGACAGTCCTTGATGGTGCGTCCTGTTTCGTTTTCGTAGGGAAACAGAATCAGATCGAAATTCTTCAGATGCTCAGTCATCTCATCGAATCTCAGCTGTCTTTCCACTTCCGGAATCACACCCCGTCTGCACTGCTTCACCGCCTCTGCAGATATCTTCTGCCAGCGCTCCAGCTTCTTTGAGAAATTTCCTTTTTCCACCACCACGGTGCGCTCCATGAACACCGGCACGATGGACTTCACGCCCAGCTCCACACATTTCTGTATGATGGTCTCCATCTTTCCGGCTTTGGGAATCCCCTGAAAGAGGGTCACGGAGAGCTGCGGCTCACGGGCGAAACTCTGCTTGTCACAGATGGCCAGCACCACTTCATCCTCACTGATGCTGACGATCTCAGCGGTGTATTCCCAGTCCTGACAGTCTGAGACTTCTATCTCGTCGCCTTCCTTCATGCGCATCACCTTTATCAGATGGCGGATATCACCTTTATCCGTGATTCTAATATATTTATCGCCGATATCGGCAGGGTCGGTAAACAGTCTCATATCCATCCTCCGAAAATCCACGAGAACACGTGGAAATAAACCAGTGCAAAAGAAAAGATGATGATAAACGGAAGCGCCATCAGCTTCTGATACCTGCCCGGTGCAAGAAGGATAAACAGAATTACCGCAAAAATCACATCCAGCGCCAGCGGAACGGTGATACCCCGCCAGATTGGCCACGCTTCACTGACCAGCAGGGAAACGGGCACAGCGGCACATATGCCTCCCAGCCACTCCCTCGCCCTGCTGTTCCAGCAGATAAATCCGTAGACCGCGCCTATGGCCGCAAAGACAAGCCAGTACAGCACGGTCCTGACCGGAAAGCCGATTCCCAGAAAAACCGCGTATCCGAAGTAGGCCGCTATGACCCCTGCAAAATAGATAAACACATGCAGCGCAGCCTGAAAAGCCTCCGGCGTGTATGCCGCCAGAAGCGCGGAGACAAAGACCCAGATTCCAATGTTTCCTATGACAGCCCCGGCGAGCCCGCTGCCGCCCAGATCTCTTGCGATCCATCCCATGAGCAGGCCCAGCACCAGGGAAAACAGAATAAATACTATGTCGTTTTTTCTCTTTGAGTTACCTCTGTTCAAACAGGAGCCTCCCTTCTACTTTG
>JBJESV010000065.1:0-2549 GCA_051882975.1 Emergencia sp.
CAGCGAAGGGATTGACCGGCAAGCAGGTTTCTGAACTGTTCAGTAAATACAGGGTATGGAATTACATCTACTCCTGTTTTGAAGCACTGCATACAGCTGGTGAAAACTACATTGTAGAGGACATTGATCTGTATATCGAAGCAAGACAACAGTCTATGGCCTAATTGTAAATAACCGAATAACAACACAGCCCGCTTATTCTAAATGGACATTTGGAACAGGCGGGCTTTTCTATACCCAAAGGAGGAAAGCTGCATTACATAAAAAGAAGTCAACGCTTAAGATGTTCCGAATCCATGCTTCCCCTGTAGAAAATGTGCAAAGACGTGAATATAAAGAGAAAACCAAGTAAAGCCTTGCTGCTGCAGGGCTCCCTACAAAATCCAATAAAAAAGAGACCTTGTTCAGGTCTCTGATATCTGGCGGAGGACATGGGACTCGAACCCACGGGGCTGTTACACCTTACTTGATTTCCAATCAAGCTCCTTAGCCGCTCGGTCAATCCTCCAGGCACCATTCTAATTTACCATAAAACAAAAGGTTTTGCAAGTGTTTTCTGCAAAACCTTTTTTGATTTTTATGTATTTTTTAACGTACGCAGTTTTCTACTGTTTCCAGCATCTGATCCGTGTCGATGACGCCTTTGTGCCTGATTTCCTTTTTGTCCAGGCCGGCAAGTCCCTTCGGAACATGGACACCGGTTTTCTCAGCCAGAGCATCCACATAACGGAAGCCGTTCTCTTCCTCGCCCAGTCCGATGGACTTTGCAACGCTCTCCGCAAACTTGTATGCGCTGGCGGTAGATGCGATGACGGTCGGCGTCTCGTCGCCGGTTGCCTTTCTGTAGTCCTCGTACACCTTGTACGCAACGGCCGTATGGGTATCCATCAGATAGCCGTGGTCTCTGTACATCTCGCCGATGGTCTGGTTGGTTGCAGGAACATCGGCATAGCCGCCGTAAAAGTCCGCCAGACCCGCTCTGATCCTGTCGCTGACCGTATAGACCTTCTCGGTGTCAAGCTGCTCCATGAGACCTTTTATCTCCTCGCCGTTTCCGCCGGAGAGATGATAAAGCAGTCTTTCCAGGTTGCTGGAGATGAGAATGTCCATGGACGGAGAGTTTGTCAGATAGAACTCTCTGCGGATATCGTACACGCCGGTGTTGATAAAGTCTGTCAGAACCTTGTTTTCGTTGGATGCGCAGATAAAGCGGTTCACCGGAATGCCCATCTGCTTTGCGTAGTAGCCTGCCAGAATGTTTCCGAAGTTTCCTGTAGGAACCACGATGTTGATCTTCTCACCGTTTCTGACGATACCTCTTTCAACCATTTTGATATAGCTGTAGACGTAGTATGCCACCTGCGGAACCAGACGGCCGATGTTGATGGAATTGGCGGAAGAAAGCTTGCAGCCCATGGCCGCCAGCTTTTCAGCAAAGGCGCTGTCGTTGAAGATCTTCTTGACTCCGGTCTGCGCATCGTCGAAGTTTCCGTTGATGGCGAAGACGTGGGTGTTGTCGCCTTCCTGAGTGATCATCTGTCTCTCCTGGACCTGGCTGACGCCCTGGTTCGGGAAGAATACGATGATTTCTGTCCCCGGAACATCAGCAAAACCTTCCAGGGCGGCCTTTCCGGTATCGCCGGAGGTTGCAGTCAGAATGCAGATCTTCTTGTCCTCCTGCTCCTTGCGGGTCGCTGTGGTGAGCAGATACGGCAGAATGGAGAGCGCCATATCCTTGAATGCGGCGGTCTTTCCGTGGTAAAGCTCCAGGAACTGTGCGTCGCCGGCCTCGACCAGAGGCGCAATCTCGGCCGCTTCGAACTTCTCATCGTAGGCTCCGTATATGCAGTTCTTCATTTCTTCTTCTGTATAATCATCAAAGAAAGCACCTATTACCTGAAAAGCGATTTCCTGGTAGGTCTTTCCGATCATATCTTCAACTCTGAAAGGCAAAGCGGGAATCTCCACAGGAACATACAGGCCTTTATCCTCGGCTATACCCTGAATGATTGCCTGGGCGCCTGTCAGTTCTCTCTTGCTTCCGCGTGTGCTCTTGAATTTTCTCATATAGATTCTCCTTCTTTTTTTCTCTAATTGCTGTCGAGGATCCGGTTCAGAAAAAAAACTCCGGTTCTATAAAAATTTTACTGGACAACAGATAATATTAAGTATATAATAAATAGCGTGAGATTTCAATAACTCATTTTCAATTTTATATGTCGCCTTGGTCAAGTGGTCAAGACGTAGCCCTCTCACGGCTGAATCAGGGGTTCGACTCCCCTAGGCGATACCAATAGAAAAGACTGGCTGAGCCAGTCTTTTTTCGTTTCTTAATGCCGATGCAGGGCGGCAGCTTCTGCACAGCCTTTTCTACCAGGATTTCTCCTCTTTTGTGCAGTCATGCTTCTTTTTGCGCTCTTCAACCATGTTGACGAACCATTCGACCATGGCCGGATCCTGATGGGAGAAGAAAGCGCTTTCTCCTTTGTCAAGGGCTGAAACAGCCGCCATATCCTCTTCTGAGAGGACGAAATCAAATACATCGAAAT
>JBJESV010000066.1:0-10284 GCA_051882975.1 Emergencia sp.
CTTTATATGAATCCGTATGATTTGCAGCAAAAATCCCTGCGCAGATGTGTATTTAGACATGACTTTATTATAGTCATTCTTCTTCTGCTTACAGGGATTCTATTATGGGATGTTTATATAAAATTGATAAAATATTGAGGCTCTATTTTGCGTTTTAAGCGATTTTTTCTATGCCGGCTGATATCTTATACCTTTAGAAAACCGGCTGAAATCGCACATTTTCAACGATGACGGAATAACCGGCATGCAGAACCTGTGAAGTCAGATATTCCGAAAAAAATGGTTATTCATAGACCGGAACGATGATTCTCTGTCCAGGCTCAAGCTGATCAGCAGATATATCGTTGAGACTGCAGATCTCTCTGACGGTTTTGCGTACGTCGGAATTATCCGGACCGTATTCTGATGCGATTTCCCAAAGCGTGTCGCCGGGCTGAATCTGAATCTGGTAATATTCTGTCATAGATGAACTGTTAACTGTATTGAAACCTAACAAGGTGCTGAAAACTGTAAAAATGCAGAGAACTGCAGCTGCTGCAAATAATGTGAATCTGAATTTGGAACTGATCCTGTATCTCTTAGTCATGTTCTCACCTCTTTAAACATTTGTTCGTTTTCTATATAATAGCAGAATAAATGTTCTGTGTCAAGAAGAAATTTAAACATTTGTTCGCAATATGTTCGGATCTGTTCTTTTTAGAAAAGAAATCAAAAAAGCCGGGTGTCTACCCGGCGATAGTTCCGTTGGGAACAGGTTTTTCAGGCTGTGCCAGTACAGGTGTGATACCGCTGGCATAGCCGATATCGAACAGCATGCCCTCAGAGATCTCCCCTGCCATTTTTCTCGGCGCCAGATTGACCACAAACAGAGCCTGACAGCCCTCTATCTCCCGGGGGTCTTCCCTCTCCCCTTTCATTCCGACCAGAATCTGGCGACGGAACTCTCCGAAGTCGACCTGCAGTCTGACCAGTTTCTTTGATTGGGGTATATCTTCCACTGACAGAATTGTCCCCACACGGATATCGATCTTTTCCAGATCATCGATGGTGATATTCGGTTTGACTTCCATATCGAAACTCCTTTCCCTGAGAAACTCAGTGAGAAATCTTGTCGTAAAACTTATCGAGATATTCATTTATGCGTTTTCTGAATATGATGCACAGACAGAATGCGCCGACTGCCAGGATGGCAACGATGGCCATGCCCGCATAATGTTCTTTGAAATACAGTGAGCCTATCAGAAGACTTCCTGCCATGCCCGGTACTCTTCCCAGCAGAGAAATGATCAGAAAGGGTTTGAACCGCATTTCAGAAATCCCTGCAGCATAGCTGACCACATCCTTGGGAAGTCCGGGAATCAGGTAGAGCAGAAATACGACGGTATATGCCTTTCTGCAGTTGAGCCTGTCCAGAAAATGTGTCATCCGTTCTTCTCCGAAGACCAGGTGGACAGCATCTTTGCCCAGAAGCTTTGCCAGATAGAAGGAAATCGTGGTGCCCAGAGCAGCTCCTATGAGTGAAAACAGCAGACCGGGAATGAATCCGTACAGATAACCGGCAGCAAACTGGAAGGCCTGTCCCGGTATCACGCTGATGATGATCTGCAGAATCTGAACACCGATATAGATGAAGATACTTTCCGTATGGTACTGCCGCAGAAAAGCGATGATCTCATCAAAGGAATTGAAGTGCCGCAGTATATCATGCTGAAAAAAGTATATATACAGCGGGATCGCCGCCACGATTCCCAGAAGAAGCGTGAATTTCAGCACAGAAAGAATAACCCTGGTTTTCTTTGCTCTTTTCAGATTATCTTTGATTTCTGTTTTCGTATGTTCTGCATTTTCTCTGAATTTCTCTTTGTCCATGTTCATAGCCGGTCACCTCTCAAATCCCTGTTTCCCTTTTTATAAACTCTGTAACAGTCCCTTCTGATAGAGCTGATTCAATGATTTTATGACGCCGAAGCGGGAATGTTCGTATGTCAGACCTCCCTGAAAATAAACATTGTAAGGCGGACGGATCGGAGCATCGGCGCTGAGCTCGATAGAGGAACCCTGCACAAATGCACCTGCAGCCATGACCACATCGGACTCGTAGCCCGGCATGGCCCACGGAACCGGTGTTACATGGGCATCCACAGGTGCGGCAGCCTGAATGCCTTCGCAGAACGTGACTACAGCCTCAGGACTGCCCAGACGGACTGCCTGTATGATATCGCTGCGCGGATCCTCGGGAAGCGGACATACCGGGTATCCGAGATCCTGATAAACCTCTGCACACAGAATAGCCCCTTTCACCGCGCCGTTTACCACTTTCGGAGCCATGAAAAGCCCCTGCAGCACGGTCCGCGTCTGGCCAAAGGTCAGCCCGCACTCTGCACCGATTCCCGGGCAGGTCATCCTGTAGGAGATCTTTTCTATGAGATCAGCACGGCCGCAGACATAGCCGCCGGTGAGCGCAAGGCCTCCGCCGGGATTTTTGATCAGAGAACCGGCCATAACGTCGATTCCGACATCCGTTGGTTCCTTGATATCGAGGAATTCACCGTAGCAGTTGTCTGCCATGCAGACGATGTCGGGACGAATCCCGTGTATAAAAGCTGCCAGCTCTTCAATTTGGTTTACCGTAATCGATTTACGCCAACCATATCCTGTGGCCCGCTGCACGCAGACCATTCTGGTCTTTTCCGAGATAGTCTCTCCCAGGGTTTTCAGATCCAGAGATCCGTCAGGAAGAAGATCCACTTGTCTGTATGTCACTCCGTAATCCGCCAGAGAGCCCATGCCCTCCCCTCTGATTCCGATAACCTCCTCCAGGGTGTCGTATGGACCGCCGCTGGCATAGATCATCTCATCTCCGGGACGAAGGATCCCCATGAGGGTGATGGCAAGAGCGTGGGTCCCGTTCACGATGGTCGGACGCACCAGAGCGCTTTCCGTTCCGAAAATCTCCGCGTAGACCTTCTCCACCGCTTCCCTTCCCGGATCATCATATCCGTAGCCTGTCTTCCAGGCGAAGTGCATGTCTGCAAGTCTGTTGTTCTGCAGCGCTGCAAGCACTTTGTACTGGTTATAGGCCGTTATGTCATCCAGGGCGGCGAACTGGCCCGAAACCTTCTCTTCGGCTTTTCTGACGAAGTCGAGAACAGCCGGTTCGATTCCCATCTGCTCTGTCAGAAGCTGATCTGTATAGTTGTTCATAGTATCTCCATTCATTTCTTTTTCAATATATGATTATAGTCCTTTCAGCCCGTTTGTAAATGGGGAAAGGACATATTTAAGGATTTTTTAATTTTCTATTTCTCGGTACGCTCTTTTTCCCACTCCATACCCTTTACAAGATCGCGCTTCACGTTCTCTTTGTGTCTGGCGTAGAGCTGAGTGGTGGTCACCTGTTCGTGATCTAAAAGTGCTGCCACATCGTAGATGGAGTTGCCCCGTCCGATAAGACTGGTGGCTGCAGTGGCCCGCAGCTTGTGGGGACTGTAGCCTGCTTTTCTGGATGTATTCAGAGCGATTGATGTGTATTTCTTCACCAGTTCCCGGATCTGACGCTCTGTCATGCGCCGTCCCTGCAGAGACAGAAACAGCGCGTCGGCATGGTCTTCTGACAGGGTGTCTTCTGCAGCACGCTCGTTGTGGATATAGTCCTCCACTGCCGCCGTCACCGAATCGTTGAGGGGCATGACAGATTCCTTTCCCCGCTTCCGGTAGATTTTAAACTCTCCTCTGGAGAAATTAAAAGAAGAGACATTCAGCTGCTGGAGCTCTGAAAGCCGCAGACCGTAGGTCAGAAACAGCATGAGTACAGCTTTGTCCCTTTTCTTCGTCTTCTGCCAGTAGGCGCGTTCGTGACTGGTCAGTCCTTCGCCGGTGGTGACCGCATCCAGCATAATCATGACTTCGTCGTCCTGCAGAGCCTTGATCTCCCGTTCTCCGGCCTTGGGCACCCGGATGGGATCAAAGCCGTCGGTAATGTTTTTCGGGAGCAGCTGGTCTCTGTAAAGCTGTTTGAACATGACAGAAACCGAGGACTTCTTCCGTGCCAGGGTCTTGCTGTTGTTCTCGTAGACGCAGATGTTCTTTTCCGTCTCCACCTTGTATTTCCGGCAGTAGTCCAGATAGATGTTGACATCCACAGCCTGAATCTGCGCAAACTCGTCCAGAGTGATGTCCCGGGTGGTTTCTGCCGCAGTCAGATCCGTCTCGCTGATCAGATACTGGCAGAAGAACCGGATGTCGTGAAGATAGGCCAGTCTGGTCATGGGCAGCACATTCCCCTTCAGATAGATGAAAAATCCCCGCAGAAAACCGGGAAGCTGCTTCTCCAGCTCTTCGCACTCCTGGAATATCTGCGCCTCCTTCTTTACGATGTTGTCGGGCCTGTCGCTTTTGTTGTGAATCTTTATCTGTTTTTCAGCCATTTCAGAATGTCCTCCTGACATGCTTCATCATCAGGATATGCGGAGATGTCGAACCATTTCATGTCGTCGTACCGGCGGAACCAGGTGAGCTGGCGCTTGGCATAGCGCCGGGTGTTCTTTTTCACCAGCCTGACCGCCTCCTCCAGATCGTATTCTCCGCGGATATATCCGATGATTTCCTTGTATCCTATCCCTTTCATGGAAATATCGTTTTCGTCAAGTCCCCGGTCCAGCAGCCCTTCCACCTCCGTCAGAAGTCCCCGCTCCATCAGAATGTCCACACGGCGGTTGATCCTGTCGTAAAGTTCGGCTCTGTCTCGGGTCAGGCCGATGAGCACGGCGCTGTAATCCCGGGTCGGCTTCAGATCAGAGGAAAAATCCCGGACTCTGTTTCCGGCCAGTGCAGCTTCCAGAGCACGGACCACTTTTTTCACATTGTTGGGGTGAATCCTCGCTGCCGCCTGAGGATCTGCAGCAGCAAGTCTGTCGTGAAGGGCCTGCGGGCCCTTTTCTTCCGCCTCCCTGAACAGCTGTTCTCTCACAGCGTCATCCCCCGGCGGGGCGCTGAAATCCATGTCGTAGAGCAGTGCGTTCAGGTAAAGGCCCGTACCTCCGGCGATAACCGGAATCAGGCCTCTTGCAAAGATGTCCGCGATAGCCGCTTTTGCAAGGGTCTGATACTTTGCAGCGGAAAACGGCTCTGCAGGGTCGATCTGATCCACCAGATGGTGTCTGACCATGGACTGCTCCTGTGCAGTGGGCTTGGCGCTGCCGATGTCCATGTACCTGTAGAGCTGCATGGAGTCGCAGGAAACAATCTCTCCATTGAGAGCCAGAGCGGTCCTGATGGCGTATTCAGTTTTTCCAACGGCTGTGGGGCCGCAGATGACGATGATTTCTCTCTTCATGCCTGACCTCTAAACTCGTTTGAACATTTTTTCGATTTCATACTTTGACATGCGGATGAATGTCGGTCTGCCGTGGGGACAGGAAAAGGGATTCCTGCAGGCGGCAAGCTGCTTCATCAGTGCGCGGATCTCTTCCATGGAAAGACGGTCGTGGGCCTTGACTGCCGATTTGCAGGATCTGGTGATCAGCTTGCTGATGACCACCGTGTTGGCAATCCTGGTTCCGTCGGAAATGCTGTCGATATAGGTCCTGACAAAGTCCTCTGCTTCTGAGAGATCCATAAAAGTCGGTATTTCCCGTATGATATAGGAATTCTGTCCGAAATTTTCTATGGAAAAGCCCATGTCCCGCAGACTGTCCAGCCAGTCATACTCGTTTTCCTTCACTGTCAGAGGAACTTCGATGATGAGAGGCGTCAGGACAGGCTGACGCAGTTTCTCTTCCGCAAGATATTCTCCCACCAGCTTTTCGTAGAACACCCGCTCATGGGCGGCATGCTGGTCGATGAGATAAAAGCTTTCACCGTCCACCGCAGTGATATATGTGTCGAATATGGTGCCTGTGACCGTCAGATCTTCAAAATCAAAAGGCACAGCTGCAGGGCTTTCCAGTGAGATGACAGGCGCGCCTGCCTCTGCAGGGCTGCTTTTGTACTCTGTCTCCTTTTCTCTGACCATGGACGGCTGCTGCGGAATATCCGTCGGCAGTTCTCCCTCTCCGGTTCTGGAAATGCTTTCCCCACGGAAAGAAGTCTGCTGCGGAATATCTCTTTTTTTAGATGACAATATCTGTTTTATGTCTACTTGTTCTTCCCTCTGTGAGGCACCCGGTATCTCAGCCTTTACAGGGTCTTCTCTGCGGAAAATCCTTCCGGTATCACGGATCTCCGGCACGGCAGCCTTTGTCCCGAGAGCCTGACGGACGGCTTCTGCCACCAGATCTGTGATCTCTGCCTCGTTATCGAAGCGTATTTCCTTCTTGTTGGGGTGAATGTTCACGTCCAGGCGGGAAGGATCCGTCTGCAGAAAGAGGAACGCTACAGGATAGCGGCCTTCGAACAGCCGTTCTCTGTATCCGTCGCTGACTCCCTTTTCTATGACTCTGCTGGATACAACTCTTCCGTTGACGAAAAAGATCTGGCTGCGCCGGCTGGTTCTGCTGAGAGCAGGGCCTGAAATATAGCCGGTCACAGAAGTGCCGTTCCTGCTGAAATCCACTGGAACCAGGTTCTGATACTCTTTCAGTTTATAGACAGAAAGGATGGCTGCCAGCACATCACCTTTTCCTGTTGTGGAAAATACCACATTGCCGCTGTTTATGAACCGGAACCGGATATCCGGGTAAGCCAGGGCGATCTGTGACATGAAATCTATGATCCGGGCGCTTTCCGCACTGTCTGACTTCATGAATTTTCTGCGGGCGGGCGTATTGTAGAAAAGATCAGACACGATGATGGTGGTGCCGTCAGGACAGCCTGTCCCCTCCTTTGTGAGGACTTCACCTCCGTGGATCAGGAGTCGCGTCCCCAGCTTTTCGGTTCTGACCTTGGTAATCAGCTCCGTGCGGGTCACGGCGGCGATGCTGGCCAGAGCCTCTCCGCGAAAGCCCAGGGTCCCGATGGCATTCAGATCCTGCATCGAAGCGATCTTGCTGGTTGCATGGCGGAGAAAAGCTGTCTCTGCCTGGTCTTTTTCGATGCCGCAGCCGTCGTCTGTAACGCGGATCAGGGATTTGCCCCCGTTCTTTATTTCTGTTGTGATACTCCGGGCGCCGGCATCGATGGCATTCTCCACCAGTTCCTTGACGATGGAGACGGGCCGCTCGATGACCTCCCCCGCTGCGATCTTATCTGCGATATTTTTCTCTAATACTTTAATCATCGATTGCTTCCTTCAGTTCTTCCAGTATGCGGATGGCCTGCGAAGGCGTCACTTCCATGAGATCCAGGGTTCTGAGCCGTTCGACCACGGGACTTTTCTGCGGTATGAAGAAGGAAATCTGCTCCTCCGGTCCGTTTCCCGCATCCTCCGGTCCTCTGACATCAGACGGCGGTGCCGGCATTCTGCCGTGAAGATCTGTGCCCGTTTTCTCCAGTTCCGCCAGCTTCTCCTGTGCATTCTCCAGAAGCGCCGCAGGAACGCCGGCCAGCTTTGCCACGTGGATGCCGTAGCTGCGGCTGGCTGAGCCGGGAATAATCTTGTGGAGAAAGACGATATTGCCGTTTTCTTCGGATACATCCACGTTGAGGTTTCGCACGCCTCTGATTTCATCCTCCAGGGCGGTCAGCTCGTGATAATGGGTTGCGAAAAGAGTTCTGATATGGTTTTTCTCGCTGCAGAGATATTCTACAGCAGCCCATGCGATGGACAGTCCGTCATAGGTGCTGGTACCGCGTCCGATTTCATCCAGGATGATCAGGCTCCGCTCCCCTGCGCAGCTGAGAATATAGGCGAGTTCGCTCATCTCCACGAAAAATGTCGACTGGCCCTGGGCCAGGTTGTCCGATGCCCCGATCCTGGTGAAGATCCGGTCTACCACGCCGATGCGGGCGCTGTCGCATGGAACAAAGCAGCCTGCCTGCGCCATGAGGACGATGAGGGCTGTCTGCCGCATATAGGTGGATTTTCCGGCCATGTTGGGTCCTGTGATGATCAGCATGGAGGTGTCCGTGCTGTTCATATACACGTCATTGGATACGAATCTGCCCCCTCCCGTCATCTGCTCGATGACAGGATGCCTGCCCTTTTCGATACAGAGTTCGAGGCTTTCGTCTATGACAGGTTTCACATAGCCCAGCCTGCTGCTGACATTGGCAAAGGCGCACAGCACGTCCAGCTGGGCGATGGCCTGGGATGTCTCCTGAATTTCTCTGATATAGGTCTGGATCTCCTCTCTGACCCCGGTAAAAAGCTCGTATTCCATCTGGTTGATCTTGGTCTCGGCATTGAGCACCAGACTTTCCATCTCTTTCAGTTCCGGGGTGATGTAGCGCTCATTGTTGACCAGGGTCTGCTTGCGGATGTAGTCATCCGGAACCAGATGGGTGTTTGACTTGGTCACATCGATATAATAGCCGAAAACTTTGTTGAAGCCGACCTTCAGGTTTTTGATACCGGTTCTCTCCCGCTCGGAGTTCTCCAGCCCGGCAATCCACTGCTTGCCGTCTCTGATGGAGAATTTGATGTCGTCCAGTTCTCTGGAATAGCCGTCTCTGATAAGGCCGCCTTCGCGGATGGTAAAAGGCGGATCGTCGCAGATGGAAGCCTCCACCAGATCGTGGATCCGGGAAAGGTCGTGTATCTGCCCGGAAAGCTGTTTCAGCAGGTCAGATCCGGTGTAATCCAGGGCCTCCCGGATTTCAGGAAGCACGGCCACGGAAGCCTTCAGGGCGATCATATCCTTGCCGTTGGCATTGCCGGATGCGATACGGCCGGCAAGACGCTCGAAGTCATAGACCTGTTTCAGCGCCTGACGAAGATTGTTCTCCAGCATCGGATTGTCCGTAAGTTCCTCCACAGCATCCAGTCGCTGGTTGATTTCTGCCGCATTGTTCAGAGGCTCTCTCAGCCACTGTTTCAGCTTCCGGCTTCCCATGGCTGTGGCGGTCTTGTCCAGTACTCCCAGCAGGGAACCCTGCACCCTTTTGTCATAGAGGGTCTCTGTAATCTCCAGGTTGCGCAGAGTCGCTTTATCCAGGGACATATGACGGCCTATCTCATAAAACCGGCAGCCGGTCAGCTGGCCAAGGCTCTGCTTCTGTGTCTCGAGAAGATACGCAAGGAGCGCACCAAGGGAAAGAAGACAGAGATCTCTCCCGGCAAGGCCCATGGCCGTAAGAGAAATACCGCCGAACTGGGCCTTTACGGCATCTTCAGCGGATTTCTGAGAGTAATATGCGTCGTTCATAGGAAAGAGAAAAGCGCCTGTGACAGCCTTCAGCTCTTCCGGATCGCAGATTTCTGCTGCGGTCTCATTGATGATAATCTCTTTTGCGTCGATTTTAGATAGTTCATTGTAAAGGGTCTCCGTCAGGTTCAGTCCTGCAGCCTCCTCTGTGGTATAAAGCTCTCCCGTGGAGATGTCGCAGTAGGACAGGGACATGCCCCGCCTGTCAAGATAGACAGAGGCCAGGTAGTTGTTCTCGTTTTCCTTCAGCATGGACTGAGAGATGACGGTGCCCGGCGTGACGATACGGATAACCTCCCGCTTTACGATGCCTTTTGCGGCGGCAGGATCCTCTGTCTGCTCGCAGATGGCCACCTTGTAGCCTCTTTCCACCAGTCTTGCGATATATGTATCGGCGGAGTGATACGGCACGCCGCACATAGGCGCCCGCTCCTCCTGGCCGCAGTTTTTGCCTGTCAGGGTAAGTTCAAGCTCCCGGGATGCCAGCCTGGCATCGTCGAAGAACATCTCGTAAAAATCCCCGAGTCTGAAAAACAGAATGCAGTCCCGGTACTGTTCTTTGATATCCAGGTACTGCTGCATCATCGGGGACAGCTTGTTGGCCATATGTATCATATTCCTTTCTTCAAAATGCATATTCTTCTTTTTATTATACCCAAAACCATGCTGTTTTTCAATGCGGCAGGCCATAAAAAATCCATCCTTGTTTCAGGATGGATTTCCCGGCGATAAATGGAACGATTCCCTCCGTCATGGCTACAGATAATTCAGCTCAGCTTCCTCTGCCAGGGTTTTTGCATTCCGGGCTTCCTCTTCATCGAATCCCTCTGAGATCAGCCATTCCTGATGCATGCGTCCGTCCTGTGTCCATGTGATCTGGACACAGGCTCTGTGCAGGATGTAATCAGCATATTGCCGGGGGATGTACCACCTTTTCTGTCCGAACATGAAGTGTCTGCTCATGGTCAGCGGATCGTTGATCTCACAGTATTTTTCAAAGGTCTTTTCTCCGTTGTAATATCTCAGGGTGCAGTATACGCTG
>JBJESV010000067.1:0-38342 GCA_051882975.1 Emergencia sp.
GTATTCAAAAACCTCCCCGCCGTTTTCGTGTCCGTCAGGGAGGTTTCCGTATTCTCAGGGATCAGGCCTTTCGGCCCGGCTGATCTTCTTAAAAATCAGTCTTCATACAGATCGATGGCGCAGTTGGTATGTACCTTCTGCACATCGTCGTTGTCTTCCAGCACTTCGATCAGCTTCTTCAGCATCTTGATGTCATGCTCATCCTTCGGCGTGCTTTCCATGGAAGGTACGAATTCGACATCAGATTCCACGAATTCGTATCCTGCCTCGGCCAGAGCCTGATATACATCAGTGTATGCGCCCGGATCTGTATAGATGGTGAAGCTGTCTTCTTCTGTGATCATATCGTCAGCACCTGCTTCCAGCGCTGCCTCCATCAGAGCATCTTCGTCGATCTCATCTGTCTTTTCAATGATGAGAACGCCTTTTCTGGAGAACATGTAGGATACGCATCCCGGTGTTCCCAGATTGCCGCCGTGCTTGTCGAAAGAGGATCTTACGGCAGAAGTCGTTCTGTTGGTGTTGTCGGTCAGGCAGTCAACGATGATAGCCACACCGCCGGCTCCGTATCCTTCGAAGGACAGCTCCTCATAGGATGCTCCGCCCAGTTCTCCTGTACCTTTTTTGATCGCTCTCTGAATATTATCGTTAGGCATACTGATTGCCTTTGCTTTTTCAATTGCCACTCTCAGTCCGGCATTGTATTCCGGGTCGCCGCCGTCCTTGGCAGCTACTGTGATCGCCTTGGCATACTTGGTAAACATCGCAGCTCTCTTGGAATCCTGTGCCGCTTTTCTTCCTGCAATTGTACCGTGTCTACCCATGGAGACACCTCCTATCTTTTTCTTTAGAATTTATTAACTTAAACAGTATACTACAATCTCTGTTCAGTTTCAATCATATTTTTATGAGCTGTCGCCATCATCAGCTTGATCCGGTTCAGCTGGTTTACATCGCTGGCGCCCGGGTCATAGTCGATGGCAGCAATATTGGCCTTCGGATTCATTTTGCGAAGGGCCTTCATCATGCCTTTGCCGATGACATGGTTCGGCAGACATGCAAAAGGCTGCAGGCAGACTATATTCTCCACGCCGCTGTGGATCAGTTCAACCATCTCGCCGGTCAGCAGCCATCCTTCGCCGCACTGGTTTCCGATAGAACTGATCTGAGATGCCGCTTCCGCCGTCTCCTCGATATGTGCAGGCTCGGTGAAGTGTCTGCTTTCGCGCAGAGCCTTGCGCAAAGGTTTTCTCAGCCATTCCACAGCCGCAATACCGGCCTTGTTGATCATCATCGACTTATAGGAACCTGCAAGCTGCTCGTAATTGAATTTCTTGTTGTAGAAACCATACATGAAGAAATCCAGCATGTCCAGAACCACAGCTTCACCGCCTTCCGACTCGATGATACCCACGATATCGTTGTTGGCGTTAGGATGGTATTTTACAAGAATCTCACCTACCACGCCCACCTTCGGTTTTTTCACACCGGTGCGTTCCACATTGTCGAAATCCTCGACAATGCCTTTCAGATTACGGGCATAATCCTTCCAGCTGAAATGAACCACATTGTCGATGATCCTGTCGTGCCATTTATCGAGGATGGCCTGACACGTTCCCGGAACCTTCTCGTAAGGTCTGGTTGCATACAGCACACGCATGACCAGATCGCCGTAGACGCAGCCCACAGCCAGACGGAGACCCATCCTGGCCGTGATCTTGAATCCAGGATTCTTTTCCAGGCCTACTGCATTGAAGGAGACTACAGGAACCTGCTCCATGCCCAGATCCTTCAGCGCCTTTCTGAGCAGCGCAACATAGTTGCTGGCACGACATCCGCCTCCTGTCTGAGACATGAAGACTGCCGTTCTGTTCAGATCATATTCCCCGGATTTCAGTGCAGAAATAATCTGCCCCAGAGTAACGATGGTCGGATAGCAGGCATCGTTGTTGATATATTTCAGCCCTTCTTCAACAGAGTTTTTATCCACCTCCGGAAGCAGTACCGCATTGTAGCCGCAGGCCTTCATTCCGGCTTCAAGATATGTGAAGTGGATCGGTGACATCTGCGGCACCAGAATGGTATAATTCTGCCGCATCTCTTCAGTGAACAGAAGTCTTTCATAAGGCTTCTGTCCCTGCGGATTCGCCTTGATTCCGTTCTTTTCCCGCTCTTCCATAGCGGCCTTCAGAGAACGGATTCTGATCTTGGCGGCGCCCAGATTGGAGCCCTCGTCGATCTTCAGGACCGTATACAGCTTGTTGCTTTCCCTGCAGATCTCTTCCACCTGATCCGTTGTGACTGCATCCAGACCGCAGCCGAAAGAGTTGAGCTGGATCAGCTCTACATCATCACAGGTCCCCACAAAGCTTGCAGCCTTGTAAAGACGTGAGTGGTAGACCCACTGGTCCAGAACTCTCAGAGGTCTCTGAAGATGAGCCATATGGGCAACGGAATCTTCTGTGAGAACCACCATATCAAAAGAGTTTATCAGCTTGTCTATGCCGTGATTGATCTCCGGATCCAGATGGTAAGGGCGTCCGGAAAGGACGATAGCCTTTTTCCCGTGGGAGCGGGCATATTTCAGAGCGTATTCTCCCTGTTTACGGATGTCGTTCTTGAACCGCACCTGCTCCTTTCTGGCATGGTTTACCGCACGCATGATCTCCTCTCGCGGAATGTGGAATTCTCTGAACTCCCTATGTAGAGCGTCTGCCAGCCTCAGATCATTGTCATAAGGCAGGAACGGATGAGAGAAGCGCACCATATTTTCAGACAGGATGTCGTCCATATTGTTGGCAATGACCTCGGGATAGGTGGCCACGATCGGACAGTTGTAGTGGTTCGGAGCCGTCTGGTCTTCATTTCGCTCGTAATTGAGACACGGATAGAAGATCCATGTCGCCCCGTTATCCACCAGCCATCTGATATGTCCGTGGACCAGCTTTGCCGGATAGCATGCCGTATCGGAAGAGATGGTTTCCATACCCATCTCATAGATTTTCTTACTGGACGGCGGGGAAAGCTGAACTCTGAATTTCAGTTCCGTGAAAAAGGTGAACCAGAACGGGTAATCCTCGTACATGTTGAGCACTCTCGGTATCGATACCGTTCCCCGCTCCGCCTGGAAATCAGAAATCGGCTTGTATCCGAACAGTCTCTGGAATTTATAGTCATAGAGATTCGGCAGCTGGCTGGCATGCTGTGCCCCTCCTGCACCTTTCTCGCATCTGTTTCCGGTGATAAACTTCGTGCCGTCGCTGAATCTGTTAATAGTCAGAATGCAGCGGTTTTCACAGCCCTTGCACCTGCCGTTGGTATGTTCCACCGTGAAGCTGTCCAGTTCCTCGGCAGAGAGAATCGAGGATTCTGTGTCTTCCATATAGTTATCCATGGCAATGAGAGAGCAGCCGTATGCGCCCATGAGGCCTGCAATGTCCGGCCTTACCACTTCTTTTCCGATGATCTTTTCGATGCTCCGCAGCACCGCATTGTTCATGAAGGTTCCGCCCTGCACCACGATCCTGTCTCCGGCTTCGTCGGTGTTTCTCAGTTTGATGACCTTGTAGAGGGCATTCTTGATGACGGAATAGGAAAGGCCGGCGGAAATGTCTCCGATGGATGCACCTTCCTTCTGGGCCTGTTTTACCTTTGAATTCATGAAAACCGTGCATCTGGTGCCCAGATCCACCGGATTTTCTGCAAAAAGGGCCTCTTCGGCAAAGGCGTTGGTATCCAGATTCACCGATTTGGCATAGGTTTCCAGAAAAGAGCCGCAGCCGGAAGAGCAGGCTTCGTTGAGCATGATGTTGTAGATGGCATTGTCCCTGATCTTCATGCATTTCATATCCTGTCCGCCGATATCGAGGATAAAGTCCACGCCCGGCAGAAACTCTTCTGCCGCTTTGTAATGAGCCATGGTCTCGATTTCTCCCAGATCGGCCTTGAATGCTGCCTTGATCAGTCCTTCTCCATAGCCTGTGACGCAGGTGTTGGCGATAAAAGCGCCCTTCGGAAGAAGACTGTACAGCTCCTTCAGCATGGTCCGCACGGCTTCCAGAGGATTTCCCTCGTTGCTCCGGTAGAAGGAATACAGCAGATTCTTATCCCGGTCGATCAGGGTCGCCTTGGTCGTCGTGGATCCTGCATCTATGCCCAGGAAGGTTTCTCCCCTGGCCCTCCTGATATCCTTTCTGCGTATCTTATGCTGGTTATGTCTCGCCATAAAGGCGTTATATTCTTCTCTGTCTTTAAAAAGAGGTTCTATATGCTTTGTCTCGGAAAGCTGGGTCTGATCCGCATTCTGCATGCGTCTGACGATTTCGCCCAGAGAAATCTCTTCCCTGTTCTCCGCCATCATGGCGGCGCCGATAGCGACGAAAAACTTGGAATCCTCCGGGAAGATCACATCCTCCGGCGCCAGTTCCAGGGTCTCGATAAAACGCTTTCTCAGTTCGGACAGGAAGGACAGCGGACCGCCCAGAAAGGCGACCTTGCCTTTGATGGTATGTCCGCACGCAAGCCCGCTGATGGTCTGGTTGACCACAGCCTGGAAGATGGATGCGGAAAGGTCCTCTACAGCCGCTCCCTCGTTGATCAGAGGCTGAATGTCCGTCTTGGCGAACACGCCGCACCTGGCAGCGATAGGATAGATCATCTTCTCGTGCTTTGCAGCCTCGTTCAGTCCTGACGCATCGGTGTTGAGAAGCACGGCCATCTGGTCTATGAAAGCACCTGTACCTCCGGCGCAGGTACCGTTCATACGCTGCTCGATGGTGGCTCCGTAAAAGGTGATCTTGGCATCTTCACCGCCCAGCTCGATGGCCACATCCGTCTCCGGAATCAGCGTCTCCACCGCCTTGCTGCAGGAGATGACCTCCTGCTCAAAGTGAATGCCCAGAAGCTTGGCGAGAGAAAGACCTCCGGATCCGGTGATAACCGGCTTCAGCTGGATATCGCCGAAGCTCTGGTACATATCTTCCATCAGTTCCCTGACTTTTTCAAATACATTAGACATATGCCGCTCGTACCGGGAGAAGATGATTTTCTCATTTTCGTCCATCAGAACGAGCTTTACCGTTGTTGAACCTATATCAATTCCTAATTTCATGTTCTACCTCATAAAACAATTTTGTCCTGTTCTGTAATGTTTACATTTTAGCACGATTTAAAGATTTTTCAACAGCCTGACCGTATTTTGTGATACAATACAGATGTTATGAAAAGCACAATCAGAAAAAGGACATATTCAGCCATTTACAGGCTGCTGGACAGGGTATCTCCCGTTCCCTACGACTGTGGAACTCTCTGCAATGCCGTCTGCTGCACCTGCGGGAAAGAAGACGATTCTCTGGGAATCTATCTTCTGCCCGGTGAGGAAAAGGTACATGACCGGCAGGACAGCTGGCTCACCTGGAGCGCAGAATATGCAGAGGATTACGACTTTCCGGAGTCGTGGACCGGCAAAGTCTATTTTGTGCGCTGCAAGACGCCTCCTGTCTGTCCGCGAGAAAAAAGGCCGATGCAGTGCAGAACTTTCCCTCTGACTCCTCATATAGACGAAGACGGCGTGCTTTCTCTCATCATGAATGACAGTGAGCTTCCGTACAGATGCCCTCTGATCGATGAAGAGATAGAGCTGACTCCTGAATTCATCAGAGCGACCTATACCTGCTGGAAGCATCTGATCAGAGATCCGCTCATCTACGATCTTGTCAAAGAGGATTCGGAATATCGCGAATATCTGGACCTTGTAAAATAATTACAGGGTCCGGATTTCTTTTTTGTACAGATAGATCAGCATAATTGCCGAGTAAGTGAGCCCCAGAATCTCCGCCAGCGGGAAGGATGCCCAGGATGCGGTGATGCCGGCAGCGTGATAGAGGAAATATGCCAGAGGCAGGATTCCGAAGAGCTGTCTGATCAGCGATCCCAGTAAACTATATACACCGTGGCCGGTTCCCTGAAACAGCGTGGAGGTCATGATGCCGAATGCCGCAGGTACAAAGCACAGGCTGATGATTCTCAGAGCAGGAATACCCATCTCCATCATTTCCGCATCAGCGCTGAACATCTTCAGCAGAGTCTGCGGGAACAGATGGAAGATCAGGGTTCCCAGCCCCATGATGACTGCCGCCGTCAGCAGCGCCTTTTTATATACGTCCATCAGTCTTTCCCGGTTTCTTGCACCGTAGTTGTAGCCCATGATCGGCATCGCACCCTGATTCAGGCCGAATACCGGCATGAAGATAAAGGACTGAAGCTTGTAGTAGACGCCCAGCACAGCCACTGCAGTTGCAGAAGCGGCAAGTATCATGTTATATCCCAGGAGCATGATGGATCCGATGGACTGCATGATGATAGAAGGAAGCCCTACGCCGTAAATGTCCTTTACGACCTTCCAGTCTATTCTGAATCCCCGGAGCTTTATCTTCACATCGTGTTCTCTGGTGAAAATCATAAAGAGCGCCACACACATGGCGACAAACTGCCCTGTTACCGTCGCAGCGCCTGCACCTGCAATTCCCATGGCCGGAAAGCCCAGCAGTCCGAAAATCATGATCGGATCCAGGATCAGATTGGTCAGAGCACCGCTCAGACTGATGATCATGGGAGCTATCATATTTCCTGTAGCCTGCAGCACCTTTTCCATCTGAACCTGGATCATGCTGAAAATGCAGAAGATGGTTATAATCCGAAGATAAGTCACGCCGCCTTCATAGACCACCGGATCATCGGTATAGGCATGCATGAAAGGCTTTGCAAGGAAGATTCCGATCAGGGCAAAAATGATAAAATTAAAAAAGCCTATACGAATGCTCGTAGATGCGGCTTTGTCTGCTTCTTCCTGTCTTCTGGCGCCCAGCCGTCTTGCGATCAGTGAGTTGACGCCTACTGCACTTCCCACTGCCAGAGAAATCATCAGCATCTGCAGAGGCATTACAATAGAAACTGCGGTCAGCGCTTCTTTGCTCACCATAGCTACAAAGACACTGTCAACCACGTTATAAAGGGCATTGATGGTCATAGACAGAATTGCAGGCCATGCCATGGAAGCAAGGAGTCTGCCTATGGGCGCAGTACCCATCTTGTCGGAGTCGTTCAGTGAATCAGATTTGTCTGGTGTTATTCTGCTGTCATTGTGTAATTCTTTCTGTGTTTCTTTCTGTATTTCTTTCGTCATGCACTTGATCCCTCCTTTTATTTAACAAAATATGTTATGGGCAAACCTGTAAGCCGGGTTCTGTATTTGACAATCATCTATCTAAGGCGTAACATTACTGCACGCTCATGCGGCCTACCTCTCGGGCGGTGACGGGCCGCCACCTTCTTCGCCCATTTTGGCCTTGCTCCGGATGGGGTTTACACGGCCGCCATGTCTCCATGACGCCGGTGAGCTCTTACCTCACCATTTCAACCTTACCACGGCATCACCCGTTTCGGCGGAATGTTTCTGTTGCACTTTCCCTATAGTTGCCTACGCCGGACGTTATCCGGCATCCTCGCCCTGCGGAGCCCGGACTTTCCTCATGCCCGAAGGCACGCGATTGTCTGGTTTACCCATAACTATGTAATTTTAACATAAAGAAAAATAAAAATCCACTGTTTTTATCTGAATGGATTCAGATCCATGACGGATTCCATGATTTCCACCTGGGTCTCCCCTGCTGCATCCAGAGCTTCCCGAAGCAGATCCGCCATGTTTTCCGTAAATATTTTCTCCGTGCCGTAGTGACCGGCATCCAGCACGCAAAGTCCCATCTCCTTTGCCAGCTGTGCCTCGTGATACTTCAGATCTCCCGTGATATACAGGTCGCATCCTTCCGCCGCGGCATCCTGGAGAAACTCAGAGCCGGCACCGGTGCACCAGCCGATGCTGCGCACAGGAGAGGCCGGATCCCCCACATATCTGAAGTGGCGCTCGTCTATGCCGAAAGCTTCCGCCGCATTGTGGATAACTTCCATCAGCGTCATCTCTGCAGGTGTATCTCCTTTCCGGCAGAATCCGTTGTCTCTGGAAAAAGGCCCGATATCCTCCAGACCCAGAAGTCTGCCGAGGCAGTCGTTGTTGCCGCCTTCCGCCTTATCGAAGCTGGTGTGGCAGGAATAGACACTGATTCCGGCCTTTGCAAGCTGAAGTATGTAGTTTCCTGTCACATCATCGCAGCTTACACGGCGTATACCGGAGAACAGCATGGGGTGATGGGTCAGAATCAGGTCGGCGCCCTCTTCTGCCGCCTCCCGGATCACACTTTCTGTCACCTCCAGACTGACCAGAACGCGATAAATGTCTCCGACGCCGGTTTTGAGCTGCCATCCGCAGTTGTCCCATTCTTCCGCTGTGGATGAAGGACTGATACCTTCTATGATTTCTATAAGTTTTTCTCTGTTCATTGTTTCATCTCCAGTTCTTCTTTCAGATGCTCCAGCTGTGCGATCCTGGCTGCCACAGGAAGCTGGGCCAGTTCGGGAAAACGGCTGTTTTTACGGATGTTCTCCATGACCTCTTTTTCCAGGGTCATCCGAAGTTCCAGATATTCCCCTGTCAGAGGGCCTGCCCAGGTCACGAGACCTTCCGGATAGTCAAAGCATGCGTCGCTGATCTCTTCCACAGTCCCGGCCTCAGGTTTCGGCCCGCTCTCTGCGGTGAGAATCACACAGATAAAGCGGCCTTCACGCACCAGACTCTCCCTGGTGATGGTGAATCCGTTTTCGTGCAGCCATCTGCGGACCATTCCAGGGTGGTTACGGGGCTGCAGAATGTAGCGCTTCATAGATCGGCTCTTGCGAAGATCCCACTGCAGCATATCGCAGATCAGCTTTCCTCCGATCCCGGCCATGACGACCACATCGACCTCACCGTCCTCCAGAACGTCGATTCCGTCTCCGAGGCGGAATTCGAAACTGCCCGAAAAGGTGGTCGTTTCCGTAAAAGCTCTGCAGTTATCTTCGGCTTTCTTCAGAGAACCCCTGCTGATATCGGCCATGATGACCTTCGGGGAAATGCCTTTTTCCAAAAGATATAACGGCAAGAAACCATGGTCGGTTCCGATATCGGCCATGGTTTCTCCCTTTTTTATTTCATCAGCAATCGTTTGCAGTCTGTCGCTCAGTTTCATATGATCTACTCCAGATAATCCTTCAGTTTCTTGCTTCTGCTCGGATGTCTGAGTTTTCTCAGAGCCTTTGCCTCGATCTGACGGATTCTCTCTCTCGTGACATCGAACTCTCTGCCTACTTCCTCAAGGGTCCTTGACCGTCCGTCTTCCAGGCCGAAACGAAGTTTCAGAACCTTCTGCTCTCTCTCGGTCAGGGTGTCCAGCACCTCCACCAGCTGTTCTTTCAGCATGGAGAAGGCTGCCGCTTCTGCCGGAGCGGGAACATCGTCATCAGGGATGAAGTCGCCCAGATGGCTGTCTTCTTCCTCTCCGATGGGTGTTTCAAGAGACACAGGCTCCTGTGCAATCTTCTGAATCTCCCTGACTTTCTCCACAGAGATTCCCATTTCCTTTGCGATTTCCTCCGGAGTCGGTTCTCTGCCGTAGGTCTGCAGCAGCTGACGTGATACTCTGATCAGCTTGTTGATGGTTTCGACCATATGGACAGGAATACGGATGGTCCTCGCCTGATCCGCAATGGATCTGGTGATAGCCTGGCGAATCCACCAGGTCGCATAGGTGGAGAACTTGTATCCCTTGCGGTAATCGAACTTGTCTACCGCTTTGATCAGTCCCAGGTTACCTTCCTGAATCAGATCCAGGAACAGCATGCCTCTGCCCACATATCTCTTGGCGATGCTGACAACCAGTCTCAGATTTGCCTCACAGAGCTTCTTCTTGGCCTCTTCGTCGCCCTGCTCCATTCTCTTTGCCAGCTCGATCTCCTCTTCTGCGCTGAGGAGAGGCACCTTGCCGATCTCCTTCAGGTACATTCTCACCGGATCGTCCACAGCGATGCCTTTCGGAAGGGTCGCCTCGATATCGATCTCGCCGGATTCTGTCACCACGATTCCGTCGTCGGCATCGTGTGCGCCGTCAAGCTCGTCTTCGTCATCCAGAATCATCGCAAAGTCTTCCGGTTCGGTTTCGCTGGCTATCTCAATATCCTTGGCAAGCAGGGCTTCGTATATCTCGTCCACCACATTCTTGTCCAGGTCAAAGGAATCGAGCAGATCAGCCATATCGGTGTAGGTCAGGACATTTTTCTTGGTCCTTGCCTTCTTTACCAGCTGACTGATCAGTTCGTTCTTGATCTGTTCCGGTGTCATGTTCGCAAGTGCTTCGTTTAAATTAACGGATTTTTTTTCGTCTGTGCTCATTCTATGTCCCCCTACTGGCTTTGTTTTCTTTCTTTTTGTACTTTCATCAGCTGCCGCGTCAGTTCCATGATTCTTTCCTGATTGTTCTCCTCATCCGCCATGGACAGCAGTGTGATGAGCTTCTGCTCCTCTCTGGCCAGACATTCCATTTTCCAGGTATGGATGCAGTCGCTGAAGACCTGCTCCTCGTTGCCTCCGATGATTACGGTATCAACGATCTCCTGGACCTTCTCCGCCTCGGATGCCGGCAGAGTATCCAGGATGCGGTTCAGATCGATCATATTCTCCTTCTGCCATGCATCTGACAGAATGTCATAGATCCTCAGAGCAAAATCACTCTGCAGGATTCCCGGATATGCCGACAGTTTTCCGATATAGGATTCGTCTGTAAGCATAACCCGCAGTAAAGTCCGTTCCACAGGAGTGATGCCGGTATTCTGTTCCGGTTCTTCCTCTTTTCTCTGGGTATGATGAACTTTTTCGGTACTATCATGGCCTAAAAGTTCCATTCTAATCGCATTTTCAGCGATTTTCAGATCCCTGGAGAGCTTTTTTATATATACATCCTGTTCAACAGGACTCAGCTGCCGCAAGATATCTGTAGCTTTTCTGATGTATTCGATCTTGTCCTCATCCCGGGAAAGATCGAAGCCGGCCTTCGCCGATTCCAGGCGGTAATCGCCATAAGGCAGAGCCTGATCCACCAGTTTAAGAAAAGCTGATTTTCCGTTCTTTTTGATGTATTCGTCCGGATCCTTCCCGTCAGTGACATGGAGAACCCTGACCTTGCAGTCCTCTGCTTTCAGGATCTCCAGTCCACGCAGCGCCGCAGCTCTTCCTGCAGCATCCGCATCGTAGGACAGGATCACATCCCTTGTATATCGCTTGATCAGTCTGGCCTGATTTTCAGTCAGAGCTGTTCCCAGAGAGGCTGCGACATTCTCAATACCGCTCTGATACAGAGCTATTGTATCCATATACCCCTCCACGAGGATGATGAAACCTTCTTTCCCCACACTCTGCCTGGAAATGTTCAGACCGTACAGGTTGTTTTTCTTCTGAAACACGCGGCTTTCCGGAGAGTTGAGGTATTTGGGATTGTCGTCAGGACTGATGGCCCTTCCCCCGAAGCCGATAACCTTTCCCGAAGTATTGATTATGGGAAAGATGACTCTGTTTCTGAACTTGTCGTAGTATTTGCCGCCGCGGCCCTCAGCGATGAGACCCAGCTCCAGCATGATCTTTCTGTCAACGCCCTGAGAAAGCAGATGTCTGTACAGGCTGTCCCACGCCTCGTCCGCGTAGCCGATGCCGAATTTTTTCAGCACGGCCGGGGAAATCCCTCTGCGCTTCATGTAGGCATACCCTTTGTTTGCCTGCTGGGTAAAAGACCGGTAGAAGAACTCCGCCGCCATCTTGTTGACCTTGTAATAGATCTCTCTGCTGTCATCAAAGGATTTTTTCTCCAGCGTTATGCCGTATTCTCCCGCCAGCTTCTCTACAGCCTCCGTAAAATCCAGGTTGTAATAGCGTTTGACGTATTCTATGACATCGCCTGTGGCACCGCAGCCGAAGCAGGTGAAGATCTGTTTCTGCTCTGAAACGACAAAAGAAGGTGTCTTTTCGTTATGAAACGGACAAACACCTTTATAATTGCTGCCTGCTCTCTTCAGAGAAACGGTCCGCCCGACCACATCGACGATGTTGACCTGGTCTTTCAGACTTTCAATTGTGGAATTGGAAAAGGAAAAGCCCATTTTCTGTCCCCCGCTCATTCATCCTAATATAATATTCTACAAAAAATACGCTTTTCCTTTATTGAAACAGGAATTTCAGGCTGGAAATTTTTATCTATTTCCATGCCTTCGGAACGAAAAGGTCTGAGTACAGATTCAGGGCATACCGGTCTGTCATGCCTGCGATGTAATCCTTGCAGGCCATATGAATGCCTTCTTCTCTGCATATTCTCCTGTGATCCTCCGGAAGCTTGTCCGGATTTTTCAGAAAGTAGCTGTAAAGAGAACTGATGACCACCTCGACCTTGGCAAGATCTTCTTCTTTTTTCACCTTCTGGCTTCTGTAGACGTTTTCGAACATAAAGTTCCGGAGTATGTCCAGCTGAGCTTTGTTCTCCGGATCCATGGCGACAAAATCCCTTCCGTCACTGTAGCATACCACGTTGCTGACCATATGGTCGATACGTTCTCTGTGCCCTCTGCCGAAAAGTTCGATGGGACCGCGGGGCAGATCGTTCAGAGTGATGACGCCGCTTCTGACCGCATCGTCGATATCGTGGTTGATGTATGCGATCCGGTCGCTTATCTTGACTATCTGGCCTTCCAGAGTTGCTGCAGGCAGGGATCCCGTATGATTCAGAATCCCGTCCTTTACCTCAAAGGTCAGGTTCATGCCTCTGCGGCTGGGTGTGGACTCGAGGACTTCTGCGACCCGCAGGCTCTGTTCGTTGTGGCGGAAACCGCCCGGATGTATCTCGTTGAGGATCATCTCGCCGTTGTGGCCGAAAGGCGTGTGCCCCAGGTCATGACCCATGGCGATGGCTTCCGTCAGATCCTCGTTGAGACCCAGACTTCTTGCGATAGTCCTTGCCACCTGTGAAACCTCCAGCGTATGGGTCAGTCTGGTCCGGTAATGATCTCCCTCCGGCGCCAGAAAAACCTGGGTCTTGTGCATGAGCCGCCGGAAAGCCTTGGAATGAATGATCCTGTCCCTGTCCCTCTGATATTCCGTCCTGAATCTGCACGGCTCCTCATAGACCTCTCGGCCCTTTGAGGCGGCTGAACGGGCAGCTCGCGGAGCCAGCATTTCTTCTCTTTTTTCCAAATCTTCTCTGTATAACATAAATCAGACTCCCGTATGTCCGAACCCGCCTTCGCCTCTTTCAGTCGCGCTGAGAGATTCAGCCGGTTCCAGTTCAGCCCGTTCGAATTTTGCGATGACCACCTGCGCGATCCTCTGCCCGTCTTCTATGCTGAACGGTCTGTCGCCCCAGTTGATCAGCGGGACCAGCAGTTCGCCCCGATAATCGGAGTCGACCGTTCCGATACCGTTCACAAGGCCGATACCGTGTCTGATGGCCAGTCCGCTTCTGGCTCTCACCTGGGCTTCATATCCCTGGGGCAGTTCCAGGAAAATCCCTGTGGGAATCAGTTTTCTCTCCCCCGGCTGCAGAACCACGGTCTCTTCCAGATACGCCGGCAGATCAAAACCCGCCGATCCTTCTGTCTCGTATGCGGGAATCCTCCCGCTCTTGCTGATAATTCTGATCTTCATGCATTTATCCTTTCATGATCTTTTTCAGATCCACTCTGTCTTTTGTGACGACTGCACCGCAGTATGCGCTGAAATCGCAGATCATATGGCTGATCTCACCGATATCATCCATGGTCACGCTGTCAAAGCCGGCGATAATCTCCTCTGCTGTGGTATTGCGGCCCAGAAGCAGAGTGTTTTTTCCGTTTTTGAACATCCTGCCGGCCACATTCTCCTGACTGAATATGTAGGATGCCTTCAGCTGTTCTCTGGAGGAATCCAGTTCCTCCTGTGTCACGCCCTCCGCCTCCAGATGGGAAAGCTCTTCCCTGATGGCCATGACAGCATCAGCGATCCTGTCGTGGCTGACACCTGCATAAATGTTGAAATAACCGTCCGTGCTGAAACATCCCAGCATGGAATACACAGAGTATGCCAGTCCCTTTTCTTCCCTGATATTCTGGAAAAAGCGCGAGCTCATGCTGCCTCCCATGATATTGTTCAGGATGGAAAAGGCATAATACCGGGGATCATCCAGGGCGATACCCTTTGCTGCAAGGCAGATATGAGACTGTTCGATGTCTCTCGTGATAACACGGCAGGACGGTGCATACTCCCCTTCTGACTGGGGGCGCGGCGGCCTGGAAGGCGCGCAGCCTGTCAGTCGGTTCTCAAAGAAAGCGCAGAAGTCATCTGCATCAAAGTTACCAGCTGCCGAAATGACGATGCTGTCTCTGGTATACTGTCTCTGCAGATAGTCCTTCATTACATTTCTCGTGATCCGCTTCAGACTGGACGGAGTCCCGATGATGGATCTTCCCAGAGGTTTTCCCCTGAATACCAGGGATGTGACCGTATCGTGGGCCAGGTCATCCGGGGTGTCTCTGGTCATCTTGATCTCCTCGCAGATGACCTGACGCTCCTTGTTCATCTCCTGACGATCCAGCAGAGAGGATTCCAGCATGTCCGCCAGAACATCAGCCGCTTTCTTATAGCTGCTGCTGATTGCTTTCACATAATAGCAGGTTGCCTCTTTTCCTGTAAAAGCGTTGATCTGCCCGCCGATTCTGTCGATGTCTTCGGCGATCTGTCTGGCGGTTCTGCTCTCTGTGCCTTTGAACATCATATGTTCTATGAAATGGGATATTCCCGAATTCTTTTCTTCTTCATCCACAGCGCCGGCTTTGACCCAGATTCCGATGGCCACGGACTGGACATATGGAATCTGTTCCATTACAACTCTGATGCCGGAGCTGAGCTCCCTCGTAATAACCATGTATGTCTCTCCTTCAGTGTTTTTTTGATCTGATGAACATCACCCCGAGGATCAGGGCGATCAGAATCAGGACAGCGTTCTCCGCCGTCTTACCGAACTGATTACCCAGAAATCCGGTAAATGAAACAATGACCAGAAATACGGCCATTACCGCAAGGACGATGATGACACTGGCCTTAAACAGACCCGGTTTCTCCTCTTCTGCCGGCTCACCGTTATCCGGCGTTGTCTTTTTTTCAAGTTCCTTTTCGTTTTTTTCAGTCATATTTTCGTCTCACCTTTTTTTGTACAGATAGATATATTGTAACACAAAACCGCCCGCTTTCATATACTAATCACGAAAGAATATCAATCCCGTAAGGAGGTAAAAATATGAGTTGCTTTGGCATAAGAGTAACGCCGGACCTCTATCAGAACTGCTGCAATTCCAGCAATTTGTGTGAATTTAACGGATGTCTGGAGGATGTCTCCACAGCTCCTGTATACGTACAGCAGGTATTCGATGCTGTACGGTTCAATCTGCAGGGCATGAAGACCATCGGCGATCAGCGCTTTCATCCGTGTATTCCGAAAGGACACAGAGTCAAAAGGGTAATAGATATCAGGTGCAGGAGATGCTTCAATCCTGACAACGTGGATGATCCCCATAACCTGACCCTGGATGTGCACACCGATATTTCCGGCGCGACATTTCTGAAAGACTGCAAGGGAAATGAACTCCGTGTGATCGGTACGGACGGTACATATTCTGAGAGAATCATGTACGCCGAAACATCAGAATGCGACAGCCAGTGCAAAGGCACGCCTGTCTTCGGCACCCAGAGCGTATCCGTTTCCGGCAATGTTCATGTGGAACTTGATCTGCTCCTTTGCGACAGCTGCAATGCAGAGACGGTATTCACAGTGTGTGCCGATGTGAACATCGCGGAACCCGAGCACCCGATGATACTGACAAATTTCTTCGAAATCTGTATGCCGTCTGCCATCGATACCGCATTTCTTCCGCGGTTCACGGAATTCTGCAATTCGGCCTGCGAGGCCAGACTTGCCACCAACAACTGCGGCAGGGATCTTACATCTGACAGAGACGGTCAGATCAGCGGCAATCTCATCGTGGCCATCTGTCTGACCTGCGAGAAAAAAATCGTGGTTCCGGTTCAGCTCTGCGTTCTTTCCACAGGCTATGTCCAGGCGCCGCTGCAGCAGAATGCGGTCTGCAGCACCTTTCCAGGTCTCTTCCCGTCCGGGATCAGAGAAGCAGACACAGAATGCTGCCGCCGTGAAGACGATGATGATCCTTCCGAAGATGAATGCAGAGAAAAAGAAAAAGAGTCCCGCAGAGAGCAGAACAGGCCGCCTGTACGTCCCCATCCGGGGAGGTAATCACAGCAGAGGAAACAGAAAAACAGAGAATTCTTCCCTTATAAAAATCCGCCGGATGCGGCCTGCGGCCGCTCCGGCGGATTTCAATCATCCGTCGCTATATCATCTGTCCTTCGTTTCCCGGTTTTCCCGGTTTATCCTGTCTCATTCCCCCGTCTTCAGGTTTCTGGCCTCCGAATCCTCCGCGGCCTCCTCCCGCTAAGCCGCCTTCAGAATAGATTTTTTCCGTAAGTTCAACCGCCTTTTCGGTGTCTCCTGCTCTGAGTGTATAGCTTTTCCCTTCTTCCAGAAGCGGCGTGCTGATCAGTACACCGCTGAAAGATCTTTCAGCTTTGAATCCTGCGATTTCTTTACCGTCTTCATCGGTCAGCACGATCTCATCTCCTGCGGAGCCTGAAGCAGAACAGAGAATGCTGCACTGCTCTGAGTCTGATCCGAAGTTCTGTCCCATCTGAATATTGCCGGCCGCGAGAACTGTTCCGCCGGATATGGTACCTGTACCGTTGTAGTCAATCGGAACCTCTGCTCCCCCTGAAGATCCCTGTATGACTGTAGTTCCACCGCTTACATTTAGGTCTCCGTTAGAGTCAAGACCGTCGCCGGCGGCAGAACTCAGCTGCAGCTCTCCGCCCGCAATCTCCAGAAGCACATTTTCCATGGCAGCCTCACCGCTTTCCCTGCTGCTGTCCGTGGCATTCAGACAGTCATCCTGGGAAGTCACAGAGAGATTTCCGTCCATGATGTATACGATCATTCCCTGGATGCCTTCGTTCTGGCTGTCGATGCGAACCGTTCCTCCGGTCATCTGCGCCGCATAATATGCGTCGATTCCCTGACTGGTAACACCTTTAACGGTGACCGTTCCGCCGTCTATGGAGACCCAGCCTTTTCCTTCGTCCTCGTCATTATTGGCCTTGATTCCGTCACCGCCTGCCTCGATGGTTATTTCGCCGCTGTAGACGGACACGCTGTTGCGCCCCCGTATTCCGTCTTCGACGGCAGTGACCGAGATCTTTCCTCCTGTGATGCGCAGATCATCCTTGGAAACGATCCCGTTCTCGTAATTTCCTGTCACAGTAAGATCCCCAGGCCCGTTGATTGTCAGATCATCTTTGCTGAAGAGAGCGCCCCAGGGCTGATCTTCAGAAGACGAAACAGAACTTCCGTCGCTCAGCTTATTGCTGCTTCCTTCTGCCAGAGTGATAAATGTCTTGTCGGCATTCTCCACCAGAATGGCAGGTCCGCTGCTGCAGGCGATATCCACACCGTCCAGGACCAGCTGCACTTTGTCCTGATCTCCTGCATCCACGATGATCTGCCCGTCATCCAGACTTCCCGTCAGGACATAGATGCCTGCCTCTGTGATGGTACAGGATTCTCCCGCAAGACTGATCTTTTGCGCTTCGTCCGGCGCATAACTCCAGTCTAAGTCCCGGTTGGTGTATTTCGACTCAATTACTCCGGAAATCACCGTATCTGAAGTGTCCGCTTCCGGTTCCTTTTCCACCTCGTTTCCGCACCCGGCAGAAAGGACCGCGCACAGCGCCAGGGACAGAGCACAGCACATGGATTTCTTCAGCATCTACATCACCTCATTTCTGGCCGGACTGATTCCGCAGCTTATCTTCAGATTGCCGTTGCGGCAGCGGATATCATCGATGAACTGCTTTTCCGTTCCCTCGGACTTGAGACAGATCTCATAGGTCAGTTCAAAGAGGCTTCCCATATTGGTGGTCTTCACCTGCGTAAGCTGATGGCTGGTGGTGTAGTTCTCGAAAATATCGTCGAATATGCCGTCATAATCCAGGTTTTCCGGAATCGTGATTCGCAGCTGCTTTGCGCAGCTTCCCTTCTCTGCAAAAGGCGACAGGGTCAGGATCACATTCATGGCGCCGAAACACAGCAGGAATACGGCCCCGGCGGCAATGCATCCCATGCCTGTCGCAAGACCTGCCGCCATGGCGCAGAAGATGCTGCCTATGTCTCTGGCTGTTCCCGGAATGGATCGGAAACGTACCAGACTGAATGCGCCCATGACGGCCAGACCTGTTCCCAGATTCCCGTTCACCAGCATGATGACCACCTGCACCACCAGAGGCAGCAGAACCAGGGTGACGACGAAGTTTTTGCTGTATCTGTGACGGAACATGTAGATGAATCCGCAGAGCAGTCCCAGGACGAGGGATGCCATGGTGCATTCCATGAACTGCAGGCTGGTAATTCCTGCCGACGCGCTGTTATCTAAAATACTGTTCAACATTTTTCTTTTTCTCCTTCCGGCTGATGATCTGCGGCCTGTGCCTGCAGCAGGAACCCGCTGTAGACAGAGCCGTATTTTGAGTAAGAGACAGGATAGATTTTCAGCTGACTCAATGCGGAGGTCAGCCACAGAGGCATGGCGTACGGCACCTTGATTTCCATGATATACCGGCCCTCCGGGAAGCTGACTGTCCCGAAATCCCCTGCGGTCAGGCTCAGCTCTGTCGTCCTCCATACCAGATTGGTATCGAAGGTGATCCGCAGGCTGTCGTCATCCAGCCCGGTCATGGCCAGCCTGTCATAGGACAGATAGAGCCGCGGGATCAGGCTGTACCGGTCCATGAACCACTTCAGTTCCCTTTCTATCTGGCCTTCTCTTTCAGGCTCTTTCCCTTCCAGGCACCAGGCTGCAGCCTGTTCATAAGGAAGGCTGATCCGTCTCTTGTACACAACGCCTCTGTATTTCTTCTTGATCTCCAGGAACACATTGTCCTCCCTCTGCGGCGTTCCGTAGCTCCGCAGTCTAAGCTTCTCTTTGTAGAGCGGTTTATCGAGGGATGTCCTGATCAGCTCATAATCCGGCGTGTCGAAATAGATATTGCATATTCTGTATCTGCGGTACCGGTCATACTTCAGCCTGCAGTAGATCATTGCCATAAGCTGCCGGTACTGTTCTTCATCTATGATATATTTTTTTTCGTATCTTTTGAAATTATTCTGATAGCGATCCATAGCCGTCTCCTTTCTCTGACAGCACTATTATAGACCGTTTCCTCGTTCAAATGATGAACTGAATTTGTTATAAAAGTAAACGGAATGTGAAATTTCTGTGCAAAAAAAGAAACAGGCGGCCTGATGGCCGCCCGCTGAGTTTCAGATCATCCGTTCTCCCGGAAAACCTTCACGATGTGTCCGATGATATATCTGGCATTCTCCAGGAAAGCCGCTCTCGGCTGTCCCTTGCCTCGCTCCTCAGACCAGAAATGTCTGTCATATTCCTCCAGGATCTGCTCCATGTCAAGGCCCCTGTCATACTGCTCCAGAATAAAGTCCTTTTCCTCCTGCGCAGCAATTTCGTACATGTCAAAGAAAGCGCCGGTGAAGCTTTCCGGAACCAGACCGTAATGGGCGCAGAGAATCTGTCGGGCGCCGTATGCTCTGCACTTCTCTGCAGATTCCATGGTATCCGTATAGCTTTTCAGGATTGCTGTGTGCATGTAGCCGGGACCACGGATAATGCCGGTGCTCTCGCTGGTGAACATGAGAGAATCCGGTTCGAGGACATAAGTCATGGAGCAGTCCGTATGACCCCGGGTTTCCAGAACTGAAAAGTACTGCCCGTTTCCCAGTTCGATCCGGTCTCCTTCTCTGACGACTCTGTCTATCCGAAGAGGTTCTGTCAGCACAGGCTCTCTGCTCGAGCTGTAATCATCTCTCGCCGCCTCTCCAAGCCGTTTCATGGTTCTTCTGGCGCCTTCACTTCTGAAGACAGATTCCGCTTTGGCTGCACCGCATACACAGGCAGACGGCCACCTCTTCAGAATGTACGGCAGTGCGCCGATATGATCGTAGTGGGTATGAGAAATGAGCACGTAATCCAGGCTGTCTCTTCCCCGTTTTTCCATTTCTCTTTCTATATTCTTCACAGTTCCTTCGTGACAGTATGCCATACCGCAGTCGTACAGGGCCGTCTTCTCGCTTCCAAAGATCAGAACAGTCTCGCCTCCCGCTCCTGCAGTTACACGGACCAGATTTTCCGGAAAGGCGAACCGGTCATGGCCTTCGAAACCGTCCGTATCGTCTCCGGCCGTAATGGCGTCATCAGGCCCTTCTTTTCCCTTTCCGCCGTGTTCTCTGATAAAAATCCTGATGAAATTGATCGTGATGGATGCGATGACGATAAATCCCAGATATCCCTCAACCGGATACAGATAGGCCACGATGGCCTTGAATCCGGTCAGGCCGCAGAGAAATCCCGCGAATGCCCCGGCAATGAGGATGTATTTCTTCTTCGGTCCATCTTTGATCTTCGTCGAAAAACCGTAGTAGGTGCTGGTTGCTGCAGAATAGATTGCAAGGAACAGCACAGCCCCGAAGGCCACATTGGCAGCCGGCGAGATCCGGGCGGAATACGCCAGCATAGGCAGATCCATCCTGTCGGTAAAGGCCATATCCTTGCGAAGGGCCGTCAGCAGCATGAAGGTCAGCAGCGCCAGGAGAAAGCCGCCCAGAGCCGCGCCGAACAGGCCGTGTCCTTTGCTCCTGGCATTGACGGATGATTTGCCTACCACAGGAATCATGCCCAGCATATTGTATGAAATAAACAGCAGCGCTGCAGGCAGCCAGGTCTTTGCCATGGAGCTGACCGCAAATCCCGATGTTGCGCCGCTCTGGCCGATATCCGATGCGATGACGATGATGCACAGGGCCACATCTATGGTGAACAGCGCCGGAACGATGAGGCGGAAAACCTTTGATATTCTCTCGAAATCGCCCAGAACCGTGATGATGACCATGACGACGATGATGGCGCCGCCCACGGCCTGCGGAAATCCGAACTGCTGATTCAGAAAGGATCCGCCGGCAGCCGACATGGACACGATGATGGTATAGAGGATGCCGGCCATCACATAACCGACTGCATTGCAGAGCATCGGGCTGTCCACACAGACGATGATCCGTCCCATGTCATCGGTGTCCAGGGTTCTTGCTATATAGCTGACCATCATGCCGATGATCATGAACAGAGCTCCTGCCACCGTCAGGCCTGCAAAGCCCTTTGTGCCGAAGACGCCGAAAAACTGCCATCCTTCTCTGCCGGAAGCGAAGCCGGCTCCCATCAGTGTTCCCACATAGAGGGCAGCCACGTTAAAAAAGCTGAGTTTTCTTTCTTTATTATTCTGTTTCACCGGCGGTCACCTCCTTCTTTTTTCTGTTGTCGCAAATTTCTCCGTAGGTGAAAAAGACAAGTCCGATCCATATGATGACAAAGGCGCTGAACTGAATGATGTCAAAGGGCTCCCTGAACAGGAAAATGCCCAGCACCAGTGCGATGGACGGCGATATGTATTCTGTAAGTCCCAGTGTGATCAGGGGCAGCCTGTTCGCTGCGTAAGAAAACAGACCCATGGGCACTGCAGTGGCAACACCTGCAAACAGAAGCAGGAAAAATTTCAGGCCCCCGCCCTGCACCAGGGCTCCGTTTCCGCCTGCCTCAAAATATATCATAGCGCAGACAGCAAGGGGCGCAATGAAAACAGTCTCATAAAGCAGAGACTGCAGCGGCTCCAGACTGACGCTCTTCTTGATGGCCGCATAGACGGCAAAGGACAGTCCCAGGCCGATGGCAACAGCCGGCAGCTGCCTGTATCCGATGATCATGACCAGCAGGCCGCAGAAGGCCAGTACCATGGACAGTTTCTTCCATCCGTTGGCCTTTTCCTTGTATATGATCATACCGAACAGACATACGACCAGAGGCTCGAGAAAATATCCCATGCTGGACTGGATCACATATCCGGCGTTGACGGCCCAGATATAAATGCTCCAGTTGATGGTGATGACGATGCCTGCCGCCACATAGACCAGTGTGCGCTTCCTGTCTTCGAACATGGGCGCAAACACCGCCTTGACGCTGCCCATCCTTATAAGACAGACGGCAAAGCATACTATTGCCATGAGGAAAATTCTGTAGAATATGATGATGGAAGAATCGATGGGGCTCAGGGCATTCCAGTATATAGGCAGAAACCCCCATACCAGTCCGCATAAAAGCGCACTGCTCAGCCCCTTTCTGTAACTGTTTTTTTTGTCCATTGCGGATCTCCTCCGTTCGCTCAGAATCGTCTAATTAAGTATTTTACCATTCCGAGGAAGTAAATACAAGTTTTTGTCAGCAGAAAATCCGCCGCACAGGACTGCCGTGCGACGGTTCACATAATACTTTCCGGACGCCTGAAGCCAGATCACACCAGAACTTAAAACAGTCCGCCGAAGAGCCCTCCGCCCTTTCCGTCATTATTACAGAACAGCAGCCAGAGCACAAAGAGAAGAATCAGTATTCCCCAGATGTTTCCGTCATTGCCGTCGCAGCAGCACTGGGATCTGCAGCAGCAGTCGTTTCTTCTCTCGCAGCAGCAGTCGTCACAGCAGTCGTCTCGGTCTTTCCTGCAGTCATCTCTGAAATCGCCCATAAAAAAACCTCCCATTTCTTTTCTATCAGAATATGCGAGGTCAAATCATGCCGTGTCTGTCCTCAGCCCTTTATTCGCTGACAAGATCGGCATAGGTCATGATGTATTCTTCCAGTTCGTAATCCATTGCGTCCTGAAAATCATAGAAGCATTCACCGCCGCTGATTTTCTCCAGACGGGCGTTTGCCAGAGCGTCACGTACGGACATGAACTGGACTCTGCCGGTGTCCGGATCACGGCATTCCACACGGCTCTCTATGGAGTACCAGATTCTGAACCGGTTGAATTCGTCGGCAAGCCGCAGCAGAGCATTCTCCTCGTCATCTCCGCCAGCCGCCTCGGAAAGCCCCACCAGCACGCGCTTGATGGTCTCAAGGAGGTTGTAGATGTCGATCTGGTCCCCCGGCACGTTCTCCAGGATGTCGTAGAAGTAGCTTTCGCACAGCTCTGCAAAAGTCTTCAGATCGATCTCTCCCATCAGTTCGAAGACGGCATCGCCGTCTATTGCACCGTCATGTTCCACAAAATCAGCAAAATTCTCAAAGTATTCAAACTGACTGCCGTATTCTATGTCCAGCAGCCGGTACAGTTCTTCTCTGTCCATCTTTTTTCTCCTGTATTACCTGTCCCGGACTATATGTCCAGGTTCTTGAATTTGATGTTCAGCTCATCTTCCTCCCGGTCCAGAATGGTCTGGATCATGTTGACAAAGTTCTCTGAAAGGTCGCTGGCATAGAACACATTATCCAGGTCGTTAGGTCCTGCAAACATATCTCTGGCAGCGAGCTCGATGCTGACAGCAGTGGCCACTTCCTTGGAGGAGCTTATGATCCGCAGCCGGGGATAGATCCGGCGGAGGTTGTCTGTCAGCAGCGGATAGTGGGTGCATCCCAGTACCAGAGTGTTGATCCGGTTCTCCCGGATGAAATCGTCCAGATAGTACCGTATGGTCAGGTCCATGATGTCGTTGTCTATGATACCTTCCTCAATGAGGGGGACAAAGGCGGGACATGCCTTGGAGAAGAGCTGCAGATTCGGATTTTCCTCCCGGATCTTCTCCTCATAGGCCCCTGATCTGACTGTGACCTTGGTGGCGATGATGCCGATCCGGTCCTCTTCCGTGCAGTTTTTCACCACGACTTTTGCCGTAGGCGAGATGACGCCGATGACCGGAATCTGCGGGTATGCTCTGCGCAGATCTGCAAGGCAGGTGGCGCTCACCGTGTTGCAGGCGATGACGATCATCTTCACGTTCTTCTTTACGAGAAAATCGCCGATCTGCATGGTGAACTGCCTTATGGTGTCCGGCGACTTGGATCCGTAGGGTGTGCGGGCCGTATCTCCGAAAAAGATGATCCGCTCATCCGGAAGCTGTTTCATCAGATGCGGAATGCTCGTCAGGCCTCCCAGTCCCGAATCAAAAAAACCAATCGGTCTGTTATCCATTTATGTTATTCCTTTCACTTTTGTGATATAATAAATATTATTATACTACAGGAGGTAAAAATGGGAAACAAAAAATTAAAAAACCGCAATGAAATTGATCAGAAATATAAATGGAACATCGAAGCCATGTATCCCGATGCGCAGGCATGGGAGGCTGATATAACCGCTGTGCAGGCCATGACAGAGGAATTCCTTTCCCGTCAGGGACATCTTGCAGAAAGTGCCGCAGCTCTTGCAGAGGCTCTTCGTGCAAAGGATGACATCTGGCAGAAGCTGGAGCGGGCCTATGTGTATGCCCGTATGAAACTGGACGAGGACAACCGGGTCAGTGAGCAGCAGTCCATGTACGACAGGGTGAATTCCGTCATCGCAAAAGTATCGGCATCCATGAGTTTTTTCACCCCGGAGCTTCTCTCCGCACCGGAGGAGACCATCCGAAACTTCATGGACACGGATCCTGCTCTGAAACAGTACAGATTTCTTCTGGAGGATCTCCTGAGAGAGAAGCAGCATGTGCTTTCCGAATCAGAGGAGAATATCCTGGCCCAGATGAGCGAGATCACCGATGCTCCTGACAGCATCTTCACCATGCTAAACAACGCGGATCTCCGCTTCGGCGAAATCGAGGACGAGGACGGCGAAACAGCTGAAGTCACCCACGGGAACTATATCACCTTCATGGAATCTCATGACCGCCGTGTCAGAAAAGACGCTTTCACACGCGTCTACGAGACATACAAAGGGCTGATCAACACCATTGCCACAGCCTACAGCTATAACGTGAAAACCGATGCCATCAGCGCCAGAATCCGCAAATACCCTTCTTCGAGAGCCGCTGCGCTATCCGGCGGCAACATTCCGGAAGAAGTTTACGATAATCTGATTTCTGTCGTTCACGATTATCTCCCTGTCCTCCACCGCTATATCGCCCTCCGCAAGAAGGTCCTCGGTGTGGATGAGCTGAAAATGTACGACGTTTACGTTCCTCTGGTCAAGGTTCCGAAGAAAGAGATCCCCTATGAAGAAGCCGTACGCATCATGCAGGAGGCCCTGGCACCCCTTGGTGAGGATTACGTGCAGCGCCTGACTGAAGGCGTGAAATCCGGCTGGATCGACGTATATGAAAACGCCGGCAAGACCAGCGGCGCATACAGCTTCGGTTCCTACGACAGTTTCCCTTATATCCTGCTCAACTATACCGACACTCTTCAGGATGTGTTCACCATAGTCCATGAGATGGGACATTCCATGCATTCCAGCTATACCAGAGAGAATCAGCCGTTCACCTACGGCAGCCACTCCATCTTCACTGCTGAGGTGGCCTCTACGGTCAACGAGTCCCTGCTGATGCAGCATCTCCTTGCCAGCGAGACCGATGTGGAGATGCGAAAATATCTGATCAACATGCATATCGAAGCTTTCCGCACCACCCTGTTCCGTCAGACCATGTTTGCCGAATTCGAGGCTCTGACCCACAGATTTGTGGAAGAAGGCGGAAGCCTGACTGCAGACTGGCTCTGTGAGCAGTATGACATACTGAACCGGACCTACTTCGGCCCTGCCCTCTCCGATGACGAATACATCCGGTACGAATGGGCCAGGATCCCGCACTTTTACCGCAGTTTCTATGTGTATCAGTATGCCACCGGCTATTCGGCAGCCACAGCCATCTCCAGAAAGATACTTGAAGAAGGCGCGCCGGCCAGAGACGCCTACAGGGAGTTCCTGAAGACAGGCGACAGCGACTATCCTGTTGAGCTTCTGAAGATCGCCGGAGTGGATATGAGCAGCAGAGAGCCTGTGATCATGGCCATGGAAACCTTTAAAAACCTTGTTGAAGAACTGGAAGAATTATTATAGAATATAGACTGCTATGAACAATAAAGTATTTATATTTTCCAACGACAGTGAAACATCGAAAAGAACAGAAAAGAAACTGAAACAGAAGATGGACAATTCAGGATTTGAACTGCTTTCCTCCTACAGTCCTGATGCGGATCTGCTGGTCTGTATCGGCGGAGACGGCACTTTCCTGGAGGCCATCCACAAGTTCGACTTCCCTACGATGCCGATCATCGGCATCAATACGGGGCATCTTGGTTTTTTCCAGGAGATCATGCCCTCCATGCTGGATGACTTTATCTTCAACTACAAACAGGGCCGCTATTCCATCCAGCCCCTGTCCACCGTCAGAATCAGGATTTCCGGAGGCGGTGCGGTCCACGAGCATGTAGGTCTCAACGAAGTGGTCCTTCGGGGCAAGGAATCCTATTCCATACATCTGAATATATCCATAGGCGGAAGCTTTATCGAACGGTTCTCCGGCGACGGGCTGCTCATCGCCACCCCTGCAGGAAGCACGGCATACAACTACTCCCTCGGCGGCAGCATCGTAGATCCCCGTCTGAAGATCCTGCAGGTCACGCCAATCGCTCCGATGAACACCACCGCCTACCGGTCTTTCACTTCCAGCATCATGCTGCCCAGCGATCTGTCTCTGGGCATCGTTCCGGATACCAGCGACGAGTCAGAGGATATCTGTGTGGTATACGACGGATACTGCGTATCCTATGAGGATGTGGAGGAAATTGAGGTGACCTTTTCCGATATCCAGGTCAATCTGATGCGTTTCGAAAATTACGACTTCTGGACCAAGGTAAAGAGCAAATTCCTGTAGACTGACAGAAAGGAAATGACAAAATAAGCATATGACGAAATTCAGATATACTGTAACAGAAGAGGATCGGGATATCCCCGTTAAAAAGCTGCTTCGCCAGAAGTTCAGCTTTTCGAGCCGGCTCCTGACAAAACTGAAATACCAGAACCTGGTCTTTCTCAACGATGAACCTGCAGCCGGATGGATCACCCCGAAGCCGGGTGATGTGCTCTCTGTAAGGTTTCCGGAGGAAAAAAGCGACTTTCCTGCAGAAGACATCCCCATTGAGCCGGTTTACGAAGACGACGACCTTCTGATCATCAACAAGCAGCCGGGAATCATCGTCCATCCCACAAAGGGGCATCCCTGCCACACCATCGCCAACGGACTGATGAAATATATGGAGGATACGAATCAGTCCTTCAAGATCCGTTTTGTCAACCGTCTGGATATGGATACGACAGGGCTTCTCATCGTGGCCAAAAATTCTCACGCTCAGGACGAGCTGGTGAAGCAGATGCGGGCCCGTTCCACGGAAAAACGCTACATAGCTCTTGCCTGCGGCGTCATAGAAGAAGACCGTTTCACGGTGGATCTGGCCATCGGACGTCCGGATCCTGAACGGGTGGAGCGAGGCGTCCTGCCGGAAGATCAGGGAGGCTATCCTTCTGTAACCCATGTGACGGTACTGGAGCGATTTCCCTCTTCCGGATTCTGCTGCGTCTGTGATTCACCTTCATCTCCGGAGAAGATCCCTGCAGATTCCGCCTCGGAAGAGTTCTGCGCCGCAGCAGCGGATACACGGAAAAACTGCTGCTTCAGCCAGGGATATACACTGGTGGAGCTGAAGCTGGAAACAGGCCGTACCCATCAGATCCGAGTCCATATGTCCCATCTGGGCTATCCCCTTGCGGGAGACCACCTGTACGGAGGCACCCGTCCGTGGCTCATCGAACGTCAGGCGCTTCACGCATATAAACTGAAATTTATCCACCCTGTAACCGGTGAGCAGATGGTCGTAGAGGCTCCTCTGCCTGAAGATATCAGGCAGACTGTGGAAAATCTGAGACCTTAACTGATTTCAAAATAAGAAAAGGTATAGATTCCGGAGCTTAATCAGGCTCCTCATGGAAATCTGTACCTTTTTTTATTTCTTATTTCTTTCTTGTTTGTTATCTTACCTTACCGGATCCAGGAACTGCTTCTCGTAATAGACTGTCATTGCCCGGTATTCGTCAGACTCTCTGTCGAAAACGTCGCTTCTGTGTGTATCCAGGCTCTCATGGATCAGTCTCTGGTGCAGATGCATGGAGATGTTGGTGCAGTGGTCGCAGATACGCTCCATATTGGTCAGGACCTCCACATAGGAGATGCCGCCCTGGTTGGAACACCGTCCGCTCTGCATTCTGCTGATATGCTTGGATTTCAGCAGGTCCACAAGATAGTCCACATTGTCTTCCAGAGGGCCGATCTTGTGACAGACGCTCTCTTTCTCCTCCTGATAAGCTGTGGCGGTGATGTTCAGAGCCTCGCCCACCGCTTTTTCCAGATAGGACAGCTCACGCTGAGCTTCCGGAGAGAAAGTGATTCCCTGCTCCTCGTTGAAGACGGCCACATCCAGGAAATTCATGCAGTGGTCTCCGATTCTTTCGAAGTCTCCCACTGTATGCATGAACTCTGTTGCCAGACGGTTGTCCTCCTTGGAAAGCTGCTGCTCTGTGATCTTGATCAGATAGTCTCCCAGAACGCTCTCTGTTTTGTCCAGAAACGTTTCGTTCTCCCGGATCCTGTCTCCGTTTTCCGTGCTGTTTCTGAAGAGGCACTCTGTAGACAGCCGGTAATTTTCCATGACTGTGTCTGCCATGGTTACCATGACCTTCTTGCACTGCTCCAGTGCTACAGTCGGTGTAGAAATGAAAATCGGATCCAGCATGGCCAGTTCCTCGTCAATCTTGGAGACATTCTTCTCCCTGACGATTTTTTTGGAAAATGCAATCAGAGCATTGACAAGCGGAAGCATCATCACGCAGGTCATCAGATTAAAGAATGTATGGAAATCGGCAATGCCTCCTCTGTTGATGGTCTTGTCCCAGAAAGAGAAACCCACCAGTCCCTGATACACATAGATGACCGCCAGGAAGACGACCGCTCCCAGCAGCGACATGGTTATGTCGATACAGACAGCCCTGCGGGAATTCTTGTTGGTGCCGATACTGGCCAGAAGAACGGTGACGCACTTTCCGATGTTCTGTCCTATGACGATAGGCAGAGCCATGGAATAGGTAATCGCCCCTGTTGCCGACATGGCCTGCAGCACACCTACAGATGCGGAAGAGCTCTGAAGCAGAATCGTCACGCCCATGCCCGCCAGTACAGCCAGCACAGGATTGTTCAGAACAAGGAACATCTGCATGAACTCCGGTGAGCTGGCAAGAGGTTTGAAACTGGATTCCATCATGCTCATGCCGATAAACAGGATACCCAGTCCCACAGCGATGCCTGCCTTGTCCTTCGTCTTGTTTTTCTTGGAAATGAGCATTACAAAAGCTCCTATGACAACGCATAAAGGAGCAAAGGATGCCGGTTTCAGCATCTGCAGAAGAAAGTTGTCGTTGTTGATATCGCCCAGTCTGAGAATCTGGGCAGTGATCGTGGTTCCGATATTGGCTCCCATGATCACGGGAACGGCCTGTACAAGCTTCAGAATCCCGGCATTCAGAAAGCCGATAACCATGATGATGGTGGCAGAGGAACTCTGAATCACAGCAGTCACCCCTGCCCCAAGAAGAACACCTTTACCCCTGCTGCTGGTGAGCCGCTCCAGGGTCTTTTCCATTTTTGCTCCTGCAAACCTTTCCAGGGACTGGCCCATCAGTTTCATTCCGTACAGGAACAGTCCGATGCCTCCCAGCATCGTAAGTATAGCATTTAAATCCAATTCTCTTCTCCAGTGTAAACTTTATTTTGTTCTTAAATTCATTATACTATAGCAGCCACTGTTTTTTCAACCAGTGCGTCGATTTTTTCAAAGTCCATGCTTCGGATATACAGCTTTTCAACCAGATCGTGCTGCTCCTTCGCCATCTTCAGTGCGCCGATTCCTTCTCTGATCATCGTACGGTAATACTCTGACAGCTTTTCGGTCAGCGCCGCGTTTTTCTCGGTGAAATACATGCTCTGATAGTCGCTTATGTCTATCATGGTGATCTCCCGTACATCGCTCTCCTCTTCTGAAAGCTCCCACGGTTCCAGATCATGCCATCTGCAGACGGAGGTGAAGCCGAGAGAAAGCTCCGGCACGATGAGGTGCTCTATCTTCCGGCCCGGATCCATCGGGCAGTAGTAGGCTTCCGTATCGAACCCTCTGTAGAGAGCTCCTTCCATCAGTATGTTCATAAAGCTGGTGTTGGGATAGCCTTCCGGTACATTGATCAGATAGATCCTGCGCAGGGGACGCAGAAGGGATTTCACATAGGATACGCACCCTGACGGAGTGATGCCCGTTGCAAAAAATTTCTTCAGACGCCCTGCCTTGATGGAGATGTCATAGTTTCTGTATTCTCTCCCGATGATGTCTGCCGCCAGCTTGTAGATCTCCGAAATCTCTATGCCCTCGTCGCAGACCGCCTCCATGCTCCTGCATATGTTTCCGGCCGCAGCCAGATAGCTGTATGCCGTCCTGTACCAGCGGGAACAGGCTTCGTTGAGAGAGATGATCTCCTCCTTGCAGTCCCGGAAGCTTTCGTCTTTCCAGAAGTCGCCGAAATTGATGATGCTGTCCACAGCACCCGGCGTGACCGGATCGATGATATGAGGGCTGGTCCCGTCGACAAAGGCGATTCTCCGGTCCGCATCCAGGATGCCGTCCAGAGAATTCTCATCTGCCGAGCAGTGCAGGAAATCGATGCTGTGCCCTGCCCTGGCAAGGCGTTCACCGGTCTTTTTCATAAAGGTTGATTTTCCCGTGCCGGGTCCGCCTTTGATGCAGACGATCTTTTCTGCCTCCCTCTGGCCGAGAATATATCCGTAGTAAGAAAAAAATCCTTCCGGCGTGTTATTTCCGGGGAAATAGTGTCGCGTAACTGACAAAACGATTCCTCCAATCCTTTTTCTCATAACAGTGTATGAAGGGGCGCTTGTCAGTTGTTCCGGAATTCAGACGCCTTTAAAAATGATAATCCTCTTCTCTGAACTGCGGTTCCGGTCTCGCCGCCAGATTTCCGCTGGCCAGCTCATAGAATGCGGTCTCAGCCGTGTTCATGTAAGCCAGGAAGAAGAAATACGGGATGGAGGCCACAAAGTCGAGAAGGACCTTCAGGATCGACAGGCTGCCGTCGCTCCAGACGGAAATCACGCTGCCGAGAATGGATGCCAGGATTGCCCAGCCGATGAAGGACAGACACAGACAGAAGAATCTGCCTTTGTTTCCGTTCATCATCCGCTTGCTCTCATTGATGCATTCCATGATTCCCTTCTCCGGATGATCCGCAAGAATGTAGAACGCCTGACTGTACCTGATCGCCGCAATTATGCCAGGCACCACCAGCAGAAGGGTCCAGAGGAAGATGAAAAATCCCTGGACAATCATCAGGCAGAAAGTCTTGATAAAATATTCAAAACCGTTGAAGATATATCCCGGATTGATTTCCCTGCGCCGGAAAAAGGCGATCAGGAAGCTGCAGAGTCCGGCTGCGAAAGCCGCGTTCAGAACGAAGCTGTACAGTTCCGCAACATAGGACACGGTGATATGCTGTCCCACGGTCTCATTGTAATAAGTGTAGGCCGCTCCGGGAATCAGCGCCGCCAGAAGGTTGGGAATCGTGCTGATCATCACATAATAGACAGCCATTCCCACAGCCACCTTCGTCCAGTTCCCGCTCAGCGCGTTTCTGGCAATGGCGCGTATCTCCGATGAAGTTTCTCTTACGATAATGTTGTTCATGATAAGGTCTCCTTTAAAACTACTGTTTCTTTACTGACAGAATTATTATATAATACTTATGGGACAAATACAAACGAAATCGGAGAATAATCATGTTAAAAGCACTGATCATTACAGCTCATGCGGAACATCTGGACCGCATAGATATTCAGCCAGGCAGCTTTGATACGGTCATCTGCGCCGACGGAGGCCTTCTCATCGCCCGGCAGCTGGGCATCCGGCCCGATATCCTCATAGGCGACTATGACTCCGCCGACAGGCCGGATATTCCAGGCGTCATCGTCCTGCCCATGGAAAAGGACATGACCGACAGCGAGGCTGCCATAGATCTGGCGGTTCAGAAAGGCGCACAGAGCATCACCCTTCTCGGCGGACTGGGCGGACGATTTGACCATACCATGGGAAACATCGGCATGCTGGCCAAATACTGCGGAAAACTTGAGCACCTGGCTCTCTGCGACGGACAGAACTATGTCTTTATGGTGCCGCCGGGAACGGTTCGCATTCCTGCCTGCAGCTACAGATATCTGGGCGTCATCAGCTATGGAGGCACCGCAAAAGGTGTGACTCTGCGCGGCGTCAGATACACTCTGACAGATTTCAGCCTGCCTGACGACACCACCAGAGGTGTCAGCAACGAAATCACCGGCGAGGAGGCTGTCATCACCTTCTCCGAAGGCCGTCTGCTGCTGATCCTGTCCCGGGATCTTTAAATTATGGCTGGGATATTCTCTGCAGGGGTTGAAAAACACCACATAAAATGTTATATTATTAACAAGGCGAAAAAGCAAAACAATGTATTTTTCAAAAAGAAGAAAGGGAGATCTGAAAAATGTACGAAAATATCAAGTATGAAGTAAGAGAAGGCATCGGCTATGTCACCATCAGCAGACCGAAAGCTATGAACGCGCTGAACATGGATGTTCTGGGCGAATTATACGATGTATTCACTGCAATCGAATCTGATGCCGAAGTTAAAGCTGTGATTCTGACCGGCGAAGGCAAAGCTTTCGTTGCAGGCGCTGATATCGCACAGATGCACCAGCTCAACGCCATCGAAGGCCGCAGCATGATGATCATGGGACACAAAGTCATGAACCTGATCGAAGCAGTTGAGAAACCGGTAATCGCCGCAGTCAACGGCTTTGCACTGGGCGGAGGCTGCGAACTGTCCATGGCATGCGACATCAGAATTGCTTCAGAAAAGGCCAAATTCGGTCAGCCTGAAGTTGGTCTCGGCATCATCCCTGGATTCGGAGGAACACAGAGACTGGCAAGACTGGTCGGCAAAGGCATGGCAAAATATCTGATCATGACCGCCGAGATGATTCCTGCTTCCGAAGCATACAGAATCGGACTGGTCGAGAAGGTCGTCGCTCCTGAAGAACTGATGGCAGAGGCAGAGAGAGTCGCAAAGACTATCGCTTCCAAGGCTCCTATCGCTATCGCAACAGCCAAGAGCGCAATCAACAACGGCTACGACATGGATATGAAGTCTGCAAGCAAGTTCGAAGTGGAAACCTTCACTGCCGCATTCGGTTCCGAAGACAAGACAGAAGGCATGGCTGCATTCCTGGAAAAGAGAGCGCCTGAATTCAAGAACAGATAAAATACATATCTCATAATGTACGCAGAGCTGCCTCAGGGCAGCTCTTTTTTCTTTACGGCAAAGCACGCGGATGCACACCCGCTGACCAGGACAGAGAGATAGAAGGTGATCCCTCTGGAAAGCAGCATTGCCGTGCTCAGAAGTCCGGCCGGGAAAACGGCGCGAAACAGCATCATAAATCCGCTTTCACTTATGCCGAGGGCTCCCGGAAGGGGCAGCACGGAAACTGCAGAATAGAGCACCGCCTGCAGCCCTGCAGTCTCCGCCAGAGTGTACTCAGAAAGGCCCAGTCCTCTGTAAACCAGAAAGGTGACGCTGTACATGGCCAGAAGCTGTATCAGAGAAGTTCCCAGCGTCTTCAGAAATACAGCCGGATTTTTTCTGATATAGGATGCCCCCGCTGTGTACTCGGCCAGATGTGCCTTCATCCTGCTTCTCATCTTTTCTGCACGGTCAGGCAGAAACAGACCTGCCGCTGCCGCCATCGTGTCAATAAGAAAACCGGCTGTTCTCCTGGAAAAAACAGCAAGAAAAAGCAGAATCATTCCAACGGCATTGATGCCGATGCCCAGCAGGAGCAGGAACCGGATACCCCCGGCTGCACGGGTGATCAGCTCGGACTGCAGGAAAAAGCCGGACAGCGCCAGTCCCACCGTGACTGTCTGAAAACTGAGAAGCTCCAGAAGCAGTGCCAGCGTTCCCTTTGCTGCAGGTATGCCGTCTCTGTGCATGTAAAACAGCTGCATAGGCTGTCCGCCCGATGCTGATGGTGTCACCGAACTGAAGAAGAAGCCTGTCAGCGCATACTTCAGGCCTTTCAGAAAATCTGTGTGACATCCCAGGGTGCGCAGGGCCCTGCTTAAGTTGATTCCTTCGCAGAAGATGAACAGGCACATAGCCATAATCCCAAGGGCTCCATACCGCAGATCGGCCTGACGGATGGCTGCGGGCACATTCTGCATTTCTCCATTTCGGAAAACCATATAAAAGGTGATTATGAGCAGTCCTGCAAAGAGTCCGCCGTTTTTCAGCGCCGTCTGAAGCCTTCCCTTTCTCATATCTCGTCAGCCCTTCTGAAGGAGAATCCGTCCTCGATCCACAGGGGAATAGTCTTTTCCAGCGCATCCAGCATTCTCCCCGGCGCATCTCCCCATCCACGGCCGTCGTGAAGGCAGATGATATCCCCTTCTCCTGTTCTCTTCAGCAGCCTGTACTGGATCTCCTCCTCTGATATGTCCTCTTCCCAGTCCTGAGCCATGACATCCCACATCACCTTTTTCAGGCCGAAGCGTCTGAGACAGTACAGAGTCCACAGGTTGACATGCCCCCAGGGCGGCCGGTAATAATCCGTGCCCGCATCCAGCTGTTCCATAATCTTCAGACTTTCTTCGAACTCTCTGACAGTGCGGAGGGGGGATTTGATCATATCACTGTGATGATCAAGGGAATGCAGCCCGATCAGGTGTCCTTCTTCTTTCATGCGACGTATCAGCGCCGGGTTCTCACGGGCAGCGTCAGCCACCACAAAGAAGGACGCCCTGATTCCGCAGGCAGCCAGCAGATCCAGAAGTCTTCCTGTCCATCTCGGATCCGGGCCGTCGTCAAAGGTCAGATAAATGACTTTTTCCTCTCCCTGCTTTTTTGGCTTCATCCGCTGCACTGCCTTCCCCGCCAGGGTGGGAACGAGACTGTAGCCTGCTGCCGCAGCGACTGCACAGAAGACCGCAGTCAGTGTTTTTTTATCAGTCATTGCCATACCCCCTTTTATGCCGCCGGAAAGGCCGCCTTTTCAAAGCCTTCTGTGATCTTTCTCATGTTGTCCCTCATATCGCTCAGCAGCCTGTCCTCATCCAGAAGCGCCAGAATATCATCGGCTTCGTCCGTCCTGCTGTCCCAGATGACTCTGCCTATGTTGTGATCTTCAATATATCTCGCATTGCCGTATTCCTGCTCCAGAAAAGGCCTGATGATGTATAAAGGAGTCCGGGATGCAATGGCCTCAAAGGTCGTAAGCCCGCCAGCCTTGGACACCACCAGATCAGCCCGCTTCATATATCTGCTGACCTGCTGTGTATATCCCACAGTCTCTATTGCCGGATACTTTTCTGAAATAGTCTTTCTCAGCTTTTCATTTCTTCCCGCGATCAGAGTTATGTGGATGTCTTCTCTTGCACTCAGCCTTTCCAGAAATTCATCTGAGGACGGAATCAGCCCCAGGCCTCCGCCCATGATCAGAATTTCCTTTTTTTCACGCGGTTCCTTCTCTTCGGTTCTGAAAAAGCATTTTCTGACGGGAATGCCGCTGATGACGATTCTGTCTTCCGGTACTCCCTTAGAGAGCAGCGTGTTTTTGGTGCTGATATCCCCTACAAAATATCTGTCTGTGCCCGATGCGATCCACTCTTCGTGGGCCGTGATATCTGTGATAAAGGTATACAGCGGTATATCACAGCGACGCATTCTCTTATACGCCGATATGTATTGGGAACATACGGGAAAGGTGACGACGACAGCCTCTGCCTCGTGCTCTCTGATCAGACGGTCTATTCTCCGCACAGCTGCCGATTTCAGCGGCACTCCCCCGCTCTTTCCTGCAGCCTTGTTCAGTACGTTGTAAAGGCCTGAGCACCTGCTTACAAGCAGGTTAAAACCCTGATAGATGTATCTGTTGAGAAGCGGAAACATGTACTCTATAAAATCAACGATTTCCACATCGTGTCCGCTTCCTTCCGCGGTGAGGTGCTCTTTTACAGCTTCTGCAGCTCTGATATGTCCCATTCCGAAATTTCCTGTTAAAATCAATATCTTCATAATTCAATACCCCTTTTGCTTTTTATTCTGAATCCTTTTGACTGGATAATTATAGCAGATAAATATTAAGGGGCAGTTAAGGACAGATTAAGATTTATTAAGATTCATATTAAGAAATTCTTACAAAACAGGTTTACTAGATCTGAAAAGTATATTAAAATAAATATATACAAAGAGAAAAAAGAGGCGGTTCGTAAAAGATGAACAGTAAAAAATGGTATCTACAGGGAATCCGGGACGGTATTCCCATCGCTCTGGGGTATTTTGCAGTCGGCTTTACCCTGGGCATTGCGGCGAAAGCCATGGGCATGAGCGCTGCCCAGTCGGGACTCATGTCTTTTTTAATGCACGCATCTGCAGGAGAATTCGCAGTGCTTACAGTTATTTCTGACAACGCGGGATTCATCGCCATGATCATCACCATGGTGGTCATCAACATGCGGTACTTTCTCATGTCCTGCTCCATGTCTCAGAAAATCAGCCCGCAGACCTCTCTGCCGAAGCGTCTGCTGCTCTCCTTTTTCGTTACGGACGAGATCTTCGGCATCAGCGCTTCTGTCAAAGGCGAACTGGATCCGTGCTATCCCTACGGCGCCGCTACGGTGGCTTCTCCCGGCTGGGTCCTGGGAACCATCTTAGGTGCAGCTGTGGGCAACATCCTTCCGCCCAGCCTTTCCAGCGCACTGAGCGTGGCTCTTTACGGCATGTTCCTGGCCGTGGTCATCCCTGCATCAAAGACGGACAGGACCATCGCAGCCGTGGTCCTCACATCCATGGCGGCAAGCTGCGCCTTTGCGTTTCTTCCCTACCTGCGAGATATATCGGCCGGCACACAGATCATCGTTCTGACCATCGTCATCGCATCGGCTGCAGCCATCATCCGTCCGGTGAAGGATCTGCCGGGCATTGAAAACGCTGAAGAAACGGAAAACGGAAAGGAGAAGGCTCAATGAATGAGAACACTTACATCTACCTGCTTGTGGCAGCAGTGACCATCTATGCCATCAGAGCCCTTCCTCTTACTCTGATCCAGAAGGAGATCACCAACACCTTTGTCAGATCCTTCCTGTACTATGTTCCATATGTGACTCTGGCTGTCATGGCCTTCCCGGCCATCATCACAGCGACCAGCAGCATTGTCAGCGGAATCGCCGCCTTTGCAGTCGCTGTCATCGTGGCCTATATCGACGGGAACCTGTTCAAGGTGGCCGTGGCCAGCTGCATCGCGGTCTATGTGACGGAGCTGATCATACTTTAAATGCTGACCTTCTGATAAGCGATCCTCGGTGTGCCGTCAGAACTGAATATGGTGCTGCTTACGCTTTCTCCTTTACCAGATCTGTAAACTGTGCGCCAGTCAGGCCGGCCAGATCAGCCGGAGCCAGTTCCATCTGCAGACCCACCTTGCCGCCGCTGACGCAGATGGTCTCCAGTCTTTCCGCACTCTGATCTATGGCTGTAGCGAACAGTTTCTTCATGCCCACAGGGGAACATCCTCCTTTGATGTAACCGGTCAGCGGCGTGATTTCCTTCACATGGATCATCTCCACGTTCTTCTCGCCGAAATGCTTTGCGGCCTTCTTCAGATCCAGTTCACAGGCCACCGGAATGACGCAGACATAGTGCTCCCTGCTGTGACCCGCCAGAACCAGGGTCTTGTACACCGTCGCCGGGTCCTGTCCGGTCTGTTCCGCCACGGATACTCCGTCCAGGAAGCCCTCCGGCGCCTCATAGGTATGCAGTCTGTACGGAATCTTCTTTGCAGCCACGATGCGGACCGCATTTGTCTTCGGTTCTTTTTCTTTCTTTCCCATCTTGTTTTATGCACCTCGTTTCTTTTAAAAAGAAAGGCTCCGCCGAAGCGAAGCCTTGTTTTAGCATATCTGATTAGCCTAAGATTCCTGAACCGAACATCGGAGCGAATACTACGGAAACGATAGTCATCAGCTTGATCAGGATGTTGATGGAAGGACCGGAAGTATCCTTGAACGGGTCACCTACGGTATCACCAACAACTGCAGCCTTGTGAGGCTCGCTTCCCTTGCCGCCGAAGTTTCCTTCTTCGATGTACTTCTTGGCATTGTCCCATGCACCGCCTGCATTTGCCATCATGATAGCCAGCAGAACACCTGCGGACAGAGCGCCGGCAAGCATACCTGCCAGAGCTTCAGCACCCAGG
>JBJESV010000068.1:0-2395 GCA_051882975.1 Emergencia sp.
CCGCGGCCGGAGCCGTTCCTTCTGTTATATCTATATCCTGCTGCCCACAGCCCGGGCAGCGGCAACTCGGCTGATGCCGTCATACGCCCGCTGCCGGACATCAGTCTCCGTCAGTCTGCCGCTGACTGCGGAAAAGTATCTCGCCGGTTTCCGCATCCATACTGTCCACAATGGCAAGAGATTCGAGCTGGTAGCCCATACTGCGGATGATCTGCCCGCCCGGCTGGAAGCCCTTTTCGATCGCGATGCCGATGCCCTCCACCTGTGCGCCTGCATCCTGAACCAGGCGGATCAGACCCTGGAGGGCGCATCCGTTGGCGAGGAAGTCATCAATGATCAGCACCCTGTCCTCCGGTGTCAGGAACTTTCTGGAGACAATCACCTGATTCTTCGTGCCGTGGGTAAAAGATTCCACCTCTGCCACATACATCTCTCCGTCCAGATTGATGCTCTTCGCCTTTTTCGCAAAGACTACGGGCACGCCGAAATGTCTCGCCGCTATGCAGGCAATGCCGATGCCCGAGGCCTCGATGGTCAGGATCTTGCTGATATCCCTGCCGGCAAAACGCTTTCTGAACTCCGCACCCATCCGTTCAAAGAGTTCTATGTCCATCTGATGATTCAGAAAACTGTCCACCTTCAGGACATTTCCTTCTTTCACCACACCATCCTTTATAATCCGTTCTTCTAAAAAATTCATAGCCGTTTCCCCATTTTCAGATTTCTCGTCTTTATTCGTTAGGCCGGTTATAGAACCAGCCGCCGATCTGTTCTGTCTTTATGACATTGACAAAGGCCTTCGGGTCCACCTCCCTGATGGCTGCCATGACCCGGCTGACCTCCTCGCTGGAGACCACTGAATAAAGCATCTGACGTTCCACCCCTTTATAGCAGCCGACGCCTTTGAACAGGGTGGCGTCATGGTTGGTGATGGCCTTGATCCTTCCGTAGATCACATTGGGCTGCTCTGTTATGATCAGCAGGGTGTGCTTCTGGTAGCGCTTGAACAGGATCTGTATCACCTGGGTGCTGCAGAACTGGAAGATGATCGAATACAGCGCTTTGTCGAATCCGAAGAGCACGCCGGCCGCAGCCAGGATACAGACATTTGCCATAAAGATGTAGTTCCACGCATCGATTCCCTTTTTCTCAGAAAAGTAGATGGAGATAAAGTCGGTTCCGCCTGCACTGGCTCCCGCAAAAAGACACACGCTGATGGCCGTCCCGTTGACGATGCCGCCGAAGATGGAGATCAGAAGCACATCATATGTAATCGTGATGCCCGGAAGCAGATCTGTGATAAAACTGCTCAGGAGAATCACATATACCGAATAGACCGTGAACCGCTTTCCCAGATAGCGGATACCTATATAAATAGGTATCAGATTCAGGGGGATGTACAGCACCGAGTACGGTACCGTCAGACCGAAAAATCCGTCGCAGATATTCTGAATCAGCAGTGTTATCCCTGCAAAACCTCCCGGATATAGGCCTCCCGTCCTGACAAAGCTTTTCAGGTTGAAGGCGAAGATCAGAGCGCCGAGAGTGCAGAGCACGAAGCTGCGCACTTCCCGTTTCCATCGCGGTCCCTTTTCCGGGACAAATTCACCTTCCGTCAGATTATCTTCTTTCTTCATTTTTATTTGTCCTCCTCTTCAGGAAGCCTGCTCACATCGATCCAGCCTTCGGCCTTCGAATACTCCATCAGCTGGCTGCAGGTGAGCTCGATGGCGCTGTTGTCGCTCCCGCACGCAGGGAAAACCGTCTCGAACCGCTCCATGGATCTGTCACAGTATATTTTCACTGCGGGATTATCTATGGCAAAGGCGCAGACACCGCCTACGGCATGCCCTGTGAAAGCCAGCACCTCATCTGCGCTCAGCATTTTTGCCTTGAAGCCGAACTGATCCTTGAACTTTCTGTTGTCAATCTTGGCGTCGCCGGCCATCTGGATCAGAATACACCCGTCCTCACCGTCTTTAAAAGAAAGGGTCTTGCAGATCCGGGCGCCTTCCACCCCCACTGCCTGGGCCGCCAGCTCAACTGTCGCACTGGACACATCGAATTCCATGATCTTATCCTCTATGCCGATTTCTCTGAAATAGTTTCTTACCTTTTCTATAGACATAACCGCTGTCCTTCCTTTCCGTATTCCATAATTATGATTCTACTGAAAGCCGGCGTCCAAATCAACCTTGACTTTGTTCTTTTTTCGTACTCGCCGGTACAATTTTCTCAAAATGATACTAAACCAAAAGTCTGAAATCCTATTTCCCGAGGTAAAACTCCGGTTCGATTTGGCGGTTCGCCTATTGCACGAAAAAAAATGCAAGGCTATAATGACCGCAGATTTTGCATTTATTTATTTTCAACCGCATTTATTCATGGAGGTAGT
>JBJESV010000069.1:0-7082 GCA_051882975.1 Emergencia sp.
GCCGTAGTGCATGATACTGAAAAAGTCGCTGAAACCGATGTCCTGCACAACACCCATGCAGAACATTCCCATGAGCACGCCCACGAACATGGAAGGCAGCGCCGGCACTTTCAGGATGACTGCAATGAGCAGGAAAAGAACAGGCAGCAGCAGCCACGGGCTGACTGTAAACTCGTTCTGTATCTCCGACTGCAGAAGATCCTTCATCTCCATCTGAATATCTCCGCCCGAATGAGCATTCCGCCCCAGAACAAACTGAAGCACAAGCATGATGATATAAGACGGCGTAACTGTGTACACCATATGTCTGATATGCTCAAAAAGGGTCGAGCCGGAAACGGCAGGAGCCATATTGGTGGTATCAGACATCGGCGACATCTTGTCTCCGAAATAGGATCCGGAGACCACTGCACCTGCAGTCATGGCAGGGCTGATGCCCAGACCGATGGAAATGCCGATCAGCGCCACGCCGATCGTACCCGCTGTCGTGTAGGACGAGCCGATTACAAGGGATACGATGGAGCACAGCAGCGCTGCTGTCACCAGGAAAACTGACGGATTCAGAATATCCAGCCCGTAATAGATCATGGATGGAATGATGCCGCCGGCTTTCCAGGTGGAAACCAGAATACCCACTGTCAGCAGGATCAGGTTCGCCTGCATGGAGCGCCCGATTCCGTTGACCATGCCTTTCTCCATAACACTCCACTTCCATCCGTTGAGTGCTCCCACGACGCATACAAGGGCCGCGGCCAGAATCATAGGCATGTGCGCTTCTCCATAACTGAAGAAGATGGAATAACAGATCACACCCAGCGTAAATACTACACAGATTAAAATCTGCCACATAGGGACCTTTTTACCCATATTATTTCCTCCGTTAAAAATTTGTGTAATGTTTTTGTAGGGTTAATTGAATGTAGGGTAATTAATACTACGGTGCACCTATGTAATATTAACAGCATCATTATATTCTCCATGCTGCCCTGATGCAATCGGACCGGAGTCTGATTTTCCGTCCTCTCCCTGCAGGCGCTCTGCGCATCTGTACGCAGCTTCTAATACTGAAGTATTAAAAGGGCACAGCGGCCGGAACGGATTCTCACCCTTCCGGCTGCTGTGCCTTTTCTTTCTGATGTTCTGCTCTCTTCGTCTTTTCTCCCGGATTACAGCGGCGCATATTCCAGCTGCGCGCCTGCCTGCTTCTGTGCTGCAGCGCGGGCAAAAGCCCATGCGGTGTCCATACAGGTCAGCACCGGCAGTCCGTGTTCGATGGCCTTCCGGCGCACAGGGAAGGAGTCGGCACCGATTTTGTTGATGGTCTTCGGCGTGTTGATGACGATCTGCACTTCTCCAGGGATCCTTTCCATGACTTCCTCATAAGAGATGACTTCCGCTTCAGCTCCATGGCGTGCCAGAAAATCAGCCGTGCCTTCCGAAGCATAGAGTCTGAAGCCCATCCGTGCATATTCAGATACGATAGCTGCGCTTTCTGCAGTCTTGTCGTGATCGCGGAGCGATACAAAGACCGCCCCTTCTGTCGGAATCTGTCCTCCTGCTCCCAGGAATCCTTTGTAGATTGCTTTATCGAGATCTCTGTCGATGCCCAGGACCTCTCCTGTGGATTTCATCTCCGGACCGACTGCCACATCCACATCTGTCAGCTTGGCATCGGAGAACACAGGAACCTTGACTGCATAGTAGTCCTGCTTCCGGTACAGTCCTGTTCCCCATTCCATATCGGCCAGCTTCTGACCGGTCATGACAGCCACGGCGATTTTCACCATCGGCACCTTTGTCACTTTGCTAAGGATAGGAACAGTTCTGGAAGCCCTTGGATTCACTTCAATCACGTATATCCTGTCACCGTCCCATGCATACTGGATGTTGACAAATCCGACCACGTGAAGAGCCTTGGCAATCCGCTTTGTGTCTGCGATGAGTTCTTCTATGACGCTCTCGGGCAGGCTGTACGGCGGATAAACGGTGCAGCTGTCTCCGGAATGAACGCCGGTTCTCTCTATGTGTTCCATGATGCCCGGGATCAGCACGTCGTCTCCGTCTGCCACGGCATCCACTTCGATCTCCTTGCCCTCCACATATTTGTCGATGAGGACAGGGTGCTCATGGGACAGGCGCACTGCCTCTTTCAGATATTTCAGCAGCTCTTCATCGGAGTAGACCACCTGCATGGCCCGTCCGCCGATGACAAAGGACGGTCTTACGACCAGAGGATATCCCAGACGCTGCACAGCTTCGAAGGCTTCCTCCTGTGTTCTCACGGCGCAGCCCTTCGGCGTGGCGATGTCCAGAATGTCCAGAAGATCAGAAAACTTTTCTCTGTCTTCCGCCAGATCGATGTATTTATTCTGTGTTCCCAGAATCCGGATGCTCCGTGCCGCCAGTTTTGATGCCAGATTCAGAGAAGTCTGTCCTCCAAACTGAAGGATGACGCCTTCCGGGCGTTCCTGCTTGATCACGTTCATCACATCATCAGTATGCAGCGGCTCGAAATACAGCTTGTCGGAGGTGTCAAAATCCGTGCTGACCGTCTCCGGATTATTGTTGATGATGATGGATTCGTATCCCAGCTCTTTCAGCGCACGGACGCCCTGTACGCAACAGTAGTCGAACTCGATGCCCTGTCCTATACGGATCGGCCCGGAGCCCACCACCAGAATCTTCTCATTGGTGCTCTTGACGCTTTCGTTCTCCCCGCCGTAGCTGGAATAGTAGTACGGCGTCAGCGCATCGAACTCGCCGGCACAGGTGTCCACCACCTTGTAGACAGGATAGATATCGTGGTAGAGACGGATATCCTGGAGCACTTCTCTCTGCATGCCTGTCAGATCCAGAATCTCGTCATCCGTAAAGCCTCTCTGTTCCGCCTCTCTGATCAGGTCGGCGGTAATCTCTTCTGTCTTCAGAATCCGCTCCATCTGGATGATACCGTCTATCTTGCTGAGGAACCAGCGGTCGATCTTCGTCATGGCGAAGATGTCCTCCACATCTGCAATGCCTCTGCGCAGCGCCTCCGCAATACAGAAGATACGCTCATCGTCACAGGCCTGAAGCTTTTTCATCAGCTTCTCGTTGTCAAGACCTGTGACATACGGAATGCGCAGGCCGGTTCCCTCCACCTCCAGAGAGGCGATGGCCTTCTGCAGCGCGCTTTCAAAGTTGCGGTCGATAGCCATGATCTCTCCTGTGGCTTTCATCTGGGTTCCCAGCTTTCTGGAGGCGGTGCGGAACTTGTTGAAAGGCCACTTCGGGAATTTGACCACGCAGTAGTCCAGGGCCGGTTCAAAACAGGCGCTGGAGCCTTCTGTAACGTAGTTTTTCAGTTCGTCCAGGCTGTAGCCGATGGCGATCTTGGCCGCAATCTTGGCGATAGGATATCCTGCCGCTTTGGATGCCAGCGCCGAGGAACGGCTTACACGAGGGTTGACCTCTATGACAATGTATTCGTCCTTATCAGGATTCAGGGCAAACTGCACATTGCAGCCGCCTTCGATCTCCAGACTTCTGATGATCTTCAGGGCAGAATTTCTCAGCATCTGATACTGGTCATCATTTAGAGTCTGGGTCGGAGCCACCACGATGCTGTCTCCCGTGTGCACGCCTACAGGATCCAGATTCTCCATGCTGCAGATGATGATGCAGTTGTCCTTTGCATCCCGGATGACCTCAAGTTCGATCTCCTTCCAGCCGGCCACGGATTTCTCCAGAAGGATCTGTCCGATGGCGCTCTTCTCTATGCCGAGCTGGCAGTAGCGGGCCAGCTCTTCGTCATTGTTTGCGATGCCGCCTCCGGTGCCGCCCAGGGTGTATGCCGGACGGATGATAACCGGATAGCCTGCCTTTTCCACAAAGGCTCTGCATTCCTCCATGGTGGTGGCAATGGTGCTCGGCGGTATCGGCTCGCCGATGGACAGCATCAGTTCTTTGAATGCCTCCCGGTCCTCAGCCTTGTGGATGCTCTCCTTGTTGACACCCAGCAGCTTTGCGCCGTATTTCTCAAAGATACCGGCCTCGTCCAGGGCCATGGCCAGGTTCAGGCCGGTCTGTCCGCCGAAGCCTGCGAGAACACCTTCCGGGCGCTCTTTGTCCAGGATCTTCTCTACAGCGTCCTCTGTGATGGGTTCCAGATAGACCTTGTCGGCAATGCCGGGGTCTGTCATGATAGTCGCCGGGTTGCTGTTGATGAGAATGGTTTCTATTCCTTCTTCTGAAATGGCTTTGCAGGCCTGTGTGCCCGCATAGTCGAATTCTGCCGCCTGACCGATGACGATAGGGCCGGAGCCGATGATCAGAACTTTGTTCAGGGTGAAATCTCTTGGCATTACAGTCTGCCTCCTTTCATCAGATGGATAAATTTATCGAAAAGATAACCGGTGTCGCACGGGCCCGGACTGGATTCCGGATGGAACTGGACGGAGAAGACCGGCTTGGAAAGATGGGCCATGCCTTCGACAGTCCCGTCGTTGAGGTTCAGATGGGTCACTTCCAGTCCTTTGAGAACGATGCTTTCCGCCCGGACGGCGTAACCGTGGTTCTGGCTGGTTATATAGCTTCTGCCGGTATCTTTGTCAAAGACGCCGTGATTGCAGCCTCTATGGCCGTATTTCAGCTTGTAGGTGCTGCCTCCGCAGGCCAGAGCGATGAGCTGATGCCCCATACAGATTCCGAAAATCGGCATCTGTTTCGGACCGTAGCTGCTGTTGGTGATCAGCTTCTCTATGATGGTGACCGCTTCCTGCGCCGATTCCGGATCTCCCGGGCCGTTGGTCAGAAACACCCCGTCAGGCTGTGCCGCCAGGATGGTCCTGGCTTTGGTTCCATATGGATAGATGGTCAGGTTGCATCCCCGGTCAAAGAGCTCCTGCAGGATGCTCCTTTTGACGCCGAAGTCCAGCACTGCCACATTGAAGCTGTTTTCAGGCTTCTCCCATGTGACCGTTTCCCTGACTCCCGCCGTCTTCATCTGATCGGTGTTCAGCGTCTCTGCCATGCAGATTCTGCGGATGGCATCCATAGACAGGTTCTCTGTGGTGATGACACACTTCTGATTGCCTGTGCGCCGCAGCTTTCTGGTGATCTCTCTGGTGTCCACGTCATAGACGCCGGGCACTTTCTGTTCTTTCAGCCACTGGTCGATATTCATGACCGATTTCCAGTTGGACGGACTGAAGCACACGTCCTGGCACACCACGCCGAAGGCATGGATCTGCTCTGACTCGTAGTCTGTCTCGTTGACCCCGTAGTTTCCCAGCAGGGGATAGGTCATGGTGATGATCTGTTCTTTATAGGAAGGATCTGTCAGCGTCTTCTGATAGCCCGTCATGGCCGTATTGAAGACCAGCTCGCCCACACGGGTGGCTTCCGCGCCGAAACCCTTTCCTTTATATATGGTTCCGTCTTCCAGATATATGATGCCTTTCATTCTGCCTCCTCCTGTACTTTTCCATTTATGCACCGTTTCTTTTTACTCTAAGGAGAGAGTATACTACGAAAAACATAAATATTCAACCCTGTTTTCATATTTTTTCATTTTTTATTATTTTTATTAAAAATGCCCCTTGATTTTAAGGTTTTTCTGTGGTATAGTACATACATTGATTGATTTTTATTCACGATTACTAATTTTTATATATTCATCAGGAGGAAATAGACATGGCAAAAGAAAAAATCGTCCTGGCCTACTCAGGCGGCCTGGATACATCCATCATCATCGCATGGCTGAAGGAGAACTACGACTGTGAGGTCATCGCAGTATGCTGCGACACCGGCCAGAAGGAGGACTTCGACGCTATCGAAAAGAAGGCTTACGCCACCGGCGCTGACAAGGCCTACATCATCAATATTCAGGAAGAGTTCATCACTGATTTCATCTATCCGACTCTGAAGGCAGATGCCATCTACGAGAACGACTATCTGCTGGGCACCTCCATGGCAAGACCTCTGCAGGCAAAGAAGATCGTGGAAATCGCCGAGAAGGAAGGCGCATTCACCATCGCCCACGGCTGTACCGGCAAGGGGAACGATCAGGTGCGTTTCGAGACCACCATTCACGCGCTGAACCCGGCTATCAAGATCATCGCTCCGTGGAGAGTCTGGGATCTGAAATCCAGAGAGGAATGCATAGAATACGCAAAGGCCCATAACATTCCGATCAGCCAGACTGTAGAAAAGATCTACTCCAGAGACGAGAATATCTGGCACATCAGTCACGAAGGAGGAAATCTGGAAAATCCGTGGAACGAGCACAAGCCTGATATCCATGTCCTGTCCATCCCTCCTGAAGAAGCACCGGACAAACCGACCTATGTGGAAATCTCTTTTGAGAAGGGTATCCCTGTTGCGATCAACGATGAGAAGATGTCCCCTGTCCAGCTGCTGACCACCCTGAACAAGCTGGGCAGCGAGAACGGCATCGGCACCATCGATATCATAGAAAACCGTCTCGTGGGCATGAAGTCCAGAGGCGTATACGAAACCCCGGGCGGAACCATTCTGTTCGCTGCCCACAAGGATCTGGAAAAGCTGATTCTGGACAGAGACACGCTCCAGTACAGAAACATCGTATCCCAGAAATTCGCACAGCTGGTCTACGACGGCCTCTGGTACACGCCGCTGCGCAAAGCCATCTCAGCCTTCGTAGACGAAACCCAGGAATACGTGACCGGCAAAGTGAGAATGAAACTGTACAAGGGTACCGCATGGCCTGTAGCGAGCCAGTCTCCGTACTCCCTGTACAATGAGGAGTTTGCAACCTTCAGCGCTGACGAAGTCTACGACCAGTCCGATGCGGAAGGATTCATCAACCTGTTCTCTCTGCCGCTGAAGATCAGAGCCATCCAGAAACAGAACCTGGAAGGCATCCCGGAAGCCCAGAAAACTCTGCCGAAGCAGATCTTCAAGGGCGGTTCCTTCGTAGAATAGATGCCAAGTGTAATTTCCTTATATATCGCAAAACCCCTGTCAGGCCTGAGCCCGACAGGGGTTTTTGTTCGATGTCAGAGAGGCGCAGAAAAGTAGATATCTGCATCCTGAAGTTTTTTCAGATTATCTCCCGCACCTTT
>JBJESV010000069.1:7182-37684 GCA_051882975.1 Emergencia sp.
TTTTACATGTGACGTTAGCCCCTCCCAAGTAAAGACCCCGCTCAGCCGGAGTCCGGCGGGCGGGGTCTTTCATGTCACTATATCTCATCTTTATGCAAAGGTGATAACTGTTCCTGTTCTTCCTTCTAAAGCGTCGATTGCTTTGTCCAGGGAGGTGATGATCGCCTTCTTGTTCGGATTTGCTCTTACGAACTTCATGGCTGCCTCTACCTTAGGAAGCATGCTTCCCGGTGCAAACTGACCTTCTTCGATGTACTTCACTGCATCTTCCAGGTTCAGTCTGTCCAGATCTTTCTGGTCAGGCTTGTTGAAGTTGATGGCAACTTTCTCTACTTCTGTCAGAATCATCAGGACGTCAGCGCCTACCTGCTCTGCCAGCAGTTCAGCAGCGAAATCCTTGTCGATAACAGCAGCAACGCCTTCCAGCGTACCGTCCATGTTCTCAACAACAGGGATACCGCCGCCTCCGCAGGAGATGACGATGGAGGAATCCCACAGTCTCTTGACTGCGCCGATCTCCACGATCTTTCTCGGCAGCGGGGAAGCAACAACTCTTCTCCAGCCTCTGCCGGCGTCTTCCTTCATGGTGTAGCCCTTTTCCTCTTCCAGAGCCTTTGCCTCTTCTGCAGTGTAGAAAGGTCCGATCGGCTTGGTCGGATTCTGGAACGCAGGGTCTGCCTTCTCTACGATCATCTGTGTTGCAACGGTCAGGACAGGAATGTTTCTGTCTCTCTTGTTGAGTGCATATTTCAGAGCCTGCTGCAGGTGGTAGCCGATATAGCCCTGGGACATGGCTCCGCATACGTCAAACGGCATAGCCGGGGTAACTTCCTTTGCTGTCTCGGAAGCCAGCAGGATTCTGCCTACCTGAGGTCCGTTTCCGTGAACCAGACCGATTTCGTAGCCTTTGCAGCTGATATCTGCGATATATTCACAAGTCTGCTTTACAACAGCCAGCTGAGCTTCAGCTGTAGCTTCGCTCTTGCCGGACTGCAGAGCGTTTCCGCCTAAAGCGATTACAATTTTTTCTGCCATTGGTGTAATTCTCCTAAATACAATTTTTCCTAGTGCAATGCGCAGGATGATCCCGGCATTACAGATCGTCTCTGTTGACAGGGCAGGACATGCATCTCGGGCCGCCTCTGCCTCTTGAAAGTTCGGCGCTTGGGATGGTCAGCACTTTTACGCCTTTCTTGTCCAGGAGGTCGTTGGTCACGTAGTTTCTCTCATAAGTAACAACGGTTCCCGGAGCGATGCACAGTGTGTTGGAGCCGTCGTTCCACTGCTCTCTCTGTGCAGCCATCATATCGTTGCCTCCGCAGCGGATCAGGTCAACTGCAGGCAGGTTCAGAACTTTCTTCAGAATATTGGTCAGGGAATCCGTCACTGAAGAGAAGTGGGCTTTGCCGTCTTTGCCCAGAGTGATCTCAAACAGCTGCAGCGGTCCCTCGATTTCAGGGTGAATGGTGAATTTGTCGTAGTCAACCATGGTGAATACGGTGTCAAGATGCATGAATGCACGGCTCTTCGGAATGTCGAAGACAAGTACTCTCTTGAAGGTGGACTTGTTCAGCATGTTTTCTGCAAATCTTTCGATAGCAGCAGCTGTAGTTCTCTGGCTCAGTCCGATTGCAACGGTCTCAGCGTTGAGAACCAGAACGTCTCCGCCTTCGATGGAGTATTCGTGATCATAGTCGTACCAGAGCTGTGATCCTTCCGGAGCAAAGTCCTTGTTGTGGAGGAACATGTACTTCAGAAGCAGAGCTTCTCTTCTTCTTGTCACTGTACTCATGTGGTGGATGTTGATACCGTTTCCTACGCATGCACCAGGGTCTCTGGTGAAGTACAGGTTAGGCATCGGATCCATATAAAACGGATAAGAAGAGGAAATGAAGTCGGCGAGGGATTTGCTCTCCACGTCTTTGATCTCATCTCTTCTTACACCGGCGATGATCTTTGCAACCATGTCTTTCTCGGACATGTTGATCAGATAATCGTAGATCGCCTCTCTGATACCCTGAGAGTTCAGATGGCTTTCATCTAACATCTTGTTCAGGAATTCGGCCTTGACTGCCGGATCCTTCAGAGCCTTTGCAGTTTCGTCCACATAGTATACGACTTCAACGCCGTTCTCTCTGAGCACTTCTGCAAATCTGTCGTGTTCCTGCTGAGCAACCTTCAGGAAAGGGATGTCGTCAAACAGCAGTCTCTCAAAGTTGTCAGGAACCAGACCTTCAACTTCCTCACCGATTCTGTGAAGAAGCACTTTGTTTAATTTACCTATTTCAGAATAATTATGAATTCCAGGCTGCATAATTATTTCCTCCTTTTTTATCTGCGGCCATCAGAGGGCGGCCGCACCCGTAAGTTCCGCCGGAGCAGAGAGCATTCCCCGCTCCGGCAGCTGTATTTCAGATTATTACGCGATTGTGGCAACGATAACAGCCTTAATAGTGTGCATTCTGTTCTCAGCTTCGTCGAATACTACAGAATTCTTGCTTCTGAATACTTCGTCGGTCACCTCGCGGATATCGTATCCGGCTTCCTTCTGAGTCTTTGCCATAGTGGTTTCGAAATCGTGGAAGGAAGGCAGGCAGTGCATGAAGATGCAGTCAGGGTTGCCGGTGGATTCCATCAGTTCCTTAGTTACCTTGAACGGAGTCAGAAGTCTTACTCTTTCAGGAATTTCAGCTTCTTCTCCCATGGAAGCCCATACGTCAGCGTAGATTACATCTGCACCCTTGAGGCATTCAGGATTGGAGGATACTTCAATCACAGCGCCGGTTTCCTTTGCAACTTCCTGAACCTTTGCGATAACATCCTGGTTCAGTTCAGCCTTTAATTCGTCAGGACCGTAAGCGACATAGTGCATACCCATCTTTGCACAGCCGTACATCCATGCATAGCTCATGTTGTTTCTGATATCTCCGCTGAATACGACCTTTACTCTGTTCAGCGGTTTAGCAACATGCTCTTCGATTGTCAGCAGGTCAGCCAGAATCTGAGTAGGGTGGTCAACGTCAGTCAGACCGTTCCATACAGGAACACCTGCATATTTTGCAAGACCTTCTACGACTTCCTGATCGAAACCTCTGTATTCGATACCGTCATAGAATCTTCCCAATACCTTTGCAGTATCTTCCATGGTTTCTTTCTTGCCCATCTGGGAGCTTCCGGAATCCAGGAAAGTAACGCCGGCGCCTTCATCCATAGCTGCAACTTCGAATGCGCATCTGGTTCTTGTGGAAGTCTTCTCGAATAACAGAACGATATTCTTGCCTTCCAGAATTCTGTTGTTGATACCGGCTCTCTTCTTAGCTTTCAGATCATGTGCCAGGTCCAGCATATATCTGATTTCTTCCGGTGTGAAGTCCATGAGTGTTAAAAAGCTTCTTCCCTTTAAGTTTACTGCCATTGGTGTAATCTCCTTTTCTCTTTAAAAATCGTTTTACTTTCGTTCTTTAAGATAGTTTAACTCTCGCTAAAAAAATCATACTATATTTGTCAAAAAATTAAAGTACCAGCACTTTTGTTTTTTCGTGTACCAGTTGCGTCAGAAATCCGTATCCTCTCCCCTGGAGAGCCGACAGATCACATCGTTAAAGTTTTCCATTCCAAGCCTGAGGCGGCTTTCTGTCTCATAGGAGAAATTGAGTCTGACATGATTCTGCCCGCCGTTGCGGTGGGGATAAAATATCTCGCCGGGAATGATGGAAACGCCCCTTTTATCGCAGGCTGACACCACTTCTTTACTGTCAATCCCTGCAGGAAGTCTGCACCAGACATACACGCCGCCCCGCGGCTTCTGATAGGACACGCCCAGAGGCTTCAGGCGATCCAGATAACTGCACATGATATCCCGCTTTTCTTTGTTCAGCTTCGCGATTTTCTCCGCATTTTCGTAGTATTTTCCGTCTGTCAGATAACGGGCCAGCAGTTTCTGTGTCAGCCAGTCCAGAGACATGATCCGGATGGACACCAGATAGCTCAGGCTCTTGATCAGTTTTTCCGGTGCCACTACGAAAGCCATGGAAAGTCCCGGAATAAAGGTCAGCGCAAAGGAATAGATGTAGATGACGTTGTCGCTGCGGTCCATGGATTTGATGGCCGGCAGAAAATTCTCCTCAAAGGACAGCTCGGAAGCCGCATCCTCCTCGATGATGGGGAGTCTGTACCTGTTGGATACCTCCAGCAGCTTCCGCCTCCGCTCCACGGACAGGATATTGCCCGTGGGATCGTGATAGCTGGAGTTGACATAGATGAACTTGGGCCTGTGCGTCTCGATGAGGGCCTCCAGGTTGTCGCAGACCATGCCGTTCTCATCCACCGGAACGGTGACAGCTCTGCAGCCGGCAAGTTCTATTACCCTGTAGACGTCAGGGGAAACCGGCTCCTCGATGATGACCTTGTCTCCCTCCTTCAGAATCGCCGTGATGATGAAATCCAGGGCCTGATTGGTCTCGGACAGGATCTGCACCTGGCTGATGCCCGCCTGTATCCCCTTTGTTCTCAGATAGGTGATGATCCTCTGCCGGAGGGTCATATCGCCCTGATAAGGCGACAGAAAGAAATGACGTCTGCCTTCCTCCTGCAGGATGGACGCCATAGCCGCAGCCAGTTCTTCTTCGTCATAGACAGCCGGGGCCATCCCTGTACTGAGGGAAATATGATTTTCCTCCCCGAACCGCTGGAATATATCGTCGAAGGTGTGTTCCATATCCTGATATTCATCTTTGATGATGGTACTCCAGTTGACTTTTTTCCGCACATCCGGCTCGTAGAACTCGCTGCTCTCATAAGTCACCCTGTAGCCGACTCCCTGGACGGAATCCACAAGTTCCATGTCCTTCAGCAGGCCGTACGCCTTGATGACCGTGTTGCGGTGTACGCCCAGCAGCGCCGCCAGGGAACGCTCCGACGGCAGCACCGCTCCGTTTGTCAGCTGTCCGCCCAGAATCATGGCCTTGATCTGATCCGCAATCTGCCAGTAAAGGGGAGTCCTGAGTTCTTTATTGATGCTGATTCTCAATAGTTATTCCTTCTTTCCGTGGAACTGATAGTAGCATACTTCCAGACGGCCGTTATACAGTTTGCGCCGCCTGTCCGCAGGCCGCCCTGCGATTTTCTCCTCCACTGTCCTGTCTGTGGTCACCATAAACAGAGACCATGTGGGATTCTCCAGTAAAAAGTCGTGATATTTCCTGTAGATGTTCTCGATCTGCTGTGCCTCGCCGATACGCTCTCCGTAAGGCGGATTGGTGATGATGATGCCGTTCTTCTCCCTGGCCTCCATCCGGTTCATGTTCATCCGCTTGAACACGATACAGTCGTCCACCCCGGCCTCGATGGCGTTTTCCGCTGCCGCCTCGATGGCTTTCGGGTCCACATCAAAGGCGAAGATGTGCAGGTCTGCATCGTAATTTACCGCCTCAAAGGCCTTTCGCCGCTCTTCCTTCCAGATTTCCGCCGGAATCAGTTCCCATTCTTCTGATGCAAAACTGCGGTTCAGACCCGGCGCAATATTGCGTCCGATCATAGCCGCTTCGATGGGGATTGTTCCCGAGCCGCAGCACGGATCTATGAGAAGGCGTCCTTCCCGCCAGAAGGAAAGCTGCACCATGGCAGCCGCCAGGGTCTCTTTGATCGGCGCCGCCACATCCCGGACTCTGTAGCCCCTCTTGTGAAGGCCTGCTCCGCTGGTGTCCACGGTCAGAGTCACATTGTCACGCAGAATCGTGACTTTGATGGTGTAATCGGCGCCTGTCTCCTCAAAATGATCCACGCAGCAGTATTCTCTCAGCCGTTCCACCACAGCCTTCTTGACGATACTCTGGCAGGCCGGAACGCTGTGGAGCATCGACTTTACCGAGGTTCCCGTGACCGTGAATTTTCCGTCTAAAGGGATCAGTTCCTCCCAGGGCAGAGCCTTCGTCTGCTGGAAGAGTTCTTCGAAGCTCAGAGCACGGAACTCCCCCATCTTCAGGAGGACCCGGTCGGCGCTGCGCAGCCATAGATTGCTGCGGACGATGGCCCGCTCGTCACCCAGGTAGGTGATTTTGGCGTCCTCGGATTTTAAGATTCTGTAGCCCAGCGCCTGAATTTCCCGTTTGACCACGGCTTCCAGTCCGAAAGTCGCCGTTGCGATCAGTTCTAATTTCATAGCGTCTCCCTTCTATTTCAGAAATGTCTTCTAAACATTGAAATTCAAACCTTGTTCCACCAGTATACCACAAAATCCGGCTTTTTAATATGCCGGATTCCGTCAAAATCCATTTTTCCGGTGCAGCCGGACAGCCTGCCGGATTTGACACAGGGTCCCCGCTCCACTATAATAACTGTATAAGCAGAACTTATGGAGGTACACTATGATTTCCCGTTACGGCATCTTCTGCAAAGTCATGGAGACAGGCAGCTTCACCCGCACCGCCGAGGCGGTGGGATATTCCCAGAGCGCTGTGAGCCAGTCGGTAAAATCCCTGGAGGCAGACCTGGGCGTGACCCTTTTTCACAGGCGCAAAGGCGGTCTCACGCTCACCAGAGACGGCGAGCAGTTTGCGTCCTACATACAGTCTGTCTATGCCGCAGAGCAGGCTCTGGAGCGGAAGAGGCAGGAGGTCGCAGGTCTGGAAAAAGCGGAGATCCACATCGCCGAGACCACTTCCGTAAGCCGCAGCTTTCTTCCGCGGGTCATCAAGGAATTCAAAGAGAAACATCCTTCGGTGACCTTTGTCCTTCATCACGGCTTCTATACAGAGGTGGCCCAGTGGGTGACCGACGGCACCGCCGATATCGGTTTTTCCAACGCTCTGGAAGCACCTCTTCTGCAGAAAAAAATTCTCTTTCAGGATGAAATGATGGCGGTAATGCCTTACGATCATCCTCTGACCGCTCTGGATGAGGTTCCACTGTCGGAGCTGGCGGAATATCCGTATATCCTGCTCCACGACAAGAGGAGCCTGGAGCCTCTTCTTCTCAGAGAATTCCAGAAGAGAGGACTGAACCCCCGCATCGAATACAGGATGGGAGACGACGACTCCATTCTGACCATGGTCCAGCAGGGGCTGGGAATTTCCGCCCTGTATCAGCTCTTTCTCTACAGCACATGCCCCGATCTGGCGGTCCGTCCCATCAGAGAGCACCCTTACAGGGACTTCTCCATGATCTGCAGCAACTGGGACACCCTTTCTCCTGCCGCAAAACAGTTTACGGCCTATGTGGAGAAACGAACCCCTTTCCTCATCCAGGAGCTGAAGGAGCATGCGCAGAAGTCAAATCCTCAGATACGTTAAAGATGCCCGTCATGTTCTGTGTGACGGGCATCTTATGAGGTAGTTTCTGTTATATGCATTTATTCTCTTGTTTTCATGTTTTATCTGTCTGCCAGCACAGGACAGCATGAAGCCGCCAGCGCCGCTGCAGCATCTGCAGCTCCGATGACGATTCTCAATGCTCCTCCCACTTCGCAGAGGCAGAGAATCAGAGTCAGCGCAATAACGAAAACCAGGCTTACAGCCATAATCATTGCAAATTTTCCTGATCTGTTTTTCATAATTCATTTCTCCTTTCAGTTACCATATCTGTTGTGCAGCGCTGCTCTTCTTTCTGTAATTATAGTACCACAGAGAATATAATAAGTAAAACGAATCATTCTTATTTTATCATAAGCAAAACTTATGTTATATCAGTAAAAAACCGGGCAGATTTCTCTGTCCGGTTCTGTAAATCCGATAATCTGAATTTTAGAGATACGGCGCTCTCCTGTTGAGGGAATTTCCCTCCAGAGACTCCAGCTCATTGAGAGCCTTGCCGGTTCCGATGGCCACGCAGGAAGTCGGATCCTCCGCGATTCTGACCCTGATTCCGGTACGCTCTTCGATTCTCTTGTCAATGCCGTGAAGCAGCGCTCCGCCGCCTGTGATGACGATACCGGAATTGCTGATATCTGCCGCCAGTTCCGGCGGTGTCTGCTCCAGCACGCTGTGGCAGGCTTCGCAGATGGCGTGCAGAGGCTCCTCCAGGGCCTCCATGATTTCCTCAGAGCTGACCTCCACGGTCTTCGGAAGGCCTGTAACCAGGTCGCGTCCTCTGCATTCCATGGTCAGGTTCTCCTCTCTCGGATAAGCCGTACCGATGGTTTTCTTGATCTCTTCGCCGGTTCTCTCACCGATATACAGCTTGTGGACCTTGCGCATGTATCTGATTATGGCGTCGTCAAACTTATCCCCTGCCATCTTGACAGAAGTGCTGGCAACGATGCCTCCCAGGGAAATCACCGCGATATCCGTGGTGCCGCCGCCGATATCGATGACCATGACGCCGTCAGGCCGAGAAATATCGATGCCTGCACCGATGGCTGCCGCAACAGGCTCCTCCATCAGATAGACGTCCTTGCCCCCCGCCTGGGTGGCAGCCTCTCTGACCGCACGTTTCTCCACCTCAGTCACACCGCTGGGAACGCAGACCATGATTTTAGGCTTGAAGAATCTGCCGCTGCCGCAGGTCTTGCGGATAAAGTATTTCAGCATTCTCTCCGTGATGTCATAATCTGAGATGACACCGTCTCTCAGCGGTCTTACCGCGATGATGTTGGCCGGAGTTCTTCCCAGCATCTGTCTTGCCTCCTCGCCTACGGCCAGGATCTCATCGGTGTCCTTGTTGATGGCCACCACAGAAGGCTCATTGAGCACGATGCCTTTGTTCTTTATATATACCAGGACATTGGCTGTCCCCAAGTCGATTCCTACTTCACTTGCCATTTCCTTACTCCTTTTCTCTATAATATTATTCCCGTGTCATTCCTTCATATCATATAGCATTTACAATTACTGAAACAATATTCAGTGATTTCCGTCTCAGGTTACACTACTATAATTATATACAATTCCCCCCATTATTTCAATGTAAAAGCCGTGAAAGACGGATTTTTTTCTTCTTTTAGAGATCTGAAACAGCAGACCGGAACAGAAAAAGGCCGCACAGCGGTTTCCGGCGCCATGCAGCCTTTTCGTAACGGATCGCCTTCTGACAGACACATCAGATGGCGTATTTCTTCTTGTAAGCCTGGTACATCTCTCTGAAGGCCGGATCTTCCATGGTCTTCAGCTTGTCCAGATATTCGTGTGTCTCAAAGGAGGCATGAGACAGTTCGATCAGGGCCACCGCGATGTTGGAGCAGTGGTCGGATACTCTCTCGTAGTTGGTCAGAATGTCGGACAGTACGAATCCGTGCTGGATCGTACATTCGCCGCTCTGCAGACGGGTGACATGGTTGTACTTGATCTCCTCGATGAGCTCGTCCATGACCTGTTCCAGCGGCTCAACGCTGCAGGCCAGATCCAGATCGTTCTGATCAAAGGCTCTGATTGCGATATCCACGATCTCCTGCAGCGCCTCTGTGGCAACTCTGATTTCGCGGATGCCTTCTTCTGAAAGCAGGATCTTCTTTTCTTTCAGTTCTCTGGCCGCTTCCATGATGTTGACGGCATGGTCGCTGATTCTCTCAAAATCTCCTATGGTATGGAGCAGCTTGGAGATCTGTCGGCTGTCGGCATCAGACAGATCACAGCCGGACAGCTTGACCATATAGGAACCCAGACGGTCTTCGTAGACGTCCACATCGCTTTCCAGAGCTTTGACATGATCCGCCTTTTTCTCACTGAACCGGAAGAGCAGATCCATGGCCTCCATGATGGAATCCTTCGACACATAGGCCATCTCTGTGGTCATGTGGTTGCATTCCTGCAGTGCGATGGAAGGCGTGTAGAGCAGTCTCTCGTCCAGAAAAGCGATTTCTTTTTCCGGTTCGGTCTTTATGGTGCCTTCTGCGATCTTCACCAGCTGCTTTGAGAAAGGCAGCAGCAGCAGGGTCGTCGTGATATTGAAGATACTGTGCACCACGGCGATGCCGACCGGATTGATCGCGCTGTCCAGAAACGGCAGATCGATCATGTAGTGTACGATGAAGTAGGCGACCATGCAGATAAATGTGCCTATGATATTGAAAGAGATATGGATAACAGCGACCCGCTTGGCGTTTTTGCTGACACCGATGCTGGAAATCAGCGCTGTCACGCAGGTCCCTATGTTCTGACCCATGATGATCGGAATCGCCATGCCGTAGGAGATGCTGCCGGTCAGAGACAGGGCCTGCAGGATACCTACAGAAGCCGATGAACTCTGGATCACTGCTGTAAGCAGAATGCCGGTCAGAATACCCAGGAACGGATTGGTGAAAGCCGTCAGCATAGAAGTGAACTCCGGCATGTCCGCCAGCGGACTGACTGAATCGCTCATGAATTCCATGCCGTACATCAGAATGGCAAATCCGATCAGAATGCTTCCGATATCCTTTTTCCGGCTGGTCTTTGATGTCATCATCAGGATGATGCCGATCAGGGCCAGAATCGGCGAGAAGGACTCCGGTTTCAGAAGTCTGACAAAAACATTATCGCTTTCTATGCCCACAAGGCTGAGGATCCATGCGGTCACGGTGGTTCCGATATTGGAGCCCATGATCACGCCGGCCGTGCTGGAAAGCTGCATGATCCCGGAGTTTACCAGACCGACCAGCATAACGGTCACAGCCGATGAACTCTGGATTACAGCCGTGATTCCGATGCCCAGAAACAGGCTCTTCAGCGGATTGGATGTCATCTTTTTCAGAATGCCCTCCAGTTTGCCTCCTGCCAGCTTCTCCAGCCCCTGTGACATCAGATTCATTCCATACAGGAATAAGGCAAGTCCCCCGAACAGGGTGATAAATGAAAAAATGTCCATGTACGTGTTTCCTCTCTCTAATTCAGCTTTGGCTGCTGTTTTATATCATTATCAGAACAGAATGGAGATGGTCGTCCCCACATTCAGTCTGCTCTCTATCCTGATCTCCGCATCGTGGTACGCCGCTCCGTGCTTGACGATGGAAAGGCCCAGGCCGGTGCCTCCGATCTCTTTGGAATGGCTCTTGTTGACACGGAAAAACCTTTCGAATACCCGGTCGATATCCTCCTCCGGAATACCGATTCCCGTATCGGAAACGGTCACAGCCGGTCTGCCCTTCTCCTCATGGACTCTGACCGTCACGCTGCCGTTCTCCTTGTTATATTTTATCCCATTGTCACACAGATTGTAAACAATTTCCTCAAGAATCTGTCTCACGGCCTCCACATAGACGCGGCCTCCCTCCAGCTTCAGCTCCACGTTTCTGGCTGCCGCTGAGGCTTCCAGGGATTCAAGCACATCCTGGCAGACCAGATAAAGGTCCAGCCGTTCCTTTTTCGCAGTGATCTGCTTCTCGTCCAGCTGAGACAGCTTGATGATGTCCTCCACCAGGGTGATGAGCCTCTGAGCCTCATCGTAGATGCGTCCCGCAAACCGCGGTATATCCTCCTCTTTGACGATGCCGTTCTTGATGATCTCTGCAAATCCCGAGATGGATGTCAGCGGCGTCTTCAGTTCGTGGGAGACATTGGCCGTAAACTCTTTTCGGAACTCCGCCTCTCTCGTCTTCTCGTCCACATCAGTCTGCAGCATGACAATCTGACGGTTCAGTTCCTGATTCTGTTCGGCAATCTTGTCGACCAGGGGCTTGACCTCATCATAGATCTCCACAGTCTCCGGATGCTCCGGATCGATCTGATTGATCGGCTCCACGATTTTGCGTGCTATGCGCGCCGCAAGAACAAAGGAGAGCACCACCGCCAGCAGCAGCACGATCAGGATCGGCTGCAGCATGCTCAGAATCAGTGTCAGGATGGTGAACTGCACCTGGCAGACACGAAGTACGCTTCCGTCCTCCAGCCGCACTGCACTGTACATGCTCTTCTCCGCAAGGGTTCTGGAATAACGGGTATCTTCTCCGTATCCCGTCTCCATGGCCGCCTTCACTTCCGGCCTGTCGCTGTGGTTCTCCATGGAGGCTGCATCCGCCTGAGAATCATACTTGACACTGCCGTCGGCGCCGATCCAGGTGATACGATGGGTATCGTCAATATCCAGGGTATCCAGATAGCTGCTGCCCCCGATTTCCACAGCGTGGGCCACGATGCAGGCCTCGTTCTTCAGCTCCCTCTGGTATTCTCCGTTGTACTGCAGGTACAGAACCCCCAGGATCAGGACCAGGCAGGCAAGCCATACGAGAATCCCCACCAGGAATATTCCGTTAAAAATCCGCTTTTTCATACCTTATCTTCTCCAATTTTATATCCGATGCCGCGGACCGTCTCTATGATCTGTCCGCAGACCCCCAGTTTCTGCCGCAGGGACCTGATATGCACATCCACCGTCCGGCTCTCGCCGTCAAAGGCGTACCCCCAGATCTTGGTCAGAAGCTGATCTCTGGTGAACACGATGCCCTGGTTCTCCACCAGAAGCGTCAGCATCTCGAACTCCTTCAGGGTCAGAGTCACTTCCTTCCCGTCAGCCTTTACGATATGTTTTGCCGGCGAAACAAAGAGGCGGCCGATCTGATAATCCTTCTCACCAGAGGACACATCCGCCCGGCGCAGCAGGGCTTTTACTCTGGCGATCAGCTCCATCATGCCGAAAGGCTTGGGCACATAGTCATCTGCGCCGTAGTCCAGACCGATCACCTTGTCATATTCTGTGCCCTTCGCGGTCAGCATCATGATCGGGATCTTCTTCGTCTGGCTGGAGGCTCTCAGCCGCTTCAGGATCTGCAGCCCGTCCTCCTCCGGCAGCATGATGTCCAGAAGGATCAGTCTGGGCGTCTCTGTCTGCAGCGCCTCCCAGAACAGCGAAGGCTTCTCGAAACCCTTCGCTTCATAGCCGGCGTTGTTCAGCGTATATAAGACCAGTTCCCTGATACTATTATCGTCTTCTACGAAGTAAATCATGTCTGTTTCCTCCTGTTTTCCTGTTTTAAGTCTACTATAATATCGGGTTAAAAGCTATATTTTAAATGTTAAATCTGTGTTAAGTTTTCATATCCCCTGCTTCCGGCGCATATACTGGTTTTAACTTGACTGAAGGAGCGGTGGAAACATGAAGGATTACATAGAGGAGAGAGTTCTTGCGCTGGCCGACTATATCATTGCAACCAATTCAACTGTCAGAGCCGCTGCAAAGAAATTTAAAGTCAGCAAAAGTACGGTACATAAAGATGTGACAGAACGTCTGCAGGAAATCAGCCCGTCTCTGGCTGCAGAGGTGAAGGCAGTCCTGGATGTCAACAAGGCGGAACGTCATATCCGGGGCGGAATGGCAACCCGGGAGAAATACACCCACGCAAAAGCCGAATAACCCGCACTTGTTTTCGCAGATAAAAACAAAGAAACCTGCAGAGCAGAGGACCCGGCTCCGTCTGCCTGTCAGGTTTCTTTTCAGCCTGTTTTATTTTCCCTGTTCCACTGCGGCTCTGATGAACTCCCGGAAAAGCGGATGTGCGCTGTTCGGTCTGGATTTGAACTCCGGATGGTACTGGACAGCCACAAAGAACTTCCGGTCCGGTATCTCCACGGCCTCAACCAGACGACCGTCAGGAGATGTTCCAGCAATGACAAGGCCCGCCTCTTCCATGGCCTGGCGATACTCGTTGTTGAATTCGTACCGGTGTCTGTGGCGCTCCTGTATCTCCGATGCGCCGTAGGCTTTCTCCATCTTCGTTCCCGGCTTGATGACGCACGGATATGCGCCCAGGCGCATGGTTCCGCCTTTAGGTATATTGCCCTGCTGATCCGCCATGAGATCGATGACATTGTGCAGACCCTTTTCCGCAAACTCGCCGGAATCGGCATCCGCAATGCCCAGGACATCTCTGGCGAACTCGATGACAGCAGTCTGCATACCCAGACAGATGCCCAGATACGGCACATCGTTTTCCCTTGCATATCTTGCAGCCTGTATCTTTCCCTCGATGCCCCTGTCGCCAAAGCCGCCCGGCACCAGTATGCCGTCCAGCCCGCCCAGGATCTTTTCCGCTGACGCTTCTGTCACATCCTCCGCCTCAATCCATCGGATGTGAACCTTTGCGTCGTTTTCATAGCCGCCGTGGCGAAGAGCCTCTGCCACGGACAGGTAGGCATCATGGAGCTTGACGTATTTTCCCACCAGACCGATGGTCACATCTCTGCTCCTGTTCTCGATGCGCTCCAGCATCTTCTTCCATTCTCCCATCTCGCAAGGACCCGCGTTGATGCCCAGCTCGCGGCAGACAATCCAGCTGAGATTGGACTTTTCCAGCATCAGCGGCGCCTGATAGAGAGTCGGCAGCGTGATGTTCTCGATGACGCAGTCCTTTTTCACATTGCAGAAGAGCGCGATCTTGTCGATGATATCCTGATCCACCGGCTCATCCACACGCATGACGATGATATCAGGAGAGATTCCCAGGGTGCGCAGCTCTTTGACAGAATGCTGGGTCGGCTTAGACTTGTGCTCGCCGGAGCTCTTGATGTACGGCACCAGAGTCACGTGAATAAAGATGCAGTTCTCCTTGCCCACTTCCAGGGAGACCTGACGGATGGCCTCCAGGAAAGGCTGGCTTTCGATATCTCCCACGGTTCCTCCGATCTCTGTGATGATGACATCGGCGTCAGAGGTCTTGCCGACATTGTAGATAAACGATTTGATTTCGTTGGTCACATGAGGAATGACCTGGACCGTGCTTCCCAGATATTCGCCTTTTCTTTCTTTGTTCAGCACGTTCCAGTACACCTTGCCCGTGGTCAGATTGCTGTACCGGTTCAGGTTTTCATCGATGAACCGCTCATAGTGACCCAGATCCAGGTCTGTCTCCGCGCCATCCTCCGTGACAAAGACTTCGCCGTGCTGATACGGACTCATGGTGCCCGGATCTATGTTGATATACGGATCCAGTTTCTGTGCTGCCACTTTCAGACCTCTGGCCTTCAGCAGCCTGCCCAGAGATGCTGCAGTGATTCCTTTTCCGAGCCCTGACACGACGCCGCCTGTAACAAAAATATACTTCTTCATGCATCTTCTCCCTTCTGTTTCTTCTGCCTTTTTAACCTGTATCAATACAAACAAAAAGCGCAAAAACTAAAAAAAATAAGGTTCTGGCTGATTTAGTGAGAAGGATACACAAGATCCCGAAACCTCAACGGCCGCCATCTTCTCCTTATTTCTGTATTTTTGCGCAATTTTTTAAATAATATTACTGGGTTATTATACTCCATTTCCGCCATAAAGTCCACTTATTTTTGAAGCGGAAAAGCAAAAAATTTCGCATCCTCTTTTATCTTCAGAATATTTTATAAACCGGTATAAAAAGGGATGAAAATGCCGGGATTTTATTCTATAATATGATTATCTGATGATTTTTTAGGAGGGAAACCATGATTTACTTTAGAAGTGACTACAGCCAGGGCGCACATCCTCATATTCTGGACGCCCTGATCAGAACCAACGAGGAGCATACAGACGGCTATGCCCTGGATCCTCACAGCGAGCACGCGGCAGAGATGATAAAGGAACTCATCGGCCGTCAGGACTGCGATGTCTACATGATGGTAGGCGGCACTCCCACCAACGTCATTACCATCGCATCGGCACTGAAGCCTTTCGAGGCGGTCGTTGCACCTCGCAGCGGCCACATCTATATCCACGAATGCGGTGCAGTGGAAGCCGCAGGACACAGAGTCCTGACGGTGGACGGTGTGGACGGCAAGCTGACACCGGAACTCATCGAGGAAGCCTGGGGAGAATACGAAGACGACCATACTGTTGTTCCTAAGATGGCTTATATTTCCAACACCACTGAGAGCGGCACCATCTACACGAAAGCAGAGCTGACTGCACTGAGCAAAGCCTGCAGAGATCGGGATATGTATCTGTATATGGACGGCGCCAGACTGGGCGCAGCTCTGACCTGCGATGAAAACGATCTGACTCTGAAGGATATCGCACAGCTGACAGACGCCTTCTATATCGGAGGCACCAAGAACGGATGTCTCATGGGTGAAGCGGTCGTCATCTTCAACGAGAACATCAACGACCACTACAGATGGATGATCAAGCAGAACTGCGGCATGCTGGCAAAGGGCCGCCTCATCGGCGTGCAGTTCGAAGCCATGCTGGAAGGCGGAGATGACAGCGTATTCTATCAGATCGGCAGACACGAAAACAAGATGGCGAAGAAGCTCCGCGAAGGGATTGCTGCCGCAGGCTACGGGTTCTACGGCTCTTCCACCACCAACCAGCTCTTCCCTGTTCTGCCGACAGAGATGGTCCGTGAACTGGAGAAGGATTTCTTCTTCTATGACTGGGCGCCTTCCGGCGATGACAAACGGATCATCAGGCTGGTCACCTCCTGGGGAACCACCGAGGACGATGTAGATGCCTTCATCGAGGCTTTACATAAATTCTAAGCTGTATTCTTTGACGCCCGGAACCGGTCCGCTCCGGGCAGTGCAAAAGGAGAAAGAACAATGAAGAAAACAAAGAAGTTACTGACCGTGCTTCTGGCCTTCTGTATGGTCATCGTCATGATGCCATCCATGGCCTTCGGCGCAGAAGAGACAAAAAGCGATGACATCGTGATCCTCTATACCAACGATGTCCACTGCAACGTAGACGGCAATACCGGCTATGCCGGCCTGGCTGCCTACAAGTCTGACAAGCTGAAAGAAACCAGATATGTCACACTGGTCGATGCCGGCGACGCCATCCAGGGCGACCTGATCGGCACATTATCCAAAGGCGAATACATCATCGACATCATGAACGAAGTCGGCTATGATATCGCCGTACCTGGCAACCACGAATTCGACTTCGGCATGGATCAGTTCCTCAGCCTGGTCAAGAAATCAAAGGCCACTTATCTGAGTGCCAATTTCACAGACCTCAGAACCGGAAAGACCGTATTTGATCCTTATGTAATCAAAACCTACGGTGAGACCAAAGTCGCTTTTGTCGGAATATCCACTCCGGAAACTTTCACAAAATCAACCCCTGCGTATTTCCAGGATGCAAATAGAAACTTCATCTACGGATTCCAGGAAGGCGGCACCGGATCAGATCTGTACAAGTCAGTACAGTCCGCAGTAGATGCAGCAAAGGCAGCAGGCGCTGACTATGTCGTCGCTGTAGGCCATCTGGGTATCGACGAGCAGAGTTCTCCATGGAGATCGACTGATGTGATTGCCAATACCACCGGCATAGACGTTCTCATCGACGGCCACTCCCACAGCGAGATTGAAAGCCAGATCGTCAAGGCAAAGGACGGCAAAGATGTGATTCTGACCCAGACAGGAACGGGTCTCAAGAATATCGGAGAACTGACCATCAAAGCTGACGGAACCGTTGCCACAAAGCTGGTAAAAGACTACACCTGGAAGGATTCCGGTATAGAGGCATTTGTCAACGGTATCAAAGATAATCTCAGTGCAGTAACTTCCAAGGTAGTCGGCCAGGCCGAAGTCAAGCTGAACGACTACGATGCAGACGGCAGCAGACTCGTCAGAAATCAGGAAGCAACCGTGGCTGATTTCTGCGCGGACGCATACCGGGCAGTGACCGGTGCGCAGATCGGTCTGATCCAGGGCGGCGGCGTACGTGCACCGATCGAAAAAGGCACAGTCACTTACGGAGATCTGATCAGGATCAATCCTTGGAGCAACATGCTGGTCGTAGTTGAAGCCAGCGGACAGCAGATTCTGGATGCACTGGAACACGGCGCAAGGAACTGTCCGGGTGAAAACGGCGGATTCCTGCAGGTATCCGGTCTGACCTATGATATTGACACCACAATCCCGTCTACCGTTGTAACAGACGACAAGGGACTGTTCGTGAAGGTTTCCGGTGAAAGAAGAGTCAAAAACGTCAAGGTCGGCGGAGAAGCCATCGATCCAGCCAGAACCTACACCGTTGCATCAACCGCATACATTCTCACACAGCAGGGTGACGGATTCACCATGTTCCAGGGGTGCAACGAGATCACAAAGGAATCCATTGCAGATTCCGCTGCACTGATGCAGTACCTGGAAAAGGACCTGAAGGGAACCATCGGCACAGCATACGAGAAAGTTGACGGCAGAATCGGTATCATCAAGGCATACAATTCCAAAGATATCGAAAATGCCATCCAGCAGGCAGAGAAGGATGCTGTCAAGGCATACAAAGCTGCAGTGGCACGCACCACCAGGATCACTTCTGCAAAGGTAACATCCAGGAAAGCCATCTCCGTGAAGATCAGCGGCAACAGCAAGGCTTCCGGATTCACCTACAAGATCGTCAGCTCAAAGGGCAAGACTGTATCCACTTACTCCAAGACAGGCACCACCTACACGAGCAAAAAGCTTGCCAAGGGCAAATACACTGTCAAGGTTACGCCTTACACCTACGTTGCAGGCGAGAAGGTTTACGGAAAGACCGTAACAAAGACAGTTACTGTCAAATAAAAAGCAGTCAGCAGAATATCTGGCCGCAATACAATCAGAACGTACATCAAAAGGGAGCGCTCACGCGCTCCCTTATCAATTACAGTATTTTGAATCTTTCTATACTCTATTTAAACGTCTTGTCCAGGCGGTTTCCTTCCTCGTCATAAACGGCTCTGCCCGTGGTCTTGTATTTCTTCAGCACCCTTTCAAGGCGCTCGTTGGTTGCCAGCTCTTTCTCCCTGACTCTCTGCTCATACGGTGTGAGTCTGTCCACATCTCTGATATGCGCACGGGTCGGTTTCGGCACAACAGCGAAATACATCAGAGGTGAAACCAGCAGAATATCAGCGACCAGCCATGCAGCCACGGCTGCGATCCATTCCGCTGCGCTGCTGAAGTGACCTGCTCCCCAGCCTGCCACAGCGCAGAGTCCTGCAACGGTCACGAAGAACGGCAGATAGATCCGCTCCAGCTTCCGTATGGCTCTGGACAGTTCCTCATCGAACCACTGTTTCTTCAGCTGCGGAAAGATGAACCTGGCGCCGCGGAACTGGACATTGGCCAGATAGACGCATGTCCGGAAATCATCAAAAGAGGCCTTTTCCTTCGGAATCACAGTAGGCCCCATCTCCTCCGGATGGTAGTTGTAAAAAATCTGCGCCCGGATCAGCGTGCCCTCTCCCATGACAGAGACATCTACATCCTCCCCGTTTTCAGCGGTAATGACAAGCTGCTGTCCCGGCATCATCATGACAGTGTCGCCGGCAACAGATACCGTCCCGTAGCCGTCTCTGCAGAAAAAGGCAAAGGACTTTTTCTCAAAATCAGGATACTCCTCGAAAGACAGTCTGCGGCTCTCGGTCTGCAGCGCTATGGCATCGAGGAAGCCTTCGTTCCCTTTGGCCACCATCAGATTGTAGTCCGTGATCTGCCCGAAGCTTCTGGTGCTGCAGGCGCCGTCAAACCGGTCCTGCTCCAGTTCAGAGAGCCGTGCCACCCGCACATCCTTATGAGCCAGCACCACATTCCCCGAAAGCACCATCAGAACCCTGTCATAATCGGGAAGCTTCGAAAAGTCCGCCTCCTCCTTCTCGCAGGTCGCAGTGCTCAGTCTCCACAGGAAGTTCCGCTGCAGATAACTGCTGTCTTCCGGAAAAATCGCAAGCTGTGTAGTCTTTCCGCCAGTCCATGAAGACACACGGAAATCATTTTCTTTATATAATCTGTATTCCATAATTTTCTTCCTGCAACATGTTATTCTTTTCTTAATTATACAGCCTCTCCCTTGATTAAACAACCCTTTTATAGTATAATTGCACACAGAAAAACGAGGTGAAAAATGAACAGAAAAGAACTTGCAATTGAACTGCACAGAAAAAAATTCAACTGCGCACAGTGCGTGACCTGCTCCTTCTGCAACGTGCTGGGTTATGACCCTGCAACAGTATTCAAGCTTGCCGAAGCTTTCGGAGGCGGCATGGGCACCTTCGGCACCTGCGGCGCAGTAACCGGCATGGCCATGGTCATCGGCATGAAAGAATCCGATGGAAATCTGGACGATCCGAAGACCAAGCAGAGATCCTATCAGCTCATGCGTCAGGCGACAGACATGTTTCTTGAAAAGAACAAATCCATCATCTGCCGCCAGCTCAAAGGCATTGACACCGGCGAGCCCCTCCGCAGCTGTGACGGCTGCATCGAAGATGCCGTAGAGATCCTGGATGAACTGCTTCTGGGCATCAGACCGGACGAAGAAGCTGATCGTTAATCATCGTTCAGCTCATCCATCTGCCGATAAAATCAAATACGGTATTCCAGTAAAGCTGCGGGTTCACCCTGCAGCTTTCTGCATGTGCGGCACCATCCACGGCCAGCTTCTCCTTCGGGCAGGCCGCAGCCTGGTATACTTCCTCCAGCATGGAGAACGGCACGAATCTGTCCCTGGTACCGTGAATAAACAGCATAGGTCTGTCAGCCTTTTTCAGCTGACTGACTGCCGAAGCCTCCCTGAAACCGTATCCCGCCCGTTTCCTGCACAGAAGGCTCGCTGCGCTTACCACAGGAAAATAGGGCAGATGGAACAGATACCGGGCCTCATAGGCGAATTCATCTGCTGCGGATGTATAGCCGCAGTCCTCTATGATCAGTTCCACATTGGCAGGCAGGTTCTCTCCCGCAGTCATCATGACAGCGGCGCCGCCCATGGATACGCCGTAGAGCAGGATTCTGCATGCCGGATCCCTTTCGATCAGAAACCGGATCCATTTCAGGATATCCAGCCGGTCATGCCATCCCATTCCCACATAGCTTCCCTGACTTTTTCCGTGGCCTCTGTTGTCCGGCAGCAGCACCCGGAACCCCTTCTCGTAAAACTTCTCCGCCTGGTATTCCAGATCCTTTCCGCATCCCACATAGCCGTGAACGCAGATGACCCAGCGGTGCTCCGTCTTTTCCCACGGTCTGTCGATGAGAAGGCCGTGAAGCTTCAGTCCATCAAAGGATTCCGTCCATACTTCCTCTGCAGCCACATTGTCGATAAAACGGCCCGGTTCTCCGCCTTCTGCAGGAGCTCCCAGCACTTTGCTCTTATCGCTGGAGGGATTCAGCGCCATGTCGTAAAGCCGGTCCGCCGCAGCGAAAACTCCAGCTCCTGCCGCAGCGGCAGCGATGCCGGCCAGAGCGATGCCTTTTTTCATTTCTTTATACCTCTGCACGCAGGCGTGCTCTCATAATATTCCATAAACAGCGGAGACTGGTAAGCCTCCAGCAGGGATGAACTGTGCAGGTCAGCCCCTTTCTCCTCTACGAAAGGACACGGCCGCACCATGGCATGCTCATCCACGGCACAGTAATATCTGCAGGCCATACAGCCTCCCGTTATGGCCTTATCCTTGCAGAAATTGATGGTCAGCAGCGGCTTCGACTCCCGATACAGCCTGGTCATGCCGTAGAGATAGTCGCTTTCCTCGTCCAGAGAAGAGAGGAAGAAGCAGAACTTTGCTCCTCTGTCAATCTGCCAGTCAAAGAACTCCTCTCTGGCAAAATTGCCTTCCGCAGCGTCATCGTAGATGCAGAATGTGCCGAAAGGAAGTTTACTGCGGTGAAGCAGAGCCATGACTCCTTCCAGTTCCTTGTCAGCCTCTGTTCCTGTGACCTTCAGCGCCGCGATGAAGTTCTTCACGCGCAGCAGCTGGCCGGCAAAATCTTCGTCCAGATTCTTCCCTGAAAGGAAACCCATGAACTGGCAGTCCTCGAATTTATTGCACAGAGCGATGGTATCCGCCTTCCGGAGCAGGTCCTCATCTCCGTAAAGCACATAGATATATGTGCCCAGTTCTCTGCTTTCTTCTATAATGCGGTCAAGGTCGTCGAAGGTAAGTTCTCCTTCCCCTTCGCCCTCCTCAGGCCGCCCGCCGCTCATGCTCAGACAGACTGCCCACGGCACGTTGCACCGGTATTTTTCTCTGTTCTCTCTTGTCTGCAGTGCAGAAAGAAGATTTGCATTGATGATCAGATTTTCGAACAGGGTCTTTCTCACTTCATCATCTATATCATCCCACAGGCTTACCATCAGCCTGTACCAGTTGCTGTCTTTTTCTTCTATGATTTTGCGGAAAACCTGGCGCTGTACCGTCAGCACACCGTCTGCGGCCCTTTTGTCCACCCATTCCATAAGGCGGGGAAGGTTTGCCTGGGGATCTCTTTCAAGATAATAATATGCAGCCTTAAAGGCGATTTTTCTTAAATCTTTTGTCATACTCATAGAAACACTCCTCCGCTTATATTTTATTCTGTCCGCCTGCACCCATCAATAGACAAAAAAAAAGGCGTGGTGAAAATTGTGACACGCCAGGATTTTTGTACAATTTTTTCTATATGTAATTACTGTTTCGGATTTTTTGCGAACTTCTCCAGAGTTCCCTCCATGGTTCCGTCAACAAGCAGGTAGAACCGGCTCAGCTTCTGCACGAACTCCTCGTCCATGCCGTTGGATACCCACTGGGTCAGGATGCCCACCAGTCCGAAGGTGAACACATCCACAACGAAATCGAAGTCCTCTTCGTCGATGATCATTCCCTCTGCATAACTTCTTGCGATGACAGAAAGAGACGGTCTCGCCTGATTCTGCAGAAAGGTATCCAGCTGCCTCCGGTTGATAGAATAAAATGTATTGATGATAAAGGCCTTGTTTTTCATCATCGCTTCTATCAGAATCTGCATGCCTTCCTTCCAGTCATTGCCCTCCATGCAGCTCTCAGTGAACTGCCTTGCCAGGTCAGAAAAGATCCACTCGATCAGATCGTAGACATCGTGAAAATGGTAATAGAAAGTCTGCCGGTTGACACCGCAGTCATCGGTGATATCCTTTACCGTGATTTTATCCAGAGTTTTCTTCTCCAGCAGTTTTTTCAGTGAAGCTGCCAGAGCGCGCTCCGTCAAAGAAGACATAGTTTTCCCTCTCCCTTTCTTAATTCAGGTTATACAGCAGAAACCTGTTTTTACTGTAGCTGATGAGTCCTTCCTCCTTCATACGGGAAAGCTCTCTCGAAAGAGCACTGCGTTCCACCGATAGATAATCTGCCAGCTGCTGCCGGTTGAACGGAATGGTGATCTCCATGCTCTGCTGCCGTATTCTTTCGGCAGACAGGTAAGATATCAGCTTCTCCCTGATGGTCTTTCTGGACAGATGCGAGATTTTCCCCGTCAGAAGCAGATTTTTCCGTGCAAGTACCCGCATCATATTACCCATGAGTTTCTGATGAAACAGGCAGCTTTCGCTGCACGGCTCCAGCAGCTTCTCCGCGGAAAGAAAGGCCGCCTGACAGTCAGATGCCGCTACCACAGCTGTGCCCTGTATCTCGTCATCCAGCAATGCGTAGACTTCTCCGAAAATCTCCCCGCTCCCCGCCTCCGCAAGGATTTCTCTGGCACCGAGAAAGTCCTCCCGGATAATATGGATCCTTCCGTCAGTCACCAGTCCGATGCCTCTGGAAACTTCTCCCTGATGCAGGAGAAACTCCCCCTTCCGGCAGTTCACCGTCCTGATGGAAAAACAGCGGATCAGCTCTGAGATCTCATCTTCCGCAATTCCTTCGAAAAGCGGAGAAGCCTTCATTGCTTCGATCATTTTTTTCATTTTCTCTCCTCATTCGTTGCATCTGCAACAGAAATCTTCTTTTTATTGTATTATACTCTCCGGAGTAAAGTCAATCATGATTTTAAAATTTTCCTGAGGAGGACAAAAAAATGATAAGAAAAATCATTCACATAGACGAAGAAAAGTGCAGCGGCTGCGGTCTCTGCGCCCAGGCCTGCCACGAGGGTGCCATCGGCATGGAAAACGGCAAGGCGAAGCTGCTTCGCGACGACTACTGCGACGGTCTCGGAGACTGTCTGCCCGCCTGCCCTGCCGGCGCCATCACCTTTGTCACGCGGGAAGCCGCACCTTATGACGAAGCCGCAGTAAAGGCACGCATGGCGGCCGGAGCCTCTGACTCCAGGCTGGCAAACTGGCCGGTCCAGATCAGGCTGGCACCCCTGAAAGCCCCTTATTTCGACGGTGCGGATCTGCTCATCGCTGCAGACTGTACAGCTTACGCATACGCTGATTTCCACAGCCGCTATATGAAAAACCGCGTGACCCTGGTCGGATGCCCGAAACTGGACGGCGTGGATTACAGCGAGAAGCTGACGGAGATCTTCCGCCAGAACGATATCAGATCGGTCACACTGACCCGCATGGAGGTTCCCTGCTGCGGAGGACTGCAGCTGGCTGTGGAAAAGGCCGCTGCTGCCAGCGGCAAAATGATTCCGGTCCGGGTAGTGACTATTTCCGTGGAAGGTGATATACTATAGGCATGTAAAATCAGTATGAAACGGAGTATCTGCAAGTGAAAAAGATCTTAGTCATCGGCTCCACGGTTGCCGACATCATCATCAATCTGGACCGTCTTCCGAAAACCGCTGAAGATGTCCACATCAAGTCACAGTCCATGTCTCTGGGCGGCTGCGCCCACAATGTGGCCGACATGATCCGCCACTTTGACGTCCCCTTCACCCTGTTTTCTCCGGTAGGCACCGGCCTGTACGGAGACTTCGTCAGAAACCAGCTGGCGGCAAAGGGGCTGGCTTCGCCCATGGCAACGCCGGATATGGCCAACGGCTGCTGCTACTGTTTTGTGGAGTCCAGCGGCGAGCGGACTTTCGTCGTGGAGCACGGGGCTGAGTATCTGTTCTATAAGGAATGGTTTGATCAGCTGAATCTCTCCAAGCTGGGCTGCGCCTATATCTGCGGTCTGGAAATAGAGGAGAAGACAGGAGGCACCATCGTGGACTTCCTGGAAGAAAGCGGTCTGCCGGTGTTCTATGGTCCGGGACCGAGGATCCGACTCATCGATGACGCCCTGATGAAGCGTATCTTTGCGCTCCATCCTGTAATGCATCTCAACGAGGATGAGATCTGCGGCTATACCGGCTGCGCTTCCATCGAAGAGGCGGCGCGGGCCATGTACGCACTGACCGGCAATACGGTCATCATAACCAACGGTTCCAACGGAGCTTTTTATTACGAAGGCGGTCCGGAGGGCTGCGGCCTGGTTCATGTACCCGGCGTACCGGCTGCGCAGGTGGTGGACACCATCGGTGCCGGAGACGGTCACTGCGGTGCGGTCATGGCCTGTCTGACAAAGGGCATGTCCATGTACGACGCCATAGCTGCCGCCAATGCCGCATCGTCCCTGGTGGTCTCTGTCAAAGGCGGCGTTCTCAGCGACGAGGATTTCGCAGCGGCAGGCCTGGATCAGTTTTTTATTCGGTGATTCCCGGTTTCGGCAGGCTCCAGCGAAGTCTTGCAGCAAGCAGACGGAGCACGACCACCACCGCAACTCCGGCGATGACAGCGATGCCTTCCCCGAGAGGTTCCCACAGCAGGGCGCATGCTGCGGCACCGGCCAGAGATGCACAGGCATAAAAATGTTTGACAAAGATATACGGCGGCTCCTGTGCCATGATATCCCGCAGCACGCCGCCGCCTACTCCTGTGACAGCGCCGACGAAAATCAGCAGGAAGATGCCGAAATCTCCGGAAACCCCGTAGGCCGTCTGAATGCCTACGACAGTAAAGATTCCCAGCCCAAGGGAATCCATCCAGAGCATAATCACATCATAAAGATACTGTCTCCGTCCAAAAAAACGCCGCACCCACGGCGTACAGATCAGCAGAGCCGTGCCGATAGCGACTACAGCATAGACAGGATTCTGAAATGTCCTTGGCGGCGTGATACCCAGGATCAGATCGCGGATCACACCTCCGCCCACCGCCGTAGTCAGGCCCAGAATCGCAATGCCGAGAATATCCATTTTCTTCTGAATACCCAGCATAGCGCCGGACACAGAAAAGGCCACCGTCCCGATGATCTCGAGAGCAAAAGAAATATATACGGACACAAAAACCACCTCCGAAGCATCCATACAGAGAAATAAAATAAATCTCACTCTGTCTTTTTACCTGAAAGATTCTCCTTTAGGCAAGGATTGCTTCATCGGTGGTGTCGTTACACTTTCCAGAGGTCTGTCCGGAAACGGTCCTGTTGCCTGAGAGTTTTGCCCCTTCGGCGGCACCCTTCCCGGTGCGCTCTCCCGCTTCCATCAGCCAGATGGAAAAAGTATATCACATAGAAAAATCATTTGTCAATACTGTCACGGATCCTGCGCAGGCTTGCAGAGAGCCTGTTGATGCTGTTGATGCGTCTGACCACGGTGTAGGCGTTCTCCTCTCTGTAGAGAAGAATGCTGTTCAGCGTCTGCGTCAGATCGGAGCACAGGTCGTCGACTCTGGCAAGGAACTCTTCTTTGTCCATGGTGATGAGACCGGCAGGCAGGCTCTCTATCTCGTAATGGTATTCCATTCCGAACAGTTCCATGACCTTTTCCGAAAGCTGCAGCTTGATTTCGTTGAGATGAACCTCAAAGAGACAGTCCAGACCTGCAGCTTTTTCTTTGACCGTCTCCACAGTTTCTGAAACGGCGGCAAATCTCTCGTCCAGTTCCTTGTACTCCATGTTCATGGCTTTCCAGTAGAAATCCAGCTGGGTCAGGGCGCCGGAAATGACGTCCTTCAGCTTCTTCTCCGTGGAAACCTCCATGATCTCCCTCGCGGACTTCCTGCAGTCCTTCAGAACGGATTTCTTCAGGTCGCTGATACCGCTTCCCGTCTTAGCGCTGACCGCAAACATCTGCACCTGTTCCGTCTCCATCAGCCGGCACAGCAGCCCGCTGCAGTAGTCCATGTATGCCTTCAGATCCGCTTCGCTGACCAGATCGGTCTTGTTGACTGCGAAGTAGAACTTTCCTGCGAACTCCCGGGTGTTCTTCAGAAAATCTATCTCAATCTGGTTGATCGGGCTGTCCACAGACAGCAGGAAAATGACCGCATCGCTCTCCTTCATATAATGATAGGCGGTCTCCGTATTGTTCCGGTGGAAAGAACCCACGCCCGGAGTATCGACAAAGGTCAGTCCGTTCTTCAGAAAAGAGGACGGCGTACGCAGCTCCACCGACTCCACGCCCAGCTGATTTCCGGCGTTCTCCTGCTCGCTGATAAAATGACTGAGCTGATCAAAAGGAACTTCCTCCACCATGCCGTTGAGATAGCGGACCCGGGCCCCCCTCTTTCCGTATACGACTCTGGTCACCGCAGAGGTGATAGGGACGATTCCCACAGGCAGCACCTCGTCCTCCAGAATTGCATTGGACAGGGAGCTCTTACCCCTTTTGAACTGGCCGATGACAGAAACCGTCATGTCCTGTCTCTCCAGCCTGTCTATCAGTGCCGCCGCCTGCCTCGCCTGACCTGCGACGGCCGGATCTGCTGCAAGAAGCTCATATGTCTTCCTGGCTTTTTCAAGTATTGTATCGTTCATTTTCTGTTACTCTCCTCAAAATCCTTGGCATAGTGCCAGTTCTTTTAGTATAGCATAGGAGACAGGTTACTTCAATGGAAGGTTTTCAGGGTTTTTTGCCTTGAATTCCTATTAAACCGGTAGTATAATAATGCATAGAGGTGAACAAATATGATGAAAATTTCGACAAAGGGCCGCTATGCCCTTCGGGTCATGATCGATCTGGCCGAGAATAATACCGGTGCCTACATCCCTCTGCGGGATATCGCAAAGAGACAGGATATCTCCGAAAAGTATCTGGAGACCATCATCCCTGCGCTGACCCGGGCAGGTTTTCTGGAGGGCCTCCGCGGCAAAGGGGGAGGCTACAAGCTGACCATGGATCCGTCCCGGTACAATGTGGCTGATATCCTCCAGCTGACAGAGGGCAGCCTGGCGCCTATAGCCTGCCTCGAAAAATCCCCCAACACCTGTCCGCGTGCAGGGGAGTGCAAAACCCTTCCCATGTGGAGTGAACTGTATAGAATGATCGTGGATTATTTCCAGGGAATCTCCCTGGAGGATCTGGTCAACTCCCAGACAGCAGGCAACGATTTTGTGATCTGATGAATGCGGCTGAGAAGCATTGATCGCGGAGATCTGTAAGGATTTCCGCGATTTTTTCGCTTTTTGCGGTTTTTTTCTGAAAAAGCAAAATTTTTTTCCCGAAGCTATTGACAAACTCAATTTGCAGGCGTATAATTCCTATTATTCCAGTAGGAAAATATGGCATGCAGGAACTGCCGTCAGGTGAACAGAAAGTCCCGGGCACGCCTGCAAAAAAAACAATAATAAGACAAGGAACAAATAAAGGAGGAAACAGAAATGAGCAGAATATACACATCAGCAAGCCAGCTGACAGGAAACACACCCCTGCTTGAGCTGACTAATACAGAAAAGAAATACGACCTGAAGGCCACCCTTCTGGCTAAGCTGGAGCTTTTCAATCCGGCCGGATCCGTCAAGGACAGAATCGCCAAAGCCATGATTGAAGACGCAGAACAGAAAGGTCTTCTGAAAGAAGGCTCCGTTATTATCGAGCCTACCAGCGGCAATACCGGTATCGGTCTTGCATCTGTCGCAGCGGCCAAAGGCTACAGGATTATCATCGTTATGCCGGAGACCATGAGTGTGGAGCGCCGCAACCTGATGAAAGCATATGGCGCTGAGCTGGTTCTCACAGAAGGCGCAAAGGGAATGAAGGGCGCTATCGCCAAGGCCGATGAGCTTGCCGCAGAGATCCCTGACTCCTTTATCCCTGGACAGTTCGTCAACCCTGCCAACCCGCAGGCCCACAAAGAGACCACGGGTCCGGAAATCTGGGCTGACACCGATGGAAAAGTCGATATCTTTGTAGCCGGTATCGGTACCGGCGGCACCATCACAGGCGTCGGCGAATACCTGAAAGCGCAGAATCCGGATGTACGAATCGTTGCTGTAGAGCCGGCATCTTCACCGGTTCTCTCAAAGGGAACTGCCGGTTCCCACAAGATTCAGGGTATCGGCGCAGGCTTTGTCCCTGAAGTTCTCGACACCGGAATCTATGATGAGATCATCGCAGTAGAAAACGACGATGCATTCGCAGCAGGCCGCGATCTGGCAAGAACAGAAGGCGTTCTGGTGGGCATTTCCTCCGGCGCAGCCCTTCATGCCGGACTGGAACTGGCAAAACGTCCGGAAAACGAAGGAAAGAACATCGTGGTTCTCCTTCCTGACACAGGCGACAGATATCTGTCCACCGCACTGTTCACAGACTAAAGACGCAGACCGGCAGAATACAAGTGACTTTTGACCGGAACTGAGGAATGCGCATAGGCCAGGCCTTTTCCCCATAGACTTTATCATACTGGGAAAAGGCTTGGTTTTTTATGTTCTCAAAGGATTTTTTTGGAAGTGTGAAACAGAATATCCTGACTCTGGCCGTTTCTAATCTGGTCATAGGCCTGATAGAATTCGTGTTCAACATGTATCTGTCCCGGATTCTCGGTGCAGAAGGGCTGGGACTGCTCAGCCTGGTTTCACCGGTCAACTGTCTCTTTCTCTCCTTTATGACAGAAGGTCTGGTGGTGACCGTCTCCAAGATCTCCGCGAAGCATTTCTACGACAGAGACTATGCTGCCATGAACGCGGCCATACGGGTCACTACGGTTTTCAGCTTTCTCTGGTCACTTCTTCTGACCGGTCTGGTCTTTCTCACCGCCAGACCTCTGGCCGTCTGGTTTCTCGGCGATGCCGAACTGGTGTATCCCATCCTTGCCACATGCCCGCTGATGCTTCTCATGTCCGTCTCCAACATCATCAAAGGTCATTTCCTGGGTCTCGCCATGATCCGCATCCCTGCCGTCATCAATATCAGCGAAAAGCTTCTCCGGTTCCCTATTCTCTATCTGCTTATCCGGTTCCTTCTCAACAGGTTCAGCTTTCCTGCCGTCACTCTGGTATATCTGTGCTATGCCATCGGCGAGATGCAGAGCGTGCTGTTCCTGCTGATCTATTACAAAAAAACAAAGCCTCAGGTTCCGCCGGTGCAGATATCCTTCCGGGAAATCTGCCGGATCCTGAAGCCTCTTGTCCAGGGCGCTGCGCCGATCTGCATGACCCAGTGCCTGCTGGAGTCCGTCAATGCCTTTTCTTCTGTCATCGTCAAATCCCGGCTCTGTTCCATCGGGTACAGCGCTTCCCAGGCTCTGACTCTCATGGGAAAATACAAGGGGATGGTCTTTCCCATGATGAACTATCCCATGATACTGGTAGGTTCCATCTGCTCCATCGTGGTGCCCCGCATCTCCACCATGTTTCTTTCCGGGAAAAAAGTTCCCGCAAAGCGGCTCATAGGGAAAGTCCTCCGGGTCTCCCTGTGCATCGGCATCCTTACCGGCCTGCTCTTTTTCGTGCTGGCCGATGACATGGGCCTGTTCTTCTACAAAAGGGAGGATCTGGGGCTGATGATCCGCCTGGCGGGACTCTGCGCTCCTCTGCTCTACGTGACAGCGGCTTCCACCAGTCTCCTGATCAGCATCGGCCGGGAGGCACAGTCCTTCCGCAACTCCCTGCTGCAGCAGCTTCTTCTGCTGATCTTCCTGCTGGTGTTCATCGGAATTCCACAGCTGAACATCTACGGCTACATACTTGCCATCGCTCTGTCCAACAGCGTGCTGCTGGTGCAGAATCTGTATGCGCTGACCAGAGAGATGAGGAAGATCAGTC
>JBJESV010000070.1:0-37353 GCA_051882975.1 Emergencia sp.
TTTGTTTCCTCATATTTTCTCGATCTGCAGACGATCTGAGCCGTCAGTATGCGCCGCCCGGACTCCATCTTCTGTTTGGCGACAGAGACCGGTTCTTCTCTTTTCTTTCTCCGTCAGCATTCTCCCCATGCTTTCGCTTTTGTTCGGGTACCAGTTTCTCTGTCGATTCTGTTCCTTTTTCTTCAACCGTTTCCGTACCGCCTCCGTCTTCCGGCGGTTCTTTTCTCTGCCCCTCAAACCGGAAAAACTTCTTTCCGTCTTCAACCATATAATTGAGTCGAGTGTATTCCTCCTGTAACAATGTTTCTCCCTTTTCAGTGATGAGGTAGATTTTTCTTCTGTGTTCTTCGGCCACCTGATTGATAAAACCTTCCTTCTCAAAGCGGCTGAGCAGAGAATACAGGGTGCCTGCACCGATAGCGACACGTCCGTCTGTCAGTTCTTCCACCATCTGCATGATGCCGTAACCGTGATTTTCTTTTAATAATGAGAGCAGAATGTAGTACATCGGCTCTGTCAATGTTTTCAGTTGTTCTCTTGCCATTGCAGCCTCCTATTCTTCATCATCCTGGCATTGAAAAATGATTCCCGACAGCATACATAAATGCCACAAATAGTGCTGCACTTCCATTCTTTCTGTCTGTAGTTCATACCGGTTCTCCTTTACATCAACGGAAGTGCCAGCCCCCAGATCATTCCCACATACGACAGAACACAAAGAATTGTTTCTGTTATCCTTGCTGTATTGGATCTGCCTATGCACCCTGCTGCAGTTCCTAACAGCAGCAGAGGCAGGGACAGCAGCGATATGAAGGCTGCTCCTGGTATGATCCATATTTCCTCAAGATTTCTGAAATCTCCACTCAGGAACATCTTCCAGGCCAGTAAGCTGCTCAGCACATATATAAAAAACAGTATCCCCATGCAGACGGTCTTTTCTGTTTTTACAAACCTTCTGAGCCCATCCCCACCGCAGCCTCTGAGATACATTGTATCTGCAGCTTCCGCAAGCAGCCCTGGTAACAGCGGCATTGCAAATATGAGCAGTAAGATGAAAACCATTCCGATCCCCAATGGTGAACTCCACCAGATAAATACCGCCAGCATGAGCAGACATACTGCGAACAGTCCCAGGCCCGGCTTTCTGCTGATGCTCAGAGCAGCTCGCCTCGGTGCGTCTTCATCCTCGTAAATCTCTTTTATGTCCGGCTTCCATTCCTGCTCAAAGAGTCTCAGCTGAGGATTTCCCAGCCGAGTCACATAACTCCATCCCACATCCTTGAAGAAGCTCAGATATTCCGCTTCCTCTATCCATCGTTCTCCTTCTCTGTCATAAAATACGTCTATAGCATAGATTTTTCTTGCATCTCCCTCTCTTCTCCTGCGGAAACAGATGATTCCAGGCCAAGTCATTAAATTCCAGAATTCCCATCCTTCCTCAGACCTCTGATTCAGATATCGCTGTGCTTCCATTGCATTGACGATGCTGTATTTCCAGACCTCCAGTCTGTAGTTCATGCTGTGTCTCCTCCCTTCCGCTGCCGGGCACGCTGCCCTCCTGCTTTCCACTGCCTTTCAGTAAGCTGCAGTGGCCCCGTTTTATATATCTATATTCGATATATCTAAAATCAATATAGCATAAAGTAATGTATTTGTCAATCATGCTTTTAACCGGAGATAAACACCTGATTCGAGATTCGAAATACCGGTCTGTTCGGACGAAGTTTTTGGACTCTGATCAGTGCCTTGTTCCATAGAGATTAATTCTTTCTCAGCGGCGACGTTCATGGGAATTTAAATCTCAATTGCTCTGAAAAATAAAACTACCGGCTGAGCCGGTAGTTATTATTTGCTGCTACTTTATGATTATTGTTGTGCTGATTAAATTAAACCAGTTCCAGGAATACGACTTCTGCGTTATCGCCTCTGCGAGGTCCTAACTTCAGAATTCTTGTGTATCCGCCGTTTCTGTCAGCATATTTCGGTGCGATTTCATCGAAGAGCTTGCTTACTACGCTTTCATCATAGATGTAAGCCAGTGCCTGTCTTCTTGCGTGAAGATCGCCGCGCTTTGCTAAAGTGATCAGCTTTTCAGCTTCTCTTCTGGCTTCCTTAGCTCTGCAGTCAGTTGTTGAGATTCTGCCTTCTCTGAACAGGTCAGTTACCAGATTTCTCAGCATAGCTTTTCTGTGAGCAGAAGGTCTGCCCAGTTTTCTATATCCTGGCATTTCAATTCTCCTTTCGTGCTTAATCGTCGCTTGGCTTCAGACCAAGTCCCAGTTCTTCTAACTTTGCTTTGACTTCGTCAAGAGATTTCTTACCAAGGTTTCTAACCTTCATCATATCCTCTTCAGTACGCTCTGTCAGTTCTTCAACAGTGTTGATCGCTGCTCTCTTCAGGCAGTTGAAGGAACGGACAGAAAGTTCAAGTTCCTCAATGGTCATTTCGAGGGCCTTTTCCTTCTGGTCTTCTTCCTTCTCAACCATGATTTCCATACCGTCAGTGGAGTCGTCCAGCTGGATGAAGAGATTCAGGTGCTCCTGCATGATCTTCGCTCCGATGGATACACCCTCTTCCGGTGTGATTGAGCCGTCGGTCCAGATTTCGAGAATCAGGCGGTCAAAGTCGGTGACCTGACCTACTCTGGTATTCTCTACTGTATAGTTAACCTTCCTTACAGGCGTATAGATGGAGTCAACCGGAATAACTGAAATCGGAGTGCTCTCGTTCTTGTTCTGGTCAGCAGGCACATAGCCTCTGCCTCTTGCGAGGTTGATTTCCATGACAAGAGTCGCATTCTCCTCCAGTGTTGCGATATGCAGATCCGGATTGAAGATCTCCATTTCCGAGTCGCCGATGATATCTGCCGCAGTCACTTCCTTCGGACCGACCGCGTTGATGATCACACGCTTGGTATTTTCTCCATTCAGCCTTACAGCAAGCTTTTTCAGATTCAGAATGATTTCTGTTACGTCTTCTTTGACACCTGGTATAGTTGAAAACTCGTGAAGTATTCCGTCGATTTTTACGGAAGTCACAGCAGCACCCGGCAGAGAACTGAGAAGCAGTCTTCTCATGCAGTTGCCCAGCGTGATACCATAACCTCTTTCCAGTGGTTCCACGACGAATTTGCCGTAGGTACCGTCTTCGTCTACAAACTTATTTATTGTTGGTTTTTCGATTTCTATCACTAAAAAACCCTCCTTCATAATCCCAAGTAATACCGGTTTCAGGCCGCTATATTATTTGGAGTACAATTCGACGATTAAGTGCTCTGCAACAGGAGTATCGATCTCTTCTCTTGTCGGCACAGATACAACTTTACCTTCTAATTTTTCAACGTCTACAGACATCCATGCAGGTACAGTGATGGACATCTCCTTGATCTCTTTGAATTTAGGGGAGTTAGTGCTTTTTTCCTTAACCTTTACAACGTCTCCTGCCTTCAGTTCCATTGCAGGAGCTGTAGCTTTCTTTCCGTTTACAGTGAAGTGACCGTGAACGACTAACTGTCTTGCTTCTTTTCTTGAGGAAGCAAATCCTAATCTGTAAACAACATTATCTAATCTTGTCTCTAACAGGATCAGCAGGTTTTCACCAGTCTTACCCTGTTTTCTTGCAGCCTTTTCAAATAAATTTCTGAACTGCTTTTCCTGCATTCCGTAGAATCTCTTTGCCTTCTGCTTTTCTCTCAGCTGCAGGCCGTAGTCGGAAGTCTTCTTTCTTGCCTGACCGTGCTGTCCGGGAGCGTAATTTCTCTTTTCGATCGCGCATTTTCCGCTGTAGCATCTTTCACCTTTTAAGAAAAGCTTCTGACCTTCTCTTCTGCATAATCTGCAGTTAGCGTCTGTATATCTTGCCATTTTATATTACTCCTCCCTTCAATTAGACTCTTCTTCTCTTCGGTGGTCTGCATCCGTTATGCGGAATCGGTGTGATATCCTTGATCATAGTGATTTCAAGACCTGCTGCCTGCAGCGCTCTGATAGCAGCTTCTCTTCCGGATCCTGGACCCTTTACATAAACTTCAACTGTCTTTAAGCCGTGCTCCATAGCAGCCTTGGTTGCCTCTTCAGCAGCCATCTGTGCAGCAAACGGTGTGGATTTCTTGGAACCCTTGAATCCCAGGGAACCAGCGCTGGACCATGAAAGTGCGTTTCCGTCCATATCTGTAAGAGTAACTAAAGTATTGTTAAAGGTGGATTGGATATGTGCCTGGCCTTTTTCAATGTTCTTGCGTTCTCTTTTCTTTTTTCTAACTGTTTTCTTTACAGTTTTAGCCATTGTTTCCTACCTCCTTCTTATTTCTTCTTTCTGCCTACGGTCTTTTTCGGACCCTTACGTGTTCTTGCGTTTGTCTTAGTTTTCTGACCTCTTACAGGAAGTCCTCTTCTATGTCTGATACCTCTGTAGCTGCCGATTTCCATGAGTCTCTTGATGTTCAGAGACACTTCTCTTCTCAGGTCACCTTCTACGAGGTAGTCTTCATCGATGATCTTTCTGATTTTACCAGCTTCCTCTTCAGTCAGGTCCTTCACTCTTGTGTCAGGGTTTACACCTGCTTTTTCAAGGATAGCGTTTGCTGTTGGTCTGCCAATTCCATAAATGTAGGTTAAACCAATCTCTACTCTTTTGTCTCTTGGTAAGTCGACACCGGCTATACGAGCCATACGTTTCCTCCTTCTCCTATCTTCCGTCACCGTGCCAGGGGTGATATAGACAGGCGTTCTCATATACAATAATTAAGGTGCTGCGGTCCTGGTCCTCGCAGACCGATATTAAACGAATTAATTAACCTTGTCTCTGCTTGTGCTTTGGATTCTCACAGATAACCATGACTTTTCCATGTCTTTTGATGATTTTGCACTTCTCACAGATTGGTTTTACGGAAGCTCTTACTTTCATTCTATTTCCTCCATTCTGTAGGTCTATTTATCTCTCCATATAATTCTTCCCCTGGTCAGATCATAAGGTGAAAGTTCAACCTTGACCTTGTCGCCCGGCAGAATTCTTATATAGTTCATTCTTATCTTTCCTGAAATGTGTGCAAGCACTTCAAAACCGTTTTCAAGTTTCACCTTGAACATGGCGTTTGGCTGAGCGTCCACAACGGTTCCAACTGCTTCGATGACGTCTTTCTTCGCCATAAATACACCTCGCTTTATTTACTACAGGGTAAGCAGCTCAGGCTCACCATCATTGATAACAACAGTATTTTCATAATGTGCTGCCAGCTTGCCGTCTGCTGTAACAACGGTCCAGTCGTTGAGCAGAGTTTCCACTTCATAGTCTCCCTGACAGATCATCGGCTCGATGGCAAAGACCATGCCGCTGACCAGTCTCGGTCCCTTTCCCGCTTTTCCGTAGTTCGGGATCTGCGGATCCTCGTGCATCTCACGGCCGACGCCATGCCCCACAAAATCCCGGATGACGGAGAAGCCTTCGCTCTCAGCCTTCACCTGGATCGCATGGGAAATATCGGACAGCCTGTAGCCCACTCTCGCATACTTTATTCCTTCGAAAAAGCTCTGCTTCGTGACTTCGATAAGCCGCATCGCTTCATCGTCAACCTTTCCCACCGGATAGGTCCTGGCAGCATCGCTGACATAGCCTTTCCAGGTGGAACCTACATCCACGCTGACGATGTCTCCTTCCTGAAGGATCCGTTTCTCGTCGGGAATGCCGTGCACGACTTCCTCGTTGACGGAAACACATGCGCTGGCGGGGAATCCGCCGTATCCTTTGAATGTAGGGATCATCTTGTGTTTTCTGATGGTGTCCTCAACGTAGCGGTCTATATCCATGGTAGACATGCCGGGTCTGATAAAGTCAGCCAGGGTATTCAAGATATACCCTGTGACTTTTCCTGACTCGCGCATTATGTCAATTTCCTGTCTGGACTTGATGATGATCATACTACTCTCCTATAGCTTTTACTATCTCGGCAAACACAGTCTCCAGCGGCAGAGCGCCGTCGATGGTTACGATATTGTCTGCTTTCTTATAGTAATCTACAAGGGGCATTGTCTGCTGGTTGTAAACCTCGATTCTGTTTTCAACTGTTTCTACAGTGTCGTCAGCTCTCTGGAACAGCTCACCGCCGCAGATGTCACAAATGCCTTCTTTTTTAGGAGGAATGTTTACAACATGGAAGGATGCGCCGCACTGTCTGCAGACTCTTCTTCCTGTCAGCCTTGTAATCAGTTCTTCCTTTTCAACTTCAATATCGATGACTTTATCAAGTTTCATGCCGTGCTCTTCAAGGAAGGCGTCCAGCTTTTCAGCCTGATATACAGTTCTCGGGAATCCGTCCAGCAGGAAACCGTTGCTGCAGTCATCTGCCAGAAGTCTGGTTGTGGCAATCTCTATTACCAGATCGTCGGGAACCAGTTCACCTTTGTTCATGTATTCCTGAGCCTTTTTACCAAGCTCTGTTCCGTTCTTGATGTTTTCTCTGAAAATATCTCCAGTTGAAATGTGCGGAATATTGTATCTTTCCACGATTTTAACTGCCTGTGTACCCTTGCCGGCTCCCGGAGGGCCTAACAAAACTGTTCTAAGCATCTGCTCATCTCCTCTTATTTAAGAAATCCCTGATAGTTTCTCATAACCATCTGGTTTTCCAGCTGTTTCATTGTATCAAGTGCAACACCTACTGCAATCAGCAGGGAAGTGCCTCCGAAGTGGATTCCGGAAAGTCCCGGAACCAGTACACTCAGGATTGTCGGAAGTGTTGCGATCACTGCAAGGAAAATAGCGCCTACAAATGAAATTCTTGACATAACTTTGCTCAGATATTCAACTGTAGCCTTACCCGGTCTGATTCCCGGAATAAATCCGCCGTTTGCCTTCATATTCTGTGCCACTTCTACAGGGTTGAAAGTAACTGCTGTATAGAAGTAGTTGAAGAAAATAATCAGTATAACATTGAGTACTGCGTATACCCATACACCAGGATTGCCTGCCGGTGACAGCCACTTCGTCACGAAATCAGTGAATGCTGTATTCGGGAAGAAGTATGTGATTGTCAGCGGGAACTGCAGGATGGAAAGTGCGAAGATTACCGGAATAACGCCGGCCTGGTTTACCTTGAGCGGAATGTGAGTTGACTGTCCGCCGTACATCTTTCTTCCTACAACTCTCTTTGCATACTGAACAGGAATCCTTCTGGTTCCCTGCTGCACTTCGATAACGCCTAAAATTACGACGATTGCAAATACGATAAACAGCAGGATTGTGATGATGGACATCTGACCATCAGAATACTGCGTCCAGATGCTGCGCAGTGCGCTCGGAATTCTGGCAACGATACCGCCGAAGATGATCAGAGAGATACCGTTTCCGATTCCGTTTTCGTTGATCTTTTCACCCAGCCACATCAGGAATGCTGTACCTGCTGTCAGAATCAGAATGATTACCAGGAATGAGAACCATGTCTGATCGATGACAGCTTTTCTGAACAGACCTACGGTAAGTCCGAGGGCCTGAATCAGAGCAAGAACGACAGTCAGATAACGGGTTATCTGCGCCATCTTCTTTCTTCCTTCCTGTCCTTCTTTTGCCAGCCTCTCAAAGTAAGGGAAAGCTATGGTCAAAAGCTGGATAATGATGGATGCTGTGATATATGGTGTAATACTTAAAGCAAAGATGGTGAAATTGCTGAAGGATCCGCCGGAAAACAGGTCGAACAGATCGAACAGACCCGTTTCTCCGTTGAACACCTGGGTCAGAACGGATCTGTCGATTCCCGGTACAGGAATGTTGGATCCGATTCTGAACACTACGAGCATCAGCAGTGTGAAGATCATCTTGCTTCTTATTTCTGCGACTTTAAATGCCTGGGAAATAGTTTTAAGCATCTCCATCTTAGATCACCTCTGCCTTTCCTCCAGCAGCTTCAATTTTTTCAATTGCACTCTTTGTAAACTTGTGAGCCTTTACTGTGATACCGTTGTTCAGGGTGCCGTCTCCCAGAATCTTGATTCCGTCCTTGACCTGCTTTACCAGTCCTGCCTCTTCCAGCAGTTCCGGTGTAACTACGGTACCAGCCTCAAATCTGTTAAGATCCTTAACATTGACAATTGTGTATTCTGTACCAAAGATGTTGGTGAAACCTCTCTTTGGAAGTCTTCTGTACAGTGGCATCTGTCCGCCTTCGAAGCCGAGTCTGACTCCGCCGCCGCTTCTGGATTTCTGTCCGTTCATACCTCTTCCGCCGGTCTTACCCTGTCCGGTTGCAGTACCACGGCCTCTTCTCTTGCGGTTCTTAGTGGAACCTTCTGCCGCTCTTAATTCATGCAGTTTCATTATCTCTTGCACCTCCTATCTTACAGTTCTTCTACAGTAACAAGATGCGCTACTTTTGCAACAGCACCGCGAGTTGCAGGGGAATCTGCAAGCTCAACAGAATGGTGCAGCTTTCTGAGACCTAACGCTTCAACAACTTTTCTCTGCTTAGGGGAAGCGCCGATCGTGCTCTTTGTCAGAGTGATTTTTAACATTTTAGCCATTTTGCGTTTCCTCCTATCCTAAGATTTCTTCAGGTTTCTTGCCTCTCAGCTTGGCAACCTTCTCTACAGTCATCAGAGTTCTGAGACCTTCCAGTGTTGCATAAGCCATGTTTCCTGTGTTGTTTGAACCGATGGATTTTGCTCTTACGTCTTTGATTCCTGCAGCTTCCAGTACGGTTCTCACTGAGGAACCTGCGATAACTCCGGTACCCTGTGCAGCAGGCATCAGCAGTACTTTTCCTGCGCCGAAGATACCGACGTTTCTGTGTGGTATAGTCGTTCCGACTGTCGGAACATATATTAAATTCTTCTTAGCATCTTCTGTAGCTTTTCTTACAGCTTCAGGAATTTCCTGAGCCTTGCCAAGACCAACGCCAACGTAGCCATTGCCGTCTCCGACTACTACAGTTACGCTGAATCTCATGTTTCTGCCACCCTTAACTGTCTTAGCAACTCTTCTGATGTTAACGATGGTTTCTTTTAAGTCCAGCTTGGATGCATCAATGATATTACGCATTCCTTATCTCCTCCTGTTAGAATTTTAATCCGCCTTCACGAGCGCCCTCAGCTAATTCCTTTACTCTTCCGTGGTACAGGAATCCGCCTCTGTCAAAGGCAACAACCTCGATGCCTTTTTCCAGTGCTCTCTTTGCAATAGCTTCACCGACTTTCTTTGCAGCTTCCTTGTTTCCGCCGTAGCCGATTTCAGCTTTCAGCTCCTTGTCAAGGGAAGATGCAGAAGCTAAAGTAACTTTGTTTACATCGTCAATGATCTGACAGGAAATGTTCTTGTTGGATCTGTAAACGCAGAGTCTTGGCTTCTCAGGAGTTCCGGATAAATTTTTTCTAACTCTTTCGTGTCTTTTCAGACGCTTATCGTTTCTGCTTTCTTTTGCCATTTCTCACTTCACTCCTTTCTTATTTAGCTCCAGCTTTTCCTTCTTTTCTGCGGATCACTTCGTCAGCATACTTGATACCCTTGCCCTTGTATGGTTCAGGAACTCTCCATGCTCTGATGTTTGCCGCATAGTTTCCGATAGCTGCTTTATCGATTCCCTTTACAATTACAGTAGTAGTATCAGGAACCTCGGTTGTAATTCCTTCAGGATCTACCATTTCAACCGGATGGGAGTAACCCAGGTTCATTACCAGAGTGTTGCCCTTCTTTTCAGCTCTGTAGCCTACGCCAACCAGCTGAAGTTTCTTTTCATAGCCGTTAGTAACACCGACAACCATGTTGTTTACCAGTGTTCTTGCCAGTCCGTGCTGAGCTCTGTATTCTCTTGCATCGGACGGTCTTGTGAACTCGATTTCGTTTTCTTTTACTTCTACTTTGATCAGTTTGCTTACCTGTTCCTGCAGCTGACCCTTAGGTCCTTTTACTGTTACAACGTTGTTTGCATCAACAGTAACTTCTACTCCGGCAGGAAGTACGACAGGTTTGTTGCCTATTCTTGACATATCTTATCTCCTCCTACCAAACATAACAGATGACTTCGCCGCCAACGCCCAGTTCTCTTGCTTTCTTGTCGCTGATAACTCCCTTTGAAGTGGAGATGATAGCGATTCCCAGGCCGCCTAATACTCTAGGTACTTCGTTGGCCTTTGCATAAACCTTCAGTCCTGGTTTTGAAATCTTCTTGATTCCAGTGATAACTCTCTCTTTGCCGGCACCGTACTTCATCTGTACCTTGATGATGCCCTGCTTGTTGTCTTCTATAACTTCAAAGCCGCTGATGTAGCCTTCTTCCAGTAAAATCTCTGCAATGGATTTCTTGATCTTGGATGCAGGGATTTCAACTGTCTCATGACCTACAGTATTGGCATTTCTGATTCTTGTAAGCATATCTGCTATTGGATCTGTCATTGTCATTACAGTATATCTCCTTCCTCTTGCATGGTTCGAAGCCCTAGCCCGATTTACGGTAGTAAATCGCCGGCAGGTCTCGTGCGAGGCTTCCCCGGCTTCAGCCGGTCTGGAAGCTGCCGTCGAAGCCCTGGCCCGATTTACGGTAGTAAATCGCCGGCAGGCTTCGCCTTTGCACTGATTTAACTAACTATTTTACCAGCTTGCTTTTCTTACGCCTGGAATTTCACCTTTGTATGCAAGCTCTCTGAAACAGATACGGCAGATTCCGTATTTCTTCAGAACAGAGTGTGGTCTTCCGCAAAGTCTGCATCTTGTGTATGCACGAGTTGAGTACTTTGGTTTTCTCTGCTGTTTAACTTTAAGAGATGTCTTTGCCATCTTAACCTCCTGTTATTTCTCAAACGGCATTCCCAGCAGTTCGAGAAGAGCTGCTGCTTCTTCGTCAGTCTTAGCCGTTGTTGTGAATACGATGTTCATACCTTTGATTGTGTCAACGTCATCGTAGTTGATTTCCGGGAAGATCAGCTGTTCCTTGATACCCATGGAGTAGTTGCCTCTTCCGTCAAATGAATTTCTGCTGACACCTTTGAAGTCTCTTACTCTTGGAAGAGAGATATTGAAGAACTTGTCAACAAATTCATACATATTGTCTCCTCTCAGGGTAACTTTTGCTCCAACCGGCATGCCCTGTCTTACTTTGAAGTTGGCAATAGATTTCTTTGCTTTTGTAACAACCGGTTTCTGACCAGTGATCAGGCCGATTTCCTTAACTGCTGTTTCTAAGATCTTGGCGTTTTCCTTAGCCTCGCCCAGACCCATGTTTATAGTAACCTTTTCGAGCTTTGGAACTTCCATTACGTTCTTGTACTGGAACTTTTCCTTTAAAGCAGGGAATACTTCATTCTTGTAGGTTTCTCTTAATCTTGCTGTCAAAATCGTCTCCTCCTTTCCTAGTCAATTACGTTTCCGGTTTTTCTGTTAACTCTTACTTTTCTGTCGCCGTCGATCTTGTAGCCGATCTTGACTGCCTCCTTGGCCTTTGTATCATAGTACATCACGTTGGAAGCATCGATAGGTCCTTCCAGGTGCTTGATCTCAGCCTTTGCAGTTCTGGTCTGCTTCTGATGCTTGGTCTGAATGTTCACGCCCTCGACGATGACTCTGTTCTCCTTCGGCATAGCCTTCAGAACTTTTCCGGTCTTGCCTTTATCCTTACCAGTAATTACGATTACTGTATCATCCTTTTTAATACGCATCTTAACACCTCCCTACAGTACTTCTGGTGCCAATGACACAATCTTCATGAAGCCTTTATCTCTAAGCTCCCTTGCAACAGGTCCGAAGATACGTGTTCCAACTGGGCTCTTGTCTTCTTTATCTTTAATGATTACTGCAGCGTTCTGGTCGAACTTCACATAGCTGCCGTCTGCTCTTCTGGCACCCTTCTTAGTTCTAACCACTACAGCCTTGACAACATCGCCTTTCTTTACGACGCCGCCTGGTGTTGCTTCTTTAACAGCACAAACGATAATGTCACCGATGTTCGCGTACTGACGGGAAGTGCCGCCCAGAATACGGATACATAACAGTTCTTTTGCACCTGAATTGTCAGCAACTCTTAATCTTGTTTCAGTCTGAATCATGATCTGGTGCCTCCTTATTTAACCTTCTCTATGATGTTTACAAGTCTCCATCTCTTGTCCTTGGACAGAGGTCTTGTTTCCATAATTCTAACTTTATCTCCGATATTGCATTCGTTGTTCTCATCGTGAGCTTTTACCTTCTTGGTTCTTTTTACAGCTTTGCCGTAAAGGGAATGTCTTACGAAGTCTTCGATTGCAACAACTACAGTCTTATCCATTTTGTCGCTTACAACGATGCCGACTTTAGTTTTTCTTCTGTTTCTTTCAACTGCCATAATTTACATCCTCCTTTCACTAAGCCTGAGCCTTTTCCAGCTCTTTTTCTCTGATGATTGTCTTTACTCTTGCAATATTTCTCTTGACTTCTCTCATCTTTACAGGGTTCTCAAGCTGTCCTGTAACATGCTGAAATCTCAGGTTGAAGAGCTCTTTCTTCATCTTTTCCAGTTCAGCATTCAACTCGATATCAGTCATCTCTCTCATTTTCTTCAGTTCCATTATGCTTCACCACCCTTTGCTGCTTCTTCCTTGATGGCAAACTTGCACTTGACAGGTAACTTGTGCATTGCAAGTCTCATAGCTTCTCTTGCCTGCTCTTCTGTTACTCCGTCGATTTCGAACATAACTCTGCCAGGTTTAACTACTGCTACCCAGTACTCAGGAGCACCTTTACCGGAACCCATACGTACTTCAGCAGGTTTCTTGGTTACTGACTTGTGCGGGAAAATCTTGATATATACTTTACCACCTCTTTTGATAGATCTTGTCATGGCAATTCTGGCTGCCTCGATCTGATTGGAGGTGATCCATCCACATTCCTGTGATACAAGGCCGTATGAACCGTAAGTGATGGTGTTGCCCTTGGTTGCTACGCCCTTCATTCTACCTCTATGAACTCTTCTGTGTTTAACGCGCTTTGGCATTAACATGGCTATAGTTCCTCCTTTCCTAGTGCTTATTCTTCAGTAGTCTCTGCAGCTGGTGCAGCTTCTACCTGTGGTTCTTCTTTTTTAGGTTCTGCCTTAGGAGTCTTTCTGACTCTAGGGTTTACAGCTTTCGGCGCTTCGTTTCTTTCACCGCGGTCGTTTCTTCTTCTGTCGCCGCCTCTGCGGTCATTTCTTCTTCTGTCGCCGTCTTTTCTGCCTCTTCTCTCTCTCTTCTCGCGCTTTTCTTCGCGAACCGGGCTCTGTAATCCCTTGTCGAGGATCTCACCGTGGTTGATCCATACCTTTACGCCGATCTTGCCGTAAGTAGTATCTGCTTCAGCAAAACCGTAGTCGATATCAGCTCTTAAAGTGTGAAGAGGAACATTGCCTTCGCTGTACTTTTCGCTTCTTGCGATTTCAGCACCGCCCAGTCTTCCGGAGCAGAGAACCTTGATTCCCTTTGCGCCGGCCTTCATGGTTCTGCCGATGGCCTGCTTCATCGCTCTTCTGAAGGACACACGTCTCTCCAGAGCCTGTGCGATGGATTCAGCTGTCAGCTGTGCATCCAGCTCAGCTCTTCTAACTTCTTCGATGGAAATTTCCACTTCTTTGCCAGTCATCTTGACCAGTGCGGCTTTCAGCTCGTCTACGCCGTTTCCGGAGCGGCCGATCACCATGCCAGGTCTTGCGGTTAAAACGATGACTCTGATTTTGTTTTCTGCGGCTCTTTCAATCAGAACCTTGGAAACGCCTGCAGCGTATAACTTTTTCTTAACGTATTCTCTGACTTTGTTATCTTCAACAAGTAAATCTGCAAAGCTGTTCTTATCTGCATACCACTTAGAATTCCAGTCTTTGATTACGCCCACTCTCAATCCATGTGGACTTACTTTCTGACCCATTCAATGAACCTCCTATCCTTAGTCTCTTTCCTTCAGAGTAACGCCTACGTGGCTTGATCTCTTGAGGATGATTGATGCTCTACCTTGTGAACCGGCTCTCCATCTCTTCATTGTAGGGCCCTGATGAGCATATACTTCTGCAACGTATAAATTATCCGGATTCATATCGAAGTTGTTCTCAGCGTTTGCTGCTGCGGATTTAACAACCTTCTCAACGATTTCTGCACCTTTGCCCGGAGTGAACTTCAGGATTGTTAATGCCTCGTCTAAGTCCTTGCCTCTGACCAGGTCAACGACCGGCTTCAGCTTGATAGGAGACATTCTCACGTATTTTGCAACTGCTTTTGCTTCCATTTTTTATCTCCTTTTCTTATCTAACTTTTGATGACTTATCTGCAGCATGACCTCTGTAAGTTCTGGTTGGAGCGAATTCTCCAAGCTTGTGGCCTACCATGTCTTCTGTGATATATACAGGAACATGTTTTCTGCCGTCATGAACTGCAATGGTGTGTCCCACCATCTGTGGGAATATAGTGGATGGTCTTGACCATGTCTTGATAACTTTCTTCTCGTTGGCTTCGTTCATGGCTTCGATAGCCTTCAGAAGCTTGACGTCTACGAAAGGACCTTTTTTCAGTGATCTGCTCATTCTCTATGCTCCTTCCTTATTTCTCATTTCTTCTCTTTACGATATACTGATTAGAAGCTTTGTTCTTCTTTCTTGTCTTATATCCGAGAGCAGGCTTACCCCATGGAGTAACCGGACTCTTACGGCCGACAGGCGCTCTGCCTTCACCACCGCCATGAGGGTGATCGTTAGGGTTCATTACGGAACCTCTTACGGTAGGTCTCCATCCCATATGTCTCTTTCTGCCGGCTTTACCGATCTGGATGTTGGAATGTTCGCCGTTGCCGACTTCGCCGATTGTGGCTCTGCACTGGATCAGGACTTTTCTTACTTCTCCGGAAGGGAGTCTGACCTGAGCATATTTATCTTCTTTTGCCATCAGCTGAGCAGCGTTTCCGGCAGATCTTGCCAGCTGTCCGCCCTTGCCAGGCTTCAGTTCGATGTTGTGAATCATGGTACCAACCGGAATGTTGGCGATCGGAAGTGCGTTTCCGACTTTGATATCTGCTTCCGGACCGGAGTAGATCACATCGCCGACCTTTAACTTTTCCGGAGCGATGATATATCTCTTCTCGCCGTCTGCATATACGATCAGAGCGATGTTTGCACTTCTGTTCGGATCGTATTCGATGGTTGCAACTCTTCCTGGAATATCATCCTTGTTTCTCTTGAAATCGATGATTCTGTATTTCGGTCTGGTGCCGCCGCCTCTGTGTCTGACGGTGATCTTACCTCTGACGTTTCTTCCTGAATGTTTCTTCAAAGTTTCAGTAAGAGATTTTTCCGGTTTCTTTGCAGTGATCTCTTCGAAAGTAGAAACTGTCATGCCGCGCTGACCAGGAGTCGTTGGTTTATATTTTTTAATTCCCATTCTTGTCTACCTCCTATATTACAGACCCTGGAAGAACTCGATCTCTTTGCTTCCCTCTGTCAGGGTTACGATTGCTTTCTTGTAAGCAGCGGTTCTGCCCATGGTTCTTCCCATTCTCTTTAACTTGCCGTCATAGTTCATCATATTGACCTTCTTGACTTCAACGCCGAAGATCTCTTCAACGGCCAATTTCACTTCTGTCTTGTTAGCGTCTACAGCAACCTTGAATGTGTACTTCTTTTCCTGCGCCATATCCATGCTCTGTTCAGAAATGACAGGCTTGATGATTACGTCGTATGCTGATCTCATTAGATGTACACCTCCTCGATTTTTTCGATTGCTTCTTTAGTTACGATGAAGCTTGTGTGGTTTACGATCTCGTAAACGTTCATGGTTCCGACAAGAGCAGTTCTTACTCCCGGGATGTTTGCTGCGGACTTGATGACGTTCTCGTCCTTTTCAGCTGTAACGATCAGCGCTTTCTTTCCGGCTTTGATGTTCTCTAAAACCTTTACCATTTCCTTAGTCTTAGGAGCATCAAATTTCAGTTCGTCTAAAACGATGATCTCTTTCTCGATTACCTTGGAGGAAAGAGCAGACTTCATAGCCAGTCTCTTTAACTTCTTAGGTAATGTATATCTGTAGCTTCTTGGCTTTGGTGCGAAAGCGATACCGCCTCCTACCTGTGAAGGGTCAGTTGTGCTTCCCTGTCTGTGACGGCCTGTTCCCTTCTGTCTGAAAGGCTTTCTTCCGCCTCCTCTGACTTCGCCTCTGGTCTTTGCAGACTGTGTGCCCTGTCTCTGGTTTGCCAGATAGTTGACAACTACTGCGTGAACCGCATTTTCGTTTGGCTCAATGCCGAATATTTCGTCTTTCAGCTCAATTGTTCCGGCTTCAGCTCCGGCCATGTTAAGCATAGTTACTTTTGCCATTTTGTGCTTCCTCCTTTCTGAAGTCTATTCTATTTGTCCTGACCTTTGACAGCGTACTGGACTCTTACCAGGCTTCCCTTGCCGCCAGGAACAGCGCCCTTGATCAGCATCAGGTTTCTGTCAGTGTCAACTTTTACTAAAACTACGTTCTGAACTGTAACAGTCTCGCGACCCATTCTTCCAGGACCTTTGTTGCCTTTGAACACTCTGGAAGGATAAGTACCGGCTGCCAGTGCGCCGGCCAGTCTCTTGTGCTTGGAGCCGTGAGTCATCGGGCCTCTGTGGTGTCCGTGTCTCTTGATGTTGCCCTGTGTTCCCTTACCTTTGGAAACGCCTGTCACATCGACCTTCTTGCCGACTTCGAAATCAGCAACTGTGATGACCTGTCCCAGCTCGTAGGTTTCGCCTTCTTCAGGTCTGAACTCTGTCAGGTGCTTCTTCAGCTGTCCGCCGCTCTTTGCAAAGTGGCCTGTCATCGGCTTGTTCACTCTGTGAGCCTTCTGGTCTTCAAAGCCGACCTGAACTGCATTGTATCCGTCAGTCTCAACGGTCTTGATCTGAGTAACGATCTCAGGACCCGCTTCGATAACTGTTACAGGAATCACTTCTCCTGTTTCTGCGAAAATCTGAGTCATTCCGATTTTCTTTCCAAGAATTGCTTTCATATTTTTTCCTCCTTAAATCTTACAGCGGATTGCTCTGGTGTGCCTTGCCGTCTGCGGCGCCGCATCTTGCGCCTGGGCTCTCACAGGTGAACCTTTCGCGGCTTTTCCCTCTCATGCAATCTTACTAAGGGAGTAACCCTTATAACTTGATCTCGATATCTACGCCTGCAGGTAAGTCCAGCTTGGTTAAAGCGTCTGTTGTCTGCAGTGTAGCGTTGGTGATGTCGATCAGTCTCTTGTGCGTTCTCTGCTCGAACTGCTCTCTGCTGTCCTTGTACTTGTGAACGGCTCTCAAGATTGTAACGACTTCTTTTTCTGTCGGCAGTGGAATCGGGCCGGAAACATCTGCGCCAGTCTTCTTGGCTGTTTCCACGATCTTGGCTGCGGACTGGTCTAATAACGCGTGGTCATAGGCCTTAAGCTTGATTCTGATTTTCTGTAATTCGCTCATTGTTTTCCTCCTGAAAATTTTTGTACTGTTTTCGCTATGCTCGTACAGGGGCTCTTTATCTGGCCTAGGCGATTTGCTCTTACAACTCGTAGCTCGGCCAAATGCCGGATTTTCAACGTGTGCGGTGGAGTTGCTTACTTTGCACACGGCGCCGTGCGTTTCTTTATTTTTTACACAAAGCAAAAGCCGGCGAGCACCTTCGCCCCCATCTGGTGGGGACAATTCTCCGTAGAAATTACCTGATAGCTCAGCAACTTCCTACTTCATCGCCTTAAGCAAGCCTTTTTAGTATAAATGATAAAGTCAAATAATGCAACCCTTTTTTGAAAAATTCTTCGATGGTTTTTCATCTTTTTTTGATCGGGAAATCCAGTGTTTGCAACCGCTTTAGTCTGCTATATCTGCACACGCTGCCTGGCGTTTGTTTTTGTGCCGGATCCCACCCCTGCACCGGCCTTTCACCTGCGTTCCATCATGTAAATTCCGAAAAACGCCACCTGCTGCGGACCGTAATCCCAGGACAGGCCGGAAACCCGGCACAGCTCGGACACATTGATTCCGTAGGCTGACAGGCAGGAGGCTTTTCTCTCCGGAAACCTGCACGGCTCTCCTGTTGTCTTTGCGCACTGACTGCAGGCGCTGCACGGTCCTGCCATGATCGGAAGGCCTTTGACTCCCGCCTCATCCAGCCGGTCCATAAAGGCCCGCACCACAGCATTGTGTTTCTTTTTCAGCGGTCCGGTCTCGCCTGGGTCGCTGATGTCCTTCACCGGCTGCACGGTCTGCAGCACCAGCGCCCGCCTGTATTGCAGCGCTTTGCTCTCCATCTCCTGAGGAGTTCCGCAGTCCGGCGGGCATCCGTAGTTCCGGCCGTAATTGCCGCACTGGTTCATCTCGCAGTATTTCCTGAAATCGTATTCGAACACCAGCTCATCTGCATCCACAAATGCCCCATGGCTTATCCCGGCCTCCTGTGCCATCTGCAGTATTTCTTTCTCTGTCATCATTTTATCACCTCGCTCCTATTTTATCTCATTTCATTGTTCCTGTCATTTTTTATTTTCCCGCCGCTCCTCCGCCGGCGCACCGCAAAGAAAGAGCTCCGCGCTGTGCGGAGCCCTTTTCGTCTCAGTTATTCTGTATTGTCTGAATCGTCGCCTGCTGCACATGGTACAGCTTCGGCCCGTCAGATCAGATTAATAGTTTTCTGCCTTGATCTGGAAGTAAGCCTTCGGATGCTTGCATACAGGGCAGACTTCCGGAGCCTCTTTGCCTACAAACTGGTGTCCGCAGTTGCTGCACTGCCATACCACGTCTTCGTCTCTTGCGAATACCTTGCCTTCTCTGATGTTCTGAGCCAGCTTTCTGTAGCGTTCCTCATGCTCTTTCTCTACAGCTGCAACGCCTTCCATCTGTGCTGCGATCTCAGGGAAACCTTCTTCTCTTGCAGTTTCAGCCATCTTGGCGTACATGTCAGTCCACTCGTAGTTCTCGCCTGCTGCTGCGTCGAGCAGGTTCTCTTCTGTAGTTCCGATGCCGTGAGCCAGCTTGAACCAGAGCTCAGCATGCTCTTTCTCGTTGGCTGCAGTTTCCTCGAACAGCTTCTGGATCTGAACATAGCCTTCCTTCTTTGCCTTGGATGCATAGAAAGTGTACTTGTTTCTTGCTTCAGATTCGCCGCCGAATGCGATCAGTAAGTTTTCCAGTGTCTTTGTTCCTTTTAAATCTTTCATGTTGTCCCTCCATTTATTAATTCTTACAAAGCTTCCGCTTCTGTCCTTTACCTGCGCATGCATTCGCTGCACAGTCCGGTGAGCAGAGTGGTATGCAGGACTGCATCTCCGTCCTTCACGTCAAAGGTCTGCCGTACGGCTTCCTCAAGGGAGGCCAGATCACCTGGTCTCTTCTCGTGGAGATCCGTCAGTCTGCCGCATCCGCTGCACCGCATGTGAAAATGCCGGGCTGTCTTTCCGTCAAAACGGTCAGTGCCGTCTTCTCCGGCAATACGGCAGATATCTCCCGCATCACAAAGCGCGTTGAGATTGCGGTACACTGTTGCAATGCCGATAGACGGTATGACGGCCTGCGCCTGTCTGTAGACCCATTCCGCCGTCGGATGGCAGTGAGTCTCTTTTACGATGTTCAGGATCAGATTTCTCTGTCTTGAGTACTTCAAATCAACCACCCTCTCAAAATATGATATTGATTATCATTATTATATTTCTTTCTTTCTCTGATGTCAAGCTATTTTTCTTTTAAAATCCTGTTACTTTCGTGCATACAGTGGTATACTATATTTAACATTACAACAGAAACAAAACGGAGGGTAAAATTATGGTAAAACTGTACAAATGCGCACATTGCGGAAACATCGTCGAAATGGTGGAAGATAAAGGTGTAAAGCCTGTCTGCTGCGGAGAAGCCATGCAGCTGCTGGATCCTAACACTGTCGATGCAGCCCAGGAGAAACACGTCCCTGTGGCAGCTGTCAGCGGAAACAAAGTGTCCGTATCTGTAGGAAGCGTAGAACACCCTATGCTGGAAGAGCACCACATCGCTTTCATCATCCTGGAGACCGATCAGGGCGTCTACAGAAAAAATCTGGACCACCAGGGAAAACCGGCTGCAGAGTTCCTTCTGTCCGAGGGCGAAAAAGCTGTCGCCGTATACGAATACTGCAATCTGCACGGTTTCTGGAAAGCCGAGCTGTAATCACGCAGACAAAAAGCTGCCTCCCGGCACATACGGCCGGTGCGGGCAGCTTTTTATCTTTTCGGTCTATTTCTTCTCTTTTTCTCTGACAAACTCTATGGCTTCTTTTCCGGACAGATGCTCCACAGATATCTCCACAACGGCCAGGGCCGGCATTTCCGCGTCGATTTCTCTGTCCATGGCCTCACGAAGAGCCGGATCAGGAGAATATTTCTGCGCCAGCTTCACCACAGCTTCTCTGATCTGTGCAGGATCCTCCAGACGTCTTGCTCTTCCGAAGGCGATGGCGCTTCTGAAATATGTCGTGAACTTTTCCGGAACGATCTGATCCTCGTCTATGACGCAGAAGGACACCTTCTCGTTTCCGGCGATGGCGTCCAGCTTGTGGCCGCTCTTTGCACAGTGGAACCATATTTTCCCGTCTTCGTAAACATAGCTGAGGGGAACCGCATAGGGATATCCGTTATCTCCGGATACCGCAAGAACGCCGGACGTGCCTCTTTCCATCACCTGAACGCTTTCCTCCCGGCTCAGGACCTGTTTTTTTCGTCTCATTTCTCTGAACATTGGTATGTATCCTCCTTTTATTCACATTCTGCTGTCATGCGTCTGTTTACCGCCTCCATGGTGATCTCCGGATTCACCGGAGTCTGCGCCTCCATTGCCAGTGAAGCGCAGGCAATGCCCATCCGCGCGGTCTCCTCTGCAGACATACCCTTTACATGACCCAGAAGGATGGCCGCGGAAAAAGCGTCCCCCGCTCCCGTTGCACTGCGTATTTTCACAGGACAGGTTCCTATGATTCCTTCTTCCTCCGCCGTTCTGTAGTATGCGCCCTTCTCGCCCAGAGTGATGAACACCCGCTTCACTCCCTGCCGCAGGAACCAGGTTCCGGCCTCGGCCAGGGAAGCCTCATCTGTGATTCTGATTCCGCTGAGAAGCTCTGCCTCGATGCGGTTGGGCTTGATGGTATGGAACCGTCCGATAAAGGGCTTCACTCTGGCAGCCTTTGATGCGGACACCGGGTCAAGGAACAGAGGCGTATGCAGGCGGCCGGTCAGATATTCCAGCGTACCGGCCTGAAGGTTGCAGTCCACACCTGTGATCTGCGAAGCCGAAAGGATATCCATCCGCTCCCCCAGAAACTCCGGCGTCATCCGCTCCAGGATATCCATGCTGCAGACAGCCAGCTCCATATCGTTTCTGTCATTCAGGATGGACAGATACATGCCTGTGCTCTCCCCAGGCACATTGATGATTCCGCTGACATCGACGCCCAGATCTGCCAGACGGTTCTTTGCGTCCCTCCCCATGGCGTCATCTCCGGTCAGGGAGATCATGGCCGCATCTCCGCCAAGGCGGGCGATATTCTCCACGATGTTTCTGCCGACTCCACCGGCGGACACGGAGACTTTTCCGGGGTTGGAGTCAGCCGGAATCAGGGGCCTGTACGGCCTGCCCTCTATATCTATGTTGATGCCTCCGACTACTGTGACTGCTGCCATTCTCTTTCCTTTCTGTCATGCATATCTTCTGCACGCCTCACCTGCAGATCTCAGTCCACAAAGATGCTTCCGCCGATGAACTCTCTGATAATGGAGTTGTTGACGATGATGCTGTCGTCTTCTATGGTTCTGAAGAAGCGCAGGAACTTCAGCATGCGGACAGCTTCCGCATATTCCGGCTCCTCCGGCGTGATCTGCTCCAGCAGAGGCTGTGCGTATTTTTTCAGTACTGCGATTTCGTATACGTGATAGGAGTTGAACAGGACATCGGCCTCTCCGCTGTACGGGAAGATATTCCTGTCTTCTCCCGCCCGCACCTTGGGCCAGCTCGCTATGGTGCTCTGGGCATTGTGTCCCCGGTACAGGTTGTCGCGGACCATGCGGCGCAGCATGCGCTCGTCGGTGGTCGGGATCCTGTTGTGGGCGTCTATGTTCAGCTGGGTCAGCGGGCTGATATATATCTTGAATTTCTCCTCTTTCGGAATGTATTCTGTCAGCTTCTCGTTGAGGGCATGGATCCCCTCGATCACGATGGGCTGCGCTGCTCTGACAGAGGTGATCCTGCGTCCGAACTCCTTGTGTCCCGTCATGAAGTCGAAGGATGGAAGATCCACTTCCTTTCCCGCCAGCAGGTCGTTCATGTTGTCGTTAAACAGCTGGATATCCAGTGCCTGCAGATTCTCGAAATCCTTTTCTCCGTGTTCGTCCAGCGGTGTATCCTCCCGCTCCACGAAATAGTCGTCCGTGCCCATATACAGCGGCTCCAGGCCGTTGACCCGAAGCTGGATGCACAGTCTCCGGGCAAAGGTGGTCTTGCCCGAGGATGACGGCCCTGCGATGAGGATGATCCGCTTGTGCTGTTTCTTGATCATGTCAGCGATCTCTGCGATTTTCTTCTCGTGAAGCGCCTCCGACAGCTGGATCAGATCTCTGTACTGACCATTGGCAATCTTCTCGTTGAGATCGGCCACATAGTTGACACCCAGCAGCTGGTCCCACCTGGTCTGCTCGCCGAAGGCCTGATACATCCGTACCTCGTCCACATAAGGCGGCATCGTGTCCGGCGCCGAAGGATGAGGAAACCGCAGCAGCACGCCACGTCGGTACTTCATCAGCTGAAAGTGCTTTATATATCCTGTAGACGGTGCCATGAACCCGTAGAAGAAATCGCGGAATCCGTCCAGAGAATAGAACTTGACCTGTTTCAGATCCAGATCCTCGTCCAGGATTCTCTGCTTCTCCCTGCGTCCGTCTTTCTCCAGTATCTCCATGGCCTTTTCTCTGGAGACGACTTCTTTTACAAAGGGGATATCCGCCTCCACGATTTTTCTCATCCGCTCTTCGATGCGCTGGATCTGCCGCACCGTCAGCGGCCGGTCTGTCCTGATCTCGGTGTAAAGTCCCTTGTTCAGCGAGTTCTGTATCTCCACACGGACATCGCCAAGGCAGTCGGACACTGCCTTGAGATAGATCAGCGACAGGCTGTACTGGTAGATCAGATTGGCTGACTGGGTCCTCATGTCCAGAAGCTCCAGCCTGCACGGGCTGTCCAGTCTGTAGTTCAGGTCCTCTATCTTGTTGTTCACCTTTGCCGCCAGTATGGTGTACGGCAGCCGGCTTTCCATACTCCTGTAAATCTCTTCTATCCTGGCACCTTCCTGTACCTGGATGTCTTCCCATGCTCCTCTCGGAGAGGTGCGCAATGCAATTTTCATTTTTTTAAACCTCCACAATACCCTAATTGTACCACATTTCCTGCAGAATACAAAGGTCTTTGCGCTGAAAAAGGGGCGCCGGCATCTGTACCGGCGCCCCGCTTCTTCCATCAGTTCAGCCTGTGGTTTCTCAGCAGCGTTCAGGTTCGCATTCTTCGAAACAATCTTCACCGCATCCGAAGATTCCCGGCTTGCAGAACAGCAGGACTAATATCAGAAAGAAGAATAACAGACCGTCGTCCACGCCTCCTCTGTGTTTACCGCATGACATAAAACATACCTCCTGTCTCATTGGTTTGATATATTATATGACTCGCGGTTCTTTTTGGTTCGCGTCTGCCCGGCTAAAATTCCTCCCGGCTGTCTTTGACCTCGTCAAAGGGACTGTCTTCCGTATCTGCGTCTGCATCCCCATCCGGTTCTTCGTCGGCTTCTCCGGTCGGCAGCGGCTGCGGTCCTGAAGGCTCCTCCCCGCAGCAGGTCTCCTCTTCAGAAAAAATATCTTCTCCGTCTTCCGGCAGAGATACCTGTGCAGCCTCCTCCGCAGGTTCGTCTGCAGATCCGCTGCCGGCGTCTCTCAGATAGCCTTCTCGGCGGATACGGCGCTGCTCCTGTCTCTCTCTGCCTTCCTCCACGGCCTTTCGGCTGTTGTTCTGCAGATACATATTCACCATCCTGCGCATCTCATCGGGATGGAAGGTCACTCCGCGGCTCATCCGCTCGTGATCCTCAGCCCAGTCTCTCAGATCATACTTGGCTTTGCCGCCGTTCCAGCTTACAATGTTCAGCTCCTTGCACCAGCCGTTGTCATAGGTGCTGATGACTCCGATGTGTTCAATGATTTCAAATGTGATATTTCTCTCTGGCATTTTCTTTTCCTTTCCATGCCAGACGGCTCGATACGATTATATTACCATTATATGTATTTTATGTCAACATTTTTCTCTTAAAGGTGCAAAACTGCCGCATCAGGTCGATTCTGATGCGGCAGTCTTCATTATTCCTTATTCCAGTTTTATTTGCATTCAGCTTTTACAGGCTCGGACCACCTGGTGTAGACTTTCTTTCCGTCAATTGTCTTTACGCCCCGGACCTTGTAATAATAGGTCTTTCCCTTCTTCACGTTCTTGTCCGTAAATGAGAGTTTTGAGGATGTGGTGATCTTTTTGTATGTGCCGTTCTTTTTCACTGCACGGTATACCTGATAGCTGCCGGTGCCGGCTTTCTTCCAGGATACAGAGATACTGCTCTTTCCCGCTTTTACGGATGCCTTGACAGTCTTCGCGTTTACGGCGCTCTTTTCAGCATAAAACTGCTGTGCGTATTTCAGGAGCATCGTGCTCTTCTCATAGCGTTCCATGTTGTTTTCCGCACCGAATATGACAGAGACGATGTTCTGTTCTTTTCCGTTATTGCTGACAGGAAGCAGTGTCACAATACATGCGCCGGAGCGGTTTGTTGTACCGGTTTTCAGGCCGGTGACGCCAAGATTCCAGATCAGTGTTCTGTATGTGCTGTCGGCCGTTACGCCTTCCCCGAAGGTTGGTACGTCGATGGATTCCTTTGCGGTGAAATAGGTCAGTTCCTTTTCATAGTGCTTCAGGATATAGGACACCAGGCTGAACATATCCTCTGCATTCATCAGGTTCTGGCGCTTCGCAGTCACAGAGCTTTTGTCATAGTTCGGAAGGCCGTGCGGATTGTAGAACTTCGCACTGCTCAGACCCAGCTTCTTCGCTCTTGCGTTCATCTGCTTTACGAAAGCAGCTTCGCTGACTGACACCGCTTCTGCCAGGGCAGTTGCGCATTCATTGGCAGACGGGAGCAGCATGCCGGCCATCAGATCGTGAACCGTTACAACCTGTCCTTCATAGAACTCGTCATAGAATGTGCCGTCTTCAGAATTTGCCTCTTCCAGAACAGCCCTGGAAAGTGTGACTTCCGTATCCAGGCTCAGTTTGCCTGCACTGATGGCTTCCTCAACCAGCAGGAAAGTCATCAGCTTGGTTGTGCTTGCGATCTGTGTCTGGACATCTGCATTGCTGCTGTACAGAATCTCTCCTGTATCCGCATTGCCCACGAGGGCTCCGTGGAGGAAACTGAAATATCCGTTGTCGTCCAGCTTGTCGATATCGATGTGGAACGCTGTTTTCGTGTCAACGGTCAGTTCTGTCTTCGATACCAGTTCAGTGGTGATCCCGAAAGCCAGTCCAAGATCCACCAGCTTCATATAGGCATCGTCTCCTGACGGATATACACGATACTGCTGTCTGTTTCCGTCCACGATAAAGTACGGGGCATCCAGATCGATCCAGTCGATGTCTGTATAGCCGGCCTCCTCAAAACCTTCGTTCTCACCGCCCGCAGGCACGTAGGCTGTGCCTGTTGTAACGATATAATCCCCTGACTCTTCATCATACCTGAAATCCATCTGCCGGTCTGTTCCGGTCAGAGCGCTGCAGAAGTCTTTCATGGAAACATATGTGTTGTAAGTGTAGGAAGCATTGTAAGCCTTTACGGTGACAGGATCCGCACCGTCAACACTTACCTGCAGGTTGACTCTGTTCATCTGATCTTCTGCAAAGGCGGTTCCGCCTGCGCTGAAGCACATGGTCAGAGCAACAGCGACAATGAGTATCATACTGGCAAGTCGTTTCTTCATTTCTCGTTCTCCTTTGTTCATTGTGTAATCAAATTATCAGATTCAAAGAAGAGCAAGAGCCGTGCCAACCGGATCTGCAGTCTGAAACGCCCGCATCTGCAGACTTTTCTGAAAATGCGGGCGTTTTTTTCGTCCATATCGTCCGGTTCTACGGACTGTGTATCCAGTTTTTCGCACGGTATGATCCGGCATTAACTTTCTGATTCAGAGCTTCTTTCGTGCCGCAGCTGACAGACAACGACTTCGGGTCTGTTGAAAACCCTGAACGGAAAAGTGCTGTTGCCCAGACCCCGGCTTATGAACAAGGCAGTCTGTCCGCTTCGATGCATGCCGTCGGTCAGCCTGGGCAGCACGCCCTGACCCGGAGCAAAGAGTCCCTGAGTGAAAGGCAGCCTGATCTGTCCGCCGTGAGCATGGCCTGCAAAGGCCAGACATTCTCTTTCACCCATGGCGCCGGCATACACGTCCAGGTACTGCGGCTCGTGAACCAGCAGGACTGTCAGATCGTCTTCTTCCGCCTCTGTCGTCAGCTGCCAAATCATATCGTTTATAAACGATTTGTCAAAGTGTTCTTCTGCGCCGCGTGGCAGCCCCAGTATGCCTTTGGCCGCAAAGAGGGTGGTTTCTGAAAGGCCCATGAGGCAGAGGGCCGGTTCACCGCCTTCCTCTTTCTTCACCGGCCGGCCGCAGGGACCGACCCGCACAGTTTTGTCCAGGAGCATGGAGATGCCTGCCTCTTCCATCTGACCGTACAGGCCGGAAATCTCTTCCTCCGGAAGGGCCATTTCGTGATTGCCGTTCACGTAGTATACCGGTGCAATCTCCGCAAGTCCCTTTACAGCCGCAAGGCTGGCCTCGTAATCCGTGTGATTGCGGTCTGCCAGATCGCCGGTAAATACGATGAGGTCTGGTCCTGCCTCCTGCACTCTTTTCAGCAGAGACGACTGACCCTTTCCGAAATATTCGCTCTGGAGGTCAGAGACCTGCACGATACGGAACCCGTCAAAAGCAGCCGGAACCGCGCTGCTGCAGAACCGGTATGATGTGACCGTCAGAGCCTTGTTGCTCCAGTGCAGGAATAATGCCAGCACCGCAAAAAAAATAAAAAGCACCGTGATGATTTTCAGCATAGCGATTTTTTCTCCCGAGTTTTTCACCTAATCTTGATAACATTATAGATTAATGGTATTATGTTGGCAAGGGTAATCCTGTTTACCAGGGGAGGTGAGATCATGAAAAAGAGGTACATCGTGGTTCCTGCCGCCGCAGCCTTGCTTCTGGGCATCTGCGCCATGGACAGCGGGCTGCCGGAGGGATTCGACAAGAATCAGATATTCCACACTGCAAAGGATTTTCTCAGAGAGCTGAACAGACGAGACTACAGAGGCTGCTGCAGATACTTCTCTGCGGATATGCTGCAGGCCAACAGTCCGGACAGGCTGGCCGCCGTCTTTGACTCCATCTTCGACACCCTGGGAGCCTTCGTCTGCTTCCGCGGACAGTCCGTCTCCGCGCAGAAATCAGCCGAAGATGATTATGTTCTCTGTGTCGTCAAATGCCAGTACGAAAATAATTCTGCCGACTTCAGCATCACTTTCGACCGCAGCATGCAGATCAGCGGCCTGTCGGTGAAATGATTTCCAAGTCCGCATAAAGACAGCTGTGCAGTTCCCCTCGCCGGGACGCCGCACAGCTGTCTGTTTTTTATTCACTTGCCGCCAATGGGCGGTTCTGTTTACAGATCTATCTCCAGTTCCACAGGGCAGTGGTCGCTGCCGAAGATATCTGTATGGATTCTGGCCTCTATGATCCTGTCTTTCAGACGGTCGCTGACCAGAAAATAGTCGATACGCCATCCGGCGTTGTTCTTGCGCGCATTGAACCGGTAGGACCACCAGCTGTAGATTCCCTCGGCATCCGGATACAGGTACCGGAAGGTATCCACAAAGCCCGCCGCCTGCAGCTGACGCATCTTGTCCCGCTCCTGATCGGAAAAGCCGGCGTTTCCTCTGTTGGTCTTCGGATTCTTCAGGTCTATTTCTTCCTTGGCCACGTTCATATCTCCGCAGATTATGACCGGTTTCTTCTGATCCAGTTCCAGGACAAACTCACGAAAATCGTCCTCCCACTGCATCCTGTAATCGATGCGCTTCAGTCCGTCCTGTGCGTTGGGCACATAGACATTGACCAGGAAGAATTTCTCGTATTCCAGGATTACGGCACGTCCTTCGTCCGTATGGGTTCCGAAGTTGATCTGCACGGTCTGCGGCTCCTCTTTGGCAAAGATGGCCGTGCCTGAATAGCCTTTTTTCTCCGCGCTGCTGAAAAACTCCTTATATGCGGGCAGATCCACCTGTGCCTGCCCTTCCTGCATCTTTGTCTCCTGAATGCAGATAAAGTCCGGATCCAGGCTGGTCATGGATTCCACAAAGCCTTTTCCAAGGCAGGCCCGCAGGCCGTTCACATTCCAGGATATCAGTCTCATGGTTTCATCGCCTCTGCAATTCTTGCAGGGATCATCCTGCACTTCTCTTCGGATACAGATGCAACGGACACGCGCAGTCCTTTTGCCAGAGGTACCAGGAAGATGCCTTCTTCCTCCAGTTTTGCGCTGATCTCATCCGGATTCTCACAAGGGATGGATACGAAAAATCCCGCATCAAAAGGCACGGTCTCCAGCCCGCACTTTGCCGCTTCCTCTTCAAAGGCTCTGCCCCGGGCCAGAAGCATGTTCCGGATTTCTTCCCTTTCTTTCGTCACCTTTGCCAGAAGGGCTTCATCTGCAAAGATATTGGCGATGATGCTCTGTCCGGCCTTTGCGCAGTTGGACCAGCTGCCTCGGGAGGAGTATTCGCAGACTCTGCGGAACTCGTCGGCGATTTCTCTGGTCGGGGCCATGCATATCATGGCGCCGCAGCGCATACCGTAAAGGGTAAATGTCTTGGACATGCTGTATGCCATAACCGGGAGCACGTTGGCGGGAAGTGCCTCCAGCAGCGGCAGAAATTCTCTGTATTTATCCTCATCTCCGGCGAAATCGATGTAGGCCGCATCGACGAGCAGGGCCACCTTTTTCTCCGGTGCGGTGTTTCTCAGCACGTCCACCACCTGCTGCCAGTCTTCGCAGCTGAGAGCATAGCCGGTCGGATTGTGGGCCGGGGTATTCAGAATGATGACCAGACGGTCCTGCACTGCCAGCAGTTCTGTCACCTTTGCCTCAAAAGATTCGATATTGAACCCGCGCCGGCTGTTGAACAGCTGGAAGGTGTCGATGGTTCTGCCGATCTCTCCGGCGATAGTTCCGTAAGGAGACCAGTGCCAGTCGCTGGTCAGCACTCTGTCTCCCGGGCAGGAGTAGTTTGCGATGGTATTTCTGATGGCGCCGGTTCCTCCCGGTGTTGCCACAGCTTCCACAAAGCCTTTAGGCTCGTATTTGCCGAAAGCTGCCCGGACAGCCGCCTTGCGGAAAGCAGGGGTTCCTCCGATGGGCGCATAGCTGGCGTACTCCTCCGGCTCCAGTCCCATAAATGTATCGTCTACAGAAGAAAGGACCATCAGATCACCGTCATCGTCCAGAAGTGCTCCTATGGTTGCATTGACAACCGCATCGTCGCCTTTCTTTTCTCTCATCTCATTTGCCCTGCGGCTGATTCCGAAAATCTTATCCTCTACCGGGATGTTCCTTCCGTTCTGAGCCGCCATAATATATTCAGCCATAAAACACCTCCAAGATTTATTCATTCTGCCTGCGGCACGGCACAGGCCGCCCGCCGGCTTTTACATACAAAAATTTATGGATTTATTATACATTGAACTTCCTGTTTTTACAAGCTAATATCGGTATGAATACAAGATTTGCTGGTGATAATAGATGCAGGAGGTGAAGATAATGCGACAAACTGATAAGAAAAAAGGAAAAGATAAAGCCGCCGCCGCGCTGATGCTCTGCTTCTGCCTCATCGCCCTGACTTCGATCTTTACCATCAAGGCAAGCATAGACAAGATATCCGGCAGCGCCTCAGATGTGCCCGTGACAAAAAAGGAGTCCACTCAGACGCAGGAGACTCAGCCGGATGCAGAGACCGGCGCCGGCACTGAAGCCGAAACAGAGTCTCAGGCTGATACTGAGGCGTCCGCAAAGGTTCCCACGGTGGACAGCCGCGGTCAGTCTCCGAAGACCGATACATTCATCTGTCCGGTGGAGGAAGCATCCGCCGTTCTGTCAAAAAAGTATTCCATGGATATGGTCATCTATAACATGACTCTGGATCAGTACATGACTCACCCCGGAGTCGATCTGGAAGCTCCGTCCGGTTCCTGCGTCAAAGCTGCCGCCGACGGAACCATCACAGACATCTGCACGGATGACGCATACGGCATTACCATCGAGATCAGCCACGGAAACGGCTTTGTGACCCGCTACTGCAATCTCGCGACAGATAAACTGGCCGAAAAGGGAGATACGGTCAGACAGGGACAGATTATCAGCAATGTGGGCAAGACAGCCCTGTACGAATCCATGGAGAAAACCCATCTCCATTTCGAGATTCTCAAGGACGGCAAGCTTTGCGACCCGGCTAAATATATAAACTTTTCGTCACTGTAAAAAATGGTCCGATTTCGTACCATTTTTAAAGCCGCAAAAATAAAAACGCCTGGATGATTAGAGAATTGTTCAGGCGTTTTCGCTGAGCAGGCGTCCGGCGCAGGTTTCTGCACCGGCCCGTCCTTTCAGACTCTGATCTTAACATAATTTATATTCTTCCCCGCCCCCGCGAATTTATCTTCGTATTCGGTGGTGATATTTCCTTCCGCATAGGGACTGCTGTGCAGATCCCTGCTCATCTCTGCGATTTCCATACCTTCTTCCTCGATCTGTTCCAGGGTGAAATCGAAAAGCCCGTCATTGTCCGTCTTGAAACAGATAAATCCGCCGTCCGCGATGACCTGCCGGTACTGCAGAAGCCTTTTGCCGTAGGTCAGCCTCCGCTTGGCGTGACGCTCCTTGGGCCAGGGATCACTGAAGTTCAGATAAATGCCGGCCAGCTCGCCGTCGGCGAAAAGATCCCGGATATCCTTTATATATTCCAGAACAAAGCGCAGATTGGAAAGCTCCGCCTCTTCAGCCTTTTCCAGGGCACGAAGCACTACACTCTGATGCCCTTCCACAGCGATGAAACAGTCATCCGGCCTGGCCTGGGCACAGCCCCTGATGAACTGGCCTTTTCCGCAGCCGATCTCCAGCCAGATGGGTCTGCCGCAGCCGAAAACTTCCGACCAGCGCCCCTTCATGGATGACGGGTCATCTACAATCCAGGCGTCAAAAGCGTCCAGTTTTTCCTCCAGATTCTTGATTTTTCTCTGTCTCATATGAAAATCCTCTCCAAGATGATGAAAGCCAGAAATACCGTCATGATTACCAGGGCCGTCCAGTCGCCTTTTCCGAACTTCATCTGATGCATTCTCGTGCGGCCCTTTCCGCCCCGGTAGCACCTGGACTCCATGGCCATGGCCAGATCCTGGGCGATGCGGAAAGCGCTGACAAACAGCGGCACCAGAATAGGAACCAGCGCCCTGGCCCGCTGCAGCAGGTTCCCGCTTTCAAAGTCGGCTCCCCTGGCCTGCTGGGCCTTCATGATCTTGTCCGTCTCTTCCAGCAGGGTCGGAATGAACCTGAGAGCGATGGACATCATCATGGCGATTTCGTGCGCCGGCACGCCAATCTTTGTCATAGGACGCAGAAGCCGCTCGATACCGTCAGTCAGCATGATCGGCTTGGTGGTCAGGGTCAGGAGCGAGGATCCTATGATCAGCAGAACCAGCCTGATCGCCATGAACACCGCCTTGTATATGCCCTCCGTTGTGATTTTCAGGAAACCCCACTGCCAGAGCACATGTCCGTTCACCATAAAGATATTCAGGCAGAATGTGAAGATGATGATCAGCAGCACAGGTTTCAGTCCCCGCATGATAAAGCTGAGGGGAACCTTTGAGACCTTCACCACCGCTGCCAGCGCCGCCGCGCAGACGGCAAACCCTATGAAATTGTCCACGATGAACAGCTCCGCAATGTAAAGGAGCGTTCCTATAATCTTGATTCTCGGGTCCAGCCTGTGGATAGCGGATTCGCTTCCGTAGTACTGGCCCAGTGTAATATCTCTTATCATTTCCGCCTCTGCAAATAGTTATAGATTTCTTCTTCGGCCTCTTTCATATCCAGTATGTCTTCTCTGACCGGAACGCCCTTTTCTCTGAGACTGTGCATCAGCGCCGCCACAGGCGGTACGCTCAGTCCCAGTTCTGCCAGCCTTTCTCTCTGTGAAAAGACATCCTTCGGCGTTCCCACCATGACCAGTCTGCCTTCGCTCATGACCATGACCTTGTCCGCCAAGGCAGCCACATCTCCCATATTATGGGACACGAAGATGATGATGTTTTCCTGGCTCTCATGGACCTGACGGATCATCCTGATAATGTCCGCATGGGCGCCGGGATCCAGGCCTGCTGTCGGTTCATCCAGGATGAGAACCTGAGGTTTCATTGCTATGACGCCTGCGATAGCCACCCGCCGCTTCTGTCCGCCGGAAAGCTCGAAAGGCGACCTGTCTCTGATGTCTTCGCAGTCCAGTCCCACCAGCTCGATGGCTTCCTCCACGCTGGTGCTGATGTCTTCCGGAGAAAGGCCCAGATTTTTCGGACCGAAAGCCACGTCTTTCTCCACAGTCTCCTCGAAAAGCTGATACTCCGGATACTGGAAAACCAGCCCCACGCGCCTGCGGACATCCCGCATGCTGACGCCGGGGGCGGTTATCTCCGTCTCCCCGATGCGTATCGTGCCTTCTGAAGGCTTCAGCAGACCGTTGAGATGCTGCACAAGTGTGGATTTGCCGCTTCCCGTATGGCCGATGACGGCAACGATCTCGCCGTCGTATATATCAAAGTTGATGTTGTTCAGCGCCTGATGCTCCTCGGGAAGTCCGGGGGCATAGACATGTGAAAGATTTCTCACTTGTATTGACATATGAATTCCACCAGTCCTTCCATGGTAATCACGTTCTGCGGCACTCTGACGCCGCGTTTTCTCAGCCTCTGGGCCAGCGCCACTGCCAGAGGAACCTCCAGGCTGGCCTCGCGCAGAACCTGCTCCTGTGAAAAGACCTCTTCCGGAGTTCCGTCCAGCAGGATCTTTGCACTGTCGACGATGATAACTCTATCCGCCTCCACAGCCTCATCCATGAAATGGGTGATCAGCACCACGGTGATGCCTTCCCCGTGAAGTTCACGGATGATCTCCATGATCTCTTCTCTCCCCCGGGGATCCAGCATGGCGGTAGGCTCATCGAAGATGATGCATTCCGGTTTCATGGCCACGACACCTGCGATGGCGATACGCTGCTTCTGTCCGCCGGAAAGGTGGTGAGGCGCTTTTTTGCGATATCTGCCCATGTTGACTGACGCAAGGGCTCTGTCCACTCTCTGCCTGATTTCTTCCGGGTCCACGCCCAGGTTCTCCGGGCCGAAGGCCACATCGTCCTCCACGATGGAGGATACCAGCTGGTTGTCCGGATTCTGGAATACCATGCCCGCACTCTGGCGGATGTCCCAGATATGTTCATCGTCCTTTGTGTCCCAGCTCTTCACGTAAACTGTGCCGCCGCTGGGCAGAAGCAGTCCGTTCAGGTTCTTTGCCAGGGTGGACTTGCCGGAGCCGTTCTTGCCGATAATAGCGGTGAAGCTGCCTTTTTCGATATCCAGTGTGATGTCGTCGATGGCTCTGACCGGCGCTTCCTCCTCGCCCTGACTGTATTCAAATATCAGATTTTCTATTCTTATGATGTTTTCTTTCATATGGTTTTTTGCCTTTTCCGAATTCTATGCATGCTCCGCGCTCTGATTCTGTCCCGCATCCTCTGCGGAGAGCAGACGTGCATCTCCGTACATCCTGCTTTCTGCACGACTTAGCTATATATTATATCATGAATCTCTGCAGATATCCATATACAAATCCTTTCTGCGGCAGCAGAAAACTGTTCTGTTTTTCCTCGATCCGGGCGGCAGGCACGGCTTTCTGCCGCCACGAAAAAGACCGTGCCCTGAAGGCACAGCCCCTTTCGAATGCAATATGAAACAATTGTTATCTCTGATCCCGATACCCCTCTTTATCTCTGCATTGACATGTTATTACACCCGGCGGTGCCGATACACTGCTTTTGCAGCAGGCGCTGCGATTTCGCGGCGGGCACGTTTACATGTTCTGAACCCCTTCTGTTCATATACACCGCAGAAAAGGCCCGATATTTCAAAACAGCTTGTTTTTCTTCGGCCGCTCTGCCTGCTTCCCCGACATGGCCCGGACTCTGCTGTGCACCGCCTCCGGCGCAGGCTTTCTGTATCTTCTAATCAGCGCAGTCACTGCCCACATGAAAGCAGCAAAGATAACGACTGCAAATAAAGCGATCACTGTCTCCCTCATCATATCTCACCCTTTCTGTTCAAATGCAGAATATCTGCAGATTCATCTCTTTTCCCGCAAAACTATATGCATTCTATATAGTGTAATATAATTATATCATGATGTCTCCGGGTGTAAAGACTAATTTTCAGAATAATGCACGATTTCTCAAAATACATCATGCATGGTCTGACCGCAATACAGGGATGAAATCGCAGAACAAAGTTGAAAACATTTGAATAGTTAACACTCGCCGCCTGCAAGGGCGGCACTTTTTTTGACCACGTACGTGGTTTACCATTTTCTTTTCACATGTCAAACGATATCAACACGCCATTTACCGGTTTCCGTGTTCCACGATACTCTCATTTCCTTTGCCTGTTTGATCAGCTCCGCTGCATCAGCCCTTTCAACCATGATGAACAGTTCTGAGGATTTCTTGTCCCAACCGGCGAACTCGTCTTTTTCTTCGCTTTCGATGATTTCCTGCATCGCGTAAAAGGCCGTATTCAGATTGTTGATTTTGTACTGCTGAATCGTCTTATATTGCCCATAGGCGATGACGCCCTCGACAATGGCAATCACAAGTAATGCCGCACACATGATTCCTATTGCTTTGTTGGTTTTCATTGGGGTCTCCCCCTTCTTTCAGCAAAACTCAGATTGGGATGATGATTGTCTTTCTCCATATGCTCACCTCATACACCCCTTTCCTGCATGATCAGACGTTGACCGTGCCGATCAGGGTATGTCATTCAGTTGCCAGCCGGCAGCCCTGCACAGTCATTGAAATGCAAAGTAAAAGTTTTATGCTTCAGTATTTTCAGTCAGTTTCAACATAGGTTGGTACGTTGCCGAGTTTTTTATATTTCATTACGCCGTCACCCGAACACAGATATACGTACCCCTCGACGAAAACCGCGTAGGTTTTTTCTTTCTCTTCTCCGAAATAAAGTGCATAAACGTTTTCTTCATCCCTTTCATAAGTCCCCATATGTTTTTCCCCAAAGGGCACGTAGCAGCATACTACATCTCCTTCTTCAAAAACGGCATAACAGACACTGCCCGCTTCCGGAGAGCCTGCCATATATGTGCCGATGACATCTCGCTGATCAAAGGGTTCACTCTCCGGCCGATAAAACAAGGAAATACACAAAAACCCTGTCAGACATACGATAACCACCCATTTTATGTCAATTCTTTTCGTCCTGTTTTCTTGCATGTCACTACTCCTTTTTCATTTCTGCCTATTGTTCATTGATATATTGAGAAGAGGCATTGCATACTTCCCCTCTACTGTATAAATGCATTTTTTCGCTCACATTGGACAAGAATCGCAGATTTTTTCCGGTAACTTTCTTCGGCAGTGCCAGACTGTCCGGTTCTAATCCAACCCGTAAATAATCTTCTCGAATTCAAGAGCATTTATTGATCCAGAAACGTCTACATATGTTCCATTTTTTTCCAAAATGTACATCATTCCTTCTTCCTCCATATCATAATCATATATATATACTTCCATATCATCTATGATTTCTTTTCTTATCTCGCAGTTTTCATTATTGATATTTGCTATGAAACTATCCGAAACGCTCTGATTAATGTACAAGTATTCCCCCTCTTCATTCTGATACACAAACCACTTGTCCTGGCCTTCAAATCCATCTTCAGAGATCAGCTCATACCCTTCCGGCACGTAGGTCGGTTCGTAGAACCGGGCTTCGCCTTCCGGCATCACTTCTTCGTTTCTGGTGATCTCGGTGTGGTCGTCATATTCAAAGAGATTGAACCCGAACAGCCGGATGCCGAAGGCGCTGGCGGCGACCACGGCCATGGACATGGTCAGTGTCAGGATCAGGGCGATCACCAGGCATCGCTTGCCAAGGTGTCTGAAGCTGATACGTCCGACGTACGAAGGCTCCTCCGGCAGAAACCCTTTGATGTAATCCAGACGGGCGCGGTACTCCGCCTTGCCGTAGCGTTTCAGAATACGCTTTGCCTGTCGTCTGTACCTGCTCATCTTTGCTCCTCCTCTCTGCGAAGAATCTCCGCCAGCTTCTGCTCTGCCCGCTGCATACGCTTATAGACGAAATCGCGGCTTTCTCCGATATATTCTGCGATTTCTTTCGGGGTATAACCCGCTCCGTATCGATAGCAGAGGATGTCCCGATCCAGAGGTGCCAGCTGTTCCAGGGCGTCTGCGACCTGCGGGCTGAAGCCGTACCGGTCAGCAAAGGCTTCCACGTCCAGCTGTCCGGGGATGTTTTCCAGTTCCTCATCACCGCAGTAGTCGAAGTGCTGCTGCTTTTTTTGCGCAGCTGAGCCAGAGCGGCGTTCTGGGTCACAGTATATACGTAGTTTCGACTTCGGTCTGAGCGGATCCCGTCCAGCTTGTGCATATTTCGGGACAGACTGAGGAGAGCCTCCTGTACAGCGTCTTCTGCCCGGTGGTGATCGCCAAGGATGCGGTAGGCTGTCGTCTGCATCATGGAGCGGTAGATCTCTGCAACTTCATCGATGGCATCTCTTATGATCTGTATGATCGCAAAAAGCATTTCTTTCTCCCAATATTCTATATGATAAGTAGCTTTTTATTCTATCATTTTATTATACAGTAATCTTGGGAAAAAGTCCATTTCACATAAGATTTGTAGTCGAAAGTGCTGCCGATATGGAGGACAGTCCCTCCGAATGTCCCTCCGGACGGCCCATCTGGATGCCCCCTCTATAGAGTAAATGCTTTTTACGGGGGAAATTGGACAGAAATGTAAAAAAAACAGAGGGCGGAAGCCCTCTGAAAAAAATCAGTTTTAATTTGTAATTTGCTCCACCCAGCACTTGACATAGAGCCAGGGCGCACGCCGGAAACAGGGGCATCGGGAGCATTACAAAAGGGATGCCGAAGCAT